>CAJYPV010000001.1 GCA_913776825.1 Burkholderiaceae bacterium
ACTCCCCTCGGTGCTCCTGCACCATCCTCACGGCACGCTCGCGCACCTCGGGTGAGAACTTGTTCGACTTGCTCATGGCTCAATCCTCTCAGAGTGTTGAGCCTCCTCAAAATCCGGGGCGCTTCACGTCCTTGGCCGTCGGTGTCTTCAGGCCTTGGGATTTGAGGTGACGTTGGACCAGTTCGAAGACGGCATCCATGGCGATGAACGTTGCAATCCCAGCTTCCTCCTCGAACTCAGGATAGACGGTCAGCATGTCGCACTTCACGAGCGCCTGAATCGCTCGTATAGCCACAAGGTTGTCTGATGAGATGGAATGCCAATATCGCTGCATCCAACGAATGTTGATTTCGCTGGGGTCGGACGGCCCCCAAAATCGCGCGAGGTCTTCCGGCCGACGTGGCGTCCTGAATGCAGGGAGTCCTTCGATCAGTCGGCGCACCGACGCGATGCTCCCAGCACTTTGCAGGTCGAGCGCCGCCCCGGTGATGAAGACATCGCCGTGCGCCACGGGATAGAACATGCAGCGGCGGTCCGTGAACCGCTCACAAAACATGAGAGCTCCCAGTAGCCGCACCAGCTCTGGCTGCATCCAGTCGACTTCGCTGTAAGGCAGCTTCTCGGTCCGAGACCAACGGATGTCCGGCGTCACGGCGAAGACGAGTTCGTCATCTGCGAAGAAGCACGCTGAGGCGGTGCCGAAGCTGCCACGGGGGTAGAGGCCCGTCAGCTTGAACGGAGTCACCCGATAGCGTCGCGCGTCCGCTTGATGTGGATAGTGATCGAGCAGTCGAAGCTTCACAGCATGCATCGTCGTGGGATAGACAAAGCATGCTAGCGGCTACTTTGAAGCTTCTTGAGGTAGGCAGAGCGCTCAGTCAGGGGGCGAAAACCTGCCAGCTGGTTTTCAGAGACCGACCACAGAATCTCGACGCCTCCGATTTCAGACAAGAACCTGATTAATCAGGCGCAAACGTGCTCAGGCACGCCGGTTGAAACGATACTAATCATGCGTTTTTGGATAAGTTGGCCAAGTCATTGATTAGCTGGGAATTTCTCGGTCGGTTTGGACAGGCACCTATTTATCATGCCCAATCGCGAAGGTGCGGGTCTACGTCGATTTCCTCGAAGCTCACCTCACCGCACCTTGACGCAGCGGGCTTTGGATCAGTGAGCCTGAGGGATTGCGACGACATGTCTGTGCCTCCGCCAGCTGCGCCGTCATCGCCGTCGACATCGACATCGACATCGGCACCAGGATCCGCAATGCCATCGCCATCCACGACCGCGTCCTCGCCTCCGGCGCCCCACCGAGGCACGCCGCTCGAAGTCTTCCTGGTCTTCCTCCAACTCGGCCTGAGCGCCTTCGGCGGGCCGTCGGCGCACATCGGCTACTTCCGCACGGCCTTCGTCGAACGTCGTGCCTGGCTGGATGACGCGCACTTCTCCGAGCTGCTGGCGCTGACCCAGTTGCTGCCGGGGCCGTCGAGCAGCCAGCTCGGCATGGCGCTGGGCCAGCATCGCGCGGGGCGGTGGGGCGCGCTGGCGGCCTGGCTGGGCTTCACGCTGCCGTCGGCGCTGCTGATGATCCTGCTGGGCGTGAGCGCCGCGCAGTGGCAGGGCGCGGCGAGCGCCGGCTGGCTGCACGGCCTGAAGATCGCTGCGGTGGCGGTGGTCGCGCACGCGGTGGTGGGCATGGCGCGCAGCCTGTGTCGAGGTCCGTTGCCGGCGTTGACCGCCGTGATGGCGGCGCTGGTGATGTGGACCGTTCCCGGGCAGTGGGCGCAGTGGCTGGCGATCGGGCTGGGCGCCCTCGTCGGACAGTGGCTGCGGTCCACGGCGCCCGCGATGCCCGCGACCCCCGCCGCGCCAGCGATCGCGTCGCGCGCTGCGGTGGCGGCGTTGATCGCCTGCCTGCTGCTGCTGATCGGACTGCCGTGGCTCGCGTCCGCGACGGGCTCGCCGTGGTTGCAGGCGATCTCGGTGTTCTATCGCTCCGGCGCGCTGGTCTTCGGCGGCGGGCATGTGGTGCTGCCGCTGCTGCATCAGGGCGTGGTCGAGCCCGGCTGGGTCAGCCCGGACCTGTTCCTCAGCGGCTATGGCGCCGCTCAGGCGCTGCCGGGGCCGCTGTTCGCCTTTGGCGGCTTTCTCGGCGCGGTGTTGCCGGCGCCGTGCGGCGGATGGTTCTCGGGCGTGGTGATGCTGGTGGCGCTTTTCGCGCCCGGCGCGCTGCTGATGCTGGGTGCGCTGCCGTTCTGGACGGCGTGGCGCCAGCATCCCCGCTGGCGAGGCAGCGTGGCCGGCATCAATGCCGCCGTGGTTGGACAGCTGGCCGCCGCGCTGGTTCGACCGATCGGCCTGAGCGCCATCACCGGCCTCGCCGATCTGGCGCTGGCCGTGCTCGCCTTTGGGCTGCTGCTGTCGGGACGCGTGCGTCCTTTGCTCGTGCTGGCATTGGCGGCCGCAGCCGGCGGCATGTGGGTGATGCGCTAAGCGACGCAGCGCAGTAGCAGGCCGCGAAGCGCGGTCGATGCAGCCGCCTGGGATCGTCGACCGCCATGCTGACGTCAAGACCCACCTCCATCCCGATCGCCATGGCGGCAGAGGCGCGCATGTCCCAGGCGTCAGCGGCGCCGCCGCGCGCCTGCCCGTTGACTTTTGTCATCGGTCATTTCAACCTCTGACGCAAGCTTCGAGCGGGGATCACGGCGATCGTGTGGAGCGATCCGTCCCCATCGCCCAGTCGCTGATCGCGTCGGGCTGTCCCATTTCAGGAGCCGCATCATGTACCGCTCGATTCTGGTGCCCATCGATGGCAGCGAGATCGCCTCACGAGGCCTGCAGCAGGCCATCGGCCTGGCCAAGGCCTTGCAGGCCCGCATCACGCTGCTGCATGTGCTGGATCTCTATCCCTTCTTCGGCCACAGCGCCACCAGCAGCGAGCTGGAACGGCTGCTGGCCTCGCGCCGCGATGCGGCCCATGCGCTGCTGGCCTCGTCCGCGCTGGATGTGCGGGACGCCGGCGTGGCGGTGAAGACCGAGCTCAAGGAATCGCTGGACAAACACGCCGGCCCGCACATCGTTGCCCAGGCGATTGCGCATCAATGCGACCTGATCGTCATGGGCACCCACGGCCGACGCGGCGTCACCCGCTTGCTGCTGGGCAGCGACGCATCGCTGGTGCTGCGCGACAGCCCGGTACCGGTGTTGCTGGTGGGTCCGCCGACGGACCACCCCGC
The DNA here is from genome assembly GCA_913776825.1 of Burkholderiaceae bacterium. Classification (GTDB taxonomy): domain Bacteria; phylum Pseudomonadota; class Gammaproteobacteria; order Burkholderiales; family Burkholderiaceae_C; genus Roseateles. The sequence continues at coordinate 3,240 of CAJYPV010000001.1, forward strand.
GCACGCCAGCACGGCCGCATCGGCCGATGCGACGGGCGCCGCGTCATGACCTGGATCGCGTGGCTGGCGCTGGGATTGCTGGCTGGCGGGCTGATCATCCTGGTGACCAAGGTGCTGCAGCTGTTGCTGTCCCAGGACTGAGCTTGGCGCTGCGCTCAGGACTGGGTCCGGCGCTGCGCTCAAAACCAGGCCCGGCACTGAGCGGCGAGGGCGCGCGTCCTACTTCAATCCCAGCCGATTGAGCTTCTTGATCAGCCCGACGCGCGAGACCCCGAGTCGCCGCGCCGCTTCGGACTGATTGCCGCCGCTGGCGGCCATCGCCTCGCTGATCAGTCGGCGTTCCAGCTCGGTCAGCGCCTGATCGAGCAGGCCGCCGGCGTCCTCTGCGGCGCCTGCCGCGCCCGCGCCAGCGGCACCGGCCGCACCGAACGCACCGCCGTTCGCCGGCGTTTCGCCAGCGGCCAGTCCCAGCGCTTCGGCATCGATCTCCTGTTGACCGGGCAGCAGCAAGGCAGCGGCGGCATCGACCACCGCCTTGAGCTCGCGCACATTGCCAGGCCAGTCGCGCGCCACCAGCCAGCCGAGGCCGCTGGGTGAGAGCCCGACGCCGCGCTGCCGCGCGAAGCGCGTGCTCAGCACTGCCACATCGGGGCGACGCTCCGACAGGCCGGGCGTGCGCAGCACCACGCCTTTCAAGCGGTAGTAGAGGTCCTCGCGGAACTCGCCGGTGCGGACCATGGCTTCCAGATCGCGATGGGTGGCGGCCACCACCCGCACCTCGCTGCTGCGAGTGCTGCGGCCCCCGACCGGCATGAAGCTGCCCTCCTGCAGAAAGCGCAGCAGCTTGACCTGCATCGCGGGCGGCATCTCGCCGACCTCGTCCAGGAACAGCGTGCCGCCGCGCGCCACCTCCACCAGACCGGGCTGGTCGCGATAAGCGCCGGTGAAGCTGCCCTTCACATGGCCGAACAGCTCGCTTTCCAACAGCTCGGCCGACAAGGCGCCGCAGTGCACCGGCACGAACGGCGCAGCGGCCTGCGCGCTGTGCTCATGCAGCGCGCGCGCCACCAATTCCTTGCCGGTGCCGGTGGGTCCCAGCACCAGCACATTCACCCGCGTCGGTGCCACGCGCCGCACCATCGCCCGCAGGTTCTGCATGACCGGGGTCTGGCCGACCAGGCCCATCGACGCCTCGCCCTGGTCCTGCCGCAGACGGATCAGCTCCTGATCCAGCCGATGCTTGCGCAGGGCGCGCATCACGACGAAGCGCAGCAGGTCGGGATCGATCGGCTTGGGCAGGAAATCCCAGGCGCCCAGTTCGGCGGCGCGCAGGGCCAGGTCATGCTGGGCATGACCCGTCAACACCACCACCGGCGCGCCCTTGAAGCTCGGGATCAGGGCCAGGCCTTGCTCGGGATCCATGCTGGGCGGCATGGCCAGATCCAGCAGCACCAGGTCCGGACGCTCGGCAGCGAATTGCGCGCTGGCCTGATCGCCGTCGCCCGCCGTGATCACCTCATGGCCGAGGTTGCGCAGGAACGCGCCGCCCAGTCGCTGGAACGCGGGCTCGTCATCGACCAGCAAGACGCGGCCGGGCAGGTCATCGGAAGGCGAGGCGCTCATCGGGGAAGCTCCAGGGTGAAGCAGGTGTGCCAGGGCGGTCGGTCGGTGAGCATCACGCGACCGTCATGTGCCTGGGCAATGCGGGCGACGATCGCCAGCCCCAGCCCGGTCCCGCCGGGACTGCGGGAGGCGAAGGGCTCGAACAGGCGATCGCGGAAATCCGCCGGCACGCCCGCGCCCATGTCGCAGACATGCAATCGGAGTCGATCAGGGCTGTGCAGTTCCAGGTCGATGACGCAGCCGTCCGGCGAGGCACCGCGGGCGTTCTCGATCAGGTTGACCAGCGCCTGTTCGATGCGGCGGGCATCGAGCCGATCGGTCCACAGCGCATCGGGCCAAGCCTCCCCCAATCGCACGCCGGGCTCGCGCTGGACGAGGCGATCCACCAGCGCGCGCAGGTCGCAGCGCTCGAGGTGCAGCTTCCACGGCTTGGCGTAATCCAGCAGATCCGTCGTGAGATGCGCGATGCGGGCCACCTGCGCGCTCACTTCCTGCCGGGTCTCGGAGGGCGCCAGCGCCACGGCCATGCCGATGATGTTGAGCGGATTGCGAATGTCATGAGCCACGGTCGCGGCCAGCGCCCCCAGCTCCGCCAGCCGGGCCTGGATCTGACGATCCCGCTCGCGCGCGGCGACCGCCTGCGCCTGGGCCACCCGCTGGGCCGCATCGGCGAGCACGCTGGCAAAGAGCGCCGCCACATGCCGCTGGCCCGGTGGGGCCGCGTCCCAGCCGGACCATGAGGCCGTCCATTGTTGGCCGACGTGCTGCAGCGCGAGCAGCGGCGGCTGTGAGCGACCCGCTACTGCGGCGGGCGCGTGGAGCGCGTCCGAACGCGAGGCCGACATGGAGGCGGTGGCGGTCGAATCGCGTGATGAGATGACGGCCTGCTCGGGTTCAGCGATCGGCAGCGCGGCCGTGGTCTCGGGCGGGTGGCCCTTGTCGGCCGCATCGCTCCCCATCGCCGGATCGTCCACCCGCACCGCCACCGGCGTGCCGAGCCGCTGGCTCAGCAGCGTGGCGGCCGTGGTCGACAGCGTGTCCAGACGGTCGGCGCTCTCCAGCGCGTGGCGCCAGGCGGCGAGGTCCTGCGCGCTGACCTCGCCACCCGGATAGATCAGTCGCTGCACGAAGCGGCGCACCGGTCCATTCAGCGCCAGGCAGCCCGCTGCGACCGCGATGCCGCTCAGCCAGCGGGATTCGAAGGGCAGCAGCAGCGGCATCAAACCGACGATCGCCGCGCCGGCCGCCAGCAACAGTGTCCAAACCAAGGCCTTGCCCGCCCACGCGTTGGCGACGAACACGCCATAACGCAAGATGCCGTAGACCAGCATCAACGGATAGAGCGGCAGCGCCAGCAGCGGGAAGGGATAGATCGGCCAGTCCATCAGCGCGATCGCATATCCCGCCAGACAGATCACGCCCCACAGGCAGGACGCGGTGACCGCCGCGACCTGCGCGCGCGCAGGGCCCTGGCCGTCGCGGCCCGACCTCAGCAGCGTCCACACCAGCACCGACACGCCGGCGATGCCCAGCACCACCCAGGACACGCTGGTGATCACGGCGGCGGTCTCGGCATAGGCCAGTCGTCCGATGTCGGGATGCACGGCGAAGCGCGCCGGCAAGAGCAACTGCGACGCCAGCGAGGCCAGCGCGCCCAACGCATAGCCGGCCCGGACCCAGCCCATCGCGACCGGTGCGCGGCAGAACACCACGCAGAAGTGGAAGAAGACGGCGGAGGTCAGCGGCGCGGTCGCCAGCAGGTGCAGGGCCAGGGTGTCGACGCCCGGGCCGAACCAATTCGACAGCTCATTGCCGGCGATCCAGACCGCGATCGCGGCCAGAAAGGCCGCCAGCAGCCGGCCGCCGGCCACCCGGTCCGCCCAGGCCAGCAGCACCCCCGCCAGCAGCAGCGTTTCGACCAGCGACAGCCCCATCGCGACTCGGATCAGCATGTGTATACGTCGTTGACAGTCCGCAGGAGCGCGACTGTATCCGAGGGGCACAGGTCCATCGCCCGGTCTGAATGAAATCAAGCACTTGGCGCATCCGGGAGGGCCTGTTCCACCTGGCCCGCTTCTCGCAATAAGAGAGGCATGAACACCCTGATCGATCGCCTCCTCCCCTCGCGCCGCTTTGACGCGATCCGTTCGTTCTTCATCGCAGGCATCGGGTCGGCCCAGGCCCCGGGCGAGGCTGCGGCGCCATCGTCGTCCGCATCGTCCGCCTCGACGGCCGAGGCCCTGCATCTCGACCAACTGATCGGTCCCGACGCCTGGTCGCGTCTGGCGCCTGCGGTGCGTCGTCGCTTCGGCGCCAAGGCCGGTCCCGTCAGCTATCAAGGGCATCTCGACCTGCGCTGCTCGCGCCTGGGCCGGCTGCTGGCCTGGCTCGCCTGGCCCCTGCGCGGTCCGCTGGTGCCGAGCTGCGCCACCCAAGTCCCGACCGAAGTGACGGTCACGCCGGACGGGCACGGCGGTGTGGTGTGGTCCCGCCGCATGGGCGATCGGATCGTGCAGTCGGTCAAGCGCGCCCATCCGACCCACGGCGTGCTGGAGCGCACCCGAGGCGGCCTGGCGATGGCGCTGGATGTGTTCGAAGAAGAAGGCGCGCTGGTGTTCCAGAGCCGCCATTACCTGTGGTGCGTCGGTCCGATCCGGCTGCGCGTGCCGACGCTGCTGAGCCCGGGCCGCTGCCGGGTCGAACACCGCGACCTCGGCCATGACGGCCGGTTTCGCTTCACCTTGACCATGACCCATCCGTGCTGGGGCGTGACCTTTGAACAGACCGGCGAGTTTCTCGACCCGGTCCAGGAGAACTGACATGACGATCATCGACGCCGTTCTGATCTTTCAAGCGCTGCTGGGCGCTTTCGACAATCTCTGGCATCACGAGTGGGCAGCGCGTCTGCCGCAGCAACGCGGCGCGCGGCGCGAGCTGGCGCTGCATGCGGCGCGGGAAGCGCTCTACGGCGCCTTGTTCCTCGGCCTGGCCTGGTGGGCCTGGCAGGGCGCCTGGGCGCTGGCGGTGGCGGCGGTGCTGCTGGTGGAGATCGTCATCACGCTCGCCGACTTTCTGGAAGAAGACCGCACCCGGCAGTTGCCGCCGTTCGAGCGTTGGCTGCACACGGTGCTGACGGTCAGCTACGGCCTGTTCGTCGGCCTGATGGGGCCTCGACTGCTGGACGCCTGGTCGTTGCCGACCGAGCTGGTGCCGGCGGGGCGGGGCTGGGTCTCGTGGTTGTTCACGGCCTTCGCGGTCGGCGTGTGGCTGTGGAGCCTGCGCAATCTGCTGGCGGTGCGTCGCCTCGGTCGCGAGCCGTCACCGGCCCTGCCACCGGTGGCGGCGCATGCGCCCGCGGTGCTGATCACCGGGGGCACCGGCTTCGTCGGCCGTGCCCTGGTGGCGCGCTGGCGTGCGCAGGGTCGTCGCCTGATCGTGCTGTCGCGCGATGTGCGGCAGGCGCGGGGGCAATTCGATCCGTCGATCGCGGTGATCGGCTCGCTGGACGAGCTGCCGTCGGAGACCCGCATCGGCGCCATCGTGCATCTGGCCGGCGCGCGGGTGCTGGGTCGGCCGTGGACGGCGGCGCGGCGCCGCGCGCTGATGGAGAGTCGCACCGGCCTGCAGCAGCAGTTGCATCGGCTGGTCTGCCGGCTGGCGCAGCGGCCTGCGGTGATGGTCTCCGCCTCGGCGGTCGGCTTCTATGGCGTGCCTGGCGTTGAGCAGGTCTGCGATGAGGACACACCGCCGATGCCGCAGGTCTTCCAGTCGGCGCTGTGTGTGGCCACCGAGCATGAAGCGATGCGGATGGAGGTGCTGGGCTTGCGGGTGGTCCGCCTGCGCTTCGGTGTGGTGCTGGGCCGCGAGGACGGCGCGTGGCCGATGCAGGCCATGGCGGCCCGCTTCGGCCTGGGCGCGCGCTTGGGTTCTGGACGTCAGCCCACGCCGTGGATTCACCTGGACGATGCGGTCGGGCTGATCGATTGGGCCTTGCATCATCCGGCGCTGAACGGCGCGGTGAACGCGGTGGCGCCGGACCTGGTGGATCAGGCCACCTTCACGCAGCGCCTGGCCGCTTCGTTCGGTCGGCCGGCGTGGCTGCGACTGCCGGCAGCGCCACTGCGCTGGCTGGCCGGCGAGATGAGCACGCTGCTGCTGGATGGGCAGCGGGTGTGGCCGGCACGGGTGCTGGCGTCCGGCTATGGGTATCGGTTTCCGGACCTGGCTTCCGCGCTGCAGGACCTGGCGACGCGGCCCGTCACATCCGGCGCTGGTGGGAGCGCGGCGGCGCGTCCCCTCGAAGGCATGGGGCTTGCCACGGCGGTGGGGGTCGAACCTGGGTTCGGCATTCCTCACCCTGGTGCCGGCGGATCGTTCGCGGTCGGCGGCGCACACGTACAGCGAGAACCTGCATGAACTTCAAGCACAACGACATCGACAGCGATGACATGGACGTGCCTTTGGGCGCGGCCTCGGGGCTGGCCGCCGGCCTGGTCGGCGCCGCGGTGATGACCGGCTTTCAGGCCCTGCTGGCCCGCGTCAAGATCACGTCGGGCGTTTCCGGGGCGCCGTCCACCGAGAAGGCCGCCAACCGCCTGGCGCGTCTGGCCGGCCAATCGATCCCGCGCGGCCAGCGCGGGGCCGCGGGCGAAGCCATCCACTATGCGGTGGGCAGCCTGGTGGGCGGTGTGTATGGCGCGATGGCGGAAGTCCAGCCGCGCGTGACGATGGGTCAAGGCACCGCCTTCGGCGTGGCCGCGGCCACCGTCGTCGATGAGACGCTGGTGCCCGCCTTCCGGCTCGGCGATCCCGTCTGGCGCGCGCCTGCGCAGTCGCATCCGTATTCGTATGTCTCCCACATCGTGTTCGGGGCGACTACCGAGGTCGCCCGTCAGTTGTTCCGTCGATTCTTCTCGCGGGTGAAGGCGGGTGCCGCCGCCGTGCAGCAATCGCCGACCCGCCCGATGCTGCGCACGCAGGCGCCGGCGCCGGACGCGCCGCGCAGCCTGATCCTGGCCTTCCTGCTCGGCGCCACGGCCGGGCCGCGCACCAGTGCGCCGCTGGCCGTGGTGAGCGCAGCGGCCCGTCTCGGCTGGATCAATCTGAAGGGATCGCCGCTGGCCTTCCTCGGCACGACGCAAGCGGTGGCAGTGACGGCGCCGATGGCGATCGGCGAACTGGTGGTCGACAAGCTGCCCGACACGCCCGACCGCACCATGCCGGTGGGCGTGGGCGCGCGGGTGTTGAGCGGCGCGGTCTCCGGCGCGGCGGTGGCGGGCGGCCGGTCGTGGCAAGGCGCGCTGGCGGGGGCGGCGGGGTCGATCGTCGCGACCTACGTCGGCCATGCGATCCGGACCCGTGTGTCGCGTGCGCTGGGGCAGGACTGGCCGGTCGCTGCGGCCGAGGATCTCTTGGCCTTCGGCGGCGCGACGATGGTGTGTCTGGCGTCGGTCGCGCCGGATCGTTCCTCGGACACGCACTGGGCGACCTGAGCGTGATGGTGGGCGCTGAAGGCCTCGACGGCTTCAGCGCCTCATCCCGGGCGCGCTCATTCCACCAGCACGTTGCGGTTCTTGAGCGCGAGATGGATCTTGTCGCCGATGGTGTCCTTGTTGAAAGGCTTCACCACATAGCCGGTGGCGCCGAGTTGGGCGGCCCGGATGATGTCTTCCTTGCGGCCCTCGGCGGTGACCAGCAGCACCGGCGTGTTGCGCAGCGGATCATCCTGCGGCTTGGTGCGCAGCGCTTCCAGGAACTGGAAGCCGTTCATGATCGGCATGTTGATGTCGCTCAGCACGAAGTGCACCGGCTCGCCGGATTGCTGGGCCAGCTCCAGGGCGCGCAGCGCGGCCTTGCCGTCTTCCGCTTCGACGATCTTGCGAAAGCCCAGCTCTCGCAACAGACCGGAAATGATGCGGCGCATGGTGGAGAAATCGTCCACCACCAGGAAGCAGAATTCTTCGCGCTTGATCGTCGTGACCATATCGGACTCCGTGAGGCTGGAATCCTAGCCTGTGCCGCGAACCGGTCCCAGCGCCTGGTGGCTGGTGGGGACGCGCCGCACGGCGGCGTCCCGGGTTCGCGTGCATCACGTCACGAAGCGAGCACGCGCTTGGCGGGGGTCTTGAACTTCAGCGCGTCCTGATGCGCCTGCGGCACGACCGATTTGCGCACGTTGGACAGCGCATTCAGGATGCGGTGGGTCGGCATGCCGGCATCCATCAGCTGACGGGCCGATTGCAGCAGCACCAGATCCTGGAAGGTGAAGCGCATCTTGGCGCCGGGCTGCAGCAGGTCTTCGTCGATCAGGGTTTCGATCAGGCTCGGGGGAATGCCGGCGATGTTGACGGCTTGCTTCATCGAGAAGGGGGCGACAGCTCGGGTCATGGGGTGCTCCTGTTGAATGACGCTACGTTAAGGGCCGGGCGCGTCGCGCAGGGCCGGTCAAGGTCGCAGGTGCCTGTAGGACAAGACGAAAGGGCGAGGATCGCCATGGGATGTCGCCGCAGCGCCGAGTCGTCGACCGCCACGGCGAAGCCTTCCCGCCACACCCCTTGGTGGGAGTCGTCTCAGCGACGCCCGGAGCGTCATCGCGCTGTTGCAGAATCCGCCGCGCCCGAGCCGGCTGGTGCGCGGGCAGATGCTTTGACTCAGGGACCGACGCATGAAACCGACATTCCTCTTCGCCTCGATCGCCACTGTGGCGCTGGCCCTGTTCGCAGGCGCCGTGCCGTCTGCCGAGGCCCAGGCCGGCTACAGCCTGAAGGCGATCGAGTCGCGACCGATTCCTCGGGACGATCACTTCGCGCTGTGGAAGGACGTGGCGCTGCGTGCCTGCTCGGAGTCGAAGGAGCGATTCAACCTGGAGGCGTCGCAATGCCGGCGCGTGATCTCGGAGCGCGGCGACAGCTGCGCCGCCAAACTCCAGAATGAGAGCCCGCTGATGATCTCGTCCACCGAGGTGTCACGGCATCTTGGCCGCAAGTACCTGCAGTGCGCCACGCCCTATTACTTCTGCAAGGGCGTCGAGGTGAAGACCGAGGAAGAAGCCCGCAGCAAGTGCCGCTGAGCGCGGGCAGTCCCGAGCGTGGCGTCGCCCGCTCGGAATGACTGGCAAGCGAGGCGGGGCGCGCAGGACGGCGCCCCGATGAGCTTCAACGCCCGCTGCGTCGCTGCTCCCGCAGCATGAAGAGATACAGGCTTTCGACCTTGGCGCGCGCCCACGGCGTCTTGCGCAGGAACTTCAGGCTGGAGCTGATGCTGGGATCGCTTTCGAAGCAGCGCACGGGAATGCGTTCCGCCAGACCGCGCCAGCTGTAGGCCGCCACCAGCGCATTCAGCATGTCTTCCAGACGCACGCCGTGCAGCGGATTGCGCGGCTGGCTTGGCATGGGCGCGGTGCCCGGACCGGGAGCGGGTGCGCCGCCTGACGGATCGGACGAATCGACCGACGGCCTGGCCGGCGGCTCACCGGGCGCATGGGCCGAAGGGTCAGCGGAAGAATCAGCGGAAATGGAAGGCATGGCGGCATTGTCGCCGTGGATGCCGCTGCCGCTGAATCACCGCTCGGCGCGGGGCACCGGGCCCCGCATCGGCGTCGCTGGTTGAAAGGTCAGCGGGATTTCTTGGACTTGGTCACATCCATGGGCGTGTCCGGATTGAGCGTGCGCACCAGATAGCGGGTGCGGGCGTCGAAGGAGCCGCGGGCGATGACGACGCCGGGAGTTTCGTCGTGATAGACGGCGACTTCCAGGAACAGCGGGTCCTTGGACGGGGCGATGAACCACCCGCCCGGCTCCACCTTCGGCATGGGCTTGCAGGGCAGGGGTCCGGTGTGTTCTGCGACGCCCTTCTCGGGATACCAAATCACGCACTGGCCAGCCTTGAGCGGCAGCAGCGGCGCCGGAATGCGATTCTTGGCGGTGACGTGGAAGTAGGAATTGTCCTGACCGGGCGCGGCACGGCCGACGTCCCGTTCCGGATCGGAGGCCTTGCCCATCGTCTGGGCGCCAGCGCCGAGAGAGGTCAGCAAAGCGGCGGTGCCCAGCAGGGCGGCGGTCAAATGGCGAAGGCGCATGGGAGCTCCGGCAAGGGTTGCGGCCTCAGGCGAGGCGTTCGCCCAGAGCAGGCAACCGGCATGCCAGCATGGCTGGCGCAGTACGCGTCGGCGCTTCATGCCTTCGGTCGGCGGGTCTTGAGGCGGTAGCGTGATCTCACGCTGACAGGGCCCCCTGCTCAAGGCGGTGCCGGGCTGTTCCAATCGCAGCGGGCGACCCGGCGGGACAATCCTGCAACGCCTCCGACTGTCTCGCTTCTTCCCCATCCGATGACCCAGCCAGACTCCACGTCGCATTACCTCGTCGTCACTGTCGGCACGGCCGGCGACCTGTTCCCGTTCATGGCGATGGCGCAGGCGCTGCAACGCGCGGGCCGGCGCGTGACCGTGTTGACGAATCGGGTCCATGAGCCAACGGTGCGTGCGGCCGGACTGGCCTGTGTCCCGCTCGGCACCGTCGAGGACTACCAGCGCCTGATCGCGAATCCGGAGGTCTGGCATCCGCGGCGCGGTCTGGCGCTGCTGCTGGGGCAATACCGCGAGGCCATGCCCGAGCTGCTCCAGGCGCTGCGAGCCGCCACCGCGGGCGACACGTCCAGCGTGGTGCTCGCGCATCCATTGGCGGTGCCTGGCGCGGCCATTGCGCGAGAGCTGGGCGAGGTGGCTGGTGTAGCGACGATCTATCTGGCTCCCGCCAACCTGCGCAGCTGTGAGGATCCGATGCGGCTGGGACCGCTCACCGTGCCGCGCTGGGTGCCGCCTGGCTGGCGCGAGGCACTCTGGCGCCTGGTCGAACGCCGTGCGGTGAATCCGGCGGCGCTGCCCGGCATCAATGCCGTGCGGACGCAGCAGGGGCTGCCGCCGATCTCGTCCTTTCTCGACCACATGGCGCAGGCGCCTGATCTGTCGATCACGCTGTTTCCCGCCTGGTATGGGCGGACGGCTGGAGATTGGCCGAAACCGCTGGTCGAGGGCGACTTCCTGTTTCCCGACACCTCCGACGGACCGCTGCCCGACGCGCTGGAGGCGTTTCTCTCCACCGGCAGCGCGCCGATCGTCTTCACGCCAGGCAGCGGCCACGTGCACGCGAGCGACTTCTTCCGACACGCGCTCCGAGCGACCAAGCAGTTGGGCTGCCGCGCGGTGTTCCTGACGCGTGAGCGCGCGCAGGTGCCGGCGTCGCTGCCGGCCGAGGTGATCTGGCAGTCGTTTGTCCCGATGGCTGCGCTGCTGCGGCGGTCGGCCGCGCTGGTGCATCACGGGGGCATCGGCACCACGGCCGAGGCGCTGCGCACCGGCACGCCGCAACTGGTCACGCCTTTCGCCTACGACCAGTTCGACAACGCGGCGCGAGTCGTCGACTTGGGCGCGGGTTTGACGCTGCCGGCGGCCCGCGTGACCGCCTCGCGTTTGCGCCGACGACTGGCGCGATTGCTCGATCCGTCGTATCGCGCCGCGTGTCAGTCCGTGGCGCAGCGCTTCGATACCGCCGCCGATGCGCAGGCCGTGGCCGCGCGGCTGGAGCGCGCGATTCAGGACCTCGTGCGCTGAGCGCGGCGCGGCTTGCGCTCGGTGGTTGGAACGGCGCGTCGATCGATCTCGGCTGATGCGATCGGCTCGATCGATGCGTCGTGACGCTCAGCGCGGACGCAGCTCGGTCTTGCGTTCGATGATGCGGGACACGAGGCCGTACTCGACCGCTTCTTCGGCGCTCAGCCAGCGATCGCGGCCGATGTCGTCGAGCACCTGAGCGAGCGGCTTGCCGGTCTCTCGGGCGATGGTCTGGGCGATGCGCTCGCGGGCCTTGATGATTTCCCGGGCCTGGATCGCGATGTCGCTGGCCGGTCCGCCGGCGCCGCCGCTGGGCTGGTGGATCAGGAAGCGCGTATTGGGCAGGCAGTAGCGCCGTTCCTTGGGCGCGGCGAGGTAGAGGTGGGTGGCGGCGCTGCCCACCCAACCGGTGCCGATCATGTTGACCGGCGCGGCAATGAATCGCACCAGGTCGTGGATCGCATCGCCCGATTCGAGGTGACCGCCGGGTGAGCTGACCAGCACATCGATGGGCGCGTCGCTCTCGGCATCGAGTGCGATCAGACGGCGGGTCACGTCAGCCGCCATCACGTCGGTCACGGTGCCGAAGATCAGCAGCGTGCGCGCTTTGAAGGCCTTTTCCTCCAGGTAGGAGGTGCGCGGTTCGGTGAGGCTGGAGGGGGAGAGAGGCGCGTCGGGGGTGGGGGATGGGGGCTGCATTCGGGGATCTCCTGTGGGGTGGGAGATGCGTAGACGAATGAGGGTGGGGGGATGTGACAGGGGAGGGGGGCTGGGGTTGGGCTGTCTGTGTTGGTGCAAATGGAGATGCGTGGCATTCGGCTGAAGGTGGGTGGCGGCAGACGGGTGTCGGGAGGCGCTTTTGCGGCATCTCGGTCGGTCGATGACCGTTTCGGGAGACCGGTCATCAGCCCATATTGGCTTCTCAGGCGCCAAGGGAGTGGTCTGACGGCACGAGAGGCCGCCCGATGCCGCTGACGACGCTCGTGGCGGAAGAGTGACTGCTCCAGGGTTTGTGCCGCTCCATACGGTTGGTAGATTCGCGCACGACGGATGCGGGTGACTGGATCGACTTGGGCGCTCGCGGCTGCCACCAAGCATTTAGCATCGTGCGGCGTAGGTGGTACACATTAAGGAAGGAAATGGTCAAGACTGGAAAGCAGGCGGATTATTGGGTGGTTAGCTGGGCGGACGGTTTTGATCCATCCTTGGACGACCTGCTGCCGCACATTCCTGAGGCTGTCTTAGGGCAGCGCGTCCTGATTGCTTCCTTCGACAGCGGTCAACTTGTTCCGACGCCGTATGAACTTGAGCATGGCTGGTCGGTGCAAGGAGGCCAGGCGGTAAGTGCACCGGTTAAGGCCGTCTCAGAAATTCCAGCGGTGGGCTTCGACGAGTGGTATGTGTATGACCGCGATGTCCCGATCGGACATCACAAATCGTTCGTCAACCGCCTCGGCTTCTCGCCCTTGGATCCAGCCTGCGTGGAAGCTAACGAGTTCTGGGAGCAAGTGGCGCGCTTCCAACCGCTGAACGTGCTTGGCGCCGGAGCGCCGACCATGTTTCTCGTCACTCGGGACGAGCAAATTTACGCGCGAGCGATAGCGATTGAGGGGCTTCTTTAGGGGGCGCTCTACCATAAGCGCCAGGCCAGGGTAAGCGTCCGGTCAATCCACCTTGACAGCTCACCGAGTGCGCCTCGGTAGACTGGTGAGCAATGAGCATGCAGGCAACCTTCATCACCGCTGAGGCCGTTAGCGACTGGCGCGATGCTGATCGTTTTGTTTTGGGCGGCCCTGCTGGTCCAACGGCGTCGGCCGTTGCGGCTGTTGGGATCAGCCTAGGCGCGCAGGCTCGGTGGCGAGTTGACTTGTTCGCAGGCGTTGGGCACTCATGCTTTCAGGACGTGCGCTGCATCGGTGAACTGATTTACATCGGCTACGGTCAGCAAGTTGCCGTGTTCTCACCGAGGACCGGCGACTTGGCATCGCACTCGCTCGATGGCTATTTTGGTCACCTATTTACCGCCATCGACCTTGAGTCATCGGACCTTGGTTCCTCGGTGTTGGTTGCGTCGGCGTCAGAGTTGCTGCGCTTCGACGGAACTGGCCGGCTCCTGTGGAGGAAGTCTGAACTTGGAGTCGATGGTGTCATCGTTCAGCGTGTTCAAGATGGCCAGATATTCGGTGACGCCGAGTGGGACCCACCGGGCGGATGGGAGCCATTTCGACTGCACCTAGATTCCGGTGAAGCTTGTCGGAGCTGAGGCTCCGCGCCTTGCCGATCTAGCCTCGCCACCAGCGATGCGGCAGTAGTTCGCCGATGCGGCTGGCAGGCTGCGTAGGAAGCCGCTCCAGCACTTCGCGAAGGTAGGCGTAGGGATCAAGCCCGTTGAGCTTGGCTGACTGGATGAGGCTCATCACAGCCGCGGCCCGCTTGCCGGCGCGCAAGCTTCCGGCGAAGAGCCAGTTCTGCCTCCCGAGCGCGATGGGCCGGATGCGGTTCTCTACCCAGTTGTTGTCGATGGGCACGTCGCCGTCATCGAGGTAGCGGGTCAGTGCCGCCCAGCGCTTGAGGCTGTAGTCAATGGCCCTTGCCGTGGCTGAACCATCAGGCACGCGCTGTCTCTGTTGCCGCAACCACTGGTTCAGTGCATCGGCCAGCGGCCGTGCTGCTCGGCGGGCTTCAAGCCTGGCTTGGCTGTCGGCGTTGGCCGCTGCTCGTTCCACCTCGTAGAGCTGACCGAAGAACTTCAGCGCCTGCTCGCCGACCTGGCTGCCGTGGTTGACCCATAGCTCATGGAACTTGCGCCGGGCGTGCGCCATGCAGCCGACCTCGGTCACGCCCAGCTCGAAGCAAGCCTTGTAGCCGGCGAAGTCGTCGCAGACGAGCTTGCCCTGCCAAGCTGGCTTGCTTGGCGTCCCGGGCAGTCCGAGGAAGTCGCGGGCGTGCTGGCCACCACGGCTGTCGGCGAAGTCGAAGACGACGGCCTGCAGGGGGCTGAACTGCGTGCTGCAGTAGCTCCACAGGTAGGCGCGGTGTGTCTTGCCGTGGCCGGGCTTGAGCATGGCCACGGGTGTCTCGTCGGCGTGAAGAACCGGCTGGCGCCGCAGTTCCGCAGTCAGTGCGTCCACCAGCGGCTGCAACTGCACGCCGCATTCGCCGACCCATTGGGCCAGTGTGGAGCGGGCGATGGCGTGGCCAGCGCGTTCGAAGATGGCCTCCTGCCGATACAGCGGCAGATGGTCCAGATACTTGGCGACCAGCACCTGGGCCAGCAGACCGGTCGTCGGCAATCCCTTGTCGATGATGTGCGGGGCGACCGGCGCCTGCACGATCCGCTCGCAGCACTTGCAGACCCACTTACCGCGGATGTGGCGCTCGACAGTGAAGACGCCGGGCTGGTAGTCCAGCTTCTCGGCCACGTCCTCGCCGATGCGCTGCATGGACTTCCCGCAGCCGCAGACGATGCTCTCCGGCTCATGGTGCACGTCGCGGCGCGGCAGGTGCGCCGGCAGCTTCTCGCGCCGAGGCTGTTGCCGCTCGCCTGCGGCGCGCCCTGGCTGCAGCGCCTCAATCTCGGCGGCCACGGCCGCCAAGTCGCTGTCCAGCGTCTCGTCGAGCAGGCTCTTCTGCTCGGCGCTGAACCTCTCGCTCTGCGCGGCGAACTTCAGCCGCTTGAGGATGGCGTTCTCGTGCGTGAGCTTGTCGATGACGGTCTGCTTGAACGCAGCCTCGGCGCGTGCAGCCCGCAGGGCGTCGCGCAGTTGGTTGGCATCAAGTGCGTCGAGGTCGTCGGCAATCACGAGTGGTGATGCTGCCCGCCGTGCGCCTCGCCGCCCATCGGCAGATGCCGCAATGGACGCAGAGCTACAGCAGCGTGATGGCGCTGGCCTCGCCAACGTGCTGCCAGGGCAGGCCAAGCGTAAGCAGCCAGCGAACACATGTTGACCGACGCAGAGCGTTCGGTCAGATGGCAGGTCCCCAGCGATGAGGCAGCAACGCGTCGATGTCGCAGGCCCGCTGGGTCGGCAGCCGGTGCAGGACGTCCTTGAGGTAGGCATACGGGTCATGCCCGTTGAGCTTGGCTGACTGGATCAGGCTCATGATGGCCGCGGCGCGCTGGCCCGCCAGCAGCGTCCCGGCGAACAGCCAGTTCTTGCGTCCCGTGGCCCAGGGACGGATTTGCTGCTCGTCATGGTTGTTGTCGATGGGCAGCGCCGGGTCGTCCAGGTAGCGCGTGAGCGCCGCCCAGCGGTTGAGGCTGTAGTCGATGGCCTTGGCCGTGGCGGTGCCGTCCGTGATCTTGCCGCGCTGCGCGAGGAGCCAGTCGTGCAGCGCCTGGGCGATGGGCGCCGCGCGTGCTCGTCGCTCGTGCAGCCGCTGCTGCGCATTGAGCAGCTTCACCTCGCGCTCGATGCCGTACAACTGGCCGATGAGCTCGATGGCCGCTGCCGCGATGGTGCTCTTGTTGGCCTCGTGCAGCTCGATGAACTTGCGCCGCGCATGGGCCATGCAGCCGGCCTCGGTCACGCCCAGCGCGAAGCTGGCCTTGTAGCCGGTGTAGTCGTCGCACACGAGGCTGCCGCGCCAGTCGCCGAGGAACGTCCTGGCATGTTCGCCGGCCCTGGACTCGGTGAAGTCGTAGACGACCGCGCGCAAGGGCTCGAACGCACCGGCGGCATAGGCCCACAGGTAGGCGCGATGCGTCTTGCCGGTGCCGGGCGCCAGCATGGCCACCGGCGTCTCGTCGGCATGCACGACCGGGCAGGCCAGGACGTGCGCCTTCAACGCATCCACCAGCGGCTGCAGGCGTAGGCCACAGACGCCGATCCACGCGCCCAGGGTCGAGCGCGAGAGCGCGACGCCGGCGCGGCCGAAGATGGCTTCCTGGCGGTACAGCGGGAGATGGTCGGCGTACTTGGCGACCAGCACCTGCGCGAGCAGCCCGGAGGTGGGGATGCCCTTGTCGATGATCTCGGCCGGGACCGGAGCCTGGGTCAGCGTGCGGCACTGCGCGCAGGCCCACTTGCCGCGGATATGGCGCTCGACCATGAACACGCCCGGCGTGTAGTCCAGCTTCTCGCTGATGTCCTCGCCGATGCGCTTGAGCGCACAGCCGCAGGCGCAGGTGGTGTTCTCGGGCTCGTGGTGGCAGTCCACGCGCGGCAGGTGCACCGGCAAAGCCGCGCGCTTGGGGCGCTCGCCAGGCGTAGCCGGCGGCTTCTTCTTGCCCAGCAGTTCCTGGAGCTGCGCCTCGGCCGTGGCAAGGTCGGCGTCCAGAGCCTCGTCGAACAGCGCGCGTTGTTCGGCATCGAGCTGCTCGCTCTTCTTGCCGAACTTCAGGCGCCGCAGCTGGGCGATCTCGAAGGAGAGCTTCTCCAGCTTCACGTCGCGCCGGTCGATCTCCTGGCGGTCGTGTTCGATGCGGCGAAGCAGCTTGGCGCCGATCTCACCCAGACCCGCTGCTTGCAGCGCGGCGAGTTCTTCGGCGGAGATGGGCAGGTCTGCAAGCATTGAGGCCAGTGTGCGCAGCACCAGGCGCGCTGACCATCGGCGCACGCACCGATTGCCTTGGGCCTCAGGTCAGGCCGATCACGCCGGCCTCGCCAATGCGATGCCACGGCAGGCCCAGCACCAGGGCATCGAGCTGCTCGCGGGTCAGCGACTGTGGCGCCCCGCAGCCGCCGCCAGGCCAGATGAAGCGGCCCTGGTGCAGCCGGCGCGCGGCCAGCCAGATGCCGATGCCGTCGTGCACCAGCACCTTCAGACGGGTCGAGCGCTTGTTGGCGAAGACGTAGGCATGGTGAGGGCGGGCTGAGCCGAAGACCTGCACCACCTTCGCCAGCGTCGTGTCGGCGCCGGCACGCATGTCCATCGGCTGGGTGCACAGCCAGACCGCGTCCACCCGGATCATCGAAGCCAGTCCCTCAGCCAGGCGGCGCAGTCTCGGGCCGCAGCGGCGGGCCAGACCAGTTTGATGACGGTGCCGGCGCGCTGCAGTTCGATGCGAATCTCGCCGTCCACCGTCGGCGCGGGCAACGCCAATGGGATGAAGGTCGGCGGCGGCATCGCTGGCGGCTCGGGCTCAGCGGGCACGTTCACCGGCGGCGCAATGGTCTTGTGCTCGGCGTCGATGACCCACTTGCGCAGCATGTTGGCGTTCAGGCTGTGCGCCAGCGCCACGGCCGCGATGGACACGCCGGGCTTGAGGCATTCCTGGATGACCGCCGCCTTGAACTCCGCCGTATGCCGCCGCCGACGACGCCGGCCCATCAGATCGACCCCATAAGTGTTCACGTGTCCGCCTCCTTCTAAGCGGACAGATGTTCACTACCAGGGTGACCTCAGATCAACATGTGTTCCTTGGCTGCTTACTGCTTACCTTACGACGGACGCACCCGGCACCGCGCACGCGGCGATGACTTGACGCTTCAGGTCTGCATCGTGTCGCCGGCGACTGGCCGGCTTGGCGTCTGACATGGTGTCCACCTATTTGCGTTGGTGGACACCATGCTGGCTGTCACGGGCGAGCCGTTCAAGATGAGTTCGCTGGACGCTTACCTTCCTTCCGCATCTCCTCATTCAGCGCATCCGCGAGAGCCTCGAACCAGGCGTACTCCACTCCAACATCGAGCGTGTCGGCCCATCGCTTCTCGTGGTGTCGATCGGCGGAAGCGGTGATTGCTGGGTACCTTGTTCTGATCTGCTGGTAGAGGTCAACGACATCTTCCATGTGGGCGGTCTCAAGCTTGAAGCGCAACACCGGCGATGTGGTTGATCTTGAGTTGATCGAAGACTTCTTGAGGGGTAGCAAAGCCAAGGATAGCGCGAGGCCGGCTGTTCAGGGAGTGTTCGATGGCGGTGAGCTGAGCCTGAGTGACGGTGCTCAGGTCCATGCCCTTGGGCAGGTACTCTCGGATGAGGCCATTGGCATTCTCGTTCGAACCACGCAGCCAAGGGCTATGAGGGTCGCAGAAGAAGACGTCCATGTGCAGCGTGAGCGTCCAGTCTGCCCACCTTGAATTCCGCGCACGGCAAAGGATGCTCTTCTCCACTTAACTGTTGGTGGAGAAATGGACACTTCCATAGCCCTTAGTCAGGGCCGGCGTCGCCGGCGCATTCACAGCGACGAGTTCAAGGCGCACATCGTGGCGGCCTGCTGCAAGCCCGGGGTGTCGTCGGCCGCGGTGGCCATGGCGAACGGCATCAATGCGAATCTGGTGCGCCGCTGGGTCAAGGAGGCCGAGATCGAACCGGGGAGCACTGCAGGCCGGCCCGAGAAGACGAAGCCAGAGGCGCCTGCGGCCCCAAAATTCCTGCCGTTGTCGTTGCCGACTCCTGTATCGGCGCCCGTGGCCGCCGACATCCGCATCGAGCTGCAGCGGGGCGAGACGACCGTCACCGTGACCTGGCCGGCAGGTGCCGCCAGCGAGTGCGCGGCCTGGATGCGCGAGCTGCTTCGATGATCCGCATTGACGCGATGTGGCTGGCTGCCGAGCCCACCGATATGCGTGCAGGTGCCGACCGACTACTGGCGCGTGTCGTGCAGGTGTTCGGCGCTGCGCAGGCCCACCATGGCTACCTGTTCGCCAACGTTCCTGGCACGCGCATCAAGCTGCTGGTGCACGATGGCTTCGGCGTGTGGTGCGCCGCGCGACGCCTGAATGCCGGCCGCTTCATCTGGCCCGTCGCGGCCAGCGCGACGCCATCGCTGTCGCTCACCGCTGCGCAGTTCGATGCGCTGGTCCTGGGGCTGCCCTGGCAGCGGCTGCCCGAGCTGAGCTGCATCACGCGGGCGTGAAACTGCGCTCAAAGCACTTGCCCATCCGTTGACAGTGCATGTGCCGATGGGCTCCGGCAGTGGGCTCTGGCACGATGCCACGCATGCTCGGCATGCGTGGTGTTCCTCCCACCGATCCTCAGGGCCTCCCACCCGAGGTGGCCGCGCTGATCGCGCAGTTGCAGCGGCAGGTGCAGGACCAGGCGCAGCAACTGAGCGAACGCGACCAAGCCCTCGCCCAGCGAAGCGAAGAACTGGCCCAGCGTGACGAGATGCTGCAACGCAAGGACCGCGAGATCGCGTTGCGCGAGGCCAAGATAGAGAAGATCAACTTCGAACTGGCGCGCCTGAAGCGCTGGACCTACGGCGCCAAGTCGGAGGCCATGAGCGCTGACCAGCGGCGCCTGTTCGAAGAGACGCTGGCCGAGGACGAGGCCAGCCTCCGCGAGCAGCTCGACCGGCTTCGGCGCGAGGCGGAGGCTGCCGCAGAGGGCGCCGGTGCCAGGCCCAAGGCGCCACCACGCAAGCCCCGCCGCAACGCCTTCCCCGAGCATCTGCGCCGCGTCGAGCACCGCCATGAGCCTGAGAGCACCGACTGCCAGGAGCTCGACTGCGGCCGCCCCATGACCCGCATCGGCGAAGACGTCGCCGAGCGGCTGGACATCGTGCCGGCCGAGTTCTTCGTGCACCGCCACATCTACGGCAAGTGGGCGTGCAGGCACTGCCAGGTGCTCAAGCAAGCCCCGAGCGAACCCGAGATCGTGGAGGGCGGCGCTGCCGCCAGCGGCTTGCTCGCACACACGCTCATCAGCCGCTTCGTGGACCACCTGCCGTACTACCGGCAGGAGACCATCAACGCACGCTCAGGCGTGCACACCCCTCGCTCGACGCTGGCGGCGTGGGCCGGCCAGGCCGGCGCGGCGCTGGAGCCGCTGTACGAGCTGCACAAGCGCTTTATCCTCGACTGCCGCGTGCTGCATGCCGACGAGACCCCGGTGGCGTTGCTGGACCCCGGCGCCGGCAAGACACGCAAAGCCTACGTCTGGGCCTACGCGAGGAGCTGGCACGACGCAGTGCCGGGCGTGATCTACGAGTTCTGCTGAGGACGCGGAGCCCAGTACCCCGTGGCGTTCCTGGACGGCGACGAGAAGCTCGGCGAGCGACGATGGCGTGGGACGCTGCTCACCGACCGCTACGGCGGCTATGAGACCGTCGTGGACCCACGCCTTTACCCCGGCCGCATCGGTGCCGCGTGTGCTGCGCATGCCCGCCGGCACTTCGAGGAGCTGACGCGCAGTGGCACGAGCACGGTAGGCATGGACGCGGTGCGGCGGTTCGCCCGCATCTACGAGGTCGAAGGCGAGCTCAAGGTCCTCAGTGACGATGCGCGCCAGGCGCATCGGCAGCTGCTCGCCAAGCCGCTATGGGAGGAACTCCGCGAGTGGCTGGAGCTTGAACGTCGACTGGTTGCCGACGGCGGCGCCGCGGCGAAGGCCATCGACTACACGCTGGGCCACTGGATCGCGCTGACGCGGCACCTTGAAGACGGCGCCGTCGCGCTGGACAACAATCACCTGGAACGGCAGATCAAGCCGTGGGCCATGGGACGCAAGGCATGGCAGTTCGTGGGCAGTGAGCTCGCGGGCCAGCGCGCCGCCATCGTTATGAGCCTCGTGCAGTCGGCACGCATGAACGGGCACGACCCCTGGGCCTACCTGCGCGACGTGCTGCAGCAGTTGCCGACGCTGCTCAACACCCGGCTCGACGAACTACTCCCGCATCGCTGGAGACCGCCGCACGACTGAGCGCATCAGGTCGATGCGTCAGTCAGGTCGTGCTCATTGAAAACGAGTCCGCTGCAGCGTTCAACGTGCCGGGCGAGTTCACCAGCCTGGTCCCGATCGCGGCACACCAACCCGAACATGGTCACATGCAGCGCCGCTGGCGGGTAAGGCCATTCGCTCAGACCCCAGACCTGCAACCGCTGCTCTTCGAAGAGCTCTACAAACTGCTGGAGCCACTCCTCAGGCCATGGGAACGGCAAGCCATCCTCGGGCATCGCTTGCAGATGAAGGACACCGCTGAACCAGCCGTACGGCTCGGTTGGTGAGCTAAAGATCGGGAGGTCAACGTGGATGGCAACCATAACGATTCCATCCTACATACCCAGCGCGGCCCCGGACCTTGAATGGCAAGGTGGTGCCGCTGGACGCTCACTGTGCAGCCGCTTGGCCAGAGTCTCGTGCTGAGCCATCTCCGAGCCTTGATCGTAGGTGAGCGTCTTGCGCAGGCTGGCCGGAATGCGACGCAGCCGCTTGGTGAAGCCTTCGAGCACTGACGTGGAGCCGAATCCATCAAGCTTGACGAGCATGACGTAGTGAACCGCCCCGGCATTCGCGCAGGCCCGTTGGTTTAAGAGCGGCTAACAAAACCATGTCATCGCCGACAAGGCGAGCTGCGTTGGGCGATGCATGACGAGAAAACGAGAGGTCAGCGCGAAGCTGTGGAAGACGCTCGAACCATTGCTGCCGCAGTCCAAGCCACCGAGCAAAGGCGGGCGTCCGCGGCTGGATGATGAGTTGGCCCTCAACGGCATCCTGTTCGTCCTGTGCGCCGGCATTGCCTGGGAGGACCTGCCCCAAGAGTTGGGCTTCGGCAGCGGTATGACTTGCTGGCGCCGCCTGCGCGACTGGCAAGCCTGCGGCGTATGGCACCGCCTGCATCTGGTGCTGCTGGCCCAGCTTCGTAGCGCAGGCCAACTCGACCTGAGCCGAGTCAGCGTGGATGGGTCTGCGGTACCCAGCCCCCGGGGGGCTCGTACACAGGCCCCAACCCGACGGACCGAGGCAAGCTCGGCAGCAAGCGCCACATCGTCACCGACAGGCAAGGCATCCCGCTGATGTTCTGCGTCACCGGGGCCAACCGGCATGAGTCGGTGGTCTTCGAGCAGTTGGTCGACGCACTACCGGCGATTACCTGTGTGCGTGGCAGACCTCTGCGCTGGCCTGACAAACTGCACGCAGACAAAGGCTACGACTACGCGAGATGCCACCAGCACCTCAAGCGGCGTGGCATCAAAGACAGAATCGCCCGACGGGGCATCGAGCGCAACGACCGGCTGGGCAAGCATCGCTGGGTGGTCGAGCGAACCCATGCCTGGCTCGCTGCCTTCGGCAAGCTGCGCATACGCTTCGAACGTCACGTCGAAACCCATCTCGCGCTCCTGTCGCTGGCTTGCTGCGTCAGCTGTCAGCGAACCTTGGCAAGGTTTAGTTAGCCGCTTTTAATCCCCCAAAGGCAAGTGGGCATTGGCGCTCGCCCACCTAGTAAGTGAGTGACCTGCGCCACTTTGCTGCCAGCGCATCGGTACACGCCGCGGCCGCACGCGTGTCACATTCTGATACGCGGCTTCCTCTAGTCCAAACCTTCTTCTTTTGAAACGTGTCGGGCAGAATCCGCCAACATAAAAATGCACGGGGGGGGGGTTGAGATGTCGAGCCGGGCAATACCTGGGGCGCCGCCGCGTCCTGAGCCGGTGGAAGTGTCCGGGGACAAGTTGCATCTGTCGTCGCATCAACCTGGCGAAGATTCGCCCATTCCGCTTCCTTCCAGCGGGCTGCAGGCCTTGTGTTTGGTGGCGCGCCTGCATCATGTAGCTTCTGACCCCGCTCAGATAACCCACCAGTTAGGTTGGCGTCCTGGCCACGATCCTGACACCACCGAACTGCTGCTGGCCGCGCAGCACCTGGGCCTGAAGGCGCGCCGCAGTCTGAGCACCCCCGATCGGTTGAGCCTTGCGCCGCTGCCGGCGCTTGCTTTGTTGGACGATGGCGCCGGCGGCTGCCATGTCGTTGTGCTTGCGCAATGCGACGGCAAGCGAGTGCTGTACCAGGCCATGAACACCGACGTACCCGGAGGGCGTCCGGTAATAGAGCCGCTTGAGATCTTCGCCGCCCGATGGAACGGCACGCTCATTCTGATCACGAGCCGCGCATCGCTGGCTGGCGCGTTGGCCCAATTCGACTTCAGCTGGTTTGTGCCCAGTCTGGTCAAGCATCGGCAACTACTCGGAGAAGTGTTGCTGGTGTCTCTCTTCCTACAGTTGTTCGCCCTCGTCAGCCCGCTCTTCTTCCAGGTGGTGATGGACAAGGTGCTGGTGCACCACGGCGTCTCGACGCTGAACGTGCTGGTGGTCGGCCTGGTGGTCGTCGTGGTGTTCGAGAGCATCCTGTCGGTGCTGCGCACCTATGTGTTCAGCCACACCACCAGCCGGATCGACGTCGAGCTCGGCGCGCGGCTGTTCCGCCACCTGCTGCAATTGCCGCTGGCCTACTTTCAGGCGCGCCGCGTCGGCCAGTCGGTCGCGCGGGTGCGCGAGTTGGAGAACATCCGCAGCTTCCTGACCGGCAACGCGCTAACGCTAGTGCTGGACGTTCTGTTCTCGGTCATCTTCGTCGCGGTCATGCTGCTGTACAGCGTCCCGCTGACGCTGATCGTGCTTGCCAGCCTGCCGCTGTACATCGGCCTGAGCATGCTGCTGGTGCCGCTGCTGCGCGCTCGACTGAACGAGAAGTTCGCGCGCGGCGCCGAGAATCAGTCGCTGCTGGTCGAAACCATCAGCGGCATCCAAACCGTCAAGGCCAGCGCGCTCGAGCCGAGCATTGCCAAGCGCTGGGACGACCAGCTCGCCGCCTACGTGTCAGCGAGCTTTCGCACCAGCACTCTCGCGAGCTACGGCCACGAAGGCATCGGCCTGATCGGCAAGCTGGTCACCGCTGCAACGCTGTGGTACGGCGCCCGACTGGTGATGGACCAGGAGCTGAGCGTCGGCCAGTTCGTCGCATTCAACATGTTCGCGCAGCGCGTCGCGCAGCCAATCATGCGGATCGCGCAGCTCTGGACCGATTTCCAGCAAGCCGGCATCTCGGTCGCTCGGCTCGGCGACATCCTCAACACCCGCACCGAGGTGCCGCCGGCCAACGCCGCGCAGTTGCCACCGCTGAAGGGCCGCATCCAGTTCGACCAGGTCAGCTTCCGCTACCGCGCCGAGGCGCCGCCGGTACTGCACGCGTTGAGCCTGGAGGTGCGCGCCGGCGAGGTGCTCGGCATCGTCGGGCGCAGCGGCTCCGGCAAGAGCACGCTGACCAAGCTGGTGCAGCGGCTGTACACCCCCGAGCAGGGACGCGTGCTGGTCGACGGCATCGACATCAGCCTGATCGACGCGGCGCAGCTGCGGCGCCAGATCGGCGTGGTGCTACAGGACAACCTGCTGTTCAGCCGCAGCGTGCGCGAGAACATCGCCATTACCGACCCTGCGGCGCCGATCGAGCAGGTGATCTGGGCGGCGCAACTGGCCGGCGCGCACGAGTTCATCAGCGAGCTGCCGGAGGGCTACGACACCCAGGTCGGCGAGCAAGGCGCGGGGCTGTCGGGCGGCCAGCGCCAGCGCATCGCGATCGCACGCGCGCTGTTCAGCAACCCGCGAGTGCTGATCCTTGACGAAGCCACCAGCGCGCTCGACTACGAGAGCGAAGCCATCCTGCAGCGCAATATGGCCGACATCTGCCGCGGCCGCACCGTGATCGTGATCGCGCACCGGCTGAGCAGCGTGCGGCAGGCGCACCGCATCATCGCGATGGACCGCGGCCGCATCGTCGAGCAAGGCAGCCACGACGAACTTCTGCAACGTCCGCGCGGGCTGTACGCCGGGCTGTGGGCGATGCAGTCCGGAGGCACGCGATGAACCACCCGGTGCTCGACTTGCTGCGCCACTACCGCGCCGTGTTCCGTGCCGCCTGGGAGCGCCGCGACGAGCTGGCCGGCCCGCGCCGGCTGCACGACGAAGCCGCATTCCTGCCTGCCGCGCTGAGCCTGCAGGAGACGCCGCTGCACCCAGCGCCACGCCGCGCCGCGTGGGTGATCTGCACGCTGTTCGCGATCGCGCTCGCGTGGGCCATCCTCGGCCAGATCGACATCGTCGCGGTGGCGCCCGGGCGCATCGTCGTCAGCGAGCGCACCAAAACGCTGCAACCGCTGGAAACCAGCGTCGTCAAGCGCGTGCTGGTGAAGGATGGCGACGTGGTGCAGGCCGGTCAGGTGCTGGTGGAGCTGGATGCCACCGCGGCCGCGGCTGACAGCGCCAGCGTGCTGGAACAGCTGAGCGCGATTCAATCCGAGGAGCGGCGCACCACGGCACTGCTGCAGGCGCTGCAGACAGGCCGAGCGCCTGCACTGCCGGCCGGCGACCTTGGCACCAGTAGCTCGCGCGACAACGCCCAACTGCACGCCGAATGGGCCGACATCACCGCGCGGCTGAGCCGGCTGCATGCCGAGCAGTCGCGCCGCAAGGCCGAGCTCGCGACTGTGCGCGAAACCATCGCCAAGCTGGAGGCTACGCTGCCGATCGCGCGCCGCCGCGAAGCCGACTTCAAGAGCCTGACTGCGCAAGGCTTCATGGGCGCGCACGCCGAGCAGGACCGCACTCGCGAGCGCATCGAGCTGGAGCGCGACCTGGCCACGCAGCAGGCGCGGCTGAGCGAAGCCCAGGCGGCGCTGATCGAAGGCGACAGCGGCCGCCAGGCCTACCTGGCCGAGACGCAGCGAATGCTGAGCGACCGGCAGGCGCAGGCCGCCTCGAAGCGTGAGCAGCTTGCGCAGGAGCGCGCCAAGACCGAGCAGCGCGCCCGACTGACGCGACTGGCCGCGCCAGTCGGCGGCACGGTGCAGCAGGTGGCGGTGCATACCGAAGGCGGCGTCGTCACGCCGGCCCAGGTGCTGATGGTGATCGTGCCGCGCGATGCGCAGGTCACCGCCGAGGTGGTGGTCGATAACAAGGACATCGGCTTCGTCAACGCCGGCCAGGTGGCCGCCGTGAAGCTGGAGACCTTTCCGTTCACACGCTACGGCACCGTCGAGGCCACGGTGCGCAGCGTGACCGCCGACGCGGTCAACGACGAGAAGAAGGGGGCGATCTTCCCCGCCACGCTGAGCCTGCGCCAGGACGCGATCCAGGTCGACGGCAAGCGCATCCAACTGAGCCCCGGAATGAACGTCACGGCCGAGATCAAGACCGGCAAGCGCCGCGTCATCGACTACCTGCTGAGCCCGGTCGAGACCGCGCTCAGCGAAAGCCTGGGAGAACGCTGAGATGCCAATCCACGGAAGCGGCCGCATTGGCCGGGCCTCGCGAGCGGCGTTGCTCGCGCTCGCCGCCGGGGTGCTGATCGCACCGGCGACTGGCTGCGCGCAGACCGCATCTGCTGCCCCGGAGACCCGCGCCACGGCAACGCCTCGCGAGGCCCGGCCAATGCGGCTCGATTTCGCCCAGGTCGACCTGCGCGTGCTGTTGAGTATCGTCGCCGACGCCGCGGGCAAGAAGCTGCGCCTCGAGCCCGGCATCTGCGGCACGGTCGACGCCCACTATGCCGCCCCCTGGGACCAGGTGCTCACGCAGATCGCGCAGCGCCACGGCCTCAAGGCTGTTGTCCAGGGCAACGAGATCTACGTCAGCAAGGCCCCCACATGAGCAGCACCACGCCCTCGCACGACGACACCGCCACCGCCTCGGCACCGCCGCGCGACGCCACGACCGGTGCGGTACTGCAGATCCTGGACGCGAGCAAGTCCAACAAGACCTGGTTCGACAGCCGCGGGCTGATCGCCGGCTACCACACTGTCTCGATCGGAGGCGAGAGCTTCCAGGGCCAGCGCGATTCGGCCAAGCGCGTCGCGAAGATCCCGTACGACTTCGCCGGCAAGCGCGTGCTCGACATCGGCTGCTCGAACGGCGGGCTGCTGCATCACCTGTCTGGCGCTATCGCGTTCGGTGTCGGCATCGACTTCAACACCCGCTGCATCAACGGCGCGAACGCGATCAAGGCGGCGAACGGCACGCACAACGTGCACTTCTACACCTTCGACCTCGACAAGGACGACCTGTCGCTGCTCGACAGCTTCGTGTTCGGCGAGCGCGTCGACGTCTGCTTCATCCTGAACATCTCGCTATGGGTCAAGCGCTGGAAGGAGGTGCTGAACCACTGCGCCGCGCTCAGCGACACGCTGGTGTTCGAGGCGCACGGCAATGCGCAGCAGCAGGCCGAGCAACTGCGTTTCGTGCAATCGGTGTACGGCCGCACCGAGCTGCTGTCGCAGCAGTCGGACGACGACCCGACCTATGCGCAACGCTCGATGTACCTGTGCAGCGGCCGTGCGGCGGACAACGGCTCGGCCGATGCGCTGGCCCTGGCACCAGTGCTAGGCGACAGCGACGAAGGCTCGGTACGGGCCGCGTGGCGGGCCTGCTTCCCGAACTCGCTGCCGGGCAGCGTGAAGGTGTTCGCGAACACGCACGAGAGCATCGTTGCCGAGATCGACGGCGACCACATCGTCAAGTTTCCGCGCGCGCACCGCGGTGCCGCCGGCATCCAGGTCGAGCAGCGCATCACCGATTTCGTCCGCGCGCGCGTCGCGGTGCAGGTGCCGAAGATCGAGCTGCACAGCCGGCCGGTCGCGCTGGCCCGCTACCCGAAGATCGACGGCCACAGCTTCGACCGCAACGCCTACGCGAAACTGACCGATGCTAAGAAGGATACGCTGGCCGCGCAGCTGGCGGCCTTCATGGTCGCGCTGCATGCGGTGCCTGCGGCCGAGATCGAGCAGGCCGGGCTGACGTTCGCGCCGTCGTGGGAGCTGTCGGCCGATCTGATCGAGACCCAGCTCGGGGCCAGCGAGCACCCGGTGATCCGCAAGCTGGTGCCCGAGATCGTGCGCAACCACCGCAACCTGAAGGTACCGGCGAAGCAGCTGGTGCTCGGGCACTTCGACCTGCACGGTGGCAACCTGCTGTTCGATGCGGCGCAGGAGCGGCTGGTCGGCGTGATCGACTTCGGCAACTGCAAGCGCGGCGACCTGCACCAGGATTTCTCGCCGATGTGCCTGAGCTCGCCCGACCTGGCCGAGCGCGTGATGCGCGCCTACGAGCAGCAATCGGGCCGCAAGCTAAACCGGCTGATGGTGCAGCACTACGCGACCACCTTCTACCTGAACCTGCTCGCCGGCCTGCAGCGCAACGGCAGCGTCGACAAGCATGCGTACTGGCTGGACCAGTTGGAATCGTGGTTCAACCACCTGGTGATGGAGCGCGCGAAGGCACGGCTCGCAAACGCCAAGCCGGTGTCGACGCTGCCGCCATCGTGGCGCCAGTGGGTGGCGTCGAACCTGATGAAGGGCAGCGAGGCGGCGACGCTGCAGGGCATCCTGCGCGAGAACGGCTTTGCCGACATCGAATCGGCGGTGGAGCTGGCGCATGCGCAATCGGATCCGTATGTCGAAGCGGGCCGCGAGATCTTCAAGACTCTGGCCAAGCGCAACTGGCTGCTGAAGACCTGCGACACGCTGGCGGCGCTGGACCCGCGTTACGGCAAGCAGGTGGAACGGCGCGCGGCGCCGGACTTTGCCGAGTTCGTGCGTGAGTACTACAGCCGCCACCTGCCGGTGGTGCTGACCGGCGGCATCGAGCACTGGGCGGCGCGCCGGCTGTGGACGCCGGAGTACTTTGCCGAGAAGTTCGGCACCGCCCAGATCGAGGTGCAGCAGGGGCGCGAGAACGACCCGCTGTACGAGCGCAACGCCGGCCAGCACAAGACGCGTATGACGATGGCCGAGTTCGTCCGCAAGGTGCGCGCGGTCGACGCGTCGAACGATTTCTACATGACGGCCAACAACATGAAGAGCAGCCTGGTCGGGCTGGCGCCGCTGTTCGACGATGCCGGCGACTTTGCGCAGGGCTACCGCAATGACCGCGGTGCGGGCACCGGGCAGTTCCTGTGGTTCGGCCCGAAAGGTACGTTCACGCCGCTGCACCACGACCTGACCAACAACATGCTGATCCAGGTCTACGGACGCAAGAAGGTCACGCTGATCCCGGCGCTGCAGGCGCCGCACCTCTACAACGACGTCGGCGTGTTCAGCGCCGCGGGCTTTCCGGACTTCGATGCCAAGCGCCATCCGCTGATGAAGCACGCGCGACCGCTTGAGGTGGAGATCGGCCCCGGCGATGCACTGTTCATTCCGGTCGGATGGTGGCACTGCGTCGAGAGCCTGGAGGTCTCGATCGGCATCAGCTTCACCAATTTTAACGAGACGAATGCGTTCTCGACCGATTTTCCAAGGTAATTCATCAATCACGCAGGGAGAAGGCAGATGGGAGTGGTCGCCGGTATCGAGTGGTCGTACGAAAAGTACAAGCAATATAAGGAACTGCAGGACAAGGTCAAGGACGCGTACGAAAAGTACGAGCAGGCCGTGAAGGTGCATGACGCGTACAAGCGCGACGACGCCTTCCACACACTTACTGAATCGTTGCGGCTGCTGAACAAGTTCAACCCCTATCCCGGCGCGAGCGGCATCGACCAGATGATCGACGGGCTGGAGCGGGCGATCGATCCGGCGATTGACACGCTGAGGAATCTCGGCGACCAGATCGAGAAAGCAATCAACGACGCCTCTGGCTTCCCGGGCAGCGCCCCAGACGGGGCGCCGCCGGGCATGGAATACCAGCCGCGCGTGGTGGTGTCCGACGACGGCCGCTCGTTCTGGCAAGGCCCGCCGTTGCTGGTGCCGAAGGGCACTGCCATCCTCGACCGGCCGATCTACATCGACGAGCGGGGAAACCCAATCGAACCGCCCCCGGGAGGCTGGCTAGAAACGCCGAAACCGCCGACGCCAACGGAACCAACCCCTACGCCGCCCGTCGATCCGACGCCTACTCCGCCGACGCCTACTCCGCCGACGCCTACTCCGCCGACGCCTACTCCGCCGACGCCCACTCCGCCGACGCCTACTCCGCCGACGCCCACTCCGCCGACGCCCACTCCGCCGACGCCCACTCCGCCGACGCCTACGCCTACGCCTACACCGACGCCTACACCGACGCCTACACCGACGCCGTTGCCTCCCTCGCCGCCGCCGCCGGTGCCGCCGCCGCCGCCGCGTGACCCGCTAGCGTTCGACCTGGACCGCAACGGCAAGATCGACACGATCCCGAAGAGTCACGGGGTCAACTTCGACTTGGACAACAGCGGCTTCGCTGAGCGCACCAGCTGGATCGGCGCC
Source organism: Burkholderiaceae bacterium (assembly GCA_913776825.1). Taxonomy (GTDB): domain Bacteria; phylum Pseudomonadota; class Gammaproteobacteria; order Burkholderiales; family Burkholderiaceae_C; genus Roseateles. The sequence continues at coordinate 33,362 of CAJYPV010000001.1, forward strand.
ACCGACGCGATGCTAGTGCTCGACCGAAACACCAACGGCGCGATCGACGGCGGTGCCGAGCTGTTCGGCACCGAGACGCGGCTCAGCAACGGCTCGCTAGCCCGCAACGGCTTCGAGGCACTGGCCGAGTTCGACCGCAACACCGACGGCGTGATCGATGCCAACGATGAGATCTTCGGTGACCTGCGCCTGTGGCAGGATGCAAACAGCGACGGCGTCGCGAACGCCGGCGAGCTGAAGACATTGGCAGAGCTCAACGTCTCGTCCATTGACGTCAGCTACAACACGCAGCCATTCACCGATGCGAACAACGTGCAGCACCGCGAGATCGGTGCGTTCCGCTACGGCGATGGCTCAACCGGCCTGACCAACACGCTGTGGTTCGATTCGGACCGCCGCCTAACGGTGCCGGTCGGGCAGCTCAACGGCAACGGCATCGTTGTGCCGCCGGAAATCGCGCGCCTGCCCGATGCCGTCGGCTTCGGCAACGTGCACACGCTGCACCGCGCGATGGTGCTCGACACCAGCGGCGCGCTGAAAGCCGCGGTCCAGGCCTTCGTCGCAGCGACCGATCCGGCGCAGCGCCACCTGCTGGTCAAGCAGATCCTGGAGCTGTGGACGAACCAGGAAAACGTCGACCCGGCCAGCCGCGGGGGCGTGATGGACGCCCGTGCGATCGGCGTCATGGAAAGCTTTCTCGGCCAGCCGGCCCTGCAGGCAAACCCGTCAGGCACTTACGCGCAAAGCCTGCAGCGCTCTTACGACCTGCTGGCCGCCAGCGTATACACCCAGCTTATGAGTGACAGCCATGCAGCATCGCTGCTGCGCAAGGTCAGCTTCACTGAAGTGAACGGCGTGTGGTCGGCCGATTTCACGATCGTCGCCGACCTGTTCGCACAACGCTTCAGCAACGGGGAGCCCAGCGCGGCTGCGCAGCTGGCCGACTTCATGGAGGTGGTGCGCGGCATCAACCCCTATGACGCGACGATGTACCGAGATTTCGTTGACCAACTCGAAGCGCGCGGTGCCGGGCTGCCTCCAGACGTGAGAAACACGATGATGACGGTGGTTTGGTCCGGCAACGACCTGATCAATGGCACCACGGCCCGCGACTCGATCAACGGCTACACCGGCAACGACACCATCAACGGCGGGGTCGGCGACGACTGGCTGTGGGGCGGTGGCGGCCACGACGTGCTGAACGGCGGCGACGGGCTGGACTTCCTGTCCGGCGACGACGGCAACGACCAGATCTCCGGCAACGGCGGCGCCGACGTGATGATCGGCGGCGCCGGCGACGACACGCTGACCGGCGGCGACGGAGCCGACCACGCCTATGGCGGCGACGGCAACGACTACCTGTACGGCGACGGCGCCTACGGCGGTGCCGGCGGCAACGACGTGCTCGACGGCGGGGCCGGCAACGACTACCTCGTCGGCGGCTTCGGCAGCGACACCTACCTGTTCGGTCGCGGCGATGGCCAGGACACCATCAACAACGACTCGGACGGCTGGAACGGCTATGCCGACCCGACAGTCGGCAAGCAGGACGTGTTGCAGTTCAAGCCGGGCGTGTTGGCGAGCGATGTCTCACTGTCTCGCAACGGCGACAACCTGGTCATCAAGATCAACGGCACGACCGACCAGGTCACGGTCTCGAACTACTTCGTCAACGACGGCGTCAGCAGCCGCGGCTGGGCGCTGGAGCAAATCCGATTCAATGACGGCACGAGCTGGAATGTCGCGACTGTCAAGGCTATGCTGCTGGTCAGCACGACCGATGCGAACGACACCATTACCGGCTACGCCACCGACGACCTGGTCGCCGGCCAGGGCGGTAACGATGCGCTGTCCGGCCGTGACGGCAACGACACGCTCGATGGCGGTGACGGCAACGATGCCCTGAACGGCGAGAACGGCAACGACTCGCTGATCGGCGGTGCCGGGTTGGACGTGCTGACTGGTGGCGTCGGGGCCGACACGCTGCGCGGCGGCGACGGCAACGACACGCTGTACGGCGACGGCGCC
>CAJYPV010000002.1 GCA_913776825.1 Burkholderiaceae bacterium
GTGAACTCGCCGCCTGCGGCCTGGCGCTGCTTGATCCATAGTGCGTACGTATCCGCCAAATCGTTAATGGATACGAGCATCCTAGGCATGGCTCAGCGGATCAACATGCCTTGCCAGGACGCTTACCGCTGGTCGCGCGGCACGCGCGACTGGTCTCCGATCGCCACGGTCACGCTCAACCCGGAGCGGGATGTGGTCGTCACAGCCGAGCTTCGGAACCAGGATATTCAGCCAAGAGTTGCATAACTGAGGCGACAACTACCTTGACGCGCGCCGCAATGGCGCTGCAAACGCATCGCTTCGTCGGCCCTAGGCTGAGGGCTACGCGTCGAAGCAGTAGTCGGTGAGCAAGCCCTATGCGGCCCGATGCCGCAGGGGCTAATCCGGACGCACGCGAAGCCGCTCTACGACCGCCTTCAATTGCTCACGGACACGCTCAGACGGGAGGGCGCCAAGTGGCGGGCAGACTACCGTTTGCTCAGCGCGACGCTCGTCGGCCTTGTGCGCAGGAGTCGCTTCCGCGGTGGGGAGGAACTCGCCTCGAGCGTGTCGCCGTAGCAACCCCGCAAGCCAACGCATAGGAGTGGTCCGAATCCGTCCGGGCACAGAGAGCGCAATCGCAAGCTCATCAAGCAACTGCTGCGCCACTTCGGGTGTCTGCGGAACCAGCATCAGTTCGATCAAGGAGCGCTGATGTGAAGTCAACGCGCCCGGCCAACGCAGTGGGGGGCGCGGTTGTAGTGGTGATTCACAGTGACGTTCTTGTGGTGGTTCAAGGGGCGTCATAGCTGTGTCACCCTCCCCACGACATCTAGATGTCACCCCAGGGGCGACGCTGATGTCACCCGCCCCATGCCCAATATGCCGGGAGGGTGACGTGCTGTCACCCTGCCTGCGTTTGACCGAGCCAAGGGATGACAGCTTGTCACCCTCCATCGTGAGTCGATAGCCGTTTGAGGTCTGCCGACCATTCGCTGCGAACCGCGTTGTCACCTCAAGCAGCCCGCAGTCCTCAAATTCCTTGATGGTTCTTTGAATCGTTCTGGAGGACACCTGGCATTTCATGGCCAGGTTTCTCAAGGACGGCCAGCAGGCTCCGCCGTCATCCGCGTTGTCCGCAAGTGCCAGCAGCAAGAGCTTCTGCGTTGGCGGCAAGGCCACACCCCATGCCAAGTTCATGATTCGAATGCTCATGACCCAGCTCTCAACATGAGCAAATAAGCGTTGGAGCGGCAGCCTCCGGCGCATCGGCGCCTCACCGTGATCAGCTGGAGACTTTCAAGTTCCCAGACGATTCGTTGGGCGGCCCTACGAGACAGGCGACACTTTCGCGCAAGTGACGTAAATGATGGCCAACAGACACCGGCGTCGTCCGAGAAGTCAGCGAGCGCCAGCAATACCAACTTTTGATTCGACCGAAGGGAAAGCGGCCAAGCCCAGTGCGTGCAGATGAGGCTCATGCGCAGTCGCCTTGAGAACTGCCCGCAAGCCCTCGCTCGCTTTTAGCTCCGGCGTCGACACTGCCCTGACCCAGGACGCCGGCTATACGCACGGTGTCGAAGATCACATGCCGGCAGCCCTTTTGCCGAACCCGCGTCGCTCTTACATTCCTGGCCCACTCCGAATCGGCGTACAGGGAAACGCGCAGGCCATTTGGCGCTCGATGCAGCACCATGGCCAGTTGCTTCAGTGTCATGAATGGGCCGTACTGCTTTGTCAGCAATTCTGCGAGTTGCATGCTCCTACCTCCGTCCCTGCTCGACCAGATGAGTGAAGCCTGGGCGCGCGGCTTGTGCGCCAGCCGCTCGGCGCTCTTCAATCCATTCCTCAACCTTTGTGAGGTCCCATGCGACCCTGCGTGCCGTTAGCAAGATTCGGTGCGGGAACTCGCCGCGCTGCTCCATGTCGAAGATCGTCCGCTCGGCCAGCGGAATCATCGACAGCAGCTTCTTGCGGTCGATCAGCGTCGTGCCCCCTTTGCAGCAGCTTGTTCGCTGCGCCTCACATCGTCGATCTGCATACGTCGGCCTTCGTTCAACGGCGATTGATTACGTGCGAAGGATGCCGAAAGTCCAGATAGACTTATGCCCAATAAGTTGTCGCAATGGTTGACACACAAATGACTCCGCACATCACCATTTGGGAGGGCTGCGATCCGCAACTCGCGGACGCGATCTCAGCCTTCTCAAGTGAGTGGGGGCCCTACTCGACGCTCTCACGCCGACACTCGATCTACTCGCTGCTGCGCGAGCGAATTGACCCCGCGTGGGCATCCCTATTCAGGGGCATTCACGAATGGGCACCCAAGGTGCTCGATACCGCATGGGTGCGTTATCGGCTGGACCTCATGATGCGAACACGCCTTGCCGGCGACCCCGCCCTCAATGGAACGCTGCCATTCAGCGCTATCGCGAAGGGGCTCGGCTTCAAAGAGCTGGATGTCTTTCTCCAGTTTGTCGGTCGAGCAGTTCAGGCCAAGTCCAAGGCTGAGGGGAGAAGCAAGCTGCCTAACCTCCCCCGCATGCGCGAGATGGAGCGCGCATCAAGATCGCTCGACAACCTTCGTGAGTTGGCGATCAGATGCCATGCAAAAAAGCCGCAACGAAGTGCGCGCGGCAAGCTCAATGCCCTGCGCGGCGGCCCCTATTGCGAGCTGTGCGGAGAGGCAACGGAACTCGCGGGCTACATATCTGTAGGTCACTGGCCCGAAGAGGACGACGACGACCGCCTTCGGCTTAGCTCCACGTATTGCCGATCTCACCGCCCCAAGGCACCCTTTTCAAACATCGTTCAAGCAGAGTATCTGCGGGCACGAAGAAGCCGAGCCGATTTTGAGCAAGAACTGGAACGCCTCGAGCGCCAAAGTTATGCACGCCCCCCGGCGGCCTTAGGACTGTCAGGTGACGCCCTGGTGGATGAATTCATCCGGCTGCTTTGCCAACAACGCGAAATAAGCATTTATGCACCGAGGGCGAGCAGTGGTACGCCAGACCGCCAGCATCCCCCTTTAGAAGCTCGCGTTCGAAAGGAAGCGCGCTCGATGGTTGACGCCAAGATCTCGGATCAGAAGAAGCGCATCTTGGTACTGCTCTGCAAGGGGATGAACCAATCCGAGGCGGCAGCCCAGCTCGGTATGAGTCGCCAAGCCGTCTCGAAATCAATTGACGGGATTCCACATACCTATCGCCTAGACCTGTGCACCGTCCATCCGTAATTGGCTGCAGCGGCTGTCGTCGTTCGTGCTGCTGAATTAGAAGCCCGACAGCAGTCGATCAACGATGGCGTTCAGCCGCGTCGTCATCCATTAGCACTGGAGGTGGTCAACAGCACGCCTCTACGCGCCGGAGACCGCGCGCAGCGCGTGCCATGCACCACTAATCCCCTATTGGACGGAAGGGCAACTACCAGGCAGGGTTTGCCAGCATGCTGTAGTTGCGATGTGCAGTTCCACTCTATAGCTGATTTTGGTCAGTTAGGCGGCTGCGGATACGAATCATGCTACCCGGTAGCCGCAGAATCCGAATCGTCGAACAACTGGGGAGGGTTTCGATATGCGAGTTAGCAGTTCGATCAAGTTCGTCTTGGTTGTTGGCACGCTGGCCGGCAGCATCGCTTGGGCGCAGAAGCCACCGGCGGCCCCAGCCCCCGCGCCAGTTGTGGGCTCATGCCCTTCGGTGCCCTATTCAGTAGGCGAGGCCGCCACAGGTGGTGAAATCGCCGCTCGCTTCGACGCGAGCGTACTAAACGGCCTGCTCAAGCTCCCCAATGTGACTGCTCGGACTGGCTATGAAGTCGTGAAGACAGCCTATGCCGGCATGAGCAGCCAAGCCATGTCGGCCGTTTTTGCTGCCTGGCAGTGCCGAATCAGCGCATACATCGATGGCTCAAAGGCGGTAGATGCAGACGCCAAGAAAGCTGCTGTCAGGAAGGCGATCACGCAGCTCAACATACATATGGCGGTCATCCAGAACGCTGCTGGGCTCAGCACTGATTCACTTGATGCCCTGGGCGACAAGTTCCTCAACATGGAAACTCGATCAGAGTCGGCGCCAGTGCTCGATGCGGCGATCACGCAGGCAGCACTGGCATCGATTGACCCGAACGCCTTGTTCATCGACAAGATCACCAAGTCGTACTGGCTGACCTTGAACGTCGGTGCGAAGACTGGGGTTTCCGCTTGCGGCGGCGTGGTGAAAGCTGCAATTTCAGATGGCGGTTCCGCGCTTCAAGCCAGTCTTGCCAGCACCAAAAGTATTTTGATTGACTACTTGGACCCCACTTTGCCGCCTGCTGTAGCTCTGTCGAACCTTCTTGTTGCGGCCTCGGTATCTCCGATCAAGCCAAGCGTTAGCCCAGGATCTACATTCAAGAATTGCACGGAAGGCCTTCTCGCGCAACAGCGCGCAGCAGCCGACATTGCAAAGAACCAGAGCGCGCCGGTGCCGCCGTCTGAGCCTGCGAGCGGGCCCAAGTGACTTGTGATCGGAACGCTTTGGACGCTGCCGGCTGCCTGAAAAACGACTGGAGGTGAAATGCGGTCCCCTCTACCCTATTGGATCCTCGCGGCGTCCGTAGCTCTCAGCGGCTGCTGCACAGCTCCCACGTCCGAACTTGGCATCGCTCCAGAGGATCCTCAGGTGGCCGCGAAGTGTGCCCCTGTCCGTTCTCTGCTTTCCAAAAACTTTCGTGGGTCGGCGAACGCCGGTATCCCATTCTTCAAATTCGGTGGACTCTACGACCGCAACGGCACCGTTCTCGATCCGGCCGATGCCTATCGAATTGCTCATGTCGACGCAGCATGCCGGTTGTGGGTTCAAAAGGAGATCACTGGCAAGGAGTACGCGCAGATCGTGCTCGGCCGAACCTCTGCTGCAATCGTGCAGACCACGACGCCTGGTGAGCGCGACGAAGTCATTGCCAGTGTCGTCAAGGCTTTTGAACAGCTCAAGGGACAGGGCCTGCTTCCCGCTTCGTTCGACACGTCGAAAGTCCCCGAAAAGGTTGCAGCTGATTCCCAACTGACTCAACAGCAATTGGAGTCAAGCCTGAAGATCGGAATGGCCGGACTGGAAGACAAGGTCGTTCGACTCAGTAGCCGTATCGGCGGTGACGATCTGCATGGGATCGTCATGACCAAGCTGGATGACATCGAAAGGGCAGTTGCAAAGCTCGGCGCACCGGCCCCGGTACCAGTTCCTCCAACCCCACCAACCCCTCCGAATGACGACTCAAGCTCCAAGCGAGCGGGCGATGAAGCGGCCAATAGCGGGCCAACTGCGACGCCTACGCCTGGCGACTTCCCTGGCCTAGACGTCTACTTCGCTACGTCTTCCTCTGAGCTCATCTTTTCAGAAAGAGCACGTATCTCCAGAGCGGCGGCGATCTGGGTGCAATCCCGCGTCAGGATTAACGTCTTCGGTTCCTATGACCCACGAGGCGGCCGCGAATACAACTTGAAGCTGGCTCGGGCGCGCGCTGACGCGGTCGTTGCGGTGCTCGCCAATCACGGCGTGACGATTGGTAAAGTTGCCAGCGGTGAAGTTGACCTTGGCTCGAGCAACTACGACAAACTCCGGGCTGTCCGCATGTGCCCTGAGACCGACTCGCCCCGTTCTATTCCTTGATCGTTTGAAGCGAGTTGCCTACTCGGCTGGTCGAGGCCGCCTGATCGTCCATTCGTCGATCATGTTCGCCCAATCTTGCAACATGGCCGTGCGCTGCTCGCGATATTCCGCCTTGTTGTAGACCGCCCTCACCCCTCGCTGTTCATGCGCGAGGCATTTCTCGATCCAGTCAGTGTTGTAGCCCGCCTCATGCAGCAGGGTGCTGGCCGTTCGGCGCAAGTCGTGCGGCCCGAACTTTCCAAGCACCTTTCCTTCCTTTTGGGCCAGCCTGTATGTCAGCGTCAGAACTTGATTCAGCGTTGCACTGCTCATCGGCAGATCAGAGTCATAACGTGACGGCAGCACGTACTCAGATCCGCCCGCGAAAGTCTTAAGGGCGATGAAGATGTCCAACGCCTGCCTAGACAAGAAGACGAGATGCGGCGTGCGCCGCTTCATTCGCTCCTTTGGGATCGACCACACCGCATCGCTGAAGCTGATCTCATTCCAGGTCGCGTTAGTCAGCTCGCTCTTGCGTACCAAGGTCAACAGCAGCAGCTTGGCCGCGGCTCGAATCGAGGGCGTTGTACCGATACGCTCGATGTACTGATACATCAATCCAATCTCTTCGGGCGAAAGCGCCCTGTCCCGCGGCTCGAACTTTGCGATCGAGGTTGGGCGCACAAGGTCAGCGGGGTTCTCGACCTTCTGCCCCCGCTCAATGGCCCACCTATAGACCTGGGACATCACCTCGCGAACGTGCACCGCCGTAGCTGGTGCCCCGCGCTCGACGATCGTGTCCGTCAGAGCCCTGAGATCTTCATGCGTGATCTCGCTCAGCTTGTGGTTGCCGAACTTGGGCTTCAGGTCTCGCTCGTACACCGACTTGCGCATGTCGCGTGTCGAGTCAGCCATCTGATAGCCTCGCAGCCACTTCTCGGCCCAGGCGCCGAAGGTTTCAGCACCCTTGATGCGAGCCTTCTCACGCGCCTTCTCCTTGGCCGGTGACTTGCCGGCGGCGATCAACTTCTTCGCCTCGCCAAGTCGCTCCCGCGCCTCCGCCAAGGTGATCCCGCCCACGCCGTATCGCCCGAAGGTCACGGTCTCCTGCCGGCCGTTGATCGAATAGTTGTGGCGAAACGATATGGAGCCTGCAGGGGTGACCGCGACATAGAGGCCGTCTCGGTCGTTCTCCTTGTAGAGCTTGTCTCTGGGCTTCAGGTTGCGGAGCTTGGTATCGGTCAGCATGGTCCAGGTCAGATCAAAGCAGAAATGCCATGACTGGAAAGCACCACGAATTTCTTAATTTCACTTTTTAAATCAACAAGTTATGAAACTTCAATACCATGACGCCGCTCAGCCACTTGCCATGGCATTGAAGTCATCTCATGGCATTGAAGTTCATCCTACCATCCGATATGCCATCAGAAAATCTTGCTTGCCGCTGCCAGCGGATGCCAGACATCGCCGCACAAACAATGAAAAAAGCCCGCAGTGACGCGGGCTTACGTTCGTTCTCTGCCAGCAGTCGCCAGCTCATGCCAGACGCATGATCATTCCCACTCAATCGTCGCCGGCGGCTTGCTCGACACGTCATACGTGACGCGATTGATCCCACGCACTTCATTGATGATGCGCCCCGAGCAGCGCTTCAGCAGGCTGTACGGCAGCTCGGCCCAATCGGCGGTCATGAAGTCGCTGGTCTGCACCGCACGCAGCGCGACGACGTAGTCATAGGTCCGACCATCGCCCATCACGCCCACGCTCTTCACCGGCAGGAACACGGTGAAGGCCTGGCTGGTCAGCTCGTACCAGGTCTTGCCCGTGGCTTCATCGCGGGTGTTGCGCAGCTCTTCGATGAAGATGGCATCGGCACGGCGCAGCAGGTCCGCGTATTCCTTCTTGACCTCGCCCAGAATCCGGACGCCCAGGCCCGGGCCCGGGAACGGGTGGCGATAGACCATCTCCGGCGGCAGACCCAACGCCACGCCCAGCTCGCGGACCTCGTCCTTGAACAGCTCGCGCAGCGGCTCCAGCAACTTCAGACCCAGTTGCTCCGGCAGACCGCCGACGTTGTGATGGCTCTTGATCGTGGTGGCCTTCTTGGTCTTGGTGCCACCGCTTTCCACGACGTCCGGATAGATCGTGCCTTGCGCCAGGAAGGTCGCGCCGCGGTGACCCTGACCGCTGGCCTTGAGCTTCTCCGCTTCCGCCTTGAAGACATCCACGAACAGCCCGCCAATGATCTTGCGCTTGCGCTCGGGATCGGTGACGCCGGCCAGTTGGCCCAGGAACAGCTCGCTGGCATCGACACGGATCACCTTCGCGTGCAGCTTGCCGGCGAACATGTCCATCACCATGTCGCCTTCGTTCAGGCGCAGCAGGCCGTGATCGACGAAGACGCACGTCAGCTGGTCGCCGATGGCGCGGTGGATCAGCGCAGCGGCCACCGATGAATCGACCCCGCCCGACAGGCCGAGGATGACTTCCTCATCGCCCACCTGTTCACGGATGCGCTCGACGGCTTCGGTGATGTAGTCGCCCATGACCCAGTCGCCCTTGCAGCCGGCGATCTCGCGCACGAAGCGGGTGTAGAGCGCCGCGCCCTGCAGCGTGTGGGTGACTTCGGGATGGAACTGGACCGCGTAGTAGCCCTTCTCCTCGTTCGCCATGCCGGCGATCGGGCAACTGGGCGTCGAGGCCATCAGCTTGAAGCCGGGCGGCAGCTCGGTGACCTTGTCGCCATGGCTCATCCAGACCTTGAGCATGCCGTGGCCTTCGGGCGTGGCGAAATCCTGCAGGCCGGACAGCAGACGGGTGTGACCATGCGCGCGGGCTTCGGCATAGCCGAATTCGCGGTGATCGCTCCATTCCACCTTGCCGCCGAGTTGCACCGCCATCGTCTGCATGCCGTAGCAGATGCCCAGCACCGGCACGCCCAGGTCCCACACCGCCTGCGGCGCGCGCAGCTCGTGGTCCTCATAGGTCGAGGCATGGCTGCCCGAGAGAATGATCGCCTTCGGGCCGAACGCACGAATGAAATCGTCGCTGACATCGTTGGGATGGATCTCGCAGTAGACCTGCGCTTCACGCACACGACGTGCGATCAGCTGGGTCACCTGGGAGCCGAAGTCGAGGATGAGGACTTTGTCGTGCATGGTCAGCGTCGTGAGAGTCGGAATCGGTGCAAAAAGAAAATGGCCGTCGGGCGGGAACACCCTGGCAGCCCGGCAAGCATCAGCGCAGTCGCCGCGTTCAGGCCTTCGCCGGTGCGGCTTCCGCGGGCGGTGATTCGTGGAAATGGCGCCAGGCGAAACCCAGCGACACCACCTGAAGCGCCGCACACAAATAGAAGGGGGCGCCGAGGCGCCAATCGGTTTTGGGCAGGTCGGCCACCAGCGCCATCAGCCCCAGTCCCAGCACCGGCGACAGCACCGCCATCAGGCTGTTGATCGAGGCGACCGCGCCCATGGTCTCGCCCTGGTTGCGCGCGTCGGCGGCATTCGACACCAGGCTTTGCATGGCCGTCGGCGCCGCGAAGCCCACCACGTTCAGGAAGATGATGGCGACCATCATCCAGCCCTCGGTGGCGACGCCCCACACCAGGTTGGTCATCACCGACGAGGCCAGCCCGATGAGCACCAGACGCCGCGCGCCCAGCCAGCGCAGCAAGGGCTGCAGCAGTCCGCCCTGCACCACCACGGCCATCAGGCCGACCGCGAACAGCGAGAGGCCGTTCTCGCGCGGCCCCCAGCCAAACTTGTGCTGGTTGTAGAGCACCCAGCTGGTGTGAATGATCAGCTGCGCCAGTCCGGAACAGGCGATGACGTAGATCAGCGGCCCCACGCCACGCAGGTCGCGCACGCGGGACAGCGATTGAATGGGATTGGCCTTGCGCCAGTCGAAGGCCCGGCGATGCTCCGGCGCCAGCGACTCCGGCAGCACGAAATAGCCGTAACACCAGTTCAGCAGTGCCAAGGTGCCTGCCACATAGAACGGCAGGTGCAGGTCGATGCTGCCCAGCAGACCGCCCATCACCGGCCCCAGGATGAAGCCCATCCCGAACGCCGCGCCGAGCATGCCGAAGCGCTTGGCGCGGTCGGCGGGCGGGGTGATGTCGGCCACGTAGGCGTTCGCGACGGCGGCATTGGCCTGCATCGCGCCGGAGAAGAGGCGCACCACCACCAGCATCCACAGCGCATTGGCCATGGCGGTGACGAAGAAGCTCAGCGCCAGTCCGCTGAAACCGATCAGCATCACCTTGCGGCGGCCGAATCGGTCAGACAGCCCGCCCAGAATGGGCGCGCCGAAGAAATTGGCCAGACCGAAGGCAAAGGCCACCGCCAGTTGCGCCAGCGCATGCTGGGTTTCGGTCTGCGTGAACGTGCCGACCAGGGGCGGCAGCACGGGAATGATCAGGCCGATCGACACCATGTCGATCAGCACCGCGATCAGAATGAACGACATGGCGGCCTTGCGGCCGCCATGCGTTGCGGGGGGGATGACGGCCGGCCGGCCGTCATCGACATCGGTGGATGCCGAGTCGGTCAAGAGACTCACTCCAGACGGTAGTTGGGCGCTTCCTTGGTGATCTGCACATCGTGCACATGGCTTTCGCGGATACCGGCAGCGGTGATCTCGACGAATTCAGCCCGGTCATGCATCTCGGCGATGCTGCCGCAACCACAGTAGCCCATCGACGCCCGCAGGCCGCCGGCCATCTGGTAGACGATCGCGATCATCGATCCCTTGTACGGCACACGGCCTTCGATGCCTTCCGGCACCAGCTTGTCCGCATTGGGATTGGTGGTCTCGTCGTTTTCCTGGAAGTAGCGATCGGCCGAGCCGGCCTTCATCGCGCCGATCGAGCCCATGCCGCGGTAGCTCTTGTAGCTGCGGCCCTGGTAGAGGATGACCTCGCCCGGCGCTTCCTCGGTGCCGGCGAACATGCCGCCCATCATCACCGTGCTGGCGCCGGCGGCGACGGCCTTGGCGATGTCGCCCGAGTAACGGATGCCGCCGTCCGCGATCAGCGGCACGCCGGTGCCCTTGAGCGCGGTGGCGACATAGTCGATGGCAGTGATCTGCGGCACGCCCACACCGGCGACGATGCGGGTGGTGCAGATGGAGCCCGGGCCGATGCCGACCTTGACCGCATCCGCGCCGGCCTCGACCAGCGCCAGCGCGGCGGCGCCGGTGGCGATGTTGCCGCCGATGACCTGCACATCCGGGAAGTTCTTCTTCACCCAGCGGACCCGCTCGATCACGCCGGAGCTGTGGCCGTGCGCGGTGTCGACGACGATCGCGTCCACGCCGGCACGCACCAGCAGCTCGACGCGCTCTTCGGTGCCCTCGCCCACGCCCACCGCGGCGCCGACGCGCAGCTTGCCGTGCGCATCACGCGCGGCGTTCGGGAAGTTGGTCTGCTTGGTGATGTCCTTGACGGTCATCAGGCCGCGCAGCTCGAAGGCATCGTTGACCACCAGCACACGTTCCAGCTTGTGGGTGTGCATCAGCGCCTTGCCCTCATTGAGCGAGGCGCCTTCCTTGACGGTGATCAGGCGCTCGGCCGGCGTCATGATTTCGCTGACCGGCGCATCCATGCGGGTCTCGAAACGCAGATCCCGGCCGGTGACGATGCCGACCACCTTCGCGCCCTGCAGCACCGGGAAGCCGGAGATGCCATGGTGTTCGCTCAAGGCCTTGACCTGGCGCACCGTGGTCTCGGGCGTGATGGTGATGGGGTCGCGGAGAACGCCGGACTCGTAACGCTTGACGCGGGCCACTTCAGCGGCTTGCTGCTGGGGCGTCAGGTTCTTGTGGACGATGCCGATGCCGCCTTCCTGGGCGATGGCGATCGCCAGACGGGCCTCGGTGACGGTGTCCATGGCGGCGGACACAAGGGGAAGGTTCAGGCGAATGCCACGCGTGAATTGGGTGGCAAGGCTGGTGTCGCGCGGCAACACCTGGGAGAACGCCGGCACCAGCAACACATCGTCGAAGGTGAGCGCTTTTCCGAGTAGGCGCATGTGGGAAGCTCCAGACGCAAAGGCGCATTATAGAGAAGTGCAGAGCTACACTTCCCGCCAACAACTTTTTGCAGTCATTTCTACGGGATCCGTTAGCCTGTGAAGTTGACTTGCACTCTTCCTAGCTTCCCGCCATGACCTCTTTGCGACTTCCCCTGAGCCTGCTGTGCAGCGTTCTGCTGCTGGCCCTGGCCCCGTCCGTCCAGGCCCAATGGAAATGGCGCGATGCCCAGGGTCGCGTCCAATACAGCGACCGCCCGCCTCCCGGCGCGGTGGCGGAAAAGGACATCCTGCAGCGCCCGTCGCCCAATGCCGCACGTGTGAGCACCTCGGCCACGCCCGCGTCCGCCGCCACGGCCAGCGCTTCGGCACCAGCCAAGGCTGCGAGCGAAGCGCTCTCTCGCGCCGAGCAGGACCGCAAGGCCGCCGAGGACAAGGCCCGCAAGGAGATCGACGCTGAAAACTGCCGCACCGCGCAGAACCGGCTGCGCGTTCTGGAGTCCGGCGTGCGACTGCGCCAGACCGACGACAAGGGCGAAAGCAAGGTGGTGGACGACGCCGCCCGTCAGGAACAGACCAAGCAGATGCAGGTCATGATCGCGGCGGCCTGCAAGTAAGGCCCTCCGCTTCAGCGGCGGTGTGAAGACCGTGTCAGGCCGGGAGGCCTGCCCGGTCGCCGCCCACAGCGACGGATGAGGCCGTGAACGCCCGCCCCGGGCGCCGGCGCTTCATTCAGGCCTTGCGGCCCAGCGGTCGATGGCGCGTGACGATGCGCCGGCCCGTCGCCTTGTATCGCTGGCGGCGCGCTTCCTTCGGATCGACGGTCAGCGGCCGGTAGACCTCCACCCGATCACCCGCTTGCAGCGCGGTGTCCAGCGATTGCACGCGGCCCCAGACGCCGACCTTGAGCCGTGCGATCTGGTCGCTTTCAAACCAGCCGCTGCGCGTCAGCAGTTCAGCCACCGTGGTGCCGGCGCTCACCGAGAACGCCTGCTGGCGCAATTCGCCGCGCACCGGGCTCCAGGTCAACTCGACGGACAGCTCGCCATCCACCGGCCGTGCGTTCGCACCGCCGGGTTGAGTCGCCGAGGCCGATGAGACTTCTGAATCAGCGAGGGCCATACACCTGCTCGGCGCGCTTCACGAAGCTGTCCACGAAGGTGTTGGCGATGCGATCGAACACCGGGCTGACCACCGCCTCCAGCGCAAAACTGGAAAACGCATAGCGCAATTCAAATTCGATCTTGCAGGCCTGCGGTTCGCCGCCGGCGGGCGCGCCGGGACGGTTCAGCGGCAGGAATTGCCAATCGCCATCCAGCAACGAAAACGGACCATCGACCAACTGCAAGCGCACGCGCTCGTTCAGTTGGTGGGTGTTGCGGGTGGTGAAGGCGTGGCGCAGACCGGCGAAGGCGAGCGACAGACGGGCGGTCATGCCGTTGTCGTCGCGCTCAAGCACATCGGCGGCGGCGCACCAGGGCAGGAACTCCGGATAGCGCTCGACGGCGGTCACCAGGTCATACATTTCGCGCGGCGAATACCAGAGGAGGACAGTCTTCCGAACTTGCTTCATGGTGCTTCTTAGAATGGCGGGATTGTAGGCGGGCGTTTTGCCCCCATCTGGACCGATCTCTCCAGCAGACCGAACCGTTGGTCGGTCCGACGGTCCGCTCCCAGGCAGAATCCGGTCCTTGTGGCGTGGGGCGTTGCGCACAGCCGTCGTGGTCCGCGCCCGACGCCCTGGCATCGCCCGCCCGCCGCCTGAACTCATTCTTTCGATCCGCGCTGCACGGGTCGACTTATCGCGGCCCACCGCGCATCACCGCATGTCCATCGCTGAAAACCGTCGCGCCCGATTCGAATATCACATCGAAGAACAATACGAAGCCGGCCTCGTGCTCGAGGGCTGGGAGGTCAAGGCCATCCGTGCCGGTCAGGTGCAACTGCCCGACGGCTATGTGGTGATCCGCGAAGGCGAGCTATTCCTGATCGGCTGCCGCATCAACCCGCTGCGCACGGCGTCGACCCATGTGCATCCGCAGGCGGACCGGACCAAGAAGCTGCTGATGAGCCGCGCGGACATCCGTCGCCTGATCGGCAAGGTGGAGCAGCGCGGCTTCACCCTGATTCCGCTGGACCTGCATTACAAGAACGGCCGGGTGAAGGCCCAGATCGCGCTGGCCAAGGGCAAGGCCCAGCACGACAAGCGCGAGACCGAGAAGAAGCGCGACTGGGAACGCGAAAAGGGCCGACTGATGCGCCACAAGGTCAGCAGCCCGTCGTCCTCCAAGGACTGAACTCAGCCCAGCCGGGCCAGGGCCTGGGCCAGATCGGCGCGCAGGTCCTCGACGTCTTCCAGCCCGATGGCGAAGCGCACCAGCGTACCGCCCTCCTGCGGCGTCCACGGCAACGGCAGCGAGCGGCTGTGGGTCAGGTCGTAGGGCACGGCCAGGCTCATCGGCCCGGCCCATGAATAGCCGATGCCGAAACACGTCAGCGCATCCACGAAGGCATCGACTTGCGCGGCTGAATAGCGCGGCTGGAAGACGGCGGAAAACAAACAGCTCGATCCCTCGGCGCTGACCTGCTGCCAGTACGCATGCCCCGGCGAATCGGGCAACGCGGGATGCAGCACTCGCGCCACCGACGGCTGCTGCTGCATCCAGCGCGCCAGGTCCAACGCCACGGCTTCTTGAGCGCGATAGCGCAGCGGCAGGCTCGGCAAGCCGCGCAGCACGGCCTCGACATCGTTCTGACCCACGCCGTAGCCGAGGTATTCGATCATCTCGTCCAGCCGCCGATGCAGGCTGGCATCGCGGGTGCAGACGGCGCCCATCAGCACGTCGGCCCCGCCCGAAGCGAATTTGGTGAGCGCCTGCATCGACAGGTCCACGCCCCAACCCGGCGCCAGCTCGAAGGCATTGAAGGCCATGCCCGCGCCCCAGGTGTTGTCGAGCGCGGTGGTGATGCCGCGCGCCCGGCAGGCGCGCAGCAGACCGAGCAGATCGGGGAACTCCAGGGTGATCGAGCCTGCCGCTTCCAGCCACACGAGTCGGGTGCGGTCGGTCAGCATCGCCGCGAACGCGGTGGCATCCAGCGGATCGTAAAAACGATGCTGGATGCCCAGCCGGCTCAGCAGCCCCAACGTCACATGGCGGTTCTGGCCGTAGACGTTGTCGGGCAACAGCACCTCGTCGCCGGGCTTGAGCATGGTCAAGCTGGTCAGCGTGACCGCCGCCAGCCCGCTGGGCACCAGCACGGCATGGGTCGCGCCCTCCAGCGTGGCGATGCGCGCCGCCAGTGTCAGGCTGCTGGGCGTGCCCTGCAGGCCGTAGCGATAGGTCATGGCCTCGCGCGAGCGCGGGCGGTGCAGCGCGGCGGTATCCGGAAACAGCACCGTCGACGCCTTGGCGATCGGCACCGGCATGGCCGCCCAACCGGCCGGCGGTTGGTAATCGTGATGAACCTGTTCGGTGGACTTGCCGCGCTTGGTCAAGAAGTGCTCCTCGGAATCGACACCGGACGCGGTCATCGCGCACGGGAACGCGAGGTTAACGCAGCGAGCGCGCGTCGATGGACCGCCCCAGCGGCGCAAGGCGCATCGCGCCTATCCGCGACATGGCCCACCTCTGCCACAGAGCCGCGTCGATGCCTGGACAGGTTGTCGGATGAATGATTTCCATCCGTCACCTACTGAGTTGTCTCCCGTCAACGTTGACCTTTCCAGGAGAAGCTCACATGCCGAATGCAATCACGCGACTGTTCAGTCCCGATCCCCATGGCCCCGCCGTCTCGAAGGAGATGGGCTTGCGCGAGCTGGAGCGGCTTCAGCGCAAGGTGGAAACGATGACGGCGTCCGTCATGGACAGCGCCCTCGCCGCTCACCCTCGGCTGGATGACTCGGATGGCTTTTCGCGACGGCTGATGGAAGTGCTGATCGAGGATTTCGCCACCTGGTTCGTCGGCGTCGACCCGAGCGAGATCGCCGATGACCACGACCTGACGCAGATGCCGCGGGTCGCGGAAGGCTTGCCCGGCGTGCTGCAGAAGCTCGGACCGGACGAAGCGACCTTGATCCGCGAAGGCCTGTGCCACAGCGACGAGCTGTGGCGCCTGCTGTGTCAGCTCTCGCCGTCGCGGGATCTGGACCCGGACGTCAAGCCGCGCACGCCGACCTACGACGCGATGCGCCACCGCTATTTGTTCTGGGTGAATGCGGTCAACCGTGACCTGCCGCAGACGTCGGCCGTCAGCAGCCCGAGCGCCGCCGGTCCGACGCCCGCGCCGCGCCGACTGGAGCCGGTGCTGCTGGACGCCGCACGCGAGATCCGGCGCCCAGGACAGTGGCAAGGCGCCACCAGCGAAATCGCGCCGCATGCGGTGCCGCGTCTGGCCGGGTGGCCACCGACACGGACGCTGCAGATTCAGGAGCTCGGCAGCGCGACCACCTATGAATTCGGCAGCATGAAGATGGCCAACCGACCGGCGGTGAAGCTCTTCCTGGACGAGCGCACCGGCCAGTACTCGGCGCTGGTGAACGGCCGAAAGGTGCCGACGCCGCCGAATGGCGACAGCTTCTTCCGCGCCGTGCTGTCCGGTCTGGAGGTCGGGGAACGGCATGTGCTGCTCAACAGCATCGGCGCGGACGAGACGGATCCCTACGGCGACGACAGCCTGCGCCGACTGCGCGACGCCACCGCTCAGCAGCTGGAATCGAATCCGAAGCGCTTCACGCCGATCCTGGAACTGGCCCAGATGCTGCAGCAGCGGCCGACATCGCGTTGATCGACGCTTAGATCGGCAGCGCGATCAGATCGTGGCCTTCCACGGCCACGATGCGCGCCCGGGTGAACTCGCCGACCTTCAATTGCTTGCTGGCCTTTTCCGGCGGCAGCAGTCGAACGGTGCCGTCGATCTCGGGCGCGTCCGCATACGAGCGGCCGACCCCGCCCTTGCGTCCCAACGCGGGAGCGCTGTCGATGATCACCTGCATCGTCGCGCCGACGCGGCGCTGCAGCTTGGCGATCGACACTTCCTCCGCCACCGCCATGAAGCGGGCGCGGCGTTCTTCACGCACCTCGTCGGGCAGCGCGCCCGGCAGCGCATTCGCGGGTGCGCCTTCGATCGGCGAATAGGCGAAGCAGCCGGCGCGGTCGATCTGGGCTTCGCGCATGAAGTCCAGCAGATACTGGAATTCTTCCTCGGTCTCGCCCGGGAAGCCCGCGATGAAGGTGGAACGGATCACCAGCTCGGGGCAGATCTCGCGCCAGCGCTGGATGCGCTCGAGGTTCTTCTCGCCGTTGGCGGGGCGCTTCATGCGCTTGAGCACGTCCGGATGCGCATGTTGGAACGGGACATCCAGATACGGCAGGATCAGGCCCTGCGCCATCATCGGCAGGACTTCGTCCACATGCGGATACGGGTAGACGTAATGCAGCCGGACCCAAGCGCCGTAGGGCTTGGCGATCTCGCCGAGCTGCGCGACCAGGTCGAACATGCGGGTCTTGACCGGCTTGCCGTCCCAGAAGCCGGTGCGGTATTTCACGTCGACGCCGTAGGCGCTGGTGTCCTGGCTGATGACCAGCAGTTCCTTCACGCCGGATTCGAACAGCGCCTTGGCTTCCGACAGCACATCCCCGATCGGGCGCGAGACCAGATCGCCGCGCATGCTGGGGATGATGCAGAAGCTGCAGCGATGGTTGCAGCCTTCGCTGATCTTCAAATAGGCGTAATGCTTGGGGGTGAGCTTGATGCCGGCGATGCCGCGGGCTTCGGGCACCAGGTCGATGAACGGGTCGTGGGGCTTGGGCACATGGGTGTGCACCGCGTCCATGACTTCCTGGGTGGCGTGCGGGCCGGTGACGGCGAGCACGCTGGGATGAATTTCGCGGATTAGGTTGTCCGTGTTGGCGCCGGACTTGGCGCCGAGGCAACCGGTCACGATCACCTTGCCGTTTTCGGCCAGCGCTTCGCCGATGGTGTCCAGGCTTTCCTTGACGGCGTCATCGATGAAGCCGCAGGTATTGACGATCACCAGGTCCGCGCCCGCGAAGGTCTTGGAGGTCTCGTAGCCTTCGGCCCGCAGCTGGGTGAGGATGAGTTCCGAGTCGGTCAGCGCCTTGGGGCAGCCGAGGGACACGAATCCGATCTTGGGAGCTGCCTTGGATGCGTCGGCGGCGGGGGTGTAAGTTGTTGATTCCATTTGATTTCCGCCGGGCGACCTGGCTGATGAGCTGGGGCGGGATTGTAGACGAGCGGGCCCGCGGTCGTCGTGCGCAGATCACGTCTGACCGTCCCGAACGTGTGGCTGGGCGCCAGTCGCAAGGTACGTTGCCATCTGAGAAGGTCGGGAATCCTTGAATCGCAGTCTGCTCCCGACTGCCAAGCCGGACGATAGATATGTGCATCGCCATCATCCACCTTGAACAGCTGACGTGACGGCCACCCTGAGCAGGGCCACCGAGAAAGAGTTCTGCGCGACCAAGACGGACACCCTCGGCCGCAGCATGCGCCGCGTGGAAGGCCCGTGGCAGAGCAAAGAGAGCCCGAATGTGAGGAACTCAGCACGTTAGCCAAGCAACTTCTGGCGCCCTCGCCCAAGACCTGGCACCCCGAACTACACGAGCAACCATCGCCGAGACCAAGCCCTCAACATCGCCCTCATGAGGTAGTCCGGCAACGCCGGCAAGGCCACCCTGTCCCGTAACCTGTTCGGACGCCACATCCCGGCCCCGCACTCGTTGCCATCGAGAGCGTCAACGCAGATGGCCGGGAGGAGGGAGTCTGCGCTGCAAACAGTTCGGCGAGCTGATCGACGCCCTGGCCATCAGCGAAAGTGGCGTGGTGGTGGACGTGGGCGCAAGCAACGTGGACGACTTCCTGCAGCGCATGACGCAGACTCGCCGCAGTCGCCAGCTGCTCGACTACTTCGTCATCCCCGTGATGCCGGGTACCAAGCAGGAGCGCGACGCCGTCGCCACGGTCGAAGCGCTCGCCGAGATCGGCGCGCCGGCGAGCAAGGTGGTCGTGATCGGCAACAGGCTGGAATCGACCACGACGCTGGCCAATGCCTTCGCCGCCGTGCATGCGTACATCGCTGAGGAGAAACGCGCCCAACTGCTGCCCGTGACCATTAGCGACATAGAGGTCTACAGCCGACTTGCTGCGCAGAATCTCACGCTGGCCACGGTGCTCGCGGACAAGGTTGACCACATGGCCGCGATGCGTGCTGCGAAGGACCCGAAGCAGCGACTCGCCGCAATCCAAGCGTTCAGCCTCAAGGGTATGGCCGAGAGCGCCGCCGATGAGCTGGACGAGGTGTGGGACGAGTTCTCCGCGCTCCAGTCCGCCGCCTAAGTAGAGCCACAGCGAGCACGACATGATCGGACAACAACCGACTGGCGCCATCCCCGGCGCCATCATCAGCGCTGTGGCCCACGAGGGCCTTAGCGTCACCGTGAATGGCCGCCCCGCGCGGCTAGCGATCATCACCGAGGATGGGCAGATCGTGGCCAGCGGCCCCGTGGTTGCACGCGAGGCAGGGGCCGTGGCCCGCAACAGCCTTCAAAACCTGTGGCAGGGAAAAGGGTGGCTGCGGGAGCTGAGCCAACCTATCGCGTTCGGGTCGCACGCTTGAGCCCACAGCATGAAGAACCTCGACCTATTCCCGGAGACCCAAGGCGATAACAGCGGCGCGCATACACAATGGGTCGGCGAACTGCGTGACGACTTCGGACACCCTATGACCATGCTCCGCCTGATCCCTTCGTGGGACTTCCGGAAGGGCTGGCGCTGCGGATGGTTCATTCAGGTCGCGTCCGCGGTGGACGAGTGGCATCCCAACTGCCCAGATGCTTTCAAGATCCATCGGACCTATCCGTGGTATCGCCTGGATGAGATCCCGCAGAGCCGTACGCTGGCAATCGCAGCCGCGCATGCCACCCGCGCTGCCAAGATCGTCATGGAGCAAATTCTTCCCTACGCAGTAAGCGGCCCTCACGCGACTGAAGTCCGGGCCACACAAGTGGCCGCCGAAGCGCGCGCTCGACACTGGCTGTGCGAGGACGCGTGAGCGCCCTACGGTCCCGCGACCGCGCGCAGTCTTCCCTAAAACAGCGCCCGGTTGACCCAGCCTAGAGCTGGGTTTTTGCGTGCGATACTGTACATACATACAGCCATCGCATCATGCTGGTCAGAGCCTTACTCCTGCGCCACCTGGGCGCAAAGATCGATCCAGTGACGCTTCGGGCCAATCTGCCGATGGTCGGCGTCCTCACCCTCGACCGCAGTCCTTATGACGGGCGTGATGGCCGAGCGACGAACGTTTGCCGGCTCACGGCATCAGAGGGAAGCAACTCAACACTCGTAGAACTATTCAATGCGCGCGTTCTCAAAATTGAATGCCGAGGCCTTTTGATCGCGGGGGAAGAAGATCATTGGAATAGAAAGCGAAAGACGACATACCCACAGGCCATGTGGGCGTGGCCGTTTCATGGCCGCAGTGAAGCTGCCGGCATATTCCATACCGCGCTACGACGTCGCGGCAGGCATATTCCTCGATCAGTTGGCGGAGCTAATTTAGTCGAGACCGCCTCAATTGATCGCTGCACGGATATTCACCGCTTCTTCCACTGCATTTGACAAATGCTGGGCAATCCACGCATATCTCTCCTGGCTGGTCACCCCCGCAGGCGAATAGCATTTTACAACCGTGGACAACTTCCGATTTTCATGGCTAAAGGTGATGTAATCGAAGGGATTGTTGCCTGGCGCCGCTATATTCCCAGCACTGTCCTTTAACCCGTGTATGCGGATGCCGACGATGCCCATTCCATTGTTCCAGGACTGGATAATCTCGTGGTTAATCCACTTTCGATTCGCCGTATTCTGGCCGACTAGAACTATCGTGCAGGTCCGCCCTTTCATCTGACTTGCGATCCATGCCTCGATCTTTGCGTCCTTATTGACGCCGCTGGCGATGGTTTCCCAGTCGTTGTCCTTCACAGGTTGATTACCCTCGATGGACCGGATATTTCGTACAATTGACGCTCGCCAGTTATCAGGCACGTAATGAAAGCTATAGAAGCATTTTCTTGCCATGATTCCCTCAGTTTCTCACCATGTACATGATGACCAACATCACAAGCCCCAAGCCGACGTAATAAACGAGCAAGGTTCTTGAAAGTAACGATCCCGCCCAGCTCGTATGAGAATCGTTACTAAACGGACGCGTATCCATTGAAAAATCAATGTCGGCCTCGTGCTTTTGGCGCACATGGTCGAAAAGGGCGCGAAACCTTCGCTCTTGACTAAGAAAATAACCATCAAGAAGCCAGAATATCAAGAGCGGGAAATATGCAATCAGTACATATAGTTGATTCGCATCTTTCGCCGCAAGGGCGAAGAGCGCGGCGATTAGCGTAACGCTCCATCCTTTTAGCAGGAACAGATTTCCCGCCATGCGATTTATAGCCGCCTGGATGAATTCAAGATGCTTGTGCTTATTGGGAGTCTGATCCGCCATTGGCCGTCTCCACATGTCCATCTGTGCGCCACCGCACATTCAGATGGTAGTACGGACGGCGGAAGATGCACGCTAACTCCCCCATAGGGGCGAGGTCGCACGGTTGGTAGACATCCGACGCTGTTCGCCTCCAACGATCCGTGCGGACGGACCCAGGCCGGCGCAGCGGTTGGTCCCGTTCGTGTCGGCGGCTTGCTGCACGTGGTGCTGAATATCGAGAGCGGGCCAGACGCACAAAAGGCCCCATCCCTGGAGCCTTCTTGCGACTTTAAACACGTGCCATAAGTATGGCCTGCCTACGCTGACGAGTGGATTTAGAAGAATGGTGTCACACAGGCAAAGATTCCATAACACGCCAAGAAAATCAACGCCACTACAACCAGCAAAATCACCTTGACGAAGGGCACCCCGCCAAGCGCCGAGAGCAACCACGGCGTCGTCGGGCGTTCAAGGTCCCATGGCGACGCAGCGATCTCACCGCGCCAGACAAACGGACGCCAGAATCGCTCGTAGTGATCATTCGCGAAAAAGTCACTATGCCCGTAGTTGAAGTATCTATCAATGACGCGCGGATCTTTAAAACCGAAAGAACCACTGCATCCGTAATCAAAACTAAATACGCGCGCAAATACTGGCCAAACGTCTCTTGTCCCTACGTCATTCACGCAACTGAGCTTTTCATGCGGAAGACTGTCCCACTTGTATTTTGCCGAAATAATTGATCCACACAATAACAACCGCAACACCCTGATATCAGGTGCGCGCTGCAGGATCTTTGAAATGATATATGTACCAAAGCTATGCGCAATGATTACCAGATCGTGATCCGGATATAAACGTGGCAAGTCTCTCAGTTTTCGCTCAATCCGGGAGATTGGTTCCTCTCGCCACGGACCTAAGAACCGGACAACATCATAAAATTCAAACCCTAGGGGAACGACGCTTACCTCACCCTCCTTTTGGAGAGCCTGCCGCGCCTTTTCCTGCCAACCGCCATCCGTCCGTATGCCATGAACTAAGGCAACAACAATTTTGCGGACTGCCGCTACGCGACTTTGCATGCCATAAGTGAAGAAGTCGAAGGCGACATCTACCGCCTCATGCAACTCAGCTGGAAGAGCTAACTTAAATGCCTTGAAAACCGTGAAGCGCTCTTCTGGCGACACACTGCCAAGCGCCTCGCTAAGTCGCGCATGAACCTCCCTCGTCTCCATCACTGTGCGGCAACGTAGACAGTGCGAAGGTTATCCGCCGACACTCGCATCTCGGAATCGGTCAGATGGTCATGCAGTACATCCGGAACATCATCGTATGAATCGAACTGCGCCACAGACCCACCCGAAGGCGATTCAACCAGCACGACCCGTTTTAGGACCTTGCCGGAGATCAGCGCGCCGATTACGTCAGCCAACTCACTCCCGGCATCAAGGCCAGAAATTCGACTGATCAACGTTGGATCAAGTCGCAATTTATGCAGGCGACGCTGAGCATCAGCTTCGTCTAAATATTGCGCGATTAAATCGAGCGCACGAGCGTTCGCAGGCATGCGCTCAATGATGCTCGACAACTTTTCGGAGAACATGCTCGTACTCCTCTTCTGTGATTGCGCTCGTCACAGCGAACTCGTTATCCTCGCCGCTGAGTAAGACGTGTATTTCTCGAGCGCTCTCAGAATCACTCTCTGGCTTAAAGTAGATGTTGGACTCTGCGCAGTAAACCTCCGAACCTTGGAATTCTTCAAGACTCGCAGCGATTCCCTCATGTCCACCCAGATCGTCCGTGGGTAGGGAAACGTTGGCTCGCAGACTAGCACCCTCATCATCGCGCAGGGTGTAACTTGAGAAACGCAAAGTATCTTTCAACGACTCCCGGTTTTCCCAAAGATTCGCCTTCAAACTAATCAGCGATAGCGGAACGAACTCATCCTTGGGGAACAGAGCGCTGACGCGGAAGAAAAACGTCGCGAGGTCCTCGCGGTATTTCTTAATGCTGTGACGCGAGGCAATACGCAGCTCCAGCAATCCGGATTCCCACAAGCGTGCCGCGTTGATGGCACGCTGATGCTCAACTCGATAAGTCTTCGTGTAAACGTCACCGACGGTCTGCTCATTGAGAAGCTTCCTACTCGTTCGCTTCTCGATCTCTTTGACGCTCAGGCAACGCTTCCCATCGATCGACAGAAATCGGGCGTCAACGATCGTGGGGCTTGCTGGAAGATCAATCACCAAAGGATCACCATTGAAGCCACCGGCCCCAATCTCATGCAGGATCGGCTCCACTCGTCCACCGTCGAGCAGCTGCGCGAGGCGGTCCGCGTCCCTGCACATGAACAGGAATACGTGCTGGTTCCCAAAGCCTTCGGTTCGGCGGAGAAGGCTGTGCAGCTCCTCTAGGGTGACGGATCCCTCTTCAAACGCCGGGATGAGGCGCTTGTTGCGCATGTCATCCCAGGAGCCCGCAGAGTAAGGAAGCTGTTTACTCTTCAGGAAATCCCGCAACACCGAGAGGCTCGTTGCGCGCTCCAGCAGCGTCAGTAAAAGGCGCACTTTCTCGGCGCGCTCCATCGCGGAATTGATCGTCGCTAGACCTGTTGGCGCGGCTTGCCCCTGTCCTTGCTCCGGCATGTTCTCTCTCCCTGGCTTGTCTTGTTCACAGATTGTGACCGAAAGTCGGGCTGAAAGGAGTCCCACGCGTGGGGGTGCGGCTGCCGCGTGACGCCAAGGTCGTTGGTATAGATACAGCCTCTTACGGGCAGCCGAGGGACACGAACCCGATCTTGGGAGCTGCCTTGGATGCGTCGGCGGCGGGGGTGTAAGTTGTTGATTCCATTTGATTTCCGCCGGGCGACCTGGCTGATGAGCTGGGGCGGAATTGTAGACGAGCGGGCCCGCGGTCGTCGTGCGCAGGTTGGCGCGGAGCGCAGGAGTTAACGGGCGGACCATCGCACTCGTGTGCAGTCAGCCGCTGGAGCGCCAGGAAAGCCTGCCCGCAAACGCTCAAGGCATCGCCCAGACCGAGCCACTTGGCGGCGCGAACCCTGCGCCAGCCCGACGCTTACCGATCATCAGCCTCGACACACCGGAACTCCCAACGCACCACCGTCATCGCCGCCAGCACCTCACCCGAGGTCATCACTTGCAGGCACTGATCGCCGCGTCGGTAGTTGAAGAGGCAGACGGCCCGATCCATGGCGCAGCTCTCGACCTCCGCGATGCCCGCGCGGATCAAGACCCCTTCCACGCCGATGGGCTCACGGTCGGCATCGGCGGATGGCGAGACGGGCTGCCAGCCCTCTTTGAGCAACTGCGCACGCGTGGCCAGAAACGCCCGGCCCGTCTTCAATGCGTCAGCATGGGCCGTCACCGGCGCCATCGCCATCGCCATCGCCGCCAACACCACCTTCATCGCAACCATCCGCATTGACTTCACTGCCGTCCCCGCGCCGCGCACTGGCGGTCATCGTTTCACCCAGCCGTATTAGATGCGCAGCGCCCGCGACGCCGAAGACCTCACACGCGCCGCGCGTACGCCGAGACGAGCCGTCGCCCCGCCTTCGCCTGCGCACATGACTTGTTTCCTTGCGAAACGCTCCCTGTCCCCGTGCACCTCACCACGAGAGGACGTCGTACCATTCGGCCCGCTGGCACATTCAGGACACACAATGTCTGGCGACTGCTGCCCCCACCCGCTCGCTTCATGCCGTCGACCTCCCGATCTCATCGCTTGGCTGCCCACATGCCCGCTCGGCATGCGGCCTGGCTCGCGGTGCTGCTGACGGCCGGTCTCATCGCCCTCCCCGTCGGCGCGCAGACGCAGACGAGCTCGTCGAGCGGCAAAGGCGGCACATCCGCCTCCAGCAGCAAGACCCGCAAGCCGCCGGCGTCGACCCCGAACACCCTCGAAGCGGCCGACATCGCCGAGCTGCGCGGTCGCATCGCCAACCGCGAGGTGTCCTTGCTGCGACGCAGCGAGGTCAGCGATGCCGCGATCGAAGTCTGGCTGCATCCCGGCAGCCGACAGTATTACGTCGGCGTGTCGCTGCAAGGCGTCCTGCGGCGCACCCTCAAGTCGAGCAACGAAGCCGAAGCCTGGCTGGGCTTCGACAGCTTCCGGCGCCTCGCCGCGCTCGGCGAAGTCGGTCGTCCGGTGCTGCTCGGTCAAATGGGCGCGCCGGCCTCCGGCACTGGCAATGGGCCGATCGCCTCGGCGACCTCGTCCGCCGTCCCCGTGACGACGCCGAGCCGATCACTGACGCCGCGCCCGTCGTCCCCCGCCGTCATGCCAGGGCAGGACCTGCGCACCGTGGTCGTGACGCCCGAACAGATGGCCGCGCCGCCGGCGGTCGATGCGACCGATCTGGCGATGGTCGAACAGGCGCGCAATCAGGTCGATCCGAACCGGCGCACCGTGACCGAAGCCGCGCCCCCACCGACCGACGACGCCGGTCGGTCGTCCGGCCAGGCAGTCGACACCTTGCGCCGCGCGCGGCTGGGCGATGACGTGGTGCGATTGGTCTGGAATGCGGATTCGGCACAGTACCTGGCCTCCCTGACGCGTCAGGGCAAGGTGATGGGCATGCTGCGCACTGCCGATGGCGCGCAGGCCGCCCGCGCCTATGAAGAGTTCCTCCATCAAGCCGAGGCCCGCGCGGCCGTGATGCCGAAGGCCGATGCCGCATCGTCGGCCGCCTCGGCGCCCACGGGGCCCGCATCGCCGGTGCAGACGTCGCCGGATGGCAAGAAAGGCCGACGGGGGCGACCGGATGAGGCGCGGTCCGCCGGCCCGTCGAGCGCGTCATCGCGTGTCGCTGCCGATTCGCCACGCACGGCCCAGATGAAGGCAGAGCGATCCTCGAAGGCGACGAAGGCGGCGCTCGCCAAGGCCGAGAAGGCTGATCGAGCCCAGAAGACCTCGAAGCCGAAGACCAGCAAAACCGCCAAAGCCACGGCGCCCCAGCGGAGCGCCTCACCCCCGACGGGCTGACGCCGTCACGCTCGCGGCGAGGTGGGACAGGCGTCCCGTCACGAATCACTCGCCCCGCTTGACCTGGCATGACGCCTGATCAGCCGCCCGGGATCGCACGGCGCCCGATCGTGCGGAACGAGCCAGATCCCGGGCTCGATGGGCATATTTCCTGCTTGATGTCTCGAATGACTGAAGTTCCCTCCTCTCTTGCGACGCCGCCTGCCGAGCCCAAGCCGCCGATCCCGGCTCTGGACGACCTGGCCGTGCGCTCGCACACCGTCTTCGAAGACGCGCAGGCCCTGTTCACCGGTGCGCTGTTCGTCTCGCTGGCCTTGATCCTGTTTGCGCAGGTCGGTCTGCTCACCGGCGGCACGGCGGGTGCCGCCTTCTTGCTGCATTACGCGACCGGCATCAGCCTGGGCAAGCTGTTCTTCGTGATCAACCTGCCGTTCTATTGGTTCGCCTGGACGCGCATGGGCCGCGAGTTCACGCTCAAGACCTTTCTCTCGATCGCCTTGCTGTCGGTGATGACCGAGTTCTCCCCGCGCCTGTTCGCGATCGACCGCCTGCATCCCGCCTACGCCGCGGTGCTGGGCGGCCTGCTGCTCGGCTCGGGCTGCCTGTTCCTGGCCCGCCATCGGGCCAGCCTGGGTGGCGCGACCATCGTGTCGCTCTATCTGCAGCGCGCCAAAGGCTGGCGGGCGGGCAAGGTGCAGATGGGCATGGATTGCGCCATCGTGCTGCTGGCGCTCACGGTGATCGAACCGAGCCGGGTGGCCTATTCCATCCTGGCCGCGGTGGTGATGAATCTCTTCATCGCGGTCAATCACAAGCCGGGTCGATACGCGGTCCTGTAGGGCACGGACGGCGGATCGATCACATCGAGCACGTCGATCACGTCGATCACGTCGACCACATAGATCACATTGATCACGCCCATCAACGCGACTTCGCGCGAGCTAGCGCGACGCGGCGCCGAAGACTGTTACCTCCGACGGCGTCCCGCGTCGATGTGAGCCTCGATACTCGCGCCTTTGTGCCCGCTGCTGTTCCGCCATGTCCGAGCCGTCCCCGCGTTCCGAATTGCTGCCGCTGATCGGCCAGCGCGCCTCCGTGGAAATCGCGGCGTTGGTCATCCCGCTGGTGGTGATCGTCAGCGCACCAGCCGGCCGAGCGTCGCTGCTGGCCTGGTGCTGGGCGCTGCTCTACGGCGCGGCGGCCGCGGCGGTGGTCATCGTGCGCCGGCACTTTCGACGGGATCTGGCCGCGCTGGACAGCGCCGCTTTCGAAGCCCGCTGGGCGCCGCGACTGGAGCGCGCCGCGCTGGGCTTCGGCACGATCTGGGGCCTGTTGCCGTGGACCGGCAGCGGCGGCTCGTCCTTCGAATTCGCGCTCTTCATCTATCTGGTGCTGACCGGCACGACCGCGTCCACCGTCACCTTCGCCGCCGCCGATCTGCGGGTGTTTGCGCGCTATCTGGTGCCCGCCTGGAGCCTCGCGGCCCTGGCCGTGCCATTCGCGTTTCCGTCGCACTGGATGGCGGTGCTGCCGCTGTGCGGCCTGTACCCGTGGCTGGTGTGGCGGCATGCGCGCAGTTCGAATGGCTTTTATCTGCAGCAATCGCTGCTGAAGCGTCAAAGCCAGGCGCTGGCGCAAGCGCATGAGGAAGCCCGCGATCTGGCGGCCAGCGCCTCGCGCGAGAAGAGCCTCTTTCTGGCCACCGCCAGCCATGATCTGCGCCAGCCGCTGTATGCCCTCACGCTCACCGCGCAGGCCGCGCTGCAGCGCAATCGGGATGCGGCCCTGACGCCGCTGCTGGTCGACATCGCGCAAGCGGCCGGCCATGTGAATGAGCTGCTCAATTCACTGCTGGACGTGTCCGCGCTGGACAGTCGGCGCGCCGAGCTGGCGCTGCAGCCGTTGGCCCTCACGCCCTTGCTGTCCGAGTTGCATGAGCGCTTCCAGCCGGAAGCTCAGGCGCGCGGCCTGGCCTGGCGCATTCGCGGCCCGGAAGCGCCGGCCTGGGTGCTGGCCGAGCCGATGCTGCTGCGGCGCGCGCTCTCCAATCTGCTGCACAACGCGCTGCGCTACACGCCCGCCGGCGGCGTGCTGCTCGCGGTGCGCGCCCGCGGTGACGATTGGGCGATCGAGGTGTGGGACACCGGCGTCGGCGTGGCCGCGTCGCAGCGGGACGATCTCTTCTCCGAATTCCATCGCGGCGACAGCGCCGCACACATCACCGGCGAGGGCCAAGGCCTGGGCTTGTCGGTCGTGCGGGACTGCGTGCGACGGTTGCAGGGCCGCATCGCCTGGCACTCGACACCGGGCCGCGGTTCCTGCTTTCGCATCACGCTGCCGAAGGTCAGCGCCCGGCCGGGCACGATGCCCCGGCGCCGCGAGCCCACCGCGTTCGAGCCGTTGCGGGGTCAGGTCTTGATCGTCGACGACGATCTCGGCGTGACGCGCGGTCTGGAGCATCTGCTGAGCGAGTGGGGACTGGTCTGCCGCCTCGCCGCCGATGCGACCCAGGCGCACGCCGCGCTGGACGCGGGCTTTCAGCCCGACGTCGTGATGAGCGACCTGCGCCTGCGCCACGATGAAGGCGGCTATCGACTGATGCTGGATCTGCTCACACGCGTGCCGCAAGCGCGCGCCTTGGTGGTCACCGGCGAGATCGATCTGCCGGATCTGCAGCGGGCCGAAGCCGAGGGTTATCTGGTGTTGCGCAAGCCGGTGCAGCCCGGGCCGCTGCATGCGGTGTTGCGATCGATGTTGATGACCGCGCCGGGCTCGCTGCTGCGGTCCGTCGAGCCGGCCGTCACGCCGTAGCCGCGCGCCACAGCGCGGGTCGCCGGTGGTGCGGCGCGCGTTGCAGTCAGCCCCGAGGCTGAAACATGATGAGGCCCATGCCGCACAGGGCGACCAGCGCGCCTGCGGCATCCCACGCGGTCGGACGCACGCCGTCCACCATCCAGAGCCAGACCACCGCCACGCCGATATAGACGCCTCCGTAGGCCGCATAGACACGTCCGGATGCGGTCGCGTGGAGCGTCAACAGCCAAGCGAACAGCGCCAGGCTGGCCGCCGCGGGCAGCAGCAGCCAAGCTGGCCGGTCCTCTTTCAGCCAGAGATAAGGCAAGTAGCAGCCGATGATCTCGGCGAGCGCGGTGGCGACGTACAACAAGAAGGTCTTCATGGCGGGCGAGGTGCTGAACAAGGGCGAGAGGGTGCGCGCATCGACCCTATAGATGATGGATCAAGACGCCTGACGATTCGGCGCGGCGTGGCCGGGATTCATGCTTGCCCCGAGCGGCGAGTCGCGGCATGCATCGGACCGGCCTCAGAAGGCACCGGGTCGCCCCCATTTCCGACCGCGACGCATCACCAGGAGCATCCACATGCATCTCGACGGCTCATGTCACTGCGGCGCTGTGAAGTTTTCGGTCGAATCGAAGGAGCCCGTGCCCTTCATGCGCTGCTATTGCTCGATCTGCCGCAAGACGGCGGGCACCGGCGGTTTTGCGATCAACCTTGGCGCGGACTACCGCAGCTTCAAGCTGATCCAGGGTCAGGCGGATCTGCGGATCTATCAGGCCGTGATCGACGGCAAGCCCAGCACCGGCGAACGTCATTTCTGCGGCC
This sequence comes from Burkholderiaceae bacterium, assembly GCA_913776825.1. GTDB lineage: Bacteria > Pseudomonadota > Gammaproteobacteria > Burkholderiales > Burkholderiaceae_C > Roseateles. The sequence continues at coordinate 29,763 of CAJYPV010000002.1, forward strand.
GCTGCGGCACGGCGCTCTGGCTCTATGACAAGACCTGGCCCGATCTCATCCATCCGCATGCCGGCGCCATCGACACACCATTGCCGGTGCCGCCCGCGCATGTGCACATGATGCTGGGCTCCAAACCCGAGTGGGTGGAGGTGGATCGGCGCGACGGTGATGAAGAGGTGCGGGATTACCCCAAGCAGTCACTCGCCGATTGGCATCGGGCGCACGGCTTCTGAGACTGCCGACCGCACGCAGGGCGCACCGCCACCGGAGGTTCACGCTGGTGAGGTGCTGCGCTGCTGCAGCCGATCGTGGCCGCGCGACGGCGTCAGTCGCGCTTACTTCTTGGGCGGTGTGAAGCCGGGCACGCCGGGGAAGAGCGTGCCGGCGTTCTGGAACTGTTCCTGCATCTGCAGGAAGAGGTTCTTCGACTGCTCGAGGTAGTTGCCCATCAGGCCTTGCATCATCGGCGCCTGGCCGCTCATGAACTGGGTCCAGAGTTCCGGACTGAAGGGCGCGCCCTTGCTCTGTTCATTGAAGCGGGCTTGCATCTCGGTGAAGGCCTGCAGGTTCTTCTCCAGCGACGCGCCCATCAGGCCCTGCATCGCATGGCCGTAGAAGCGGATGATCTGCGCCAGCAGCGGCGTGGAGAACATGGGCATGCCGCCCATCTCTTCTTCCAGGATGATCTGCAGCAGGATGGAGCGGGTCAGCTCATCGCCGGTCTTGGCATCGCGCACCTCGAAATCAGCGCCTTCCAGCACCATTTTCTTGACGTCCGCCAGCGTGATGTAGCTGCTGGTCTGGGTGTCATAGAGGCGTCGATTCGGATACTTCTTCAACACACGCGGGCCCTTGGGCTGCGTGGCCTCATCGTTGCCAGGGGCGGTCTTGGCGCGTCGGGCCGTCACCATGCTGTCTCCTCCAGGGTTTGAGATCATTCTAGGAGGCCGCCCGTCGGCCGCCCGACGAGTGTTTTCCCCCGATGTGCGCGCTGCAACGCCTCGCACCGATCGGGCAATCGGCGCGCCGCCGGTCATCGCGACATCGTGTCGCGCTTCAATGACACAGCGCCCCGGGGTCAGACCGACCGCCGGGGCGCTGTCTCGGCAGCCCCCGCAGGGCCGCCGAGGCTGAATTCAGCGAGAACTCAGCGGGGATTCGGCTGGGGTTCAGCCGGGAATCAGCCGGGAATCAGCAGCGAATCAGCCGGGCTTCAGGGCGTGACGTTGCCGTCCTTGATGACCTTGGCCCAACGCGCCTGTTCGGCTTTCTGGAACTCGGCAAACTGCTGCGGCGAATTCGGTGTGTATTCCAGGCCCAGGCCTTCCATCTTGGCCTTGACTTCCGGCATGGCGACGATCTTCTGCACTTCCGCATTGAGCTTGGCAACGATGGCCGGGGGCGTGCCGGCGGGCAGATAGAGCGCCTGCCAGCTGGACACGTCAAAGCCTGCGACGCCCGATTCCTGCATCGTCGGCACGTCCGGCAATTGGCTGCTGCGCTTGGCCGAGGTCACCGCCAGCGCGCGCACCTTGCCGGCCTTGATCTGCGGCAGCGCCACCGTGACGGTTTCGAAGCTCATCGGCACCTGGCCGCCCATCACGTCCTGGATCGCCGGCGCGCTGCCCTTGTAGGGAATGTGGCTGAGCTCCGCACCGGTCAGCAACTTGAAGACCTCGCCCGACAGATGCTGCGAGGTGCCCTGCCCGGCCGAGGCGAAGGCGATCTCGCCGGGCTTCGCCTTGGCCTGGGAGATCAGCTCCTTCACCGTGCGGGTGGGCTGGTTCGGGCCCAGCAGCAGCACATTGGAGATCTTGCCCAGCAGGATCACTGGCGCGAAATCCTTGGCCGCGTTGTAGGGCATCTTCGGCATCAGCGCCGGATTGATCGCATGGGTCGCGATGGTGCCCAGCAGCACGGTGTAGCCGTCCGGCGCCGCCTTGGCGACGCTGTCCGCGCCCAGCACGCCGCCCGCGCCGGCCTTGTTGTCCACGATGACGGTCTGCTTGAGCTGCGCCTGCAGCCGCGCAGCGATTTCACGCCCCAGCACATCGGACGTGCCGCCCGGCGCGAACGGCACCACCAGCTTCACCGGTTGAGTCGGCCAGTTGTCCTGGGCCAGAGCCGAGGTGGACAACGCAGCGGCGGCCACAGCCCACCCGAGGCGAGAGAAACGCGAGGTCATGAATCAGTCTCCGTGAATGCGAGGGGGAAAGGCTTGCGGCCACCGGCTTCACGGCTGGGTCCGTCACCCTCTTGTTGTTGAGACGATGGTATCGGTACCATCACCGACCACCGCGAGGGAAAACACGGGTGCCTGCGGTCGGCTGGCGAAGGCGATCGTTGACGACGTCACGCGCTGTCTCGAGCGACGAGCTGGAAGCCGATGTCGATGCTGCGCTGGGCGACCGGACCACCCGCGCGCTCGACGATGAAGCGCGCCGCCTGCCGACCGATGGCCAGGCCATCGATGCGGACCGTCGTCAGCGAGGGCGCCAGATCGGCGGCCAGCGCCAGGTCGCCGAAGCCCACCACCGCCAACTGCGAGGGGATCTGCAGACCGCGGGCCTGCGCCTCGACCATCACGCCCAGCGCCAGGGAATCGGAACTGCAGAACACCGCATCGACCTGTGGATGGCGCGACAGCAGCTCGGACAGGCCGCGTCGACCGCTGCCCAGCGTCGTCGGTGTGGCGACCGTGGCGACCGGCACCTCGCTGATGCCCAAGGCCTTCGCGCGCTCCTGGAAGGCATGGAAGCGTCGCTGCGCGCGTTCGTCATTGCCCGCCACGCCGGCCAGTCGGCGGTAGCCGCGTTGCACGAGATAGTCCGCCACCGCCTGCCCGACAGCCACATGCGAGAAGCCGACCAGCATGTCGATCGGGTCGCTGCTCTGGTCCCAGGTTTCGACCACCGGCACGCCGGCGGCGCGCAGCCGGGTGCGGGTCTGCGCGGAATGGCTGGTGCCGGTGAGCACCAACCCGTCCGGACGTCGGCCGATCATGGCGTCCAGCCAGGCGTCTTCGCGGGCGTTGTCATAACCGGTCTGGCCGAGCAGCACCTGGTAGCCGGCTTCGAACAGCGCCTCCGTGAGGCTTTGCACCGTGTCCAGAAAGACCGGCCCGGCGATGGTGGGCACGGCCACGCCGACCATGCGGCTCTTCATCGACGACAGCGCCCCGGCGAGCAGGTTCGGCACATAACCGGTGCTGCGCACGGCGGCCTGCACCCGTTCGCGCACTTCCGGCGACACCTGCGCCGGCGTGTTGATCGCGCGCGACGCGGTGATCGGCGCGACCCCCGCCAGCTTGGCCACATCGCGCAAGGTCACGGCGCCACTGCCTTTGCGGCGGCGCTGACGTGGCGCGTCCACGGGATCGTTCGATGCATCGGACATGGAGCGGGATGATAGGGGCGCCCGGGCGCGGCGCCGGCAGTTCAGCGTTGGTGATAACGCCGACGCCCACGGCGATGCGGGCGGCTTGGATCCCTCCCGAATGGGGAAGCGCGAGATCCGGAAGACGGCCATCCGCGTCGCTTGCCTACACCAGAGCGCGACAGGGCGACGATCCCGCCGCTAAGCTGGGCTGATCTCTTCCCTCATTCACGCTTTCAAGCGGCTGTCACGCCGCTCACTGGACCCACCATGCACACCGACGCTTGCAAGACCCTCCGACTCAGCCTGCTGGACCTTCATCGCAGCCTGGTGGACCTGGAACGTGCTCACTATCAGAAGCGGCACGGCACACAAAGCGCTGGCGACTTTCTTCAGGTCATGGCCTACGCCGACGAGATGCGCTGGCTGGAGCCGTTGAGCCGGTTGATCGTGATGCTGGATGAGGCGATCGACGGCGACAACGACACCGAAGCCACGCCCTTGGCCGTCGCTCAGCGCGCCCGCGCCTTGATCAGCCTGGATCGCGACAGCAGCGAGCCGTTCATGGCGAGGTATGCCGCCCTGTTCGACGAGTCGCCTGCGCTGGTCGAGCGGCATGCGCGGCTGGTGGCTGCGCTGAAGGCGGTGGGGACGGCGTCGGTGAAGTGATGGTGATGCAACCGTCACGCACTCATGGCGCGCTGCGGCAAAGACGCAGGTAGTCGTCTGCTTCAACATGCTGCGCCGTCATCTCTTCTGGACGCAAGTCATCCGTGAGCTTGTAGTCCGCGATGACGCGGCGCACCTTCATCGCGTCGAGCTTGATCGCGAGTTTGATGCCCTTTTGACGCTGATCAGGGGTGGAACGAATCGGATCCAGGCCTCGAAGTTGATTGCCGACCTTCACATGCATTCCGCCCTGCCGGCCGCCAAAGGAGGGCATGCCTGGAACGTGGGCAATCCAATGCTCAGCGGCGTGAAGCGCCGCGTAAAAGTTGCGGCTCACCGCAGATCGCTTCGACGCATCGCCCTCGCCCGCATGAAGATCTCGAGCCACTTGCTGGATGTCTTCGAACGAAATCGGCATGGCTCATCCCGCAAGGAAGCTGAACGTCAGCCCCGGCAACGCCAGGTCCCGTTCGATCATGGCGTCAATCACCTCGTCGGTGAGGTCGATGGCCCTGTGGGGCTGTACCCGGATCAGCAGTTGATAGAGGACGACATCACCGCCGTCGCGAATGATCGGCAAATCTTCAAGAAACAGGAGTCTGTGCTTTCTGAGCACGCCGCCCGCCAAGTCCAGCACGGCCTGGAGATGCGCCTGCGTGATGCTCTGGTCGTGGAGACACCGGAGACACCGCTCGGCCGTGTCGATGGCCGTGACGGCTCTCGGAAAATCGCTGCCCAAGAACGTTCCGGCAAGGCTGGTCAGCTCAGTCCACGCGCCCGACGTGAGCATGAGATGGGTGTGTCGAAGTTGAGCATCCGCAGGCTGGTGACTCAGCAACTGGGCGGCTCTCGAAAAATAGCCCAGATTGCTCAGAATGGCGCTCTCAACGCAGTCGACCTTGGGCTGGTCTTGAGGGTCGGGCGTGAGCCGTCGGGCATTCCTCGTCCAATGCAACGCGCCTTCGAGATCGCCGTAAAGCTGCACCAGATTGGCCCTCAGAAGGGATGCACTGAACGCATCCACATGCGCGAGCTTGTCCAGCTGGCGCTCCTGCTGCCTGATTTCGAAGGATGGTTGGTCGAGATAGCTATCCGCCGTGGTGACGATCCGAAAGACGGTATCCGCCACGCCACCGGCGATCGTGGCCCGTTGCGCCCCTGGCATGCCTGACTCTCCTGTATCGCCAAACGATTCTAGGAGTGCCCATTCAGACGAAGGATGCGATGTCGCAAACGAAGCGCTCGGCCGACGCGACCTTGCCCCAGCGCGGAAACGAAAAAACCGGCGCTTGGCCGGTTTCGTTCACTTCAGTTCCACGAACATTCGGCTGTTTGGGGTTCTGAGAGATCCTCGAAGAATCCCCAAACAGTCTGTTATTCGTGGTAGGCGCGATTGGATTCGAACCAAAACACAGGGGGAACCCTGGGAAACCCTGTCGCATGGTCACCTATGGCGACTCCCCAGGGTTACGACAGGAATTCCCAGTAAGTCCCCAAAGAATTCCCCGCCCCGACACAGTGACTAGATCCGCCCGGTCCTGATCGCCACACTGACGCCCAGCCGGTCGACCTGGTCCTGCAGTGCCAGCAACCGGTCCCGCATCAGCACCGGCCCGTCGACGACCAGGCGACCGGATAGGTCTGCGACGTACACATGGAAGTGCATCGGAAGCTTGGCGTCCCGAATTGCTATCTCCTGGATGCGCACCAGCCTCGCCCGCTGACGCTCCAGTCGCTCGCGCTCCGGCGAGCCCTCCTCGAATCCAGCCGGCGGGCCTGCCCGGTCATCCGTTCCGGGCTCCCTCCGCCAAAACGCGCAGCCATCCCGAGGCAGCGACGCGATGCCATTGCTGGATGGCTTCAGGCAGAGGCCGTGCGGGTTCTCGGCCATGAGGTAACCGAACCAGTGACAGGTCCAGCAGGGCCTGGGGGCATATGGGTCTTGTGGTGCGCCGTTCATGCTGTATGTTTATACAGCCCCCCCCCCCTCTACCCGGTCGGTCCTCCAGGAAACGATACGGCCGTGACGGTCGGCCTCGATCACCGATACCCCGAACTCCTCCCGGAGTTTGATGGCCAGGGCCCGCCAGTCGCGCACCGACAGCGGGCGGCCATCGCGCCGCAGGGCCGCCCGCACGAACGCTCTACCCCCGCCCAGCAGGTTGACCGTCGCCACGGCGCCGAACGGCACGCGGTTGGCGTAGTCCTCCAGCGAGACCACCTCGCGGAGTGTCAGCTCGGTAATCTCGGCGTGCCACATCTCATGGCCTCAGCGCGTCGTAGGTCCGCTCGCAGAGCTGGCCGGCGCGGAGGGCGTCGTCAGCTGCTGCGACAGACCGAGCCGCAAATTCGTCAAGCGCGCCGACCACGTCGGCGAGGCGTCCGATCCGTTCCTCGGCTGACGGGCAGCTGCCGGGAGCGGTGGGATCTCGCGCTCGATCACCGAGGGAGGTGGACAGGTCGGAAGCGAGGCGCTGCAACTGGCCATTGCCAGCGCGCAAGCGGTCAGCGTCAGCCTGAGCGGCAACGCGGGCGAGGTGTTCGGCATCGAGGGCCTCCTGTCGTTTGAAGTCGGCGCGCCGTCGCTCGGCGTCGCGCTTCTGCAGCGCCTGTGCGTGATTGCGATCGGCCGCTGCCCTGTACTCGGCAAACTCGGCCGTTACCGTCGCAACCTCCGCGCGCGCGGCGGTCGCGGCGCGCCACTGCAAGCCCGCCAGCACCAGGGCCGCAATCAGTGCGAGCAACAGCACCGGCGGCAGCAACCGGTCGATGAGCGCCTTCACACTGAACCCCGCTGGCAAAGGTCAGTCTCGGCGGCGCGGCGGTTGGCCAAGCCCTGGACGAAGGTGAAGACCTTCTTTCCGTTGACCGTGCGGCTGGTGAAGCTCCAGACGACGCTGCCGTCGTCACCGCGACTGAGCCGACCGCACCCGAGCGCCCAATCGCCGCGGTTAAACGCCAGCATGGCACCGCTGCCGCAGGTCGCGGGCGCGCCGAGGTTCCAGGCGTGGCTGCTTGCGGCGTCAAAGACGCGCTGCGGAGGCAGGACGTGGAAGCAGTTAGCCACCTGGACCTGCACACGCTCAAGCGCAGCAGCTTCTTCGCGTTGGCACTTCGACTCGCTCCAGACCTCACCCACGATGATCGGCGTGGAGGTAACGTGCCGCGTCAGGCCTCGACACACAGTCGGCAGGCCGCCGGCCAGCGAGTCAGCGTAGACCGTGTACCGGCCTTCGCCCTCCCAGCCGCCTATGAACTTGAAAAGACCGGCCCCACATAGGATCAGCGCGCCGCTGAGGTGTGGGAAATACTTCAGCTTTCCGTCGCTCATTCGTCGAGCTCCATGTCTTTGGTGCTGACGGGTTCGCGACCTGCCCATCGCTTGAGCTTCAAGCCCCAAGCCGTCTCCTCGCGCCACCATTTGCGCAGCAGGTACAGGATCTGCAAAACCACCAGCGCGCCGGCGAGCAGCACGTTCCAGTTGATGTGAGCGAGCCAATCCGTTGCCCACACCATGAGCCCACCTGCCGGCGCCGTCTTCGTCGCCACCTCCACGACGATGTCCTTGATCTCGGTCTTCACGCTGGCTCCCATTTAGAACTCAGACCGGACGCCGCCCTTCGTGCGGTACCAGGTCGTGCCATCAAACTCGATTGCCCCGTTGACCGGGGTCGTGGAAAGCGGGCCGGGGTTGATCACCAGCGGTGGTGTCGACGTAGTTCCGGACGCGATGTGGACGTGGGCCACCGGATCAATCGGAGTCGTGCCGCCGAAAAACGAGCGGCCCCCGAAGAAGCTCTTGGCGCCGCCCATCAGCTTCATTGCCCAGCGCTTCACATCTGCCGTCATCTCCGACAGGAAGCCCACCTGCTCAGCCACGGTCGCGCCGGTGCCCGCCTCGACGATCGCGTCCTGTGCACGCATACCCGCCAGGGTGACGTCTCCAACCGCGGTCGACTTCACAACTGGAGTCGCAGTAAAGCCGGCCCATTTCCACGCGCCGGCCGCGCCAAGACCGACCCCAGAGGCCTGGAAGCTCGTTTGATTCGAACCGGTGAGACGCACGCCGTAGTGAGAGACACCCTCATTTGGAGCAGGCGCGAGCAGCGCACCGAACAGCGTGTTTCCGTTGAAGATGTTCCTTCCGTCCTGGCCTACGAACGCGTAGTTCTGTTGCCCCTTCGTCAGGGGCTCAATCAGCACGCCGATCTGTTCCACGACGATGCCGGCGTCGCCGATGTGGTCCTTGACCCGGATGCCGTGCCGCTTCAACACGGAGCCGGCTGCGCCATAGAACTCCGGCTCGCAGTACATGCCCACCTGGTTCTCAAGGACCCCACCGGCACTGGCTGTCCAAACGACGCGATCCTGGACCGAATGGACATGGTTGAACGTCGCGTTGTAAAGCACGTTCACCTTGCAATCGAATGTGCAATACCCGCCGTAGTCGGTAGGAAGTCGAATGGTGCTTTCGTCGCGGAAGGCGTGGCAGTCAGTCAGGCCGGTGATTGCTCGCGCGATCACGATGGCGTCGCGCGTCGACGTTGAAGCGTTGGACCCGACCTTCAGCAGACCAGACGCAAGCACCAGCGCGCCAAGTCGCAACAGCTCTGCGCGGACCGTGGTGGCAAGCCCGTAGTTGTTGGTGTGCCCTGCGAGTGCTGCGCCCTTCGCGGGATCCGTCGATGACAGGTCTGAGGAAATCAAACCCTGGAAGACGGCCCATTTCGAAGCGTCCCCGGAGAAGGTCGCGCCTGAGGTGTGGGCCTGAACGCAAATCCAGGCCGAGCCGCCACTCGTGACGATGTCCTTGAGCGCATAGATCTCGCCCGACGCCCAAGGGCCTCGAGGGTTGACGGCTGCGATTCGGTCGACGGCCCCGGCAACCGTGAGACGAGCATTGCCAAGGCGATCAATGAAGGACAGCAGCGCGCTATTCAGAACCTGGTCCAGTTGCTCCGCATTGAACAGCAGATCCTGAGGCAGATTACTGGGGACCGGCTTGTTGCTAGGCGTCGTCATGCATCGAACTCGTAAAGGCGGGCGTCATAGCGAATCAATGCTATGGAGGAAGTCTTCCCATCTCCTTCGGGCTTGACGTCGGTCACCGTGTACAGGCCAGCGGACTCCATTTCAGCCTCGGTGATGCCCGGGGCGAATGCATAGCGACTGCCAAGCTGACGGGTCATTCCGTCCGCCACGAAGAGACCGGTCGGAACGGACGCGAGCGCGATAGCGGCGCCCGCTGGCGCACACAGGATCGGCGGACCAAGCCGCGCACCATCAGCAGCGGTGAACTGAATGCGGCCAGAGTCCTGCCCCTTCCAGTCGACAGGCTCGCTCGTGGTGATCTGGCTGCCACTGATCGCGAGAACCTCTCCAGCCTGCAGCCCGTCGTCGCCCAGAAAATCGTTCGGGTCGATGTATCTAACCAGCGTACCCGGACCCACGGTTCCCGCATCTGACATGGCGGTGTCACTGATGGAGTCACGCTGATACAGGATCCGCCGGGCCTCAAGTTGCGCTCGGTTCTCGGCCTGCGCGAGCGTGGTGCACCCAGGCAGCTTGAGCTTCTTCGGATTGCCGGCCACGCCGGGGACAACCGCGCCGCTGCTCACGCGCAAACGCACGTAGGTCTTCTTGCTCTGAGACAACTCGTCGACATACTCGACCTCAACGCCATCGTTCGAATCAGGCATGTGAGCCGAATAGCCGATCGTGGAGTTGCCAGATCCGGCCAGGTTTCGATAGTCGAATTGGACCTCGGGGAAGGTCTTCGCCTCATCCCTGCTCACGGTCCAGCGCGCGCCATCGCGCCACACGACGCACCGGGCGTGGTTCGCGATGAGCGCCAGCCGCTCGCCAAGGCTCATGTCCGAGTCGTCGAGACTTCCGTCGAAGCGCAGGAGCGGCGAGTCCTCCCCAAGGCGCTCATTGATTTCGGCAAGCGAGTCTGTGTCGAGGTCTGCAACGTCGGCGCCGGACAAGGCCCAGATGTGCGCGAGTGCCCGCCCGAAGTTGCGAGATGGGCTGAGCGACTCATTCCCTAGATGCCGGACGTGCCGCTGCCATCGGAGATTGAACTTCCGATCGCTATAGCCCGTCGCCTCGTTGGTCGCCTTCGTGGTCACCCGAACGACGGTGACGCCGGGCAGCTGCTTCGTTGCGGAATAGCGGACCGCGTAGACCTCCTCCAGCTTCGCGACATCAGCGCCACCTGGGTCGACCTCAGCGGTCTTCCGGGTGAATTGAATTCGATACCGCCCGGGCCCCGCCGAGGGCGAAACCTCGTTCGTCCAGAACCTCGCGTCGTAGGTGTCGCCGCTATAGCCGAAATCCTGGGACTGACGCGTGCCAGGGATCTCCGAGCCGGCGGCGTCGACCTGCCACCACTCTGCGGTGATCACGATCGGGATGTTGAAGTTGACGCCGCGCACCGTCTTGAGGCCGCGCAGGAACACTGTGTTCCATCGAATTCGCGAGCCGCTGACGGGGAGAGTGAACGGTCCGATCGTGTTGTATGTGGTGCTGAGATTGGGAGTGATGGAGAAGTTGATCAGCGATCCCGACGCGTCAAGAACCCAAGGCGTGGTTGCAAACGTGAACGTCACATTTGATCCGGCCACGTTCACATCCGAGACCGCGCAGGTCTGGTCGAAGACGGTGGGACCATCGCCATAGGTGAACACCACGCGAGCGGAGCCACTTCCCTCCAATCCCTTCAACGTCGCAAGTGACGCGGAGTCTGGGACGGTCACCGTCATCGATGAGCCACCAGAAAGCGCGTTGAACGACCCGACCGTATTGACGGTGGCTGGCCCACTGGGATAGGGGATCTCCTGCCCGTTGACCTCGTCGCTGGCAAATGTCTCGAAGACATCAAGGAGCGTGGTCGTTCGGTTCTCCGGATAGCCAGGCCCGGCGGCCGGCTCGAAGACCTCATAGCTCGCGCCCGCGATGTCAACGATCGGGGTCTCGGCGTACTGGACCGCACTGATAGTGCCCTGCCCGCGAGACACGCACATCCATTCGGTCACGTACTTGATGTGATTGATGTACTCCACCGTGCTGGGCTGGATGAGGTCAGGCCAGACCCGCCGATAGCCGTAGACGTCAGGGATTGCCTGATAGGCCCGCGCGACGTTGGTCTGGGCAGTAAGCGAGTTGTTGGGGCTGTCCTTGCCAACCCCTCCGACCGATGGAAGCTTCGGAATCAGCGCGTAGCTGATCGCCACGGCCGCGATGACGGCGATCACCGCCAAGGTGAACGGATCGAACCCCTCCGGCCGGCGGCACACGCGCACCTCATCGAGCACCGATGGAATTCGATCCATCACAGGATCCGATCCGGGGTCGATTCGGAGGCCGTTGACAAAGACCTCGCAGTCTCCTCCGCTCTGCAGGTGCAGCTCGATGTTCTGCTGAATCGTGAGATTCCGGTCCCACTCGATGCGACGGTGCCCGGTGGCGCCCGTCGGGTCATTGAAGATGGTCAGCATTTGGTGCGACGGCGATAGAACCGAATCTCGGGATAGAGCCGGCGCATCGCGGCCAGGCGGCTCACGCGAACCGAACCAGGCTGATCAGCGCTGCCTTCGGCATGCAGAACGGTCGACTCATCAACGAGCATCCCGCAGTGGCTCGGCGCGCCGTGACGCCAGCCCATGAACATGGTCGCGCCAGCTTCGGGCCCGCACTCGATCCACTCGGGATCGTTCGCCAACCCGGCAGCAATGTCCGTTTTTGGCACCTCCCCCAGTTCGATGCCGAGCACATGTCGATACCAAAGCACCACCAAGCCATAGCAGTCGACGGCGCTCCAGTCACTGCGCCAACGCACCCACGGCAGGCCGACTGCGCGGGTGACGAACTGGATTGGGGTCATGAGTTGCTGCACCCCTCGGGATGCTAGGAACGTCAGAGAAGCTCAAGGCCTGTGAAGACCGATGGGTCGTAGGTCGGCCCGACGTCCCGTCGCATTGGGTTGTCGACGGTCGCGGCGACCTGCACCGACTCATTGGAGAAGGTGATCCCGTTCTTCTCCGAGACGTAGAGCCGCCAAACGACCTCTGGCATCGCGGTGCCACCGAGATAGACCGAGTACGTGACCCGGATCGGAGCGGGCTGCGGGGCCGCCCGGACCAATGCCAGTTGCCGCTTGAACTCTCGTCCGGCGACCTGGCGGGCGAACGAGAGCGTCAGCTTCGGCTGCGACTCGCTCTTTCGGTCCGGGGCCTTGATCACCATGCTCGAGGGCGTGTGGACATGCCCGCCGAGCGTGACCTCCCTGAACTGGTTGGCAACCAGGCGGATAGGGCCTGAGAAGGCCGGGTGTTCGAAAACGATCCCGTGAAACTCAGGGAGCGGACACTTTGTGGCCCAGAAGGTCGCGCGATCCATCAGGCGCCTGGGACTTCTTGATTCACTGTCCGATCCAGGTAGTCGCCCCAATCGCGCCAGCGCGGCAGGCCGATGATGAGGTCCGCTGCCGCTTTGAACTGGTCGGGGATGACCTGGGCACGCGTCATCAGCTTGGCCTTGTAACTGAACAGCGGCCCCGCCTCATCCACGGGCAGGAGGCCTTCAGGCAGGAAGCTGCACACGTGCTCGATCAGGCCGAACTCAGTCCGGATCGGCATGGTGAATTCGTCCATCCAGTTGTTGAGCTTCTGCGTGCCCCAGAGTTGGAACGCGATTGCCTCATCGGGCTGAAACTGGAAGCGCACGTCCCAGAAGACGGGCACGTCAGTGCCGATGGCTTGCTTGTAGCCTGGGCCGCGCCGCGGATCGGCCATGGAGAAGCTTGCCGCCTGGCTGCGGCTCTTGGCCGCCTTCAGGAAGGTCGGAATGGTGAATGGGTAGGCCTCCATAGCAGTCAATGCTAGGAAGCCAGTCCAATCAGCCGCTCAGCCGCGACGCGACGTTCGTCGAGCCCCGCAACGCCGACCACACCGGGCCGGAATTGTTCGCGATCTGCCCGGCCACCTCGCTGATTGCGATCTGCACGATGCGGCCTGTGTCGTCGGTTTGCGTGCTGACCTGCGCGGTCGGATGATTGTTGTTCACCACCACCTGCAGTTGCACCTTCCCGCCGCCGAGCTCGTCGTTCGCCGTGACCTGTCCGCGCTGGCCCGGCAGCATGTACTGATTGCCGTTCGACGCCGTGAACATCTCTGGGCCCTTCTCGCCCACCCGATACAGCGAGCCCGCATCCACGCTGCCGCCGTACATCCGCGCGCCGGCGACGGGTGCAGCCGCGATCGCAGGCGCGCCGAGCGCGCCGGCTGCAGCTGCCGCGCCGGCCGCCGCCGCGGGAGCGAGCAGCGGGCCGACGACCGGGATCGCAGCCGTCGCCATGAACGCATTCTGCGCCGCGAGCGCCGTGGTCGCTCCGACCTGGGCTGTCACCGATGCGGTGTAGACCGCCGCGTTCGCCGCCTTCGATGCCATGGCCGCCTTCTCGGCCGCTTGGCCGATCAGCGCGTTCTTGATGGTCTGGACGCCCATCTGCACCAGTGCGCCGACTGCTTCGTTCAGCACGGTGTTCGCGAGTCCGCGCATCGCGTCCGCCGCGGTCATCGTGCCGGTGATCAGCCCAGTGATGGAACTGCTGGCCGAACTGCCCAGCGCGTCGAGCCCCTGGATCAGCGTCTGATTGGCCAGGCCCTGGCTGGCGAACTCCGCCTCGGCCAGCGCCTGCCGCTGCTGCTGGAACTGGTAGGCGAGCGCCGTCCGCTTCTGCTCGACAAACTCCGCGCCGTCGATGCCGGCTTGCGCCATCATCTCCTCATAGCGCTTCACGAGTTCGAGCTTCTGCTGGTACTCCTTCTCCAGGGCATTGAGCGGGTTCACCGCCAGTACCTGCTGACGAACGGCGTTCTGTGCGTCGATCGTCGCCCGCTCGACGGCGGCAGCGTATTGCTGCTCGGAGATCTGCTTCTGATCCAAGGCGGCTTTCGCCCGGCGCAGGTCTTCCTGTCGAATCAGGTCAACCCTCGTGAGCTCATCAGTCGCGGCGGCGATTGCGTTGTCCGCCTTCTGTTCATCGAGCCGCTCCCTCAAGACCGCAAGCTCTCGCTCCGCTTCATACTCGGCAAGCGTCTTGGCTCGGGCGGCTTGGTCCGCCGTGATGACGCCCAGACCGGCCTGGGCATCCGCTCGACGATTTGCCTCGTCTCGAATGAGTCCAATCCTCGTCGTCTCGTCGCCGGTGATCGCGATGTTCAGGTCCGCGATCTCCTGAGTGGTCTTCTCCTCCAGCATGGCCCGCTCGCGGGCGTACTTCTTCTGGATCTCGATCTTCGCGAGTCCGTAGACGGCGGCGTTGGCCGAGTCCTCTTGCTGGCGCTTGCGGTTCTCGGTCAGCGCCTGCTGCTCCTGCGCGTCGATCTGCGCCATGGCGGTCGCGTTCGCCGCCACCAGACCCTGGTAATAGGCCTGCGCCGCATCGGCCTTGGCGCCGACACCGTAGGACTTGCGGATGGCGGCGACGCGCTTCTCGATGGCCTCCTGATCGAGGCCGGCCTGCTTACCAAGCTCCCGTGCCTGCGTTATCTCCATCTCCATGCGCTTGCGCTGGTCAAGGAATTGCAGCCCATCCCGATCGAACTTTGACAGCGCCTCGGTCTGCTGCGCCTGCTTGGCCTGGCTGTTGGCGGCGTCTTTCTGAAGCGTCTGACCCTTCTCGTACAGCTGCACCTGCTCACGCAATGCGGCCAGTTGCTGCTGCAACGCCTCGCGCTGCTTTGGCTGAAGACCTCGACCGACCGCCGCGCCGCCGCCGGTCGAATCGAAGCCGCCATTGGACAGCTGTTTCTCGATCTGCTCGATCTGCTTGCGCGTGGCGGAAAGCGCCTCTTCTGGCGTCTGCTGGCGGCCCACATTCAGCAGAGCATCCCATCCCTCTTTCGCCGCATTGGCGACCGCCTTCCAGGCCTTCTCCAGGAAGCCGAGGTTGTTGGTGATGGTGGGGGTGCGCTTGATGATCGCGTCGGCGTAGGCCTCCTGGGCGAGGCGCGCAGCCTCAACCGTCCGCCCTTGGTCAGTCAGGGCCTTGATCTGCCGGTAAAGACTGGTCGTCAGGAAGTTGACGCTCTCGTTGAGCTTCAGCGACGCATTGAGCGGATCCTGACCCAACGCCCGGAATGCTTTCGCCGTGTCTTCGACTGCTGGCCCTCCGACCTGCTCCAGCCGGATGGCCGCCTCGGTGAACTTGCCAAGCGAGTCCTTCCCGCGCACGCCTGCAGAGACGAACTCGGTGATCGCCGCCGCCGCCTTTCCGCGCGTGACGCCTTCGAGGCCGTCCAAGGTCTTGGCCAGCGAGTTCAGCGTGTCGACCGTCTCGCCGGCCTGATTGCCGGAAAGGGTGAGCGCTTTGCGAAACTCGTCAGTCTCAGCGCGTCCCTTCACCAGTCCAACGACGAACAGGGCGACCGCGCCGGCCGCGACGGTGAACGGGTTGATCAGGCCAGTGACGTAGCTCCCCAGCGCCCGCGCCGCGTTGCCGACGCCGCCGAACATGTCCTTCAGCTGGCCGCCCTGCTGCATCAGCACGGTGAATGGGGATTGGCCTGTGGACAGGCCTGTCACGATGTCAGTGACCTGCGCGGGAATGTTTCGCTGTGCAGCCGCGAGCGCAGCAGGAGACATGCCCCCGGGCGCGGCGGATGGCGCCGGCGCGGGTGCAGGCTTCGGCGCTGGCGGTGGCGGCGGGGGCGGTGGGACGGGCGCCGGCGGCGCCGCGGGCGTCTTCCCTGGCAGACCCTTCTCCGCCGCCGTGCGCTTCTTCGTGGCGTCCGCCACCTCCTTCTGCGCGTCGGCCAAGTCCTTCGCCGCGTCGGCCTGCTTCTTGGTTGCCGTCGCGTTCTGACTCGCCGCCGTGGTGGAAGTCTTTGTCGTGGCCGATGCGGCTTTCGTGGCGTTGGCGAGGCTGTCAGCCGCAGCGGTGGCGGCATCCGTCGCACGCGACTGGGCCTTCGTCACCTCGACCATCTGCTTGATGTTGGCCGACAGCTCCAGAACCGCCTGGGTGACGGCCGAGAACGCGGATTCCATCTTGTCGATCGCTCGGTCGACCTGCTTCTCGGCGTTGACGAGCCCCGCAGTGTCTGCGGTCACCTCGTAATAGATCTCACCGACTTTCTGTGCCACGCTCTCTCTCCTCATGCTGGCGCATGGCTTCGCGGTACTCTTCACGCGACGGAACATCGCGGGCGCCGCCCTTGTTCCCTGCCTGCGGGAACTTCATCTCGAACATCGTCTGGAACTCTGTCATCGACAGGTCCTCGGCGTCCTTGCTCGACAGCTGCAGATGGACGCGCGCAGCGCTGATGTATTCCTGCGCGTCGAAGGCCTGCGAGAACTTCCCGCCGCCATTTCCAGGCCTAGCCTTCCCCGCGATCCCGTGGCGCATGAGGTGCCGCGCGATGATGACCATCTCGGCAACGGGCATCGATCCATAGTGGAAGAGCCCGTCATCTCCGTGGAAGCCGATCAGCGACGAGGCATCCTCTTGATCGCATAGACAAGCCAGGACATAGGCCGCTTCTTTCGCGGCATGGGGCCCGTGCAGGCGGGCGTAAATGGCCACGATCTCATGAGGCGTTCCCAAAGAAGCGATGCGACCAAACGAGGGGCGGAAGGTCCACTCCCGCCCCTCGCCATCCACCGCCCGGACGAATCCGGACTCGACCAGCATCAGAGGTTGAACAGCTGAGCCGTCAGGCCGGCCGCGCCGGTGAGGTGGACGACGCCCTTGCAGTAGGCGTCCACCGTCGACAGCACCACGGCAACGCTGGCGCCGATGCCCACGGGGATCGACAGCCCGGCGGAGACGTCGACGGAGCCCACGCCGGGGACTGCCACCGTCGTGCCGGCATCGCCGTCGATCTTTACCGTCAGCGCGCCCGCCGTGGTGTTTCGGAACACCAGGAGCTGCTTGCGTGTCCGATCGATGGTGATCGTGTCGTCAGCGGTCAGCGTCGCGATCGCCGCAGCGAAGGGGCCGAGTTGCTTTGCGTTGATGGAAGCGATTGCAGCCATGCGCTACCCCTTAGGCTTGGATGAACCGAACCGCGCCATTGCTGGATGCGGTTGTGCTCCAGGTCGCGGTGTCCGAGTACGGGCGATCGTCCGACCACTCGGTGATGATGAACGGACCCTGGTACATGTCGCCATTCGGGTCGATCTGCTGCAGCCAAACCTTCGGCTGATAGCCGGTCGCGGCGCCGGGGCTGATCGCGTGGGCCTTGAACTCGGTCTGGTTGTAGATCTCGTCGTCGTAGGCGACGCCGTCGCCCGAGAACTCGGCGCTCTTGAAGGTGACCAGGTTGGTCTTGGTGAAGTCCGGCGACTGGTCGGCAGTGGTGTCGACCGTGTCCCAACTGACCTTCATGCCCTTGCCGCGCATCATTCCCAAGCGCTTGAAGGTCAGGCCCGCCGGGTCCGCGTTCTCGTCGGCGATCGCGAACTTGATGATGGTGTCGCGACCAGTGGAAGTGGTCATGTCGTTGTCCTCAGGTGGTGATCGTAGAAATCGCGATCTCGAGCATTGGTCGGCCGTCGGTGGTGAACGTCGGGCCGACTGGCTCGCTCGCTTGGATGAGGACCAAGGTGCCGCTGCTTTCGCGCGTCGCCTCAACAACCACATCCGCAGCGTCTGATGCTATGGAGAGGTCCTCGCCCAGCGCGCCGATCAGAAGCAGCGTGAACTGTGGGCGCCGGACGAGCTCCGCAGGCAGCCCGCCGACAGGTCGGATCACGGCATATTTGTCGGCCGTATTTCCATCGGTCCAGCGGCCAAACTGGAGCCGCCAACCTGGCAGCAGAGGCGCGATGAATTGACGCAGTTCGTCGGCAGCGTTCATACCTTCAGGGTCCCCGTGAAGACGCCATCAATGCTGGCGGCGGCGTTATCGAATCCTTTGCGCAGGAAGTCCTTCTCCGCCGTCGGTCGGCGGAACTGCTGCGGGTGGCTTGGGTCATTCACCGGAACCGCATAGGCCGCGGTGTAGCCCACCGTGCCAACAATGCGGCCGGCCTCATCCTTGGACACGTGGCGAAACTGCGAGTTCAGCAGCGTGCCCGTGTCGATCGGCGTGAGCACGCTCGCTTCCGATCCTCCCAGCACAAGCGCGGCCGTGATCGCCCGGGCAGCTGCGTGCTCGCGCTCCGTGATGAACTTGCCCATGTCGTTGGTGACCTGGGGCTTCTTGATCTTGGCGCCGTTGAATGCCATGGTCAGGTGAAGATGGTGAAGTCATCGGCCACGCCTTCGAGGTCTTGGTCTCGGTTGACCAATCGGACCTCGGCAGCGCCGGCGGCGATGGGATTGAGCTCGACGCTCTCGCCGATCAAGACCATGTCCTGCTGCTTGATGTCGGCGCGCTCGGTGTAGAGGATTTGCTTCGACGTGAACTCGACGCCGTTGGCGTCGGTCACCCGCTCGGACTTCGAGGCGTAGCCGCAGTCGAAGACCTCGGGAGGCCCGAAGGTCTTCTGGCCGTTCCAGTCATTGATGGACAGAAACTGCCACACGGTGGCTCGAGCGGTGTAGGCCCAGCGGGCGACTGATGACATGGGAGCGGATGCTAGGAAGCGCTTGCCATCCGCCTCAGTTCGCGCCGAACACCGCCGGGTCCAGGAACCGGCTCTTCATCAGCTTGATGTAGCCGCGCTGGTTCTCGTGGATCCCGTCGCCGGTCCACGCCCCGCCGTCCGCCTTGAAGAGGCCGGAGTTGCGCGCGCTCTCCAGCGCGTCGGCCATCTCGAAGAAGCCGGCGATCTTCCGAGCCCCTTGTGCGCTGCTCACGACGGCCGATTGCCGAATCGCGTCGTTGACTGCAACGCGCACCGCGTTGTTGACGTGGGCCGTCTGGTTGCCAACTGTTGCCCACGAGTCGGTCGATGTGCTTCGTGGGCTTATCGTGCACCACCAGACGGGGATAGTGAACTTGCCGCAGAAGGTCGCCATGTCGCCGAGGAACTGGGCCGCCGTGCGCGCCTGGGCGTGGATGTCGTTCGTGCCGAGCTGGCACACGACGTGCGTGAAGTACTTGTGCAGCGTCGACCGCACCGTCAACGCGGTGGCCGCCGAAGCGCCGGAGGTCAGGTTCTGCAGCGTCTCGCTGCCGATGCCGAAGATCGAATACGCCGTGCTGTTGGCCAGGGAGCGCGCGATCTCTCCGATGCCGGCCATCATGGATTCGGGAAGGTCACCCTGGCCGATGCTCTTGGAGTCGCCGTAGATGAGGACGGCGGGACGCGAGGACACCGCTGCGATGACCAGCGGCCGATACATGAAGTTGCCGGCCGACGCGAAGTAGCCGGCCGTCATCGTCGTGTCCGGGATGGATGCGCCGTAATTGAAGCTCTCCTCGGATGCCGCGGTGGTCACAGCAGCATCGCCATCGGTTGCGCTGATCGTGTTGCAGGCCTGGGCGCCGTACAGGATGCCGGCGGCGCAGGAGTACCAGGTCCGGACGAAAAACTTCTCGCCCTTGACGAGCTTCAAGGCCGCCGCCGTGTTCCCGACCACCACGCCGCCATTCGGGATTGAGCCGAGAGGGGCGCCGCTGAAAAGGATCTGGGTGACCGTGCCGTCCATCTTCTCGATGGCCGCCGTGATGGACGCGACCGCGCCCTGCGGCGTCTCCACGCCGGGCGCCAACCTGAAGTTGGGAAAGACGAGTTCCAGGACGCCGTTGATGTCCGACGTCGCCATGTGTGACGACCTGGAGATCTGCTGCGTGCTGCCGGGGTTGAAGGCGGACGGGCAGCCACACTTCGTAGCGATTTGGCGCAGCGTGCCGGTCGCAGCGCCGCTGCCAGCCGAGACCTCGGCGCCGCCGGCGGTCAGCTTGCCGTCCTCCGGGTTCTGGAACACCTGCAGTAGGCGCGTCAGGCCGTAGGAAGTGGTACCGCTCACGGCCGTGACGCGCAGCTGTGCGGTCACGTCATACGGACCGAAGAGGATGGACGTGCCGTTCACCGGCGTGGTTCCAGACGGTGCGCCGACGAGCGCCTGTACCGACGCCGATCCTGCCGCGCTGACGCGAAGGCTCTGGCCCGGGCTTAGGCTGACTTTGGCGGAATAGCCTTGTGCGAGATCGGTCATGAAGACTCCGTGGTCATCAGCTGACGACCATGAACATGGTGTTGGTGGAAGGATCCGGGCCCACGATCGCGGCGACGGTGCCAGCGGTATCGAGGGCCGCGAGTTCGCGCCGCATGAGAGTCAGCGCGTTGTCGAGGTTCTTGAACGAGCGTGAGGCGCTGCTGGGCGCGGTCTGAGATTGGATCCGCCGCGCGCCTCCGGCACTGGCGACGATCGCAACCGCCATGCTCTGCACCAGGACCTGCTTCGTGGCGCTGTAGCCGGCGGCCTGCATGGCTGGCTCTGCTGCTGCGACCTCTGCGACCGCCGCGTCCACGATGAACGACGGCACGCCGACGCCCAGGGCCTGGTCGAGGTACTGGGACGCGTGCGCGCTCGTGATCACTTCGCCTCGCCCTTCTTCTCGGCGATCTTCTCGGCCAGCTTGGCGTCGCCGATGTTCGGGTGGAACGGCACGCCCAGCTCCCGAGCTTCTGCTTCCAGCTTGGCGCGGGCTTCCAGCTGGGCGCGCTCGGCGTCGGCCTGCTTGGTGACGTCGTCGCCACCGGTAGGGCCGGCGGACAGCTTCGCCTGCAGGTCGGCCACCAGCTGGTCGCGGGCGTCGATCAGCGTGCGGAGGTTGCCGATCTCGTCCTCCAGCTCCGCGATGCGACGGTCAGCGCTCGAGCGCTGCGCGTCGAACGCTTCTTCGATCTGCTGGCGCTGGCTGCCGTTGATCTCGGGCAGCGTGAGGTGATTGCCGGGAACGGCCACCACATGATCCGCCTGAGCGTCATCGCCGGCCGGTTCGCACTTGCCCACCGCCCAGGCGGGCACGGAGCCCGCCTCGAAGTGGACGATGTGCCCGACCACGGCCCCGGAGGGCCACGGCGCTTTCAGTTGAGTGATGCGCGCCTTCATGGTCACTTGCTCCAGTGAGCGATCTGGGAGTTGCCGTTGAAGTCCGACTTGAACTGCGTCGCGGCGGAGGCCATCGCGCCGATGACGTAGTCGTCTTCGGGGTTGTGGCGCATCTTCGGGCGCGTCGTCAGCGGCATGCCGTTGAGCACCTTGCCCCAGTTGCGGCTGTTCAGGTTGGCGACGCCGATCATCTCGTTCGCCGGCACGCGGGCGGCCGGGATGAACTCGGCGACCGACGACAGTTCTTGCAGGCGCTGCAGGATGGTCTTCGGGTAGTTCGCGACATAGTCGGTCGAGTCGGCGTAGACCCAGTCCGAGTAGTTCAGGAAGATCGAGACCTTCCCGTAGGCGTTGTCGCCGATCAGCGCGAAGATCATCGCCTTGACCGCGGCCATCCAGTTCGCGCCCGTCGCACCGTTCAGGTCGAAGGTGTGGTTGCCGGTGTTGCGCTGCGGGAAGTTGCGCAGGCCGTAAATGGTCGAGCCGCCCACGACGATGTTGCCCAGGCCGTTCAAGGCCATATCCTCGAGCTTCTCTGCCACCTTGCGCTGGTGGTTGGAAACGGTCTCGGCAACGATGTCGAAGCCGCCACCCTTGCGCAAGACTTCCATCTGGCGCCAGCCGAATTCAGCCTGGCTGTCGAAGATGGGGATCGGCGTGCCCTCGTACTTCACCACCGCCTGGTCGGCGTTGCCCTTGCGACGGCCGTCCATGGACACGTTGACCTCGCCCGAGTCGCTGATCTTCGGGAAGTAGGACACGAGGTCCCCCATCGAGACGGGCGTCTGGCTTGCAGCTGCTAGCCGATTGAACACGACCAGCTCATCACGTTGAATGGCCGCGCCGTCCTCGTCGATCCGTCGCCACGCATCCAGCGGGATCTGCGAGGCGTTCCCGGTGATCTCGTCCCCCGCCGCATTGGCGGCAAAGCCGGCAGCTTCTGCAATGCGCGTCTGGGTCGCATTGAAGGCCCGACGCGCGCGGATGACAGCATCGTGCTGGTTCTGATTGAAGATGAGCATCGGTCCCTCCTTAGGGCTTGGTGTAGAAATTGGCGATCGTCACGTCGACCAGGTCGCCGGCCGCCTTCGCACCGGGCGAGCGGCACAAGGCGACCACGACGTTGCCAGTTGCCGCGGCAACGAGGCGACCCGCAGCGCCCACGGTCAGCTCCTGGCCGAAGGTGTAGGTCGCAGCAGCCACAGCGGCGTTGAACCGGTCATTGGGGTTCAGCTCGTAGGCCACGCCAGAATCGCCGGCCGCATAGGGCACCTTCAGCGGATCGCTGCTATCCAGCGCGCCCAAGCTGTAGTAATCACGATCCGACAGCAGCAGCAGACCGGGCCCGAAGGCGGTCGCCTGGGTCAGCGTGGTGGCGCCTTCGACCACGAACGTGCCGGGCAGATACGCACCGGCAACAGTCTTGTCGCTGACACTGCGAGGTTGGCGCTCGACGTGGCCACGGTAGATGCGATTGCCTGCCATTACTTCTTCTCCGGTTGGATGAACGCGTTCAGCGAATAGTTCGCGAACTCGTCAGCGACGCCGGACTTGCCGCCGGCGGGCGTGACCGGCGCTGCGGTCTTGTTGCCCTTCAGTTCACGGCAGCGGGCCAAGCCCATCGCCTTGAAGTCCTCGGGCTTGAGCGAGGTGTTGGCGGCCAACTCGGTCGCGATGCTGGTCAGCTCAGCGTCGGCGGCGGCGTTCGCGGCCAGTTCATGCTCGGCCAGCTTCGAATTCGCGGCACTCAGCTTGTCGCCGAGCGCCTTGATCTCGGCCTGATGCGGCTTGGCCTGGACCGCGTTGTAGGCCGCCAGCAGTTCCGCGTCGGTCATCGCCGCGACGCCGCTGATGCCGGCTGCATTGAGCGCGGCGATGATGGTTTCTTTCACTTGGTCTTCCTTGTCGTTGGTGACAGTGACGTAATCCACCCGGCGTTCAACTTTCACCGGGCTTCCAGAAAATGCTACGGAGCCGTCCGACGACACCGAGTAATCCTGTTTCCAATAGGTGCCGTCCTTGCTGGCCCAGATCACATAGCGGTCGTAGACGTCGCGCAGCCACGAATCCACCGGCAGCTGCGCATAGATCGCGCTGGTGATCTGGTCGAAGGAAACGTCCGACGTTCCGTTGCCCAACAGTCGGCGCACGATGTGTTTGAGGCCAGCGACCACGCCTGCGTCGCGGTGGTCCTGTGGATCGGTGTTTACCTCGACGGTCTCGATCTCTTCCTCCTCGCCCTCGGCATTGAGGAACATGCCCACGCCCTGCTCAGGCGTGCCGGCGCCCCGCTCGTTCAGAAGGATCGCAAGGTGGTCGTACTGCAGATTCGTGGCGATCCGGCTGTACTTCTTGCCCAGGCTTTCGCCGTTAGCCGTGATGGCATCGACGAACAAGCCCGTGGACACATGGATCGGATCGGTCGCGTTGCCGGCGATTGCCGCGTCCAGCCGTTCAACCAGCTTCACGCCGTCCGGGTGGGCACGGGCCTGGGCCTCGTTGACCTGGATGTCGCACATCGACCGGCCGCCCTCGTGCCGGGCGTTGACACACACCGCGCCCATGTAGGACGTAAGCAGCGCCTCGCCATTGAGCGCGCTGATGTGCTGGCCCTTTGAGTTCTTCGGGTGCCCGGCAGGCGCGGGCTTGTTGTTCATCGTCGCGATGCCCTTCGCCAACTGATCAGCTGGGTAGAGCATCCCGTTCATGACGATGCCGTCTACCGCGCCCACCACCCCCTTGATGGTGTAGATGCCGCCGGACTTGCTCACGGCGGACGCGTTGACGGCGCTGAGGATTCGGACGTGCTGCTTCTTTGCCATGCGTGTGCATGCTAGGAAGACGGACTTCGACTACCATTTCCTATCGACTTCAGGGAGAAGCTATGCACGAGACATTTGATGTGGTCAACCTCCACAATTCACGCTTGAAGGCGGTCCAAATCGCAGAGGCGTCACTCAAAGCAGCGATTGCGACAGAGTCAAACGCCAAGTCTTTGGAGGCGGCGGGGCTTGTCGCTACATACGACCCCGAACTGCTCACCCTCACGGTAAAAGGTCTTGGAGTGGTTTTGAATCTCCAGATCCGATGCGGGGCGGGCGAAAAAACCGGACTGATCGGGACTTGGGTTCGTCCTGGCGCAAGCGAAAGCAAGGGAACCCTTCCGAGTCTTCATCTTGCAGGCGGCTACATTTCGGGGGCAATGCTTCCAATGAACCCCGCGCTCAGTATGGACGGGAATGGATCTGTTACGGCGTTCATCCTGATGATCGACTGGGTGCTCAAGGGCGCTGGCCAGGTGGTGACATCTACGCCGCTGCGCATCTAGGCTCAGGCGCAACAGCTGGTATGGGGTGTGAGGGCGTTACTGTGGTGCTGTTCTGTGCCGCCCTTGGCCCCACGAGAGCCGGGAGAGGTCTCATGTTTCACACCAGCGGTCAGGGAGCTGGCCCTCACGAATCCAAATATTAGGGAGGCGCGAGATCTGGGGGAAAACACCTCACACCGTGAGCTACGGTCCGGGTTGTCACTCAAAGGCTGACCATGACAGACCCTGAACACGCTATCCAAGACCTCACCAGCGCCACTCGCGATCTGCGAGCCTCGGGGCTGGGGGTTGAACTCCAGCAACGGCTGCTGAACGCCGCAGCCCATCTCTTGCGGTGCCTGAAGCGACGAATGGCGGTGGCGGACGCTGCGGGCGAGGACTTGCCATACGAAGTAGATAGGCTTCTGAGCCATCACGCGCAGTGGTTGGACTGGCGCACACTGGCGGGCCGGATCCTCAATGCTCAGGAACTTTCGCAGCGCCTGCACTAGGCCGCTGGCCGCCAGTCCTCCTTCTCCTTCGCCATCGCCTGCTTAAGGCGGGTGGTGAGGATCGGCTTCCCGTCTCCATCGAGCAGGCACTCGGTCTGCGAGCAGTGACACTGGTACCGGTTGCCTCGCTGCTCGTAGAACTCGCGGACCTGAGCGGTGGTGTACACGCGGCCGTGCCGGCTGGCGTGCCAGGGGCGTGTGGTGGGAAGCAGAGCAGAGGTCCACAGCTCTGCGATGTTGAGGCCGAACTCCTCCGTCGCCGCGTCGCTCTCCGCCCAGCGCGCCTGGCGCAAGCTGTCCGTGATGTCGGTCTGCGCGAAGGCCTTGGCCTTGGATCTCGACACGTCGAGTCGCTCGGACAGCAGCGTCACCACCTCCTTCGGGTTGCGACCGTCTGCCACTGCGCTGCCGATGACCTGGGCAAGGTCTGATTTGACCGCGGCTGCTTGGCCGGTCCAGTGCTCATAGCTTTTCACCTGCGCGATGCCGACCCGGTTGCGGTATGGCTCCGACATGACGATCTGCGCCAGGCTCCGCGCCGCGGCATAGGCCTCTGACAGGTTGGTGAGGTTCGCCGCTGTCTGGGCGGTGCCGAGCTGGGAGGCCTCGGAGACGAAGGTTGACCACCAGAAGCTGTTGGCGCTCTGGCGACCCGTGGCGACCCAGTAGTCCAGCGCGGCCTGCAGCTCTCCGTTCAGGGCCGTGAGTTCCTCAGCGGTCAGCCCGTACAGCACCCGGCCGGAGGCCTCGTTCAGGCTGTAGGTGCGGATCCGGCCGAAGATCTCCAGCACCTGCGCCTTGAGTCCTTCGAACCGCCGCTCGATCTCCCGCGCGGCGCGGCGCCGGATGCTGAAGGTCCCGGTCCGATCGGTGATGCTGCCCGGGACGATTGGGTTGGGCGTGCGCCGCTTCACTTCTTGGGCGCCGGCGCGGGGGCAGTCTTGGTGCCATTCGGATCGTCACCCTCGACCTTGTTGCCGGGAGCGTTAGGGTCGCTGGCAGGGTTACCCTCACGGAACTCGTCGCCCCCGTCCTTCCGCTCCTCATAGCCTGCCGCCGTGCGGATCTCGTTGATGTCGAAGATGGGTTCCGTCGACCCGCCATCAAACGCCGTCTTGTTGGCGGCGACCATCTTGCCGGCGTTGTCCAGGCGCTGATCGTCCGTCGGCGCGCCCAAGTCTGGCCACTCGATCTCAAAATCACCGGCGTCGATGATCCCGCACGCCTGCATGCGCCGCACGAACTCCGTCAGCATGGGCGACAGGGTGTTGACCTGTCGGCCGACCGCGCGCGCGACGTAGTCCTTCTGGTCCTCATCGCTGGCCAGGCGCCCGGTCTGCTGGCCGAACAGGATCGTGAACGGCAGGCCCACCGAGGCGGCGAATTCATTGGCGGCGATCGTCCACTGGGGCGACAGGTCGGAGGCTTGCGTCTGCAGCGTCGTTGCCTCGCCGCCCTGCAGCACCATGCTGGTGTCCTGATTGCTGTTCAAGGCCTTGGTCTGGTCCTCGATGATCTGCCGTACGCTCTTCGCGGACTGCGTGCCATCAGGATTGGACGTGATGACCTGGGGGCTGGCAGCCGCGTCGAACTTGACCACGATCGTCCGAGCCGCGTTCTTCAGGGCAGACTCGGCGCCACCGCCGCGCAGTTTCTCGAGGTCAACCAGCGCATTGAAGCCAGCCTTCAGCAGCGGAACGCCTTCGAAGAAATCGTCGCCGTCTGCCCCCTCCGCGAGGATCTGCACGCGCGATGGGTGGACGTCTGCCCACATCTCCGGCCGGCCCTGGTTGTCCCCACTGAGGGAATCACCGCGGGCGCGGTACTGGAACATGCGGGGCTTGCCGTAGTTGTCCGGGTCCTGCAGATCGGAGTGCCAGTCCGTGACCTTGATCTGGTTCTCATAGATCGGAATCAGGTCCTTCAGGGCCGAGCCCTTCTCTAGCGGCTCGCTGAGCGGCTTCCCATCCGCCACCCGATAGATCAGAGCGGAGAATCGTCCAACCAAGTTCCGCCGATCGAAGCCCATCAGCTTCTGCCAGCCATTGATCGGCTTGAGCAGCGCCGTGATCTTCTTTTCCCACGGCGTGACCTTGTCCGCGTCAGGCTGCTTGATGCGCGGCAACTTCTCCCAGCATTTGCCAAGGATCTTGTGGACGGCGCCATGGGCCGGGCCGCCTCGCTCGTAGGCTTGGCGAAAGTCCTGGAAGCTGAGGTCGGTCTTGTAGCCGTACTGCCGCCACGCGTGCGGGCGCTTCGCGTCCAGCGAGCCCACCAACTCCGAAAGCAGGTCGTTTCGGTCTCGTGAAAGCTGCGTGAGGTCGTAGGTATTGGTGATGAGGTCGGCCATGCGGCCGGATGCTAGGGACGCAGCAACGACCGCCGGAACTTCGACTGCGCGATGGCCTTCAGCGCATCCAGGAGCGGGTCACCTCGCCGTTCTGCCTTCTCAATAGAGAGAAGCATCATCGACAGCATGCCGGCCAGGTGTTTTGCGTCCTCTGCCTCATGAAGCATCGACGCCAAGACCATGTAGGCCTGGATGTGACCATAGACATAGACAACATCGCCCGCGATCTGTGGGCCAAGCATCCCGAGTTTCGAGATGTTTGCTTCGTAGAAGCGATTCGTCTGAAGCGGGATTTTCTGCATCGGAAGATGTTGACCACCCAACGCCATATTTTTCGCAGCGCCAAAGACCGTCTTCGCGGGATCGATGTTCTCGCGGTACGCGCATAACTCACCGACAAGGCCCGACGCCACGCTCACCTTCTCTCGGTGACGCTTAAACGCCTCTCCGAGAAAGTTGGAAACCATCGATGTGACGATGACTGCTGAAGCCGCAATGATGGCGGCAATGATCGAATCGGTCATGTAGTCCTCCCTTCCGAGGACTATAGCGACGGGATCAAGTGAAAACCCCCACCGCCGGTTGCAGCAGGCCATTGAAGGCACGCGAGGCCGCATCGACTTGGTCGTCGTACTTGCCGTTCGGGAAGAGGCGGCACTCGTCCTTGAAGGCCTCATTCCATGGGCCCTTCAGCATCAGCACATTGCCGGCGTTGATCTGGCTCGCCAGCGGCGTGGCGCGGACGACCTTGTCGCCGGACTCTGGTGAGAAGTGCACGTTGTGCCCGGCCAGCAGCTTGGCGAAGGCCAGGACCTGCGACTTCCCCGCCTGGCCCGGGTCCTGTGGCAGGCTCTGCTTGAGCAGCATCCCGTCATTGCGTGCGGTGGTTTTGATGAGATCGTCGCGCTTGTCGGTGGCGAACTGCTCGCGCACCATGCCCGCGATGATGTAGCGGCCGTCAGCCAGTCGTCCCACCTTCCCGCCCGCGGTGAAGTCGCCGCCGGTACTCGCGCCCAAGTCCCACCCGCGACACCACTCCACCACGTTTGGCGGCATCACGTCCACGATCTGCATCATGTCCGGCTTGATCACCCCGCCGTCTGGCGGAGACGGCCGCTGCCGGTACTGGCCGGCGAAGACGTAGGGCTTCGCCTTCTCCATGCGCTGCAGCTCAGCCGCGCTGTGCTTCTCCGGCCACAGGGGCGTGCCGTCGTCGTTCCAGGCGGACAGGCACAGGTGATCCCAGACCTCCCCGTTCCCGCCTGGCACCGGTGGCCCGTCCATGTCCCGGCCACGGTCCCCCAGCAGCCAGCCGGCGAGATCCGACTCGTGCAGGCGCTGCATGATGACGATGATCGGCGTCCGCGGATCGTTGACCCGGCTTTCCAGGGTGTTCTTGAACCATTCAATGACCCCGCCCCGAACCGTGTCGCTGTTCGCCTCGTCGGCCTTGTGCGGGTCATCGATGACGATGGCGCCGCTGAACTCGTCGCGGATCTTTCCGGCGCCGAAGCCAGTGATGGTGCCGCCTGAGCCAGTGGCATACATCACCCCGCCGGACGTGGTCTTCCAGTGGTGGCCTGCGTCGGTGGCAAGTTCCGTCCCGGTGAAGATCTCCCGATAGGCCTCATGCTGGATGAGGTTGCGCACCTGGGTGGAGTTGTTGACCGCCAGCGGCGTGCTGTAGCTGGTGTGGATGAACTCGCAATCCGGATGCTTGCCGAAGCACCAGGCGATGAAGTTGACCACCGCCAGCTCGGTCTTTGAGTAGCGCGGCGGAATGTTGATGATCAGGCGCTTGGTCTCACCCCGGTAGACCTTCATCAGGGCGTCGCAGATCAGCTGGTGATGGCGCGCACGCTGCCACTTGAAGCCCTTGCGCTCCAAGAACATCCACCGCGAGAACTCGTAAAGGTCTTCCCGGGCCCAGCCGGCGGCGGCGACGCGTTTGGCGGGGTCAGTAATCCTCGCGGACACGCCGCACCTCCGCGGCCACCTGCTCCGGCGTCACGCTCTGCTGCTGGATGGGTCCACCTCCGGCGCCCGTCAGCTCGCGACGATTCGTGAAGACGCCCCCGGATTCCTTGGCCGCCTGCTCCAGGATCTGCAGGACCATTGCCGCGTTGCCCTGTTTCTCCGCCTTGTCCAGGGCGCGCTGCAGCACCCGAAGGCGATAGACCTGCCGGGCTACTGGCACGGCCGCTGCGTCCTTGAGGAAGCGCTCCCGGGTTTCGTTGAACAACGCCACCAGCTTCTTCGCCACCCCCTTGGCGCAAGCCTTCGTGTGGTCGTAGCTCTCCACCTGCTGCCGGCTGACGATGATGCCGAAGTGTTCCTTGACGGCGGCGGCGACCGTCGCAGGGGAATCGAAACACGCAAGTGCTTGAACGATGAAGACCTTTTGCTCTTCGGTCAGGGCTGCCATGGGGACACTTTCAGTCGGGGGCTGGTCTTGGTCATGCGACCTTCATGAGGCAGGTTCCGCAGGCGCCGGCAATTTCTCGCTCGCCGACCTCTGGAGCGGAGCGGGCAGCGGCGGCCAATGCAGCGAGCGCCCCACCAGGGTCTCCGATGCCATAGCGACGAACGACTCCCACGAACTCCTCCACGTCGTGGCCAGTGATCTCAACCTTCGGTTCCCCGTCCTTGGTGAACGCAGGCCCGCCGAACTCATCTCGCTTCTGGGCGATGTGATACAGCTCATGCTCGACGAGTGCGCAGAAGGCGGTGTCACTGCATCGGCTGCAATAGCCGGCATCAAGGGTGATCAGGTAATCCGGCACGCGGCCGAACCAGTCGCGCATTTGCTGCTCCTGGCGGCCCTTGATCCACTGGGAGGCGCGAAAGGCGACTTGCTCGGCGGTTCCGATGACCGTCTTGCCTTTGGACCGCGACGGGCCACTGGCCCACAGCACCTGCAGGTCGACCGACAGGATGTGCTGGTGCTCTGGGTTGTGGAGCTTTCCTGTGTCTTCCAGGATCTCCGCCTTCAGCCATTCCAGCACCTCAGGCGCTGGGGCGAAGGTGAGGAACATCTGTTCCAGCAGATGGTCGGGAGGCGCTGGGCGGCGCTTCTGGCCTAACTGCGTGCGTCGGCCCATACCCGGCTCCCCTTCGTCTTGAACTTCTGCTTCGGCGGCTTGGGCGGCTTCTGGCGGGCGCGGCGCTGGCGTTCCTTCTCCATCCATTCGTCCGTGTCCTGGACCCGCATGGAGCGGTGCACGACGTGGCCGGCTTCACGGACGATCCGACGATGGATTGGCTCCGGCTGGTCCTGGCGGATGGTGCCCATCAGGTTGGACAGGCACGCCGCGGCGCCGGCGGCAAAGATGCTGGCGGGACCAATGTCCTTCGGCACACCGCACTGGGCTGCGCTGGTCAGGCGGTGCACCGGGTAGTCGCTGTCCTCGTCCAGCACCAGGCGCGGCAGCAGGTCGTTGCATCCATCCTCCGGCGCCAGGGTGAGCTGGTGGTATTCCGGCTCATTGGCGGCGGGGCGAGCGATGCGGGGCCGCCGTGCCGGCATCAGCGCCGACGCGACAACGCAGCCGAACAGCTCCAGCTGCTCGACCACCCTCACCTCTGTCATTTGTCGCGCCATTTGCTCCGCTCCTTCAGGTGCGCATGGCGTGGGCATGCTAGGGAGAAGATCAGGCTGCGCGAGAGAATCCATCGGAATCGTTGGCGGCAGTCTTCTCGATCGCACGGGCCTTCAGCCGGTAGGTGTCTCGGATCTGGCGGTAGTCGTCGTGCTTCAGGTGAGGCATGGCGTGCGGGCGCTCCAGATCAGCCACCACCTCCTCTCCGTAGCGAGCAACCATCCCGGCCCGGAACCTCAGGTAGGTCGTGCCACCGGTGCGGTTACAGCCCTTGCGCTGAGCGTTCACGTTCCGCTCGTCGAAGGCGAGTTCCGGCCTGGCGCCGCGGGATAGGAAGTGCCCGGCGTCCACATCTCCGCCGGTGAGGCTGCTGGTCCAGTTAAGCGGCTGGCCGCAGCAGATGCACGCGTGGCCGGCGCGGCGGTCCCGCAGGCGGATGTATTTGTTGAACGCGACCTGGGCCTCGGCCCGCAGCTCCTTCAGACTCTTCAGCGCCTCCAACTGCGTGCGGGTGTTGCGCTTGTCCTCGGCAGCCAGCACGGCCAGCCGCTTCGCCTCAACCCTGGCGGCCTTGGCCTTGTCCTGCTCCACCACCTTCTCAGAGCAATCGGCGCTGCAGGCGCGGTGCTTCTCCCCGCGAGGGATGAAGCGCTCACGGCAGCCGGCGGCGGCGCAGACGCGTTTCTTCGGCTTCGGTGGCTTGCGCTCCGCCGGCGGCTTGGCATTGAATGGCGTCCGCTTCATGGGTGCGCTGCGCTTCATTGCTGCCACCCCGCTTCCGGCTCGGTGAACTCGTAATCAGCCACCCAGTCCACAGCCTCGGTGAGGCTCTGGCGCTGGACCTGGTCCATCGCCCTCACCCGCTGTTGCACCTCGGCGGCTTGGCAGCCAAGCAGACCGGCCGCCAGGCGCGTGCGCTGCTGCTTCTCGGTCTCGCGCATTAGGCGGCCTCCAGTCGGTGGTGGGCGTCGTTCGCCGCTTGGAGTGCGGCGTCCCTCTCTGCCAGCGCCTGCCACATTCGCAGGCCTGCCAGCCGCGCGAGATCTACGCATACGCGACCGTCCAGACGCTCAGCACCAGGGTCGGGCGTCGCGCGGCGCACCACCTCAGCGATGACCCGCGCGCCGCGTTCGCGGACGACGATTACGCCCGACGCAGGTGACGGCAGGAACTCCGCCAAGTCAGGCTTCCAGATCGCCTCAGGCACTGCGAAGTAGTGCTTCCATACCTTCGGCGGGTGGGTGCGCGGAAGCTCCGGGCCCTCGCTAAACCAGTTCATGCGGTGCCACCACTTGTCCTTTGCAGCGTCGCGCTTGAAGTCGGCGCGACTGACCTTAATCTCGATGTCGACGATGCGCATGCTCTGGTGCAGGACCAGAAGATCGCACTCGTAGCCGGTCCAGTTGCACTCTGGCACGACGATGACAGCCTTCGACTGGAAGGTCTGAAGCAGGATGGCGCGGACGTGCTTGCTGTTCATGCTGCCGCCTTCGCGCCATCGGCGCTCGAATCGTTCGCAGCCTCGCGGCCCAGGCTGGTGGGGCTCCACTGCACGCCCTGCCCGTCGCCGAGGGAATGCAGGAACGTCAAGTACGCGCTGGCCAGCACCTTGGAGAAATCGGTCGACGTGACCGTCGTCAAGATCTGGCCCTGGATCAGCAGCGCTCCCAGCGCGCGCCACTCCTCGCGGAATTCGGGCATCTCACGCGTCTCTTCGAAGAAGGCGGCCAGCGTCAGGCGCTTCCAGACGGCCGCGGTGTGACGCGCGCCGTCGATCTCCACCTGCTTCGCCAGGTCGTTGAGGGCGGAGTGGTAGATCTTCTGCTGGTCACGGCTCTGGGGGATGTATGCCACGATGACAACGCCCTGCCGGGTGTTTCGCATCAGCGAGCAGACCTGACGCCAGAAGACCTGCATCAGCGCCTTGCCCTCCGCGACGTTGGGAATGAGTCCACGGATTGGATCGCTCATGCGGCCTCCTGGGCATGCGGGTCATTCGCGGCCGTCGCCCGGATCATCGTCAACATGGCCGCCCTCCCTTCCTTCGTGGCCTTGTAGCGCCGGCACTGCTCAGACGCCGACTTCGCTTTTGGCCGCTTGGGGCTGGGTCCAAATCCCACGGAATACATCCGCGAGGGAGTTCCGCCAGCCACCGGCGGGTCCCAATCCGAAACTCGCACCAGACCGTCCTCCTCCCAGGACTTCAGGATCCGGTTGAGGTCGTTCCAGTTCATGCCAGAGACCTCGGCCAGCCGCTTGATGGTGGTCGGTTCCAGGTCAAGCTGACGCAGGATCACGGCGAGCACGATCGCCTGCGACGCGAGATTCCGCGTGCGAGATCCTTGGGGCCGGCGACGCCCACCTGGATAGGGCGGCTCGACTTTGTCGCCGTATCCCCACAGCGGCTCATAGCCCTTCGTCTCCCGCTTCGACCACGCCGCAACGTGAACGAGACCTACCGCCTTCAGCTTCCGCATGATCATGCGGGCGGTGTTGTCGTTGACGCCTGTCAGTTCAGCCACCCGCCCGGCCGGGATGGGCGCTCGCAGCGCCGCGCCGAGCACCCGCCCGTATCCAGGCAGTCCAATTCGACCAATTCCGTTTCGCACCGGGTCGCTCATTCCGCACCTCGCTGTGTCCGATCGAATGCCACAGCAAGCCCGACGAGCGTCAGCGTGCCGGATTTCTTCCTGGCATTTCGCAGCGCCTTCCTAATCGTGGCGTCGCTCATCCCACCGGACTTGTGAGCCACCCGCTTCACGCCTTGATGCTCCACGAGCAGTTCGCACATTTGCATTTCCTTGGGGGTCAAGCCCCACGGGTTCGGACGTTCGTTCATGTTGGGACCTTGACCTCAGAAATTGACGTTGGATTGATCGCGGCGCCGTCGCGCCATTCGATGTGTGCAAGTTGGACGACAAGCGCCGTATGGCTTTCGCCATCGAGGCCGGGCTCACAGAGGCGGTCCGAGGGGATGCAACCAACTGGTGTCAGTCCGTGCTGATAGTTCGCGCACCGCTGCCGCTGCTTGCACCAACCACCCTGGCACGCATGGATGGCGGCGCTCATGCAGCCTCTCTCCCATGCGTTGGCACCCTCCGAAGGTCCGGAAGCGCCAGCGCCGCAGGTGTCGCCGAGATCCGCATCGCCGAGGTGCCGCCGGCCAGCACCTCCCGTGCACGCGCCTTATCGCCAACGAGGCGCGGAGCCGGCGGAGTCATGCCTACCTTCAAATACTCGTCTGGGCCGCTTCCGGCACCCGTCAGGCGGCTTGGGTATTCCGCCGGGGCTCCGCGCCCAGCGTAGGCCCGATACGCCTCGCAGAAGCGGTGCTGCAGGTAGCTCTGTTCCTCGTAGGTGGTGCGGCAGACCTTTGGCCAGCCGCCCGCATCCACGATGCAGAGGTGGATCAGCGGGTCGTCGAACACCACATCGCTGTAGGCGCCGACCTGGCCGATTGCGGATGCCACCTTCCCCCACGCAACGAGCGCGCGGTCCGTTTGGGTGCCCTGCAGCTGGCGAACGATGTCAGCCGGCTTTGGCATGAACTGGCCCCGATCCGGGTCCATCAGGTGCCCGGACAAGGCCTTCGAGACCTGCTGCAGCTCGAATGCCCGCATGGCCTCAATCCAGAGTTGAGCCGCGAAGTCGGACATGTCCTTGCCGTAGAAGTCGTGGACACCCGCCAGGACCTCGAGGAACTTGGGGTACTCATCAGCATGCATTCAGCTTCTCCAACACCCGGGCGGCCGTGGCGGCGTTCCGAGCTTCGAGTGACGACTGGCGAGAGACCGGCGCCGGGACCCCGGCGTTGAGCGCGGCAGTCGCGGGTGGGGTCCAGGGGTCCTGGAAGTGCAGGCCTGGTCCGAAGAAAGTGGCGGCTTGCTTGACGAAGCGCGGCTCGATTCGAGAGAGTTCAACGAACCGGGCGTAGCGCTTGACGCCATCGGTGAGCTCGCCCACCGTTGCGCCGGCTTTGATGCGGGCCTCCCAGGCCTTGAACGCGTCGACCTTGCTGTTGCCACCGGCACGCATCGGGTATTCGGACCATGCGGCTTCGAAATCCGCGGTGTAGCCCCTGCCAGTGGTCGCGGTGGAGCACGAACCCGGCGCGCCAGCGGCGGGGGTATTGTTCCCCTCTTCTCTTCTCTTCTCTTCTCTTCTCTTATCGGTTTCGTCTGGGTTAGCGATGGGTTCCCCCTGGGTTACCGCTGGGCTACCCGTGGGTAACCCATGGGTTTTCTTTGGGTTGTTTTTCGGCCGTCCACCCTTGGACCCGTTCTCCCAAGCGGCAATCAGCGACGCGTTCTTTGCGGCCCATCCATTGACCGAGATCGTGTCGCCGTCGCGCGTCAGGAACCCGGCATCAATCAGCGCCTTCTCGAAGACCTCAGCTGGCGCCGGGCACTTGCACTGGGCCTTCAGCCCGGCGGTCGGCATGACGAACGTGTCGGACTTCCGATCCTGGCAGTGGGCCCAGAGGCGCAGGATGTAGATCGCCGCCATTGGGTCCCCGATGGCGTCAGCGACCATCCCAGTCCGCCAGTGGTCCATGAAATCTGGATCAACGATCACAGTGCGAGCTCCATCTGTTGCGCGACCAGGCGCAGGGCCTCCACCGGCCGCCCTGACTCGGGGCAGATCCGCTCGCCCAGCACCTCGATGAGTCCCTTCTCGATGAGCGCGTGGACGCGGCCACACACGGGCCCCGATCGCATCGAGGTGAGTTGCTCCAGCTGCCGGCGGGTGTATAGCTCGCCGACCTGCATCGCACCGAGCACCTTTCGCTCACTGGCGCAGAGGTCCACCTGAGCGATCTCGTAATAGGCGCGAATGCTCGTCTGTGCTGCGTCATGAGGCATGAGACTTCTCCCAGTTCAGGACGGATGACTCGCTTCGGCACTTCACAAGCCAGGACATAGGCAGCCTGAAATAAGAAGCCTTGCTCGAGCGAAGAAGGCGCACACTGCGGACGCACAACACAGCGAGGTGTCCACCGTGACCCCGAACAAGCTCGCCCACGAGGAATCCCTCCACCTCGTGGACATGATTGGCATTGAGGCTGTTCGAATCGCCAGCGCCGCATTCCCGGCAGGGATTGACGTCGCGTACCGCCTGGGAACGACCAAGTACGCGGCGCGGACTGACTTCCCTGTGTTCCGCGATAGACCGACGCTGACCGTGTTCATCCAGGACCCTCGAGGGTGGGACGAGGCGCCTCAGCGAATCAGGGCCGCGCTTGAACTCACCGACATGAACGGCTGGTACTGAACGGCTCATCACACCCTCCTTCCCGCGCGGATCACGCGGTCCTTGTCCCGACCGGCCTGCTTCTGCTCCGGCGTCAGGGTCTGCGCCGGCAGTGAGCCGTGCAAGTCCAACTTCGCCTGATTCAGCGCGGCCAGCTTGCGGCTCGTCACCGCGGCTCCGCGCTCACGCGCAGTGGGCATCGCCATCACAGGGACGTAGTCGTCGCTGAAGGGGTTCATGCGGCCTCCCGATAGATCAGGCTCTCGTGGCGGAAGTTGGCCTCCACCAGCGCCCGCGCCTGGGGCGGGCTGACGCTGTTGCCACACATGCGGACCTGGGCGGTCGCGGTCAGCGGACGGCGCGGTACCTTCAGCGGGTCCGCCGCCTGGACGCCATCGCGGAAGAGGTGCGCCGGATCCGGGATCTCGTCGATGACGTAGGTCGACGGGAACCCCTGAGCGTTGAACAACTCGCGGGGCTTGAGCATCCGCAGGGTGATGTCCACCAGCACCCACCACTGGCCGCGCTGGTGCACCATCACCATCTCGGCCGGTTCGGCAAAGTGCTCTGGGAGGTACTTGTGCAGCAGGTCGGCGCATTGCCTGGCCCGCTCGGCATGCTCCGGCGCCAGGCTGGCGGCTGGGACCTGCATCGTCTGCACCGGCCCCATGCGGCCCTTGGTCGGGATCGTGTGCATCGGGTCGTCCAGGTCCTGCCATTGACCGCCGTTGCTGTAGTACTTCACCGCATAGGCGGTAATCAGGCGCTGGTTGCTGCCGGCGGCGGTGATCGTGCTGAGCGGCTCATTGGCGGCGCGGCCGTCACCGTCGTAGAAGCCGCCGTTTGCCTGCTCCAGGCATGCGGAAATGAGGGCCTGCTCACCGCGGTTGGCGCACGTGAGCGTCTTGAACGGCTCGTCCACCCCGTACCCACAGCGTTCACCATGGTGGGTGAGGTGTGTGAGGTGCGCAGCGACCACAGACTGGTTGCCGCCGCCGGCGTGGATAGTGCGCAGCGGTTCATCAGCGGTGTGAGACCGATCCCCCGAATCGCTCCCGTCCGGTCGCGCGCCGTGAGCCAGCCCAGCCACGAAAGGCGTCATCACCGGTTGGGCCAGTGCCCCTTGTGATCCCAGCCCGGTAACCGTCCAATAAGGCTCATTTGCTGATCGGACGCGCGGCTCTTGGCCCTGCCGCTCGCCGTTTCGGGTGTTGACCATGTACGCACCCACCAATCCGTGATGCGTACCCTGGGCCGATACCGTGGACAGCGGCGATTCCACGCTGTGGCCTCCCATGTGCGCATCACTGGTGCCGCGCATCGGGGCCAAGGCCGGGGCCACGACGGTGAAGTGGCCACCGTTGACCTGAGCGCACGCAGTGCGCAGCGGCTCATTGGCGGCGGCCGTGCGCCCTTCGGCGGGCCGCGACTGGTCGCCGATGAACGGGGCCAGCACCGGCGTAGCGAGGCAAGAATCGGCCTTCGAAGTGATGGTCTGCGCGGGCTGGTGGATGCTCCGCTCCGGTGACTGCCCCATTCGCCCCCCTACCCCCACGATGAATGGGGATGCACTGGTGAGCACGTGGCGCCACAGTCCTTTCGCCACCCGCCGCTGGGTGTTCTCGGCCAGCTCCTTCTTCCGGCCGAAGATGCTCAGCGCCGGGAGGCTGAAGTCGATGCAGTCGGCGGCGGTGCGCCAAGCCTGCCGCCGCCCGGCCTGCACCTCCGCGGAGGTGGGCTTGCCGAACTGGTGGTCCGGGAACTGGATCGGCAGGCCGTCGCGGCGCGCCACCAGGAAGAGGCGCTTTCGGATCGTCGGGGCCCCGTCGTCGCAGGCCCGCAGCTCTCGCCACTCCACCGCGTAGCCGTGCTGGCGCAGCTGGCGGACGAACGACTCGAAGGTCTTGCCCTTCTTGGCCGGATCCGGCCGGGCGGTACCGTCCGCTTCGATGATCAGCGGGCCCCAATCCTGAAACTCCTCGACGTTCTCCAGCATCAGCACGCGGGGCTTCGTCAGCGCCACCCAGCGCATGCCGACCCAGGCGAGGCCGCGAATGTGCTTCGCCACCGGCGTGCCGCCCTTGGCCTTGCTGAAGTGCTTGCAGTCAGGGCTCAGCCACACCAGCGCCACCGGCTGGTTCTTCGTGACCTTGACGGGATTCACATCCCACACCGACTCGCACAGGTGCAGCGTGTGCGGGTGGTTGATGGCGTGCATCGCCAGTGCCTCGGGATCATGATTGATCGCGATGTCCACCGGGCGCCCGAAAGCTTGCTCCAGGCCGGTCGAGGTGCCGCCGCCGCCAGCGAAGTTGTCGATGATCAGCTCGCGGCCCAGGTCCAACGGCATCGTGAAGGCGTCTCGCTTCATGCGGGCTTGCCTCCCAACGTGCGCGCGAAGTGAGCGCAAGGCGGCGACCAGGTCACCAACTTCGGCGCGGGTTGGTTGGCCGGCGCGGGGGCCGGTGCGGGCGCCGGGATAGGGAAGCGGAATGGATCCGCCGGCTCGCGTGGGGTCGGGATGCTCATACGGTCTCCAGGTCAAAGATCGCGCGGGCCTTGTTGGCTCCGATGCGGATGGCACCCTTGCGCTCAAGGGCCTTGAGGTGGGCCTGCGCTGCATTGGCCGAGGCCCAGCCGAAGTGCTTTGTCATCTCGGCGCGTGTCGGGCAGGTGTGGTGCTCTCGGCGGTACTCGCGGACGAAAGCAAGGAGCTGAGACTGCGCGGTGGTGAGTCGAGTCGTCATGTGAGAACTCCAACAATCCCCAGCCACTGAGTTGCGGGATACCTCATAGATCCACCTGCCTGATACTTCCCGCTTCACCAGCAGGGAGACCATCAACATGGACAAGACCATTCAATTGCGCGACGTGCATGGATTCGACGCCAGCGATTTCGGCACCATCGTTCTCAATGGAGCCAAGCACGGCTTTGCTCTGGAGGCTTACGTCGCCCGACTGATCGTGCTTGACAGCCCGAGAGGAATCCGCGCCAACAAACAGCAACCGGTCCTCACCATCCTCGTTCCGGACTCCGAGGACCCTGCGATTCGCGCCGAGGTGAAGTCCGCCCTCGCCGCCACCACTGAGGCTGACGGTTGGAAAATCTGATGAATCGGCGGCCGCCTTCTTGGACTGGTCGATGAAGTCCAGCTCCCCGCCCAGCGCCTCGATCAACGCCGGGATCAGCTGCGACAGTTCACCGGTGGCCAGGGCCGCGTCCACATCGAAGGCCTCGTCCTTGGCCGGCTTGTCGCGGCCGTCGAAAACCAAGTCCAGGAACTTGATGCCCTTCAACTGAAGGGTGTCCGTGAGCGTGAAGGAGATCCGCTCCTTCCAGGTCATCGCCAAGCGGGTCGGCATCTTGCCGCTCGCAAGGTGGCTGCGCAGTTCTTCGGTGTCCAGGTCGTGCCGGCCGTACTTCACAACCGACTTCATCTCGTCGGCGGCCTTCAACTCACAGTCGCGGTCGATGGTGAAGCCCTCGGGCGGCACGCCGTCCATCAGCCAGGCGCCCATGCACGCGGCCGGCGCCTGGGCCGACTGCAGCAGGTGCAGGCTCATTGATGGGTCAGCCTTGATCAGCAGCGTGATCAGGTCGTCCGCCTTGCCGATGCTTGCCGCCTCGACCATCAGCAGGCGCTGCGTCGGCGAGATCCACACCTTCAGGTGGGACTGGGTCGTGAAGGCGCGCGGCAGCAGCTCCAGCGTGACCTGCTCGGCGATGTCCTTGGCCTGCTTCTTCCCCGGCCGGCGTCCGGTCTCGTCCTCGATCTGGTCCATCCGCTCCCCGGTGTGCTCGCGGATGACGCTCGTCGGAAGGATTCGCTTCTCCATCCGCAGCGTCAGCAACCAGTGGCCGTGCACCTGCTCCAACAGCGGCGCGCCAGGCTCACCGCGAGGGGGGACCCAGCCCGCCGACAGGGCCTGCGTACTGCCGCAGGGCTCGAAGGCTTCACGCTCCAGCGACTGTATGAACAGATCCGCATTCGGAGCCCAGTCGGCGCCGATGCGATAGATGATCAGCTGCTTGAGCATTCAGGCCCCCATTGCGTCGTATTGCTCTTCCACCGCGACAGCCAGTGCTTCAACGGTGATGCCAAAGGCGTTTGCCGCAGCCTTGAGCAGCTCGTGCGCTGGCGCGCTGTCCAGTCCCAGCGCCTGGAGATAGCCGGTGACAGCCGACTGGGTGATGACCGCCTCCACCGTGTTAATGCATTGGTTGAACTGCTTCGCGGTCAACTGCATGGCGTCGTCTCGTGACATGGTGAGAAGCAGCGAGCGGTAAAGCGCCGTGATCTGGCGGCGGGAATAGATGGACATGGCTCCCCCTCGGCGGGATCAGTCGTTGGCGATGGGCTTGAGGCGGCGAGGCCGCCGCTGCCGCTTCGGCTTCAGTTCGAAGCCGAGTTCATCGGCCAGCTTCTGAATGGGGCCGATGTGCCCGGTGGTCAGACAGAACCGGGCGAACCGGCCCAGCTGCTCGGCGCCGACGCTGCTGATCCACTTCGACATGTAGCCCTTGCTGACCCCGATCGCCTTGGCGATCTTTTGGTCCGTGCGCGGGTCGTGTCGCATTGCTTCAGTCAGGCAGCGCGAGAGATCGAAGGCTTCGATCTGGCGCTGGTCCAGCTGCTCCAGGTCGAATTCGGTTTTCTCAGGTTGCGCCGGGTTTTGTCCGGTATCCACCGGTTTCCTCCACTTGGAGGAGAGACTTGCTCCCATGATTTCGAGCTCCCACTCAGGTTGAAAGACAGCCGAGGTTCATGACCTCGCGGAGACGCCCAGACCCATCCGTTCCCACTTGGAGTGGGAGACGGCAAATGGGACCTTCTGGGATCTGGGCGACTCCGCGAAGACACACTGACCACACTGACGAAAGGAACGACGCGATGGCGACGAAACAGGATCTGGAATGGGCGAAGGCGGCGTGGCGAGAGACGCTCCGGCGCTGCCTACGATCACTCGCGGCGCAGTTGGAGACCGACGCGCGACTTCTGCGCGCCGAAGAACTCCGGACGAAGTCGAAGTGACCGCGCATCGCTCAAAGCTCCAGGCGGTCCAGCAGTTCGGCCACGTGGTTCGGCACCTTCGCCACCGCCACGCGCTTCACCACGCGCTCACCGGCCCAGCACACCGGCCGACACGGACACTCCACGGCGCTGCACTCCCATTCCTGCTTCGCCATAGCCGCTCGACTCTTCGAGCAGTTGGCACATTGGTCGGATTGAGCGGGGGCCATGGCTTAGGCAACCTGTTCCGTCGGAACTTCGGGCGCACCCTCCGCGCCGATCAGCTCTGGCCACTGCTCCCACCAGTCAAGAGGGCGAAGATCCCAACGTCGAACTTGGCCGCCTGTCGCCTTTTCGATGGCGGCGCACCGCCCGATCGCCACACGCTTCACGCCTTCCGCCCATTGGCTGACCATCACCGGGTGCACACCAATCGCGCGGGCCAGCCGTGCACTCGCGCCCCGAGGCGCTCTGGAAAGGTAGGTTCGGATGTCCATAGCGGCATATTAGCTCATGGCTCTTAGCAATGATAGCCTCAAGCGAATTCTTTTTATTAGCCGGCGGCTCTCCAATTCGCCCATGCCCACCATTTCCGAAATCCGCCATGCGAATCTGCTGCGTCTGATTGCCGACCACGGCTCAATCCAGGCCTTCGCGGACGCAATCGACCGCTCACACTCGCAAGTCAGCCAGCTCAAGAACCGGTCGAAGCACAGCAAGACGCAAATGCCCCGGGAAGTGGGGGACGATTTCGCACGCCATGTCGAAGATCGCCTGCGGCTCCCGCGCGGGTGGATGGATGTCGGTGCGTCAGCCAGTCAACGTATTGCGAACACGTCACCCGAGGTAGCTCACGGAATGAGCCACCTCTCTGAGAGACTCCAAGCCATAACACCGATGGTCTGGGAGGATCTAATGCTTGACAGGGAGTTGCCGCCGCTCTTCTCAATAGACATGAACGACGACTCGATGGCGCCACGCGTACGCGTCGGCGATCGGCTCATCTTTGACCGCAAGATGGCTGCTTCGGCGCGTGCCGGCGACGGCGTACTGGTTCGGGATCTATCTGGGCAGCATCACTTTCGGCAGTTCCGAGCCATCCGCTCCGGCATGTGGGAGGCGCACGCCCTCAATCCGTCCTATGCCAGCCT
The DNA here is from genome assembly GCA_913776825.1 of Burkholderiaceae bacterium. Taxonomy (GTDB): domain Bacteria; phylum Pseudomonadota; class Gammaproteobacteria; order Burkholderiales; family Burkholderiaceae_C; genus Roseateles. The sequence goes on from CAJYPV010000002.1 coordinate 71,993, forward strand.
GGGCAGTGAGCAGGACGGGCTGACCGTTGTTGCGGTGTTGACCGCAGTGGAAGCGCGGTGGAGCTGAGACCTTGACGCGAACGAACCGCGCAGCAGCGCTGGCGTACCTGACTACGATCCACGTCGCACTCTTCGGTCTCATTTGGAATACCGGGAAGGTCCAACAGACCGTCAAGCGCCTCAGCTCGCCTGGAACGGTCGTGCTGGCAGACGACCCCATCATTGAACGGCTGCTCAGTGCCCACGACCAAATGGACGCGAGCGTTCCGGCCGGCGCTTCCATTTTTCTCGGCGACAGCATCACCCAGAGCCTGGCCACGGCAGCAGTGGACTCCGCCGCTATCAACTACGGGATCGGCTGGATGCGAAGCGACCAGTTGCTGGCTTCCATCCCCCGCTACCCCTCGCTGCGTAGGGCTCAGCGCGTTTACGTGACGATCGGCACGAACGACATACTGCAGGGACGCGTGGCGCAATTGCCCACCACCTATCGGGCAATCCTGTCCTCAATTCCTGAGGGCCCCTCAATCATCATGAGCAGCCCGCCTGCTATCGGCCGCATCGATTTCTATGGCCATCGTGTGAGCCCACAAGACGCTCGTACTGCGGCTGACTTTGCCGCTGCGGCCTGTCAGGCGGCCTCTCGCTGCACTTTCGTGGACGCCGAGCGCCTGCTCGCACCCATCCCAGGAGCGCTTCAAGCGGATGGCGTCCATCTGACGCCCACCGGCTACGCCGTCTGGATCAAAGCCCTGCGCGACGCCAAGTCGTAGACGCCCAAGGCGCCGAGCATTGAAAGAAAATCGGCAACTATTAGCCCTCGGCTCTTGACAATAAAGAGCCTTAGGCTAATACTGCATCCATCGCAACCCGCAACAGGGAACGCAGATGGACGCAACCGAAATTCAAATCAGCATCGCCAGTGCACAACAGCGCCGCGATCGCCTGGTGGCGCAGCGCGCCACCAAATGGGACGCCGCCGAGACTTACCGCGGCCAAGCATGTGAGCCTCGCCAGTCATCACTGGCCCGGCGCGAACTGCGGTTCAAAGAGATTGCCGCCCGCGCGGCGTGCCAACACATCGACAACCAACTGTGGGCAGTTGATGTCGAACTCCGCCGGCTGAAGTCCGAGCGAGACTCCATCGAAGCGGCCTCCGATGTTGCCGCTGACCACAACGAGTTTTTCAACCGAGTCCGCCAGATCGTCGCGACCTCCAATGTCGTGCCGCTGCCCGTCGCCTCCAACGAACCGGAGGTCGCATGAACGGACGGAATATTGGCTGGTTCCTGGCCGGCGCCATGACGGTGGTTTCTGCATCCTGTGGCGGCGGTGGCGACAGCAGCCCTGACGAAGCCTCCGCCCCGGCTCCAACGCCCTGCGCCGCCCCGGTCGTGCAGATGTTCGGCGACTCCACCCAAGACGGCCAGCGCGACAACTTGCAGCGCTACATGGACCAGCGCTTTGGCCCGGGTCGCGTCGTCGTCGAGAACCACGGTGTCGCCGGATCTGTAGCTCGCGAGATGCCGATCGCCAACGTCAAAGCCGGCGCTGTCACGGCGAGCAACTTCGGCATCAACGACGACAGCCAGAAGATCCCTGTGGAAGCCTTCAAGGCAACGCTGCGCGCGAACGCGACCACGTTCTTCCAGACTCCGAACCCGCCGCACGACGCCTATGCGCCCGCCGTTCGGGAAGTTGCAGCGGAATTGAACCGTCGCCTCATCGACGTGTCGGCGTGGACCCGCGCCCAACCCAACTGGGAGCTCTTCGTCCCGGACGGCGTGCACCCGGACCGTTGGCTATACGAGCAAATCACGAACCAGCTCGTCGGACCAGCCATCGGTGATTTCATCGCGCCGCGCGTGTGCCCGAGAGGTGGCGCATGAGAGCCGCGCCAGCAATCGCATTGATCGCTCTGCGGGATGAGGACGAAGCTGGCATCTGCGACACGTGCCCCGGCGAGTTGGACCACCCCGAGGCGGTCTATCAGGCTGAGCCGGGTGAGCCGGGCTACTGGCGGGTGCTGGCCGTGATGGGCGGCGCCGGACTGGCAGCCCTGGCGATCGTCCACGTCGTCGGCCGCCTGGGGCTCCTGCCATGACCGAGCCAGACATCCCTCTCGACAGCATCGCTGAGGCGGCACTGTCCCAAATCACCACCATCGGCGGCGCATTTGTGGCCGCCCTCCTGATCGTGCTGGCGCTGGCTGCGCCGGCAGTCCTGACCTGAACCAACTGGAGCCAATTCCATGTCGAAAACGAATCAACTCACCACCACCAACGCCGCCCTGGTCTGCTTCGGCCTGTTTGTCATCGCCCCCATTGGCGTGGTGCTGAAGGGCTGGGCTCTGTCGACCCTTTGGGGTTGGTTCATCGTGCCCACCTTCGGCATCCCGAGCCTGTCTATTCCTGCGGCCATTGGCATCAGCCTGATCGCCGCGTATCTCGCCAAGCCAGTCATGCCGGAAGACGAAAAGAAGTCGCCGGGTGAGCTGGCATTGGAGCGAATCAGCCGACAACTCTTCGTTCCTCCGATCGTCGTCTTCCTCGGCTGGATCGTCACGCACTGGATGCCGGCCTGATCCTGATCTAAGCGGCCCTAGCTCAGCGGATAGAGCAGCGGGTTTCTACCCCGTAGGTCTGGGGTTCGAATCCTCAGGGCCGCGCCATTACCTGACACGGAGAGAGCAATGAATGCAGCGACGACGCCTGCAGGCGAAGCTGTGAATGCGAGCGGGCTGGCCCTGCTACGCGAGCCGGTGCCGGAGCGGCTGATCAGCAAGCTGCCCAAGGGCACGAAGGCGCAGAACGAGTGCCCGCCAGAACAGAAGATCAACTGCCCCGTCTGTGGCGGCTGGCACCACCCCAAGGTGCGCCACCTGGACTATGTGGGCCACGCCGCAGCTACCCACTTGCTGCTGGACGCTGATCCGCACTGGAACTGGGAGCCGATGGGCTACACCGCAGATGGCCTGCCGAAGTTCGATGAAGGCGGCGGGCTGTGGATCAAGCTGACCGTGTGCGGTGTCACCCGCCTGGGTTACGGGCACGCGGACAAGAAGGCGCACATGGACGCCGGCTCCCGCGAGAAAGAGGTGATCGGCGACGCGCTGCGCAATGCCGCCCTTCGGTTCGGCTTGGCGTTGGAACTGTGGAGCAAGGCGGACATCCACGGCGGCGGCAGTGAGCGCGATGCCTGGTATCAGGCTGCGATCACTGGGATCTATGACGCACCCACCGTTGGCGAGTTGAAAGCCCGCTTGGCCGCCGCGATCGATGAGGCGCGGGCCAGAGGTGACCAGGAGGCGGAAGACGATTTCCTCGTGGCCCACGCCAACAAGATGGCCACAGCCAAGCGTCCACCTGCCCCACCACCCAGCACCAGCGCGGCGCAGCGCCAACGACAAGCGCCGCCGCCGCCCGACCTGGACGAAGACGACGTGCCCTTCTGACCGACACCTGACCTGGAGATTGAAATGACCTTTGAACTGGACGACTCCACCGGCTTTGAAGACCCGGTGGCAGACACCCCGGCCGTGACCATCGCCAAGGAGCAGAACGCCCTGGCAATCGCTGAGGACATGGACCGCGTGCGCAACTCGCTGAACGAGTTCGACCGCGTCTCCGCTGGGCTGGCCGAACTGGAAGCCCGCTATCCCAAGGATGCGATCTACCCCGTCGAAACCACGAAGGGGATGAAGGATGCCGTGGAGCACCGGGCGGCGTGGCGCGGCCCTCGCATTCTGGTGGAGAAGGCCCGCAAGATGGCCAAGGCGCCGCTGCTGGCGCTGGGAAAGAACATCGACGCCCGCGCCGCCTGGATCACCGAGCAGTTGGAGGCCGGCGAGCAGCCGGTGGATCAGCAGATCAAGGCCGAAGAAGCGCGCCGCGAAGAGGAGCGCCAGCGCAAGGCTGCCGCTGAAGCCGCCCGCGTGATGCGCATTCAGGAAGCCCTCGCCGAGATCAGCCAGAACGTCATCATCGCTTGCGGCAAGACATCCGCCGACATCCGCCTGTTGTCGGAGCAGATGCACGCCACCCTGCCCGACCCGGAAGTGTTTCAGGAGATGCTGCCCCAGGCCAAGGAAGCGATCGCCGCCGGCATCGCCAAGCTGGAAACGACCCTCAAGGCCAAGCTGTGGGAAGAGGCCGAGGCGGCTCGAATCGAGCAGGAGCGGGCCGCCGAAGAGCAGCGCCGGCGCGACGAGGCCGCCCGCCTGGAGGCGCAGCGCCTGGAGAACGAGCGCGTGGCAAGCGAACAGGCCGAAGCTGCGGCCCGCCTGGCCGAAGAGCGCCGCAAGATGGAAGAAGAGCTGGCCGCCCTGAAGGCCGAGCGTGACCGCATCGCCCAGGCCGAAGCGGACCGGCAGACCCGCGTGCAGGCCCGCTTCGACCGCTACGACGAACTGCTGACCTACGACGAAAAGCAGGCCTCGGAGGTCATCAGCACTGCGATCACCCGCGTGACCGCCAACGCCCCGAGCGTGGACACATTCGGCGACCGCTTGGCGGAAGCCCAGAAGAAGCATGCCCTCGTGCTGGAGCACCTGCAGGCGGCCCTGCCAGGGGCACTGCGCCGCGAGGAAATCGAGTTGACCGCACGACTGGCGGCGGAGGCTGAAGAAGAGGCCAAGGCCGCCGCTGCACGTGAGGCCATCATCCCTGTGGCCCAGCCGGTCGCGCAGGTCCGCCAGCCCGAGCAGGTCCGCACCATGACCCTGCGCGACATCAATGCCGCCTTCGATGGCGTGCTGACGATGAGAGGTGAAGGCATGGCGCTGCTGGGCTTCAACACCTTGCCGGTGAAGGGCCCCGCCAAGGTCTACCCCGCCGCCGACTTCGACCGCATCTGCAACGCCATCGCGGACCACGTCCACACCGTGCGCGCCCGCCGCGCTATGGCCAGCCTGGAGAAGGCAGCATGACCTCGGCCGCCGACGCACAGGCCCTGGTGCCCGCCGAGTTCCGCGAGCTCGTCGGCGACCACGGCAAGTCGCCGTGGAATCCGTCGCGCACGGCCACGGGCCGGGTGCTGAACCCGCTGCCGGCGCCGGAGCGCTGTGCATGTGGCCGGCCGGTGGAAATCTTCCACCACCTGCAGGTCTACGGCCGGGAGTTCAGCGACTGGCCCTGGATGTACCGGTGTGAGCCGTGCGACGCGAGCGTGGGCATGCACCCCTTCACCAGCATCCCGCTGGGAACGCTGGCGACCAAGGCGCTGCGCGAGACCCGCAAGGCCTGCAAGCAGCCATTCGAGCTGCTGTGGCAGACCGGCCGCATGGATCGTGCAGCAGCCTATGGCGGCCTGGCCCGCCACCTGCGCATCCCGGTCGAAGAGTGCCACTTCGGATGGTTCGACGCCGAGACCTGCCAACGCGCCCGTGACTGGGCGGTCAAGAGCTTGAGAGGACAACCAGCATGAGCACCACCAACGACGCTACCCCACCGGTGATCTTCCCGGCCCGCGCCTTCGCGTTTGTGGCTCCGTTCCGCGCCGAGCACGACATCCGCTATTACCTGAACGGCTTCGCAGTGGAGCCTCATCCTGAAGGCGGCGTGATCGTGGCCGCAACAAACGGGCACCAACTGGCCGTCGCCTACTGCAAGAACGGCCGCGCAGACCGGCACCGGATCTTCACCTGCACCAAGGCCCTGGTCTCCGCCGCGAAGAAGCCACGCGCCGCGTTTGTCGGTCTGAAGCACAACCGCTTGACGGTGATCGAGTCGCCTGCAGGCACGGATCTGGACGAGTGGAACGATGCTGATGGCATCGAGACATTCATTCAGTCAGGGAACCCGGACATCACCGGCAACTTCCCGGACATTGCCAAGGTAATTCCCAGGGTGGTTGACGGACTTGAGCATGGTCTCCGTAGCGTCGTGGCCGCGAGATACATCGAGGCTATTGGCAGGGGCGCCAAATTCGTCGGAGGACGCCATTTCAGTGGATGCCAGCACTGGACACGGCGGGGTGGGAGCGGGGTTGTTATCACTCGCTTCCCGAAAGAACCGAACTTCCTGGTGCTCACGATGCCGATGCGCGAGGAAGGCATTTCAGGTGGACCGTTGCCTGATTTCATGGCGGCGCTTCATTCCGAGTCCGATGAGCGCCAGCGGAAGGAGGCGGCGAAGGCCGCCGAGAAGGCAGCCGCCAACGAAAAACAAGCGCGGGAGGCAGCATGAGCCGCGAGTACATCCCCATGAAGGGATCTTTCCCCGGCGAGCAGTTCATCCCAAGCAACGGCACGCAGGGCGAGGCTTTTATTGCCGGCGAGTGCGGCCGGTGTGAGCGCGACAAGATCGCCAACGGCACCGTTGATCAGGACGATGCCGGTGACGACGACATGTGCCCGATCCTCGGAGCGTCCTTCTGTGGTGATGCCGTCGAATGGCGCGAGCTTGAGGACGGCACCTGCAAGTGCCTTGCCTTCGTTCCTATGGGCGAGAAGGTGCCGCAGCGCGACGACCGAACGATTGACATGTTCGGAGGTGGCGCATGACCTGGCTCACAGAACGCGCGATCGGGCTGATGCTCGTTGTCGCTGGACTTGCGGCTCTCTATCTCGGCATCAATGCCGGCGTGCTGGTGGTGCTGGTCGGCCTCTGGATGGCCGCCTTCGGGGACGAATGATGGCCAGCCGCCGCTTCCGCCAGCGGGCCAAGGCCCGCCCCTGGATCGATTGCGCCGACAGCGCGATCGATTGGATTGCAATAGCAGAAGACCAACGCAAGAGGGAGTCAGAAGTCGCGCTCAGTGAGCGAAATGGTTCCTCTAGCGCCGCCCGCGATTTTGACTCGGCAAACAGCCTCAATGCGGTCACGGTAAGCAGTAAACGCCGACAACATGTCCATCCCGCCACGTGCGAGGTTAACGAGAGCTCGCCGAGTGATGCGACCGGCAGCCGCTTCGCCATTGATGGAGATGGCAAACACGACCCCTTCCGGGTTGAAGCTGGCTCGGTATTGATTCAGGAATTCCACATTCATAGGAGCCTCCGTTGAACATGTCGGCGATCCTAGTTCCTACCCCTGTTTCACACCTAGCCCATTTAGGACAACTTCACCGGTCAGGCTTGATGCCTGGGCAGCAGGAGCAACGATGAGCGTCACCAAGCACACCAATGCCGACGTCTACAGCGTGAAGAACAAGGGCGAGTGGGCCACCATCGTCGTGCGCGAGTGGTCCGACCGGCGCGAGGACGGCACCGACTGGCCGCGCGGCGAGATCCTGATCAATTCGACCTTCGGCAGCTGGTCGCAGGACTGGAACGCGCCCGGCATGCGCTTCAAGAAGTTCCTGATCGGGCTGGACTTCGACTATGTGTTCGGTCGCTTCATGGGTCTCAGCCTGGAGCAGTTCGACGGCGAGAAGAGCATCGCTGGCATCAAACGCAAGGTGATCGACATGCGCAAGCGCCGGATGGTCGGCCGCGATGAGGCGCGATTCGTCTGGGGCGAGATCGACGACCGATCGTACGAGCTCGCCGAAGGCGAGCAATCCTTCATTACCGCGTGCGGCGCCATCCACCGGGAGTGCGAGCAGCCTTGTGGCTCAGCCAAGCTATCCAGGTTCGACCTTGCCGAGCTTGCCACGATCTTCGATGAGCCGTGGTACGAGATCCAGAAACGCGATGACCCGCAGGCAGTCGGCTTCTGGCGCGACCTGTGGCCGGAGTTCTGCGGCGCACTGAGGGCAGAGCTGGAGCCTGCGAAGGAGCCCGCGTGAACTCACCCGCCCAATGCCATAGCTGCCAGCGTGTCCTTCCCCGCCTCCTCGGCGGCCAGGCGGCTGTCGTATTCGCCGTCAAGAGGGATGGCGACGTCCGACACCTCGTCGCCGCGGCAACGCGTCACGACCAGGACCGGACGGAACTTGCCCTCGCCGATCGGCTCGGCGAGCACCGCAGCACTCCACGTGTCTTCGTCCATGGTGGCGCTAGGTCGTCAGCGGAGTTTTTCCGCCACCCGATTGGTGGCCAGGATCTGGGCGACCCCCAGGATGTTCTCGTCGGTCTCGGGCATCCGCTCGCTTTGAAGCACCTCACGGGCGAGCCTGATCTGCTGGATCGCATGGGCCTTCAGCGCAAGCCACGCCCGTTCTTCGACCACGTCGCCCCGTGGTGATTTTTCATTCATGGAGACTCCCTTGAAAGAGCGACAAATTCTATTCAGCGCCCCCATGGTGCGCGCCCTGCTCGCAGGCACGAAGACGCAGACGCGGCGCGTCGCCAAGCCGAAGCGCAGCATTGAACCGATGACGGATGAATGCCCCTACGGCGCTCCAGGCGACCGGCTGCGCGTGAAAGAAGCAGCCTGGATGTGGTGCGAACGCCGACCGAATGGCAAGACGGCTACCGGCCGCGACAAGTGGATATACGTGCCGATGCGGGAGGCGCCCGTGCACTATGCAGCGGATCACCCCGAGCGACCCGGAGTCGGCGTTGTCAGCCCTGACACGGGAAACCTGTGGGGCTGGAGGCTCAAGATTGGCCGGTTCCTTCCAGCCTGGGCCAGCCGCATCACGCTGGAGATCACCGGCGTGAGGGTGGAGCGGTTGAAGGCAATCAGCGAGGCCGATGCCATCGCGGAAGGCTGCACTTTGAACCACAACGGCTACTTCCTGGGCGGACCGCATGCAGTCTCCGGCCGCAAGCAGATGCCCACCGGGCAGAGGGCCTTCCGCGACCTGTGGGAGTCCATCAACGGCACCGAGTCCTGGGAGGCCAATCCCTGGGTCTGGGTCGTCGAATTCAAGAAGCTGGAGGACTGAACCATGACCACCAATACCGAAGCGCTGCGCCAGCAGTTCGAAGACTGGGCCATTGAACAGCCGCGAGTGGCTGCTGAGGACGATTGCTTTTCTCTAGACAAGCGCAGCGACCGCTACGCCAGCGGGCTTGTCCAATCGCTGTGGCTCGCATGGAAAGCCGCCCTCGCCTCTGCCCCTGCGCAGCCGGTGGCTCAGATCGAGCAGCGCCCAAGCGGTGACAAGGTGCTCGCCTTCTGCAATGGGCACGGCATCGACACGCTGCCGGTCGGCACGTCGCTTTACTCCGGAGCACCTGCGCAGCCGGTGGCTATGACGGACCGCCCCGAGCCGACTGTTGGGTGGCGTGCTCACGCCGAAGCGCTTGAGGTCGACATGATCCATTACCGCGCCCGCCTGGACGCGGTCAATCGTCACCAGCAGGAAGATCCCGATGTCTGGTACTGGCAGAACGATGGCCAGGACAACCTGGAGAGCATGGTTCACTCGCTGCCGGTCGTGATCCGAGCCGACCATCTGCGGGCACTGATTGCCGCCACCCCCACCCCTGCAGAATCGAAGGAAGAGCACGCCTACCGAATGGGCTTCCTTGAAGGTCAGATCGACATGCGAGATCGACCTGAAGAGCAGCCCCAGGTGGCACAGCCGGTGGGCTATGTCTCGCCCTCTGCGCTCACGTGGATCACGCATCCAGACCGAAGACTGGGCGCGTATGTCACGATAAAGCTGACCCGCAGACAGTTCCTTGGATCGGTGCCGCTCTACACCGCCACTCGGCACACCATCGTCCTCGCCGCCGCAGCGATGCCTGATGGAGGGCAAGGATGAGCGACATCCCTTCCCGTGTCTTCGCCGGGTGTTTCATTGGCGCGATGTGCCTCGTGCTCCCGTTCGTGTTCGCCGGCATCCTGCTGTGCGAGCTCTATCGGCTCATCAAGTATGAAGAAAGGCGGTAGCACATGAATGCTGCAACCGTTGAGATGGTGGTCGTCGCGCCGGCCGAATACATGACCATCAAAGGCGCGGCGGCTGCGCTCGGCATGACCGAGTTGGCCATCCGCAAACGCATCGAACGCGCTGCTTGGGTTGAGGGCCACCAGTGGCGCCGCAGCCCTGACGGCCGCATATGGATCAGCATGAAGGGAGTGAAGGCGTGGGTCGAAACGGCGACGGCATAGAGGTCCGAGAATCCAGCATCCGCCTGTTTTTCGTGCTGGACGGCAAACGATACCGGGAGCGGCTGACCATCGGCGGCAAGGCACTCAAACCCACCCCCCCGAACATCCTGCTTGCCCGGCGGATCAAGCGAGACCTGGACCGAGCAATCGCTGCAGGAGCCTTCAGTTGGCAGGAGTTCTTCCCCGACTCGACGCACGCAGCCGCCGCGCTCGCCCGCGGAGGCGCCGGCGAACCGACGTTCGGTCAGATCTGCGACCTCTGGATCGACGGAAAGGGGCGCCTGGCCACCACCACGCTGAACCAGTACCGCAACGCGCTCGACGTCTGGAAAAAACTGCTCGGCGCCGATTCGACGTTCAAGCAGTTGACCCACGGCACGGTGGCCGCAAAGATCGGCGCTACCCCATGGAAGTCAGCGAAGCTCCTGAACAACTACCTCATCCCGCTGCGGGGCGTGTTCGCACTGGCTGGCCGTGAGCTGAAGCTGGACGACAACCCGATGGAGGGGATCGAGAACAGCAAGCACCAGGCGCCGCCGCCGGATCCACTCACCTCAGACGAGCGCGACCGGGTGCTGGCCGACATGCAGCGGCACTATGACGAGCGAGTGCATGCGTATTTCCAGTTCGCGTTCGCCACCGGCCTGCGGCCCGAAGAGACGATCGCGCTCCGCTGGTCGGACGTCGACTGGAATCATCGGACCGTCCTGGTGCAGCGCGCCATCACGGCGGGGGAGGAAAAGCCATTGAAGACTTACCAGACACGGAACGTCGACCTGCTGCCTGGCGCGATGTCGGCGCTCAAGGTGATGAAGGCCCACACCTTCATGAAAGACCCGGAGGCGATCATCTTCATGAATCCGAACACCGGTCGACCTTGGCACGACGAGCGCAGCCAGCGAGACCACTACTGGACGCCGGCGCTTCGCCGCCTCGGCATCCGGCACCGGCGGGCCTACCAGACCCGCCACACCTACGCGACGATCGCGTTGATGGGCGGAGTCAATCCGGCCTACATCAGCAGGCAGATGGGGCACCGTTCCGCGAAGATGCTATTCGAGATCTATGCGAAATGGATCGACGGGGCCGACCGAGGCCGCGAGCGCGCAAAGATGGAGGCCGCGCACGCACGACCAGGGGCTGAACAGCGGAGTAACGGGTAACCCGATGTCCGAAGTTCAGGGCGCCGTGGTGCAAAGTTGAAGGAAGTCGTCGGCCTCGACGTGCTGCGCGGCAATCTCTTCCGGGCGCAGGTCAACCTTCAACTTGTAGTCAGCGGTCACTCGCCGCGTCTTGAGGGCGTCAAGCTTTATGGCGAGCTTGATACCCTTTCTACGCTGATCTTGACTAGACCGAATGGGATCCAGGCCTCTCAGCTGGTTCTGAACCTTGACGTGTGTCCCGCCTTGCTGACCAGCGCCGGAGGCGACACCCGGTACCGTTCCGATCCAATGATCAGCCGCATGAAGAGCTGCGTAAAAATTCCGACTGACTGCCGACCTCTTAGCCCCATCACTCGAGGATGAATGTAGATCTTGGGCTACTTGCTGGATGTCACGGAAAGTAATCGGCATCGCTCACCCCGCGATAAAACTGAACGTCAGCCCAGGGGCATCCAGCTCCCTATCGATCATCCCATCGATGACCTCGTCGGTCAGTTCGATGGCTTTTCGAGGCTCCACGCGGATGAGCAGCTGATAGAGAACCGCATCACCGCAATCACGAATGATCGGCTGATCTTCGAGGAACAATAGTCGGTGCTTGCGAAGCACCTCTCCGGCCAGATCAAGCACTGCTTGAAGATGGTCCTGAGTTACGCCCATGCTCTGAAGGGACATGTTGCACCTTCTTGCGGTTTCCACCGCCGTTACCGCCCTCGGGAATTCAGTCGGTACGAACTTCCCGTAAAGGCTACCAAGCTCTTCCCATGCTCCAGAAGTGAGCATTAGGTGTGCCTGGTCAATCTGATGATGCTCTTTTTGGGCGACGAGGAGCTTGGCGCCACGCGAAAAATAACCCAGATTGGTGAAAATGACACTTTCTACGCGGTCCACTGTGGCCAAGTCCTCGGGACTGGAGCGTAGCTTGCGGGCATTTCTGGTCCAGTGCAATGACTCTTCTAGGTCACCGTACAGTTGCACCAACAGCGCCCTCAGAATGGACGCGCCAAACGCGTCCACACAGGCAAGTTTGTCGAGCTGCCGTTCCTGCTGCCTGATCTCAAAGGACGGCCGGTCGAAATACTGATCCGCGCTGGTCACCATCCTGAGGATGACGTCGCTTACTTCGTTTGCAATCGTCGCTCGTTGCGCGCCAGGCATCTTCTCTCGCTCCCTAGTCTTTGGAACGATTCTAGAGGTCCGGGAAAAGATCGGGGGCGGATCCAGCAAACCCCAAACCGGGGGGTGGGGATAAAAACAGCCGCCACCTAGAAACGAAAAAACCGGCCTTGCGCCGGTTCCATCTTCTTCAGCTCCACGAATCAATCGAATGTTTGGGGTTCCGGGAAGTACCCAAGAAATCCCCAAACAGTCTGTTATTCGTGGTAGGCGCGATTGGATTCGAACCAACGACCCCCACCATGTCAAGGTGGTGCTCTAACCAACTGAGCTACGCGCCTGAAGAGCTTCGCAGTATAGACCGGATTTGCAGACTCGTCGATGGATCTGCAGGAAAAAGAGCGATAAACGCACAGTTGATGGATTGCGCTTTCTCCGCCGAAGCGCCACTCGCCTCACAACCCGCATGAACACGGGGCAAAACTCGATCTGGCGAAGCTGTCGCGTCGATCGAGCGCGCCCCAAAAATTTTCAGCGCCGACGAGCGCTGCGAATGCCCGGCAGCTGCGACAGGCTCGCCAAGGTCTGGTTCAGGCGCTGCGCATCGCTCACTTCCACGGTGAAACTCATGCGCGACAAGTCATTGCGCGCCGGCTTGCCCTTGCCGATCTGCTGGTTCACCGACAACACCGCCAGCTTGTCCTTGGCGAACAGCTCCAGCACATCGCGCAGCAGCCCCGGCCGGTCGTGCGCTTCTACAACGAGGTCCACCGGATACTGCGCCGCCTTGCCGCCGGGCGCGGCGCTCGGCTCACCCCAGGCGACCGCGATCACCCGCTCCGGCGACGACCGGGCCATCTCACGAAGATTGGCGCAATCCACGCGGTGGATCGCCACGCCCTTGCCGCGGGTCACATAGCCGGTGATCTGATCCGGCGGCGCCGGACGGCAGCAGCGCGCCAGGCTGGTGAGCAGAGAGTCCACGCCCACCACCAGCACGCCGCCCTTGGGCGTGCGCGCATCGGCGACATCGCCCCGGGTGTGGCGCTGGGCGAGCATCGCGTCCTCGTCCGGCTCCTGCACCGGCGGGCGCAACAGCGTTTCGATGTTGCGCAGCGAGTATTCGTCCTTGCCGACCACCTCGAACAGCGCATCCGCACTCTTGAAGCCGAGCCGGCCGGCGAGGTCCTCCAGCTTGATGGCCGTCTTGCCCTCGCGCTGCAGCAGCTTCTCCACCAGCTCGCGGCCCTTGGCGATGGTCTGGGACTGCGCCTGCGCATTGAACCAGGCGCGCACCTTGGCCTTGCTGCGTGGGCTTTGCAGATAACCGAGCTCGGCATTGAGCCAGTCCAGCGACGGGCCGCCCTCCTTCAGCGCGACGATCTCCACCGTCTGCCCGCTCTTGAGCGGCGTGTTGAGCGGCACCATCTGACCGTCGACCTTGGCGCCCCGGCAGCGATGGCCGAGATCGGTGTGCAGCGCATAGGCGAAATCCACCGCCGTCGCGCCGGCGCACAGCTCCACCACCGACGCCTGCGGAGTGAAGACATAGAGCCGGTCGTCGAAGGCCGGGCCGCTTTCGGCGACGAAGTCGCGCTCCCAGGCCAGCAGTTGCCGCAGCACCGCCTTGCGCGCCTGGGCGACCTGCTCTTCGAACTCGCCGGCCGCGACCACGCCCGCATAGCCCTTGGTGCCCGCTTCCTTGTAGGCCCAATGCGCGGCGACGCCATGCTCGGCATGCTCATGCATGGCGCGGGTGCGGATCTGCACTTCCATCGGACGACCGTCTTCCGCCCGCACCACCGTGTGCAGGGATTGATAGCCGTTGGGCTTGGGCCGGGCGATGTAGTCGTCGAACTCGCCGTCGACCGGCTTGTAGCGTTCATGCAGACGCGCGAGCGCCGCATAGCAGTCGGCCACTTCGGGCACGATCACTCGCAGCGCGCGCAGGTCGAAGACGCGCTCCAGCGTCAGGCCCTTGCCGCGCATCTTTTTCCAGATGCTGTAGAGATGTTTGGGACGACCCTGCACCTGCGCGTCGATGCCCTGCTCCCGCAGCACGCGTTCGAGCGAGGCCCGCACCGCCTCCACCGATTGCTCGCGCTCGACCCGCTTTTCATGCAGCCCGCGGGCGAGCTGGTGATAGTGCTCGGGTTCGAGGAATCGGAAGGAGAGGTCTTCCAGCTCCCATTTGATCTGCCAGATGCCCAGGCGATTGGCCAGCGGCGCGAAGACCTGCAGCGACTCGGCGGCCAGCTCGCGCGGGCAGGCGGTCTTGCTCGCGGCAAACCAGCGCAATGTTTGCAGCCGAGAGGCCAGGCGCAGCAGCACCACGCGCAGATCGCGTGAGAACGCCAGCAGCATCTTGCGGACCAGCTCGGTCTGCTCCTGACGACGCTGATGCTCGACCTTGGCTTCCCGCGCCGCCCGCTGGATCTGCACCAGGCGACGGGTGTGGCTGACCAGGCTGGCATCGCTCTCGCCAAAGGCCTTGGCGACGATCTCTTCCGGCTTGTTCAGGTAGTCGCCGGCATAGACCAGATAAGAGGCGGCCTGCATCGTCGGCGCCGCACCGACGCCCGCGAGGATGGCCGCCACCCCATCGGCATGGGCCAGCGCGGGTTCGCCGGTGTCGAGCAATCGATCCGCCAGCAGCGGTACGGCAAAGGCGCGGGCGCGCCGGATCGGGTCGACCGCTTCCGCCGGCTGCGGCTGCGCCGCGGGCAGGCGGCTGGGCAAGTCGCCATCCAGCAAGGCCACGATGGGCGACGCCTGCTCTGCCCGCAGACCCAACTCTGTCTTCATACTTCTCTCACCGCGTCACGACGGACGCGCGCCTGAGGCGCTGCGTTCAGCCGGCCTCCAGAAACCGTTCCACCACCTGCAACTGATCATCCTGCATCAGCATCGGTGCGTGGCCGACCCCGGCGACTTCATACAAGGTGGCCTTCGGGCCACGCTGGGTCATCGCCTGCGCCGTGGTGGCGCTCAGCAGATCGGATTCGGTGCCGCGCAGCAGCAGCGTCGGGCAACGCACCGCGTCATAGGCGGCCCAGAGCTGCGCTTCGCCCGCCTTCGCGAGTTCCGGCGTGAGACCGGCCAAACCCTGGCCGATGCGCGGGTCGTAATGCAAGCGGCAGCGGTCGCCGTCGGGCTTGAACATCGGGCGGGACAGCGCCAGCCATTGTTCGTCGGTATGCGGACCGAAACCTTCGGAGACGCTGCGCAGATAGTCCGCGCCTTGCTGGCAGGTCTCGAACTGCGGCGCGCGACCGATGTAGCCGGCGATGCGCTGCAGCGCGGCGAATTCGATGGTCGGACCGACGTCATTCAGGATCAGCCGCTTGATCGGGCTGGTCGGCATGGCCGCCAGCGCCAGGCCGATCAGGCCGCCCATCGACGTGCCCAGCCAGTCCACCTGCGCCACGCCGAGGCGAGCCAGCAGGGTGACCATGTCCGACACATATTGCGGGAGCTGGTAGTTGCGCGGGTCGCCGAGCCAGTCGGACTCGCCGCGGCCGACCACATCCGGACAAATGATTCGGTAGCGGTCGCTCAGGCGGCGGGCCAATACGTCGAAGTCACGACCCTGGCGCGACAACCCATGCACGCACACCAGCACGCGAGGGTTGTCGGCTTGGCCCCATTCCCAGTACGCCATCCGATGAAGGCCGCAAGGGCTCAAGGCCTGGACTTTTTTCAACAAGGGTTCAGACATCGCTCGTATCCTTTGGGTCCATCCTAACAACCCTGAAGGGGACCCGGCATGTTGAAAGGCAAGACAGCACTGGTGACCGGCTCCACCAGCGGCATCGGATTGGGGATTGCCCTGACCCTCGCCCGGCAAGGCGCCCACCTGGTGCTCAATGGATTCGGCGACGCGAACGGGCCGCGCGCCGAAGTGGAAGCCGCCGGCCGCGAGCACGGCATCCGCGTCGGCTACCACGGCGCCGACATGAGCAAGCCGGACGAGATCGCCGCCATGATGGCCATGATCGACCAGGACTTCGGCGGCTGCGACATCCTGGTGAACAACGCCGGCATCCAGTTTGTCGCCAACGTGGACGAATTCCCGATCGACCGCTGGGACGCGATCATCGCCATCAACCTCAGCAGCGCCTTCCACACGATGCGCCTGGCGCTGCCCGGCATGAAGCAGCGCGGCTGGGGACGCGTCATCAACATCGCATCCACCCATGGCCTGGTGGCGTCGGCGGGCAAGTCGGCCTATGTTGCGGCCAAGCATGGCCTGCTGGGCCTGACCAAGGCCGCCGCGCTGGAAACCGCCACCCTGCCCGTCACCGTCAACGCCATCTGCCCGGGCTGGGTGCTGACGCCGCTGGTGCAGAAACAGATCGACGACCGCGCCGCTCAGCAAGGCCTGTCGGTCGATGACGCCAAACGCCAGTTGCTCGGCGAAAAGCAGCCCTCGCTGCAGTTCACGACGCCCGAAGAACTGGGCGCGCTGGCCGTGTTCCTGTGTTCGGATGCCGCCATCAATGTGCGCGGTCAGGCCTGGGCGATGGATGGCGGCTGGGTGGCCCAGTGAGCAACGCCCGCCCGGTCGCAGCGTAGGGCCGGCATTGGATCGCGGCGCTGGAACGACGCGCATCCCTCGAACTCCAGCGCTGGAGTCCTACAACGAAAAACGGCAGCCCGTAAGGGCTGCCGTTCTCATCGATCAGATCGAGCGTTGCCGCCGGATCAGCGCGTCATCACCACATTCCCGTTGACGTTCACCGTCACCGTCGCCTTGCCGGATTCGACCGGCAGCGCCTGGTCGGCCGAGGACATCGCCATCGCCTTGAAGCGCGGCTGCGCCATCGCGGTGACCGGGCCCGGATCCGCATTCACGCTGACCTCGCCGATGCGGAAGGCGCTGTAGCCGAACTGCTTCGCGTACAACGCCGCCTTGGCCTTGTAGCTGGCGATCGCCTCGGCCACCACGCTGTCCTCCGCCTTCTCGCGGGCTTCACGCGACAAGCCATAGCTGACGTTGGCGATGTTCATCGTCTGGATGCGGCTGCTCAGCTTGGCGATCGTGTCCATGTCGCGTCCCTGGACCAGCAGCTCGACGCTGCCTTGCCAACCCGTGATCTGGTTGGTGGTGCCGCTGCTCAGCTTGGACTGGCCATAACGCGGATAGATCGACAGATTGCCTGCCTGCACCTCCACCTGACCGGGCTTGGCCACCTTGCGGGCCTCGGCGAGCGCGGCGTCCAGCGCCTGCTTCAGCTCGTTCTGCACCGCCGCGGCTTCCTTGCCTTCACGGGTGGTCGAGAAGCTCAGCATCAACAGGTCCCGGGTGACCTCGGTGCTGGCCGCAGCGGTGAGGTTCAGCAGGTCGGTCCGCGCCTGCGCCTGGGCCTGCGACACGCCTGGCAGCAGCGCCGCAGCGCTCAAAACCAGGGCGATCAGGGGCTTGTGTTGCTTTCGGATCATCAAAGGTCCTATGGAAAGTCCTAGGGAGAACCAGCATAACAACCCAGCAACGGTGATGGATGACCGGGTCTGTTTACATAAGTTGTAACGAAGCCGTAAGGACTGCTGCATGCAGCAAACAAGCCGAAAAAACGCGCTTACAGTGCCGCTGTTACATATTCAGGAGTGGCCGCAATGCAAAGCAATTCCCGCCCCAACCGCATCCTGGTCGTGGACGACGATGCACGCATCCGCGACCTGCTGCGCCGCTATCTGGCGCAAGAGGGCTTCGAAGTCCTGCTCGCCGAGGACAGCAAGGCGTTGAACAAGCAGTTGACGCGTGAAACGGTCGACCTGATCGTGCTCGACCTCATGCTGCCGGGCGAAGACGGCCTGTCGATCTGCCGCCGCCTGCGCGCGGCCGGCGACAGCACGCCCATCATCATGTTGACCGCCAAGGTCGAAGAGGTGGACCGCATCGTCGGCCTGGAAGTGGGCGCCGATGACTATCTGGCCAAGCCCTTCAACCCGCGTGAACTCCTGGCCCGCATCAATGCGGTGCTGCGTCGTCGTCCGCCGCCGGAAGCGCCGGGCGCGCCGTCCAAGGAACCGATGACCGTCCAGTTCGGCCCGTTCGAGTTCGACCTGGCGCTGCGTCGCCTGTCCAAGAACGGCGAACCGGTGCCGCTGACCACCGGCGAGTTCTCGATGCTGAAAGCCCTGGTGCGCCATCCGCGCCAGCCGCTGTCGCGCGACAAGCTGGCGATGCTGGCCCGCGGTCGGGAATTCGAACCCTTCGACCGCAGCCTGGATGTCCAGGTCTCGCGACTGCGCAAGCTGCTGGAAGAAGACCCGGCCCAGCCGCGCTTCATCCAGACGGTCTGGGGCGTCGGTTATGTCTTCGTGCCGGACGAAGCGGCCTGATCGGCTGAACGTCCGCCTCACGGACCCAACCTCTGGCGAGGCGATCTCGCTGAAGCTCGACGATGCCCACCCGAGTGCCCGGCCCGCCATGACGCGGGCCATGGCCCGGGCGACGTACCGATCCTCTTCCTGCGCAGGCAGGGCTGCGGCGCAGGACATCGGACGACCGGTTCCGGTCCCGCCCCTTCCGCGCTCGGCCGCTCGCTGACGAGCGTCACCTGCAGTCACTGAAAGCATCACCCAACGTGACCCCACCTCGTTTGGCCTTGAACCTGTTCTGGCGCACCTTTGCGCTGCTGGCCTTGCTGCTGGCGGCCGGCGTGCTCGCCTGGCAGCAGACCTTCAAAGCCCTGGAAGCGGAGCCCAAGGCGCTGGAAGCGGCGCAGCAGCTCGCCGGGCTGGTGAACTTGTCGCGCGTGGCGCTGTCCAGCACGGATTCCATCAACCGCGTCGCGGTGGTGAAGTCGCTGGCACGCAGCGAGGCGGTCCAGGTGGAAGTCGCCGAGGCGACCGACCGCTGGATGCCCTATGAAAACACGCCCTTTGCGCAGCGCCTGCGCAAGGAGCTGGTGGCCAAGCTGGGCCCGCAGACCGTGCTGGCCAGCGGGTTGAATGGGGTGCCGGGGCTGTGGGTGCGATTCGATGTCGGCGCCGACCAGTTCTGGCTGCAGACCAACGCCGCGCCGCTGCAGACGAATTTCTCCAGCAACTGGTGGTGGATCATGATCGCGCTCGGCGCCTCGCTGCTGGGGGCGGCTGCCATCGCGCGACTGATCAACCAGCCGCTGCGGGAACTGTCGATCGCCGCCGGACGCATCCGCGAAGGCGAGTACGACTCCCGACTGGATGAAAGCACGCTGACCAGCGAGATCCGCGAAGTCAACATGGGCTTCAACCGCATGGCCCGCGAGCTGGCCAAGATGGAAGAGGACCGCAGCGTGATGCTGGCGGGCATCTCCCATGACCTGCGCACGCCGCTGGCCCGACTGCGGCTGGAAGCGGAGATGAGCGTCACCGATGAGCAGGCGCGGCAATTCATCGCGCAGGACATCGATCAGCTGGACGCCATCATCAACAAGTTCATGGACTACGCCCGGCCCAGTGAACTGCAGTTGCAAGCCATCAACCTGCGCGAAATGGTGGAGCGCGAAGCCCAAGGCTTCCGCGACCCGCAGCAGATCCAGATCACCGTGCGGCTGTCCGCCGCGCTGCGCATCTGGACCGATCCGACCGAGTTCGGCCGCATCCTGCTCAACCTCTTCGAGAACGCCCGCCGCTATGGTCACCATGAGGACGAGCCGGCGCGGGTGCTGGTCACGGCCGAGGCCGACAGCGCCTGGGTGCTGCTGACGGTGCGGGACCATGGTCCGGGCGTGCCGCCGGACAAGCTCGCCAAGCTGACCACGCCCTTTTATCGCGGCGACAGCGCCCGCACGGCGGCGACCGGCGCCGGGCTGGGCCTGGCGATCGTGGAGAAATCGGTTCAACGCCTGGGCGCGCAACTGCGCCTGGCGAATGCGGATGACAGCGGCTTCGTCGCGCAGCTTCGGCTGAAGCGCGCGAACGTCTGATCAGCCGGCCACCAGCAGACAGACCGCCCGGGCCTCGATGGCCTTGAGCTCGCCCACCGGGCCCATTTTTTCGGCGGTCTTGGCCTTCACATTGATCTGGTCCTCGGCGATGCCGAGCACCTGCGCCAGCCGCTGGCGCATCGCCGGGATGTGCGGCGCCATCTTGGGCGCCTGCGCAACGATGGTGGTGTCGATGTTGCCGATCGCCCAGCCCCGCGCACGCACCTGCCGATAGGCCTCGGCCAGCAGCACCATCGAATCGGCGCCCTTGAACTCGGCCGCCGTGTCGGGGAACAGCTTGCCGATATCGCCCAGTGCGGCTGCACCCAGCAGCGCATCGGTGATCGCATGGGCCAGCGCATCCGCATCGGAATGCCCCAGCAGGCCGTGGGTGTGGGGAATCGTGATGCCGCCCAGGATGAGCGGGCGGTCGGTGACGAGGGCATGGGTGTCCCAGCCTTCGCCGATGCGGAATTGGAGCTGCATGGGGTGCATCAAACAGAGTCAGAGGGCGAGCGGATGAGCGGATCAGCGGATCAGCACTTGAACGGACCAACGCCTTTTGGACGCGACAGGCGCGACCTCAATGCGGCCCGGCGGCACCCGGCGTGGTCACGATCACCGGCGCGCCGCGCGTCACGATCATGGTGTGCTCGAACTGAGCCGACAGGTTGCCCTTCACGCCGGACAGCGTCCAGCCATCGGCGCCCTCGTCCACCCAGCGGCTCTTGGTCGACAGGAAGGGTTCGATGGTGATGACCATGCCTTCGGTCAGCACGCGCGTGTCGTTGGCATCGAAATAGCCGGGAATCGATTTCGGCTCCTCATGCAGCGAGCGGCCGACGCCATGGCTGCACAGGTTCTCGATGATCTTGAAGCGGTGAGCCTTGGCGACCCGCTCGATCGCATGGCCGATGCGGTTCAGCCGGGCGCCATGGCGCACTTCCTTGATCGCCTGGTCCAGCGCGTACTGCGCGGCGAAGACCAGTTGGGTCTTGGTCGGCGTGGTGGGCGGCACGATGCGGGTGCCGCCGGTGTCCGCGAAATAGCCATCCAGCTCGGCGGAGACATCCACATTCACCACATCGCCCTTGGCGATCACGCGATCGCCGGGAATGCCGTGAGCGGCTTCTTCGTTGACGCTGATGCAGGTGGCGCCGGGGAAGTTGTAGCTGCACATCGGGGCCGAACGGGCGCCGAATTCCTGCAGCCAGCGGGCGCCCATCTCATCCAGCTCCCGCGTGGTCATGCCGGGCTGGATCGCCGCCAGCATCCGTTGCAGCACCGTCGCCACGGCATGGCCGGCGAGCTTCAGGCCTTGCACATCGAGTTCCGATCCCACCGTCATGTCCGACTCCTCAATAGACGCTCGGCCAACGCGAAGTCGGCCGGATAGGTGACCTTGAAATTCTCCATCGACGCTTCCACCAGCAGCGGTCGATGGCCCAGCGCTTCCACCGCGCTGGCTTCATCCGTGATGCCGTCCAGGCCCATCGCCAGCGCGGGCGCCAGCAATCCCCAACGGAACATTTGCGGCGTCTGCGCGGCCCATTTGCCGCGACGATCGACGGTGCCGGACACGCGCGGCAAGTCGTCGGTCGACGACGTGCCCGCCGCCAAGGCGGCGCCGCTGTCCTTCAGCGTGTCCGCCACCGGCAGCGCGAGCAAGCCGCCGACCTCGTCCGCATCGCAGGTGTCGATCAGGCGGTCGATCCATTCGGGTCGGACCAGGCAGCGGGCGGCGTCATGCACCAACACCCAGTCATGCGGCTGCACGCCGCGCTCGCGCAGCACCTGCAGGCCGTTGGCGACGGTCTCGGCGCGGGTCGCGCCACCGCAGTGCGCCACCCAGCCGCGTGAGCCGTCGAAATCGGGAACGGCGGCGGCGAACTGGTCATCCTCGGCGGACAGCACCACAAGGGTCGCCTCGATGCGGGGAACCGCCGCCAACGCGGCCAGCGTGTGCGCCATCATGGCGCGGCCAGCGAGCGGCACATACTGCTTCGGGCGATCGGCGCCCGAGCGGCTGCCGACACCCGCGGCCGGCACCAGCGCGAAGCAGCGCGGCGTCAGGCCGATCGGAAAATTGATCATCCGGCGATTGTAGAGAGCGAGCGCGCAGAAGACGCGCCGCCGCGCTCGCTGTGCGCCATGTCGCCGAGCGGCTCGCCCCACGGCGTCCCGTGCTCGGCTGGTGCCGCGTGCCCCCCGGGATCGACGAGAATCCGGCGACTTGAGCGCTATCGCCCTTAGGTGCCATCCACCGATGCTCCACCTGCCTTGCACGACGCGTTGGCAACGCTTGAAGCGCTTGAAGCGCTTGGAGCGCTTGGAGCGCTTGGAGCGCTTGGAGCGCTTGAAGCGTTTGAATGGCTTGAAGCGCTTGAAACGCCTGATGCGTGCCCTTCCTCGCGTCCGACCCGACTGATCCGCCCAGCACCGCCCGTGTTTTCCATCGCCGACATCGACCACCGACTCAGCGCCCTCGGCGCCAATCCCGCGCATCGACAGCGGGTGCTGCGCCATTGGGTGCAGTCGCTGCCGCTGACCGCGGGCCGGCGTCAGCTTGAGCACTATCTCCCGCTCCCGGTGCGCGAGGCCCTGCCAGCGCTGATGGCGGAATTGCACGGCTTGACCCGGCTGATCGAACAGCATCCGGGTGAGGACGGCTCGGCCCGGCTGCTCGTCGGGCTGAGCGATGGTCAGACCGTCGAAAGCGTGCTGCTGCCGCGGGATGGGTTGTGCGTGTCCAGCCAGGTCGGCTGCGCCGTCGGCTGTCAGTTCTGCATGACCGGACGGGACGGACTGATCCGCCAGGTCAGCAGCGCTGAAATCGTGGCGCAAGTCGCCTTGGCCCGCACGCTGCGATCGGTCAAGAAGGTGGTGTTCATGGGCATGGGTGAGCCCTCTCACAACCTGGAAGCGGTGATGGAGGCCATCGAGCTGCTCGGCACGGCCGGCAACATCGGCCACAAGAATTTGGTGTTTTCCACCGTCGGTGATCCGCGTGCCTTTGATCGGCTGTCGCGCGGCGCGGTGAAGCCGGCGCTGGCGCTGTCGCTGCACACGACCAAGGCGGCGCTGCGGCGGGAATTGCTGCCGCGCGCCCCCCGGCTGAGCCCGGAAGAGATCGTGGACGCCGGCGAACGTTATGCGCGAGCGTCCGGCTATCCGATCCAGTACCAATGGACCTTGCTGGATGGCGTCAACGACGGCGACGATGAGCTGGACGGGATCGTCGCGCTGCTCAAGGGCAAATACGGCGTGCTGAACATGATCCCGTACAACAGCGTGCCGGAGCTGCCGTTCGAGCGCCCGTCCTGGGACAAGGCGCGCGACATCGCCAGGCGTCTGCACCAGCGCGGCATCCTCACCAAGCTGCGCGACTCGGCCGGCCAGGATGTGGATGGCGGCTGCGGTCAACTGCGCGCTCGCGCCATCGCGACGGATCTCGTCGTGCCGGCGAAGACTCGCACCGACCGCGCTCGCGTGGCCGGTGAACCGGCGGCAGCGGAGCAAGAGACCCGCCGCATCGTGATTCATCCGTCGACCTGACATCATGAACTGATCGGTCGACGCAGAGACCGATGCCGCCAGGCTGGCCGCCCCACGATGGCGGCGGCAGCCCGGCGACCCGGTCATCTCTTGTCACCCAGCGGTCACGGACGGTTTTGCTTGGCCTCCAACGGCAGCTGGATGCCGTCGCCCTGCTGCTTCAGGCGCTTGGGCAAGCGGCCCTCGGCCCCGTCACGACCATCGGTCACCGGGCGGGGGCGCCCGGTGGTCGGATCGATGTCCTCCAGCGACAGGCTGCCCTGCGTCCCGATCAGGGACTGTGACGCCAGGTTCAGGTCCAGCAGCCACGTGCCCGCGCTGCAGGTCGCCGCCGCGCCACTGGCCGAGCAACCCGACTGCACGCCCTGCAAGACCTGCTGAGGCCGGATCACACCACCGCCGACCGTCTCCACCGTGCGGGCCAGCTCATAGTTGTCGGCATCGGGTCCCACCAGAGAAATCCCGCTGACAGTGACCTGCTTGTTCACGCCCGGCCGTTCGTTGTCGAAGCGAGCGCCGGTCCATTGCGCACCGGCCTGGTCGCCCGGCAGCGGCGCGGTCGTGACGCTCACCGTCGCCAGGCCCGTGCCGTCCTCGTCCTTCTGCACCGGCACCACCGTCACCGCGATCGGGCGGGGCGTGATCGAGGCTTGGGTCGCCACCTGGGATTGCGCCAACTGGTAGTTGCCGCCGTCGGTTCCGGAGAGCGACAGTCCCGCGACCGTCACCGTCTTGTTGCGGCCGGCCCGCTTGTCACTGAAGTTGGCCGATGTCTGGTTCACCACCAGCTGGTCGCCCTGCACGCGATCGTCCTGCAACGCTGTCTTGGCGGTGGTCAGGCTGTCGTAGACCTTGTCCTGCGCGGTGGCGCGGACCGTCAGCAGACGGGGCGTGACATCCGCCTGAGCGACCACCGGCTGAGCCTGCAGCACATAGTTGAGGCTGTCCGCGCCGGCCACCTGCAGGCCCTGCACCGTGGCGTTCTTGCCGATGCCGACGTTCTTGTCATCGAAGTTCGCACCCGAGGCGCTGAGGACCAGGTCATCGCCCGCCACGCGGTCATCGGTCAGACCGCGCACCGTCGTGCCCACCTGGCCGTCATAGACCTTGCCATTCACCGTGGCCTGCACCTGCAGCTGTCGCGCGCTGATGCTGGCGGTGGTGGTGATGGGGTCCTGCTGCACGCGGTAGTTGCCGGCATCGACCCCGCTCAGGTTCAAGCCCGACACCGTGACCTGCTTGCGCACACCGACCTGCTTGTCGGCGAATCGGGCATCGTCCGCGCTGACCTGCAAGGTATCACCGCTCACACGGTCATCGGTCAGGCCGTTCAGCGTGGCGCGGACCTGGCCGTCATAGACCTTGTCCGACGCCGCAGCCGCCACCTGCAGCGTCCGGGGCGTGATGTCGGCCGTGCCCTGAACGGTCGTCAGTGCGACCCGATAGTTGTCCTGGTCCGCGCCGCTGATCGACACGCCCTGCACCGTGACCGCCTTGCCCACGCCAGCGTTCTTGTTGTCAAAGCTGGCGCCGCGGTTGTCCACCGTCAGGAGATCGCCCTGCACGCGGTCGTCGGACAGGCTCACGTCGGCCCGCACCTGGCCGTCATACACCTTGTTCTGGGCATGGACCACGACGTTCAACGTGCGCGGCGTGATGTCGGCATGGTCGACCGCGCTGGAGACGACCACATAGTTGTCCTTGTCCGCGCCGGTCAGGCCAATGCCGTCGATCAGCACGCGCTTCTCGCGGCCAGCCAGCCGGTCAGCGAAGTTCGCCGACTGGTGATTGACCTGCAGCACATCACCTGCGATCCGGTCATCGGTCAGGTCGACGATCGCCGTCGTGTTGCCGTCATAGACCTTGTTCTGCGCCCGGGCGATCAGATTCAAGGAGCGGGCGGTGATGTCGGCCTGCGTCGTGGCGGTGGTGGCGCCGAGCACATAGTTGCCGCGGTCGGCGCCGGTCAGGGTCATGTTCGACACCGTCACCGCCCTGTTGATCCCGACGTTCTTGTCGGAGAACTGGGCTTGGCGGGTGTTCACGGTCACGTCATCGCCCGCGAGCTTGTCGGTGCTGACCGACGCGATCTGCGCCTGGCTGGTACCGTCGTAGACCTTGTTCTGCGCCGACACTGCGGCGTTCAGCACCCGTGGATCGATGTTGGCCTGCGACTGGGCCGTCAGTTGGCTCAGCACATAGTTGCCGCGATCCAGGCCGTCGAGGTAGAGCCCGCTCACCTGCACCGTCTTGTTCACGCCGGCGTTCTTGTCGGCGAAGTTTGCCGCCGTGCTGCGAACGCTCACCACATCCCCGGCCAGCACGTCGCCGCCCAGGGTGACGGAGGCCACCGTGTTGCCGTCATAGACCTTGTTCGACGCCGCCACCGTCGGCGTCAGCGGGCGCGGCGTGATGTCGGCCTGGTCCACCGCGTTGGCCGCGACCACATAGTTGTCCTTGTCCGCGCCGGTCAGCGCGATGCCGGTGATCAGCACCCGCTTCTCACGGCCGGCCTGCCGGTCAGCGAAATTCGCCGCCTGGTGATTGACCTGCAGCACATCACCCGCGATCCGGTCATCGGCCACGCTGACCACGGCCGTCGTCGTGCCGTCATACACCTTGTTCTGCGCCTGAGTGATCAGATTCAGCGTGCGGGCCGTGATGTCAGCCTGCGTCGTCGTGGTGGCGGCGCCCAGCACGTAGTTGCCCTTGTCCGCGCCGTTGAGCGCCAAGCCGTCGATGGTGACCGTCTTGTTCGTCCCGGCGTTCTTGTCGGCAAAGCGGGCAGATCCGGTGGAGACGGTCACGTCATCACCGGCCAGCTTGTCGCTGCTGACCGAGGCGATGCGCGCCTGGGTGTTGCCGTCATAGACCTTGCTGTTGGCCGTCACCGTCGCATTCAGAACCCGCGGATCGATGTTGGCCTGCGACTGGGCCGTCAGTTGGCTCAGCACATAGTTGGCGCGGTCGTTGCCGTCGAGGTACAGCCCAGTCACCTGCACCGCCTTGTTGACACCCACCTGCTTGTCGACGAATTGGGCGCTGTTGCTGCGCACGCTCAGCACATCACCTGCCAGGGCGTCACTGGTCAGCGTGACGGACGCGGCGGTGCTGCCGTCATAGACCTTGTTCGATGCGACGGCCGTCGGCGTCACCAAGCGCGGGGTGATGGTGGCCGTGGTGCTCGCGACGCTCTGGGCCAGTCCGTAGTTCCGCGCATCCTGGCCGCTCAGATCGAATCCGATGGCGGTGACGATCTTGCCGGTGCCGGCGTTCTTGTCGGCGAAGCTGGTGAACATGGGCGAGACCGTGAGCACATCGCCCGTCACACGGTTGTCGGAGGTCGACACCTGTGCAGTCACTTGGCCGTCATAGACCTTGTCCAGGGCACTGATCGAGATCAGCAGAACCCGTTGCGAAATCGCGGCTGAGGTCGTGATGCCGGTGGACGCCAGCAGATAGTTGCCGCTGTCGGCGCCGGACAGCGTGAGGCCGGTGACGTTGACCTGCTTGGACAGGCCGACGTTCTTGTCGGCGAAGTTCACACCGGAGGCGGTGACCGACACCCGGTCGGTGCCCAGCGGTGCAATCTCCAGCGAGCCGAGCGTCGCTTGCGTCGTGCCGTCATAGCCCTTGTTCTGTGCGGTGGCCGTCGCGGTCAGCGTTCGCTGCTGGATGGTCGCGGTGCCGGTGCCCTGCAGGTCACCGGACGGGGTGTCGATCGTGGTGGTGCTGGTACCGTCGAAGCC
The DNA here is from genome assembly GCA_913776825.1 of Burkholderiaceae bacterium. Taxonomy (GTDB): domain Bacteria; phylum Pseudomonadota; class Gammaproteobacteria; order Burkholderiales; family Burkholderiaceae_C; genus Roseateles. Next base: position 99,439 of record CAJYPV010000002.1, read on the forward strand.
GGTCAGTTCCGCGGTCGCCGTCACGGTCTTGTTCACACCGGCGTTCCGATCCGCGAAGCGGTAGTCGCTACCTGTCAGCCGCAGATTGCTGCCGGTCGTGAAGCCCAGCCCCGTCGCCGTCCAGGTGCCGCCGCTGGCGTTCGTGGTGCCGTCATAGACCTTGCCGTTGGCCTGGAAGCTCGCCGTGACGGACGGCGCGCTGACGAGGAGTTCGCGCGCCGTCACCGAGCCGAGCGTGAGGGTGCCGCTCTGGGATGCGGTCACGCCCGCACCGTCTCCGATCGACAGATCCACCGACGGCGCTGTGATCGCGGTGGCATTGGCCATCGTCAGATTCGCTGCGCCGGCGCTCCGGCTGGCATTGCGGATGCCGTCGTCAACGCTGGCATTGGCCATCAAGGACACGTCGCCGGAGGCACGGTTGATGGAGGCGTTCATCAGCACCGACCGGCCGGCGACCAGCGCCAGGGCGCCCGAGCTGGCGGATTGCGTGGTGAGCGCTTGCGACACCGTCAGGTCGTTGTCGGCCATCAGCGTGACATGGGCGCCGCCATCGAGCCAGCCAGCCACGGTGGTGGGCGTGATGACGTCGTCGATGCCGATGTTGCTGCTTTGCACCAGGATCGAGCCATTGGACGAGCTGCGCAAGGTGCGGTCGCCAGCCAGGACGCTCACGGGAAGCCCGATCAATGAGTTGTCGAGGGAGCCCGATCTCGCGGTGACCTCTCCTCCATTTCCGGTCTGACCAGCCCCGTTCGCGCTGACGCTGGAGGCCACATCGAGCCGAAGATTGCCGACTGAGTTGATGCTCAGCACGCCACCATTACCGCGACGAGTCGCATTGAGCTGGACCGAGCTTTGAAGAAGATCGACCCCGCCTCCAGAGATTTCCAAGCGTCCCCCGCCGGAATCTCCATTGGCTTGCACCGTGTTGGTTTGCAGAATCGCGCGCGAGCTTGAGCCCGAAGTCATGCGAATCTGGCCTCCACCCCCCTGGTCCGAGTTGGCCACCAATGACGTATTCGCAGCGACGAGTCCCCTATTCGCGACGAGGTCGATCGAACCGCCTGCGGTCTGTCCACCGACATCCAGAGATGCCAGACGAGCCGACCCGATGGGACTTCCCAAGACGAGCGGATCGTTCCCGCTGGTGATCTGAATGTGGCCGCCCCGGCCATTGGTGCTGGCGGCATGTGCATTGCCTTGAAGGGTGACGCCCCCTGCGGACACATCGATCGTGCCGCCCGCCCCATCCTTTGCGTTGGCCGCCATGTTGCCGGTCTGCGTGAACCGACCGTTCGTGCTCAACACGATCCGTCCGCCCGCGCCTTCCTCCAGTTGACTGGCCTCCAAGGTGCCTCGCTGGTTGATCGCCGCGCTGGCCAGATCGCTCGCGCCTTGCGCGCTGAGCATCACCTGACCGCCGTTCGCTGCCACCACGCCGCCGTTGTCCACTTGGGCCTGCACCGCAGCCTGCGTCACCCGCAACCGCACCGGACCACCGAAATCCAGGGTGACGCCGTTGCCTGCGCCCAGCAACGCGTTGCCCTGCGGTGCGCTGATGGTGCCTCCGTTGACCACACGAGCGGCGATCAGCGCAATCGCGCCGCCGGATGCGGCGCTCAGGCTGCCCTGGTTCTCCACTGCCGCCGTGCTGGTGCCCGAGAAGCTATTCACGCCGGCACGGAAGTTGGCATCGCTCAGATCCAGCGTCGACGCCACGAGACTGCCCACTGCCACCTGCGCGCCATTGCCGAACAGCACCCCATTCGGATTGACCAGGAACACCTGCCCATTCGATTCCAGCCGACCGAGGATCTGACTGCCGTCGGCCCCGGTCACCCGGTTCAGCGCCACCGCGGTCGCGCTCGGCTGCACGAACTTCACGGTCGCATCACGACCGATGCTGAAGGACGTCCAGTCCGTCTGCAAACGCGCCGACTGCTGGCTCACTTCCAGCACATTGCCGGTGGTGGAGAAACTGGCCGTGCCGGAGCGGATGGTCTGACCGGTCGGCAAGGTGCCGGCCGCCACCGGCTGCGCTTGCGCGATGGCCTGTTGCAGCGGCGTCAACAGGAAGCTGGCGGCCACGGCGGCGGCGACCGTGGTGGCGACCGTGGTGGCGACCGTGGCAGTGCGAGTGGCGCGCCGCGAGGACGTGGCCCGCGAGGCGCGCGCCCGGCTGTGCTCGGGCACGGCGACCCAGGCGCCCAGGGCGGCGTTGAAGAGGGAACGATGGCTTTGATTCATGGCTGGATGGGGAGGATGAAATCGGGAAGGCCCTCGATCCGGCCTCGACGGTCAGGTCGAGGCGATCGGGACCTGTTGAGCAGGGTCTGTCGGACGGCGACGAAGGCTCAGAGCGAGCCAGGGGTGTAGGTCACGCTGACCCACAACTGCGGGCTGCTCGCGGACGGGTCGGACACCGGGGCATGACGCAAGGCGCCCGTGCGCCAGCCCACCGTGCCTTGCATGGACCACGGGCCGCCCGCCCAACGCAGGCCGACGCCCGTTCCGGCGACGGTCCGTTGGTTCTTCGAAATGTCCCAGCGCTGGTGGTTGATGCGCACCGATCCCGCATCGAAGAAGGCGAACGGCTCGGCGCTGCCCAGTCGATAACGCAGTTCGGCTTGCGCCAGGAAGCCGTCGTCGCCCGCAGCTTCCGCAGCCGGCCAGGCGCGCACCCCATCCGCGCCACCCAGCACGAACTTCTTGGACGGATCCAGATTGCGGTCAGCCAGCTGACCTGCACCACGCAGGAAGACCGACGTGGGTCCGAACGGCTTGAGCAGCGCAGCGTCCGCGCCCATCAGCAGATAACCGCCCTGGGTGCGCGCGGTCCGACTGTCCTGAAGCTGTTGCGCCTCCTGCAAGCGCACTTGACCCAGTTCGGCGGACAGACGGCCCCACATCGCCCCACCGTTCGGGAGAAGCTTGGAGCCTTGCAAGGCGCCCGACAGCGACTGAACTCGGCGAGCATCGGAGCTGCCGACCGCGCGCTGCTGATTGCGGACCTCTTGATGCTGCAGGCTACTCTGGAAGTCGACCCGTTCGCCCGCCTGGACCACCAGCGGCTGGGTGAGTTGCAGCGCGACGGCATCCACCTGGCCTTGCGCATTCAGCGCGGCGAACTCCTTGCCGAGCTCATAGTGGCTGCGGCTCACCGACACGCCGCCGCGCAGTCCCGACGTTCCCAGCGGCAAGGAATAGGCCCCCGCGCCCTGCCAGCCATTGCCTTCATTGGCGCTCAGTGCGATCGATCCACGATCGCCGAGCACCGCCAGCCCATAGCCATCGACCGTCGCGGTCAGCCGCTGCCGCCCCGCATAGCGGGTGCCGTGGTTGTCCGCCCGGATGCTGCCGCCCCAGCGCCGCCCGGGCGTGATGTCGACCGCGACATCGCCCTCCCCGGCGTCCTTCCCTGGCGCGATGGTGGCGCTCACCTCGACACCGGGCAATTCCGACAGCAACTGAATCTGCCGCGACAGCTCGGGGCCGATCGGCTGCCCGCTCTGCAGGGGTTTCAGCCAGGCCTGGGCGTCCTGCGCAGGGCCTGGCGGCAATGTCTCCGTGCGGACCTGCACGTCGCCATAACGGCCCTCGACCACGGCGATATGCAGCACGCCGCTGGACAGCTCCTGCGGCGGGAGATAGGCGCGGGCGAAGGGGCGCCCCGCCTGCTGCACCTGCCGCTGCACTTCGCTGGCCAGGGCCCGCATCATGGTCAAGGTGAAGGGGCGGTCGTCCACCGGGCCGATCGAGGCGAGCAGGACGTCCGGCTCAAGCACCGTCACGCCTTCGATCTCCACGCGGGTCAGCGCGATGCTGCGCTCCGGTCGGCCGTTCACTTCAGCGGTCGGCGCGCCCACGGCGGATGATGGACGGATGGCGTCGACCGGCATCCGGGTCGGCATCGGCGGTGTTTCCTCGCGCTTGAGCAGACCCGCATCGGGCGGCGTGACCGCCTGCGCCTGGGCCGCCCCACCGATCAGCAAGGTGCCCACGCCAACGCCGAGGGCGCAGCGCGCGAGCGGGCCTGTCCAGGCGCTCCGACGGCAGAGCGTGGAGGCAGGCAGACCGCCGGACGCGTCCATGGCGGCCTGCGTGACATGGGAAGGAGAGGGCCGATCGGCCGGTGCGTGCAGCTGTTTCACAGAATCCCTGAGAGCGAAGAATTGAGACAGCCCGCATTGTTTTGAGCGACCCCTCCAGCCTCAATGGAGCGAAGGGGTGAGCGATGGCCTCCCGCCGCTTGATTTCAGCCAGACCACTACTGGCAAGGGTTAGGAACTGAATGACAGGAGCGGCCACGCGATGACTAGAACGGGTCGGAACTCCCCTGATTTCCATAGATGCGTCACTCGTTCCGGGAGACGGGGTCGGCGGGCGTCCGTCGTCGAGAGCCGCCACACGTCATGGGGCTGATGCGCCTTCCCTACAATGGCCGCGAGCCCCTGTCCGGGGCTGTTCTCATTTGTGTGTCATGCAGCTGTCACCCATCGCTCCCGGTAAACGCTTCACCCTGCCCCGCCCGCTTGGATCGGCGGATGCGCTCCTGCTGTCGCGCTTCGCGCGTCAGCAATTCGCGGCCGGTCGATTGACCGTCGTCGTGACCGCCGAGCCCGGCGATACCCAGCGGCTCGAGGATGAGCTGAAGTTCTTCGCGCCGGAGCTGCGGGTGGCCGTCTTCCCTGACTGGGAAACGCTGCCGTACGACAGCTTCAGCCCGCACCAGGACCTGATCTCGGAGCGTCTGGCCACGCTGTGGCGGCTGCTGCAGTCCAACGACAAGGCGGCCACCGATCGGGATCTGGATGTGGTGCTGCTGCCGGCCACCACCGCGCTCACGCGGCTGGCCCCGCCGGCCTTCCTGGCCGCGACCACCTTCAACTTCCGCCAGAAGCAGCGGCTCGATGAAGCGGGTTTGAAGCAACAGCTGACCCTCGGCGGTTATCAGCATGTCAGCCAGGTGGTGTCGCCCGGCGAATACGCGGTGCGCGGCGGCCTGATCGATCTGTTCCCGATGGGCTCGCCCGTGCCGTATCGGGTCGACCTGTTCGGCGACGAGGTGGATTCCATCCGCGTGTTCGACCCGGACAGCCAGCGCAGCCTCTATCCGGTGCCCGAGGTTCGCCTGCTGCCCGGCCGCGAGTTCCCAATGGACGAGGCGTCCCGCAAAGCCTTCCGGGCGCGCTGGCGGGAGAAGATGGATGGCGACCCGACCCGGTCGCGCATCTACAAGGACATCGACACCGGCCTGGCGACCGCCGGCATCGAGTACTACCTGCCGCTGTTCTTCGATCAGGTCGCGAGCCTGTTCGACTATCTGCCCGCCGAAGCCGGCCTGGTGCTGCATGGCGAAGTCGATGAGGCGCTGCAGCGCTTCTGGACCGACACCCGCGAGCGCCACCGCTTCCTGCAGCACGATCCCGAGCGGCCGATCCTGCCGCCGGAAGAGATCTATCTGCGGCCCGAAGACTTCTTCAGCGCCACCCACCGGCATGCGGTGCTGTCGGTGCGCGGGCGCGAGCCGGTGGACTATGCGCGGCCGCTGCCGGATGTGAGCGTCGAGCGCGGTGCCCAGGAACCGCTGGCCCGTCTGGCCGATCACCTGAAGAGCACGCCCTATCGCGTGCTGCTGCTGGCCGAAAGCGAAGGCCGGCGCGAGAGCCTGCTGGAACTGCTGCGCGACAACCGCATCGATCCGCCGTCGGTGCAGGACCTGGCCGCTTTCGAAGCCTCGCCGGACGAGCGCTTCGCCATCACCGCCGCGCCGTTGGCGGCTGGATTCTTCTGGCATGAGCCCGAAGACGGTCGGCTGATCCAGCTGATCACCGAGACCGAGCTGTTCGCGACCACGCCCACGACGCGCCGTCGCCGCAAGCAGGAGCAGGTCAGCGATGTGAACGCGCTGATCAAGGACCTGTCCGAGCTGAAGGTCGGTGATCCGGTGGTGCACACCAACCACGGCATCGGACGCTATCTGGGTCTGATCAACATCGACCTTGGCGACGGTCCCAGCGAATTCCTGCATCTGGAATATGCCGACAAGGCCACGCTGTATGTGCCGGTGGCGCAACTGCATCTGATCAGCCGCTACACCGGCGTCAGCGCCGAAGAAGCGCCGCTGCACCGGCTGGGGTCCGGCCAGTGGGACAAGGCCCGTCGCAAGGCCGCCGAGCAGGTGCGCGACACCGCCGCCGAGCTGCTCAATCTGTATGCGCGTCGCGCGGCGCGGGAAGGCCATGCCTTCCGCTATTCGCCGCATGACTACGAGGCCTTCGCCGCCAGCTTCGGCTTCGAGGAAACTCCGGACCAGCGCGCCGCGATCCATGCGGTGATCCAGGACATGATCAGCCCGCGTCCGATGGACCGGCTGGTGTGCGGCGACGTCGGTTTCGGCAAGACCGAGGTCGCGCTGCGCGCGGCCTTCGTCGCGGTGATGGGCGGCAAGCAGGTCGCCCTGCTGGCGCCGACCACGCTGCTGGCGGAACAGCACTTCCAGAACATCGCCGACCGTTTCGGCAAGTGGCCGGTCAAGGTGGCCGAGATGAGCCGCTTCCGCTCCACCAAGGAGATCAAGGCGGCGATGGAAGGCCTGGCGGATGGCTCGATCGACATCGTCATCGGCACCCACAAGCTGCTGTCCGGCGATGTGAAGTTCAAGCGTCTGGGGCTGCTGATCATCGATGAGGAGCATCGTTTCGGCGTTCGCCACAAGGAGGCGATGAAGGCGATGCGGGCCGAGGTGGATGTGCTCACCCTCACCGCCACGCCGATCCCGCGTACCCTGGGCATGGCGCTGGAAGGTCTGCGGGATCTGAGCGTGATCGCCACCGCGCCGCAGCGACGTCTGGCCATCAAGACCTTCGTCCGTTCGGAAAACAGCGGCACGATCCGCGAGGCAGTGCTGCGCGAGCTGAAGCGCGGCGGTCAGGTCTACTTCCTGCACAACGAGGTCGAGACCATCGAGAACCGGCGCATGAAGCTGGCCGAGCTGCTGCCCGAGGCGCGCATCGTCGTGGCCCATGGCCAGATGCCCGAGCGCGAGCTGGAACGGGTGATGCGGGAGTTCGTCGGCGGCAAGCACAACCTGCTGCTGTGCTCCACCATCATCGAAACCGGGATCGATGTGCCGAGCGCCAACACCATCGTCATCAGCCGCGCCGACAAATTCGGTCTGGCGCAGCTGCATCAGTTGCGCGGTCGGGTTGGGCGCTCGCACCATCAGGCCTATGCCTATCTGATGGTGCCCGACATCGAGGGCCTGACCAAGCAGGCCGCGCAGCGCCTGGATGCGATCCAGAACATGGAAGAGCTGGGCTCGGGCTTCTATCTGGCCATGCATGACCTGGAGATCCGCGGCGCCGGCGAGGTGCTGGGCGAGAACCAGAGCGGCAACATGATGGAGGTCGGCTTCCAGCTGTATAACGACATGTTGTCGGAGGCGGTGCGCTCGCTCAAGGCCGGTCGCGAGCCGGATCTGCTGAGCCCCTTGTCCGCCACCACCGAGATCAACCTGCATGCACCCGCCCTGCTGCCCGACGCCTATTGCGGCGATGTGCATCAGCGCCTGTCGCTGTACAAGCGGCTGGCCACGGCCGACCGCAGCGAGCAGATCGACGCGATGCTGGAGGAAATCACCGACCGCTTCGGCAAGCTGCCGGCGCAGGGCCAGACCCTGTTCGACACCCATCGGCTGCGGGTGCTGGCCAAGCCCTACGGCGTGATGAAGATCGATGCCGCGCCGACGGTCATCAACATCAATTTCCGTCCGAATCCGCCCATCGACGCGATGCGGGTGATCGAGCTGGTGCAGAAGAACCGCAACATCAAGTTGGTGGGCAATGAGAAGCTGCGCATCGACAAGGCGCTGTCCGATCCCAAGGACCGCGCTCAAGCGGTGCGTGAAGTGCTTCGCCTGCTGGGCGCACCGGTCAAGGCCTGACACCGTTTCTGGCGCAAGTCGGTGTCGGTGACCTGGGCGTCTGCGTCGGCGTCGGCGATTTCAAGGGGAGCGCCTGTTCGCCTTCACCGCGCCGGTCACGTTGGCGTTGAAAGGTAAGCTACGCCGCATCACATCGCTGCGGTCGGCCCCTTCGGCCGATCCGCCATCGCCTCATCACGCCAACAAGCTCGTCATGTCCTCGCCCCAATCCCCGCTGGTCCTCCAAGGCGTCACGCCGCCGCTGCGTCTGTCCGATTTCCGCCTGGCGGCTTTCGACATGGATTCCACGCTGATCAACATCGAATGCATCGATGAGATCGCCGACGCGGCGGGCCGCAAGGCCGAAGTGGCGGCGATCACCGAAGCCGCGATGCGCGGCGAGATCACCGACTTCAAGGACAGCCTGCGACGCCGGCTCGCATTGCTCCGCGGCGTGCCCGCCAGCGCCCTGGCCCAGGTGCTCAACGAGCGGCTGCGCTTCAACCCCGGCGCGCGTGAACTGTGCGCCGCCCTGAAGGCCGCCGGGCTGAAGCTGGTGCTGGTGTCCGGCGGCTTCACCTACTTCACCCGCCATGTCGCCGCCGAACTGGGCATGGACTTCGTGCGCAGCAATGAGCTGGAACTGGTCGATGACCAGCTCACCGGCCAGCTGGTCATGCAGTCCTGGGGCGACATCTGCGACGGCGAAGAGAAGCGCCGCATGATGCTCAGTTGCGCCGAGCAGATCGGCGCCACCGCCCCCCAATGCATCGCCATCGGCGACGGCGCGAACGATCTGCCGATGATGGGCGCGGCCGGTCTGTCGGTGGCCTATCACGCCAAACCCGCCGTGCGCGAGAAGGCGATGGTGTCCATCCCTGACGGCGGACTCGACCGCCTGCTCGCCCTCTTCGGCTGACACGCCGCTTTTCCTCGCATCGACCGTCACCGCCCTGGAGGCCGCCCATGAGACAGCCCGTCCCCCTCGCCCACGCCTCCCGCCTGCTGAACCATGGCCCCACCGTGCTGGTGGCCTCCGCGTATCAGGGCCAGCGCGATGTGATGGCGGCGGCCTGGAACATGCCGCTGGACTTCGACCCGCCCAAGGTGGCGGTGGTGATCGACAAGTCGACCTTCTCGCGCGGCCTGATCGAAGCTTCCGGCAGTTTCGTGCTGAGCGTGCCGTCTGCGGCTCAGGTGGATCTGGTGACCGGCGTCGGCCACACCACCGGGCGGGAGGTCGACAAGTTCAGCCGTTTCGACATCCAGACCGAGCCCGCCAGCCAGGTCGAGGCGCCGCTGGTCCTCGGTTGTCTGGCCTGGCTGGAGTGCCGGATCTATCCCGAGCCCCACAACCAGTCGCGTTATGACCTGTTCCTGGCCGAGGTCGTCGCGGCCTGGGCGGACGACGCCGTCTTCCAGAACGGCCACTGGCAGGATCTGCCGCCCGAGCAGCGCGCCCTGCATCACCTGGGCGGCGGCCATTACCTCACCACCAGCGGGTTGCTGGCGGGCCGCATGCCGACCTGACGAGCGGCTTCCCGCGCTGAATCCGTCCGATCCCGGTCCCCTCCCGGGTTCCAGGGAGGCGCGCCCCCTTGTAGCGCTCGGCCTTCCCTGCCATGCTGGACCCCTCTGACAGGGAGATGCGATGGCCGAGCCGCACGAGACGATGCCGGACGCCGCCACCATGGCCGCACTGCTGGCCCAGGCGGACATCGGACTGATCTGGACGGATGCCCAGGGCCAGATCCGTTATCCCAATGCGCGCTTTCGACGCTGGACCCGCGCGAGCTCGCTGTTCGACTGCTGCGAGGCCCTGACGCCCGAGGGGCTGGCGCATCTGCTGGCCTGCTCGCCCTCTGCCACCAACGCCTCGGCGCCCGCGCCCGTCTCCGAATCCGCATCGACATCGACATCGGCATCCGCATCGGCGCCTGGGTTCTCCTCGGCACAGCCGCCCCTCACGCAGCCCGCCACCTCGTGCTGCGGCGCCGACGACGCCGCGACCTCGGCCTCACCGACCTCCGCGTCGAGTCCCGCGTCCCCGTGGCCGACGATCACGCCCTGCCCCGCGCAACGGCTTCGACTTCGGCGGGACAACGGCGAATGGCTGCAGCTGGAGGTGCATGTGGCGCGGCCACCCGGCTCCGCGCTCTCCGCGCTGATGATGTGTCGCACCGACACCCGCGATGAGCGGGCCGCCATCGACCGGGTGCAGCGGGAGGTGCTGGAAGCCGTCGCGCGCGGCCGCTCGCTGCCGGAGGTGATGGATCTGCTGTGCCGCTGCGTGGAGGCGCTGTCGCCCGAGCTGCACTGTTCGGTGCTGGCGGTCGACGACACCGGCCGGGTGCATCCGCTGGCGGCGCCGAGCCTGCCCGCCGAGTACAGCGCGGCGCTGGACGGCGTCTTCATCGGCCCCAACGCCGGCTCCTGCGGCACCGCCGCCTGGCGTCGCGAGCCGGTGGAGGTGACCGACATCGCCACCGATCCGCTCTGGGCGCCCTACCGCACGCTCGCGCTGGCGCACGGCCTGCGCGCCTGCTGGTCCACGCCGATCCTGTTGACGGATGACCGGGTGGTCGCGACCTTCGCGCTCTACTACCGCGAGCCGCGCTCAGCGCCACCGTTCCACCGCCGCATGGTGGAGGCCTGCATCCAGCTGTGCCAGATCGCGTTCATGCATCAGGCGCATCGACGCGAGATCGAGCGCCTGGCCTATGCCGACGGCGTCACTGGCCTGCCCAACCGCACCCTGCTGAGCGACCGCGCAGAGCAAATGCTGCTGCTGGCCGCCCGTGCGCGCGGCCCGGCGGCGTTGCTGCTGCTGGACATGGACCGCTTCAAGACGGTCAATGATTCGCTGGGCCATGCGGCCGGCGACGAGGTGCTGCGTCAGGTCGCGCAACGTTTGCTCGGCGCGCTTCGAGAGAGCGATACGCTGGCGCGCCTCGGCGGCGATGAGTTCGTGGTGCTGCTGCCGGGCTGCACCGCCGAAGACGGCCTGCAAGTGGCCGACAAGCTGCGGGAGGCCTTGCAGGCGCCGCTCACGCTGGAGAACGGCCGGCTGCAACTGCCGATGACCGCCAGCATCGGCGTGTGCGCGTATCCGCTGGATGGCGGCGATCTGGACCAACTGCTCAAGAACGCCGACATCGCGATGTACGAGGCCAAGCGCGCCGGACGCGACTGCGCGCGCTACTTCCTCGATGCGATGAATCAGGCGCTGGATCAGCGCCTGGAGATCGAGACCGCGCTGCGGCATGCGCTCACGCAGAACACGCTGCAGTTGCACTACCAACCCAAGCTCAGTCTCACCGATGGTCGGCTGGTCGGCGTGGAAGCGCTGTTGCGATGGAAGGATGAGCGCCACGGCTGGATTCCCCCGGACCGCTTCATTCCGGTGGCGGAAGAAAGCGGCCTGATCGGCGCGCTGGATGCCTGGGTGATGGAACAGGCCTGCGCGCAATTGGCGCGCTGGCGGGCCGATGGTGTGGAGGTGCCGAGCCTGTCGGTGAACGTCTCACCCCTGCGCTTCCATCAGGACGATGTCGCCGCGCATGCGAGCGCGCTGCTGGTCCGCCACGGACTGCGCCCCCGCGACCTGACGCTGGAAGTCACCGAGCGGGTGATGCTGGACGACAACAGCCGCCCCCGCGAGCAGCTCCAGAAGCTCAATGCGATGGGCGTGGGCGTGTCGGTCGATGATTTCGGCACCGGCTATTCCAGCCTGAGCTACCTCAAGCGTCTGCCCGTCACCGAGATCAAGCTCGACAAGAGCTTTGTGCGCGATCTGGAGCTGGACCCGGACGACCGGGCGCTCGCCAGCGCGGTGATCGGCATCGGCCGATCGCTGGGCATGAAGGTGGTGGCCGAAGGCGTGGAGACCGATGGCCAGCGGGAACTGCTGCGGCAGATGGGCTGCGACGAAGCCCAGGGTTACTTCTTTGCCCGCCCGCAGGCCGCCAGCGATCTGGTGAACTGGATCAACGCACGGCGGGCTCAGCCCGCCGGGTGAACCGCCGTCGGGGTGATGACGAGGCCGTCTTCATCGGCATACACCCAGTCGCCGGGCCGGATCCATTGGCCTTCGATCAGCACCGGCAGGTCGGCCAGGCCTTGATCGCGGCGCTCGGTCGGCATCGGCACATGGCCCAGGGCGAAGATGCCCAGGTCCGCCGATCGCAGTTCCTGCAGATCGCGGACCGCGCCATGCACGACCAGCCCGGCCCAGCCGTTCTTCGCCGCGCTGGCGGCGAGATTGCCGCCCACCAGCGAGCGGCGCAACGATCCGCCGCCCTCCACCACCAGCACCCGGCCGGCGCCGAAGCTTTCCACGGCTTCCTTCACCCGGCTGTTGTCTTCCAGACAGCGCACCGTGGCCACCGGCCCGGCAAAGCGCGGCCGACCGCCATAGGAGCGGTACAGGCTGCCCGGCAGCCAGCGGGTGGCCCCGCTGCTGTCGGCCTTCAATGAATCGCAGAGATCGCAGGTGGAGAAACGCAGGGTCGGATGCGGGGTCGTCATCAAGGGCTCCTGAGAGAAAGAATCGCCGTGTTCAGCATGCCATGGCAGGGCATTCGGCTGACCCGGCCTGGAAAGGCCTGGAAAGGCCTGAATCGTCCCGGTCCGGCGGCGCCGTCGGCCTCCAGGCCGGAGGGCGTCATGCCTCGGCGGCGTCACGGTGGCGATGGCGCCGATCAGCGCATCGATGCAGGTCGAGGCCTTGCGCGCTCGCGCCGCGGGCGTCTGTGTGGGCGACCGTTCTATCGTCAACCGCAGCGGCTTCGTCGTCCTCGGAGGCCACGCCATCAAGCGCCATCACGCCTCAGCGGCCTTGGCGTCAAGCGTCCGCAGGCGCCTGCACCTCGATCCGATGGCCGGCGAAGACCACCACCTGACCGGCGCGGATCTTGGCGGTCTTGCGCAGTTCGATCTGGCCATCGACCTGCACCTGGCCGTCGGCGATCAGATGCCGCGCGGCGCCGCCGCTGTCGGCCAGGCTGCAGACCTTGAGCAGTTTGTCGAGTTCGATGTAGTCGCCACGCAGGGCGAAAGGAATGGGGGTCGGGGTCGCGGACATGGGCTCATTGTCCGTCAGCGGCACCCTGGGCCCGCCGCTGCAGCGCGGCTTCCCGGATGCGCGTGAGCGTGGTGCGGCTGGTCGAGACATCCACCGGCAGCGTCAGATGGATCAAGGTGGGCCGTTCGGAGCGAATCGCCTCGCACAGCGCGGTCTCGACCTGCGCGGTGGTGTCGGCGCGGTGGGCCTCCCAGCCGTAAGCCCGGGCCAGCGCCGCGAAGTCGGGGTTGTGCAGATCGCTGCCGCTGACGCGGCCGGGATATTCGCGCTCCTGATGCATGCGGATCGTGCCGTAGCTGCCGTTGTCCACCACCAGGCTGATGAGCCGCCGTGCGCCATGGGCCATGGCGGTGGCCAGTTCCTGGCCGGTCATCAGGAAGTCGCCATCGCCCGCCACATTCACCGTCCAGCGCGAGCACTGCAGCAGGCTGGCCGCCACCGCCGCCGGCAGCCCATAACCCATCGCGCCGCTGGTCGGCGCCAGTTGGGTGCGACCGCCCTGGTGCAACGCGGTATAGCGATGGAAGCGATGCAGCCAGCCGCTGTAGTTGCCGGCCCCATTCGTGTAGATCGTGTCGGGCGGCAGCAGGCGATTGAGCAGACCGATGACAGCCGCCAGGTCCATCGATGTCGACGCCTCCGCCGTCAGCGCCGACCCCGCGGCTTGCTGATTGCGCTCATAGTCGGCCCGCGCCGCGGTCGTCCAGCCGGCCCAGGCGCGATCGCCGTCCGACGTCGGCTGCAGCGTCTCCAGCGCCAGCGCTGCGACGCTCATGCTGGCCTGGATCAGCAGATCGGCCGCATAGACGCGCCCCAGCTCTTCCGCGCCGGCATGCAGATGAATGAGCGATGGCGTCGGGCGAGGCGCCTGAATGAGCGTGTAGCCGCCAGTGGTCATTTCATCGAGCCGCGCGCCCAGCGCGATCAGCAGATCGGCCTCCGCCACCCGCTTCGCCAGCGCGGGATTGATGCCGATGCCCACATCGCCTGCGTAATGCGGATCATGGTTGTCGAAGAGGTCTTGCCGACGGAAGACGCTGCACACCGGCAACTGCCAGCGATGCGCCACCCGCTGCAGGGCGGCGCAGGATTCGGCCGTCCAGCCGCTGCCGCCGACCAGCACCAGCGGCCGCTCCGCCCGCTCCAGCCGCTCTTGCAGCGTCTGCAGATCGGCCGGTGACGGCCAGGCCACGGCCGGCCGCGCCAGCGGCAGGATCGCCGCGCTGCAAGGCGCGGTGAGCATGTCCTCCGGCAGCACCAGCACCACCGGGCCAGGTCGACCCTGCTGAGCGGTGTGGAACGCACGGGCGATGTACTCGGGCAAGCGCTGCGGGTCCTGGACCTCCGCCACCCACTTGGCCATGCCCAGCGTGCCCGGGCCGAACATGTGGCGGTAGTCCACTTCTTGAAAGGCTTCGCGGTCGCGCTGGTCGGAGGCCACCTGACCGATGAACAGGATCATCGGTGTCGAATCCTGGAAGGCGGTGTGCAGGCCGATGCTGGCGTTCGTCGCGCCGGGCCCTCGGGTCACGAAGCACACACCCGGACGGCCGGTGAGCTTGCCGCTGGCCTCGGCCATGAAGGACGCGCCGCCCTCATGACGGCAGGCGATGAAGCGGATGCGGTCGCGGTATTCGTGAAAGCCGTCCAGCACCGCCAGATAGCTTTCGCCGGGCACGCCGAAAACCGTGTCCACGCCTTGCTCGATCAAGGCCTGCACCAGGACATGGCCGGCGAGTGGTGCGTCGGGTTGCTGCGAAGGGCTGCTCATGCGTCCGACTGTAGTCATCCACGCCGAGCGCGCAAGCGCCGCTGAAGGGGGCACTCTTCAGAGGGGTCAGTGCTTGACGTCCCCCCGGGACCCAGGGCTACGGTAGCCAGCCGCGATGGAGCCCCGGCCGCCTGTCAGCGCGGCACCAACGCGAGGACCGCCTGCGCCAGCTGCAGAAACGCCTTCTCGCGTGCATCCTCACTGCGCTCGATCAGCGCCTGCAGCCCTTCCGGCTCGGTCGTTCCGGCGGGCATCCGCATCTCCACCGTGTGGCCCGCGTAGGTGAGGCGAAGTCGCGCGCCGTTCACCATCGGTCCGCGGCCGAGCGTGGCCGGCAGCTCCCGCCAATCTGCCTGCTCGAATTGCGCGGCGAGACGCGACAGGTCGTTCCCGGCGATCGAGGCCACCGGCGCCGGCGCGCGGGCTGCTTTGACGTCGGCGTCCTGGCGCAGGACCTGCCCGGATCGACGCACCGTCCATTCCCGGCCGGTTTCGCCGACGACGCCGTTCTGATAGGCGCCGATCGAGAGATCACTGCGCAGCGACATGGGCGTCGATCCTTGAGCTGGGTGGGGCATCGAACTCGCCGAGGCAACCGGCGCTGACGCCGACACCGCCCCCGAGCCGGCCGCCACCGCCGCGCCCGAATCAGCGCAGCCCGCCGCGCCGAGGAGGACGGCCGCGCTCAGCGCCGCACGGTGTTCAGCGAGCAGTGCGGCGAATGGGCGCATGGGGCAGGTCGGCAGCAGCGAAGGCATCGGCCGATTCTGCGTGAACCGCCTCATCGGCACCCGTCCCTTGTCCCCACGACATCAGACCCACCAGCCCCAGCAGGCCCATGGCCACGCTCCACCCGATCAGCGCCCCACCGGCGACCCACTGGTCATCCAACAGATAGTTCACGCACAGGCCCTGCTCCTCGTCCAGATAGAGCAAGCCTGCCGTGGCCGTCATCCAGGCCGCATTGCCGAGGAAGAACACCGCCACCACCGGCGACATCCGTCCACGCGCCCCGCGCAGCCCTGCACCCGCCAGCAGCCACAGCATCGCCTTGCAGGCGCCGATCCACGGCACCAGAATCGCCAGGTCCAGCGCGGCGGGAATCATCCACAGCGCCAGCACACAGGAAGCCCAGGTGGCGCCGAGCAGCCCGCCCGCATCGATGTTCCACGCACGCGCCCGCGCGCCGATCGCCCCCCCCATGAGCCAACCGGCGGCGCCCCACAAGGGCAACTCGACGGCCATGTGCAGACTCATGCGAGATTCCAGCGCCTCACGCACGGCGGGCAGACACAGCAGCGCCGCCAATCCGAATCGCCCGCACAGGCGCCACCCGTCCAGGCGAGTCATCGCGGGCCCTTTGCCAGCGCACGGGCCTGTGCCAGGGCTTGCGCCCAATCGCTGGTGTCGAAGATGCCAACGACGCGTCCGGTCGCGTCCACCAGATGGATCGCGCCGTTGTGGGCGAAGCCGCCCACTCCATCGGGGATGGCGACGATGCCCAAGGCGCGGCGCAGACGGCGGTCCTCATCGACGCTCACGGGCGCCGCGAGCGTCCATAGCCGCGCATCCGCGTGATGCCGTCGCGCATGATCGGCCAGTGCCGTCGGCGTGTCCTTCAGCGGGTCGATCGACACGGACAACAAACGCACCGACGATCCGTCCCGATCGATCTGCTGCTGGGCCTGCTCGAACGCCGTGCCCAGCGACTGACAGACCGACGCACAACGTGTGTAGATGAAGTCGACGAGCATCACCGTGCCAGAACGATCCACCGGCATGGACCACGGGCGACCGCTCGAATCGACCAGCCGGGTGGCCGGCCACGGCAGCCCTTCGGCCTCGACGAGCGCGCGCCGGCGCGCTTCGAAGGTCCAGGTCGACAGCCCGCCGGTGAGCTGCGCCACGGCCAGCAGGAAGCCGATCAGCACGACCGCGCACGCGATCAGCGTGCCGGTCGGATGGCCGACCGAGACCGACGCGCCCGTCCTGCCCGTCGTCATGATTCAGTCCCGCGACGGCAGATCCGTGGGCGAGAACGGCGTGGTCCGCCCCGAATGAGCGCTGCGCGCCGCCGCGATCGTGTCGGGACGGACGGGGCTCGCCTGATTGCCCCATTGGGCGCGCACATGGCTGAGCACGGCGGCGATTTCCGCATCGGTCAGCAACGCACCGAACGCCGGCATCGCGCCGTTGTAGTTCTCGCCCTTGACCGACAGCGGCCCCGTCACGCCGAACAGCACGATGGCGGCGGTGGTGCTGTCCTTGCCCATCACCCATTCGCTGCCGGCCAGCGGCGGGAAGACCCCAGGCAAGCCCTGACCCTGCGCCTGATGACAGGCCGCACAGCGCGACGCGAAGACGGCCGCGCCATCCACGGCGCCTGTCACGGCGGCGGAGACTCCACCGAGGTCCGCCGCATGGCGACCGTCGCCCCACGCAGCAGGCGTGTCGATGTCGGCGCCGGCGATGTAGGCGATGCAGACCGCGAACAGCAGCGCGGCCGCGATCATCAGGGCCGTCGGGACCGGATTCTTGCGCTCGTGCGGATCGGGGTGCTCTCGGCGCTGCGGGTCGGAGATCGGCGGTTCGGTGTTCATGTCGGCATCCTCGTGGTCAGCGGGTGGTGGCTGCGGGCACCGCGTCCGCCACCGGATAGGTGTGGTCCATCGACCGGAGATAGGCGACCAGGTCCTGGGCATCGCGGCTCGCGACCACATGCCGGCCCGTCGGCGCCTGACCCGGCGGCAAAGCGACTTCCACATCGCCGGGCGCCAGCTCGTCCTTCAGCTGGAACAGGAAGCGGTAGCTGGGCATCACGCTGCCCGGCACATAGGCGCGTGGCTGATAGAGATGGCCCAGATGCCAGTCCGCGCTGGGCTGGCGAGCGCCGATGTTGAACAGATCCGGACCGGTGCGCATCGTGCCGAGCAGATGCGGTCGGTCGTAGGCATAGTCCGCCGCCACGCTGGCGCGGCCCCAGCCGCGTGCGGCGTCAGGTCCCAGAGCGCGTGCCCGCGGCTGTTGCGAGTGGCAGTACACGCAGCCATTGGCGATGTAGACCTGCCGGCCCCGCAGCGCCGTCTCGTTGAACGGCTGCAGCGCGGCGGGCGCGGCCACCCGGCGCACCGTCAAGTAGGGCCACACGACCAGCAGACTCGTGGCGATGCTGAGCATCACCATGCCGCCGGCAATCAATCGGGTTTCGTTGTTCATCGGGAACCTCTCAGCGCGCATGCAGCAAGGTCGGCTGGCTCCGCGCCATCGGCCGGCGCGCCAGCAACATCGCGAAGTGGATGGCAAAGACGACATGTCCGAGCGCCATCAGCCCACCGCCGAGGGAGCGCGCCTTCAGATACGGCAGCGTCAGCAGCACCGAGTCCATGAAGGGCCGGCCCGCATCCAGCATCGCCTGCCCCTGCAGCCAGCCGCCGATGCTGAGCGACACGAAATAGATCGCGAGCCCGACTGCGGACAACCAGAAGTGCGCCAGGATCAGCCGCTGCGACGGCCACTCGCGCCCGCTGATGCGCGGCGTGATGAAGTAGATGGCGCCGAAGAACACCATGGTCACGAAGCCGTACAGCCCCAGGTGGGCATGCGCCACGGTGAAATGGGTGAAGTGCGTCACCGCATTCACGCTGCGCAGCGCTTCCAGACTGCCCTGCACCGAGCTCGCGGTGTACATCAGCCCGCCGAAGCCGATGAAGCGCAGCGTCGGCGACTGGACCAGCGCCAACCAATGGCCCTTCAAGGTCTGGTACTGATTGATCGTGAAGGCCGCGACCGGCACAACCATCATCAGGCTCTGCACGATGGACAAGGTGACCAGCCATCCCGGCACCGGTCCGCCAATCAGGTGATGACCGCCCACCTGACCGTAGAAGAACGCGAGGCCCCAAAAGCCCAGCAGCGACAGGTTGTAGCTCTGCACCGGGCGTCCAATGACCTTGGGCAGGAAGTAATAGACCGCGCCCAGTGCCAGCGGCGTGTAGAACAGCCCCAGCACGTTGTGGCCGAACCACCAGTTGGTCGCGGCCTGCTCCACGCCTTGATGCAGGCCCGGCAGATTGCCCACCACGAACAACACCGGGAACCAGAACAGCGCGCAGCCCATGTACCAGACCGACACATACAGATGCGCGACGCGCCGCTGCAGCAGGGTCAGCACCAGCGGCATCGCCACCAGCGCGCCGCCCGCGACGAAGAACAGGTCGATGCCCCAGGGAATCTCCAGCCATTCCTGACCATCGCTGAAGCCCGCGCCGATGGCCACCAGGCCCGCGACCAGTCCCACGTTCCACAGCACCGCCCCCGCGACCGCATAACGCGCGCCGACCAGCGCCGTCTTCAGCAGTCGCGGCAAGGTGAACATCGCGATGCCCAGGCCCGCCATCGGCGCCCAGCCATACGCGACCGCATTCAGATGGATCGTGCGGATGCGGCCGAAGGTCAGCCAGGCCTGATCGGTCAGCCAGTCGGGCGCATGCAGCTTGATCGAGGCAGTCAGGCCCGCGGCCGAGGCGACCAGCAGCCACACGAAAGCGCAGACGAAGAACGCAAACACCAGCGGCCCGGTCGATGCATCGGCGCGCGCCCGGTCGACCAGTTCCTCGTTGCTCACGGCGGGCAGTCGGCCTGCGGCGGGGTCCTCCACGCGCCCGACCTCGCCGGGCGCAAAGATCACGGTGCTGCCTTGCGCGCTGCGATCGAACAGCCCGCTGCGCTGCGACCAGATGAACACGACCAGCGCCACGACGGACAGCACGAAGGTCGACAACAGGATGTGAATGGTGCTCATGGACGCAGTCCCGAATTCGTCGAGGACGAATGAATAGATGGCGGTGGCGGTGGCGCTGGCGGTGGCGGTGGCGGTGGCGATGGCGATGGCGATGGCGGTGAAGCGGAAGACAGCACCGGTGACCGCGCCGGCTCCCTGAGGCTGTTCAACATCGCCTGGAACTCCGGCGACCCGCGCAGCCGTTGCCGCGCGTGTTGGCGCAACCGGGCGATGTCGTCAGGCGGCAGTTGCAGCGTGGTCGGGATGGCCTTCAAGCGCTCGGTCAAGGCCGGATCCGCCGCCTCCAGACCGATCTCGATGAGGTGGAACTGCACATCCGGCGCGAACGGCGTGGCCTCGCCGCGCGCCTTCGCGGCCTGCACTTCCTCCCGCCAGGCCTGCAGCGTCGCCCGCATCTGACCGAGGGCCATGTCGGAATTGCGGTTGATCGGGATGTCCGCCAGCGCCATCGCCGTGCGCAGCGGCCCCGGCACCTGCGGACTGAAATCCTCCGCGGCCCGGACGCTGGTCTCCGCATTCACGACGATGAACACCACCCGCCGCAATTGCCGATAGCCGGCGAAGCGCGCGGTGCCGACGATGCCGCCGAACTGCCCGATGTAATCGGTCGGGCCGCGCACGCTGACGTTGTCTGCCAGCCCGCCATCCACCAGATGGATGTAGGGCCGGCGCGGTCCGCCGGGTCGCGACTCGCGATAGCTCTCCAGCTCCAGCAGACGACGGCTGGCGGACTGACCCGGCATGGTGGCGGCGGCCGCGCGCAGCACCGGCGTGCCGCAGTCCGTCGAGCCGGCGGGCGGCAGATGGTTCCAGACCGTCACCGGACTCAGCAGCAGCGGCACCGCACTGGACGCCGCCACCGCACGCGCGAGGCTGACCCCGCCCAGATCGCTGCACAGGAAATCGAATTGCTCCTGGACGAATTCGAATCGGGTACCGCTGACCATGTCGGACGCATAGATCACCGCAAACGGCTTGCGCGGGTGCGCAGCCAGGTCCGCATAACGGGTGCCCTGAAAGAGCCGCTCATCCAGGAAGCGCTCGAAGGCATCGCTGCGGCCGTAGTTGGGCGAGCTCAATCGCCACAGCGTCGCCGGCGACATCAGACTGCGCACCAGATCCGCCTGCGGCGAGCCCTGCAGCATCGCGGACTCGAAGCGTGCGAGTCCCGCCTCGCCGTCCATTGCCAGCGCGCCGACGAGCAGGCTGCCGCCGGACAGCCCCATCACGATGTCGAGCTGATCGAAGAGCCGCTGGTCGCGTCCGGCCCAGTGGATCGGCGTGTCGCGCAACTCATCCAGCACGCCCAGGCCCAAGGTCGCCGCGCGCAAGCCCCCGCCGGAGAAGGACACATGCAGCAGCAGACTGTCGTCCGGGTCCAGCGCCACGACCCGCTGCAGTCGGTAGCCCGCATCCGGCGTCACCTGCGACAGCGGCGGATTGATCGCGTAATGCGCGCTCGAGCACGCCACGGCGCCCATGCAAAGCGCCAGCGCCGCGCTCCGGCGGACCACGCACTGCACGAGCCGGGTGAGCGTCCACCGTTCAGCCGGCGCGCCTGGTGCGGTCCGGAGGGTCACGACGCGTCTCCCCGCCAGCCACCGCCCAGCGCGCGGAACAGCGCCACCTGGTTCTGCAGCAGCGCGGCCTGCAGGCTCAACACGTTCTGCTCGGCCGACAGCAGCTGGCGCTCGGCCTGCTGGACGTCCAGCGCGGAGCCCTGGCCTTCCTCGCGCCGCCGACCCGTGATGCGCGCCAGCTCGGCGATCGCCTCGCGCTGCGCCACGGCTTCGCGCCATTGCGCGGTCTGCTGTTCCTGGGCGTTGAGCTGGACTTCGACCTCCGCCCAGGCGCCCATCACCGCCTGCTCATAGACCGCCAGCGCCTGCTCGCGGCGCGCGGCGCTGGCATCGGCCAAGGCCCTCAGCCGACCGCCATTGAACAGCGGCGCCAGCACGCTGCCGCCCAAACTCCAGACCGTGAACGGATCGCCGCGCAGCACGCTCGCGCCGGTGCGACCCAGGCTGGCGTTCAAGCGCAGCGCAGGCAGCCACTGGGCGCGCGCGGCAGCCAGTTGCGCATCGCTCGCAGCCACCTGCAGCTCCGCGACCGCGATGTCCGGCCGACGGCGCAGCAGTTCGGACGGCAGGCCCGCATCGGGCCACGGACACGGCGTCAGGCCCTGCAGCGCACGACTGCGCGCTACCGGCCCGGGCGCGCGATGCAGCAGCAGGTTGAGCTGCGCTTCCTGACGTTCCAGCGCGCGACGCAACTGCGGCAGCACCTGGGCGCTGCCGTGCCACTCCGCCTCGGCCTGCGCCAGTTCGAGCGCATTCGCATGACCGATCGCCCGGCGATGTCGCACCAGTTGCAGCGAGCGTTCGCGCGAGGCGATCATCCGCTCGGTCAGACTCAGCTGTCCGTCGAGTTCCAGCAGCCCGATGTAGGTCTGCGCCACGCTCGCCGCGATGCTGAGCGCGACCGCATCACGCGCGGCGCGGGTGGCCGCCTCGCTGCTGTCCGCCGCGCGCGCCAACGCATCGACCCGGCCCCATAGGTCCACCTCATAGCTGGCCTGAAACAAGGACTGATGCCCCGTCGACAGATAAGGCTTGAGCGTCACATCGCTGATGCTGCGGGACCGCGCGCCGCCCACGCCCACGTCCAGGCTGGGCCAGAACGCGCCCTGCTGAGCCACGGCCAGCGCATGTGCCTCGGCGACGCGGGCCGCGGCCTGTCGAAGATCCTGGTTGTGCGTCAGCGCTTCGTCGATCAACTGGCTCAGGACCGGATCGCCGAACTGCTGCCACCACGCCGTGTCCACCGGGTCGCTGCCCGAGGCATGACGCCAGTGCGCAGGCGCCGACAGGGCGGACGGATCGATCGCCGAGCGCGGCGGCTGGGCGCAGCCGCTCAGCAGGACGAGCGCGGCGAGCCCCAAGGCGGAGGTGCGAGTCCGTCGGCTCATCGCGCCCCCGCGCTGGTGTCGACCTCGGCGACCACCGACATGCCGGGGCGCAGCCGTGCTGCGAGCGGATCGTTCGCATCCACCGCGATGCGCACGGGCAGGCGTTGCGGCACCTTGGTGAAATTGCCGGTGGCGTTGTCGGATCGGAAGAAGCTGAACTCGGAGCCCATGGCCGGCGCGAGCCGCTCGACCTGGCCCTTCAGGCGCGCATGATCCAGGCCGTCCACCCGCAGCCAGGCCGGCTGACCGGGCGCCATCGCGGCGGTCTGGTCTTCCTTGAAATTGGCGACCACCCAGACCTGCGCCGGCACCAGCGCCAGCAACTGCGCGCCAGGCGTCACATACTGGCCGAGCTTCACGCCCACCTCGCCGACATGCCCGCTGCGCGGCGCCCGGATGCGGGTGTTGTCGAGATCGATCTCAGCCAGCCGCACCGCCGCCTCGGCGCCCGCGATCGCGGCCTGCACCGACTGCCGGTTCACATCGACCGCGCGCAGTTCCTGCTGCGCCGCCGTGATGGCCGCGCGCGCCTGCTGCGCCTGGGCTTGTGCGAGCCGCTGGCCGGCCTCGGTCTGGCGCAAGCTGCTTTCGCTCTGCTCCAGCTCACGCTGAGAGACCGAGCCATCGCCCACCAGCACGAGCGATCGGCGATGGTCCGCCTGCGCCCGCTGCCATTGCGCATCGGCATTCGCCTGCTGGGCCTGCGCGCCGGCCAGCTGCGCCTGCGCATTCGCCACGCCGGCCTCGCGCACCCGGTGAGCCTGGTCCAGATTCGCCAGACTGGCCCGATGCGCCGCCAGCGCCGCTTGCGCCTGGGCGAGCCGCTGGCTGTAGTTGCGGGCATCCAGCCGCACCAGCACCTGGCCGGCTTCGACGGCCGCGAAGTCCTGCACCAGCACCTCGGCGACATAACCATCCACTTTCGCGGCCAGCACCGTCACGCTGCCCCGCACATAGGCGTTGTCGGTGGCTTCGATCGCACTGTGAAACGGCGGCAGACGCCAGAGGTACAGCACCAGCGCGATGCCGGCCAAGGCCGCGCACAGCACGAGCAGATGGGAGAGCCTGAAGAACTTGGACATGGCGGAGCGAGATCGATTCAAGGTCGGTGGCGAGTGGCGAGTGGCGAGTGGCGAGTGGCGAGTGGCGAATGGCGAATGGCGAGTGGCGAGCAGCGAGTGGCGAATGGCGAATGGCGAGTGGCGAGCAGCGAGTGATGACGGGCGCGTGGCGACTGGCGCGGCGGACTGGCCAGGGCGAGGGTCAGCCAGTGGCGGTCGGGGACGACGCGGCGGCCATCTCCCCTGCCCCGCGCTCCATGGCACCGGGCGCGACACGCGCCGCCGGTCGACGCGCGCGCCAGGTCAGCACCGCCAACCAGACCATCAACCCCGCCGCCAACCACGCGATCCGCTGGAACAGGTCGTTGTAGGCCAGCACGTAGGACTCGCGGGTCAGTTGCTGCAGCATCAGCGAGAGACCCTGCTGCGCGCGACCCATCGGATCGGCGGCGAGTCGGCCGGCCGCCGCGCTGTATTGCGCCACCTGCTGAGCCAGCATCGGATCGCCGATCGGCAGTTGCTGCGACAAGGCCTGGAAGTGCGCGGTCTGGCGCCCGGCCACCGTGGTGCTGGACCAGGCCGATCCAAGCAGGCTGCCCATCAACTGCGCACCACTGAACGCGGCGAGGAAGCTCACCAGATGCCGGCCGCCCTCGGCCATCACCGGCCCGAATCCCAGCAACAGCGAGGCGGAGAAGAACGCGCCCAGAGCCAGCCCCATCACCGCCTGGGTGAGATGAAACTGCTCCGGCCGGCTGAGCGCGCTGGACTGGCTGTCCAGGACGGCCACGACCACCACCAGCCCTGCCGCCACCACAGACAGCCAGCCGGGGCTGCCACGCGTCGCCAGCAGCGGCGACAGCGCGAAACCCGCGACCAGACCGGCGCTCACCCACAGGAACAGGGTCTGCAACTGGTCGTGGTTCTGTCCGAGCACCGACAGCAGCCCCACCACGCCCACCGTCTGCTCGGACAGCACGATGCGGAACACCAGCACGCCCAGCACGAAACGCAGCATGTAAGGCCGCACCAGCCAGCGCAGGTCCAGCAGCGGCTGGTCGCGCCGCAGATCCACCAGCGCATACAAGGCGAGGCAGGCGATGGCGCTGGCCAGGCAGGCGCCGAGCCAGGGCGCATCGGTCCACCAGGCCAGCCGGCCCTGGGACACCACCACGCACAGCAGCACCATGCCGAGCGCATAGAGCGGGAAGCTCAGCAGATCGCCCCGCCCGAAGACCTGCGCGCGCGGCTGCGGTCGAAGCGGCACCGCATGGATGGCCGCCACGCTCAACAGCGCCAGGGCGATGTCGAGCAGGAACAGGCCCTGCCAGCGCCCTGCTGCCATGAGCGTCGGCGCGATCACGCGGCTCAGGGGACCGGGCAGTTGCAGGAACAGGAAGCCGATCAACAAGGCCAGCGGCGCGAGACGCGCCGGCAGCGCTTCCATCCAGTAGTAGATCGCCAGCGTGCTCAGCGGTGCAGCGGCCAGACCCAGCGCCGCGCGCACGGCCACCGCCGAGGACAGGCTGTCGGCCCATTGATGCAGGGCCGCGACCACGAGGAACAGCCACAGGCTGCCGACGGTGAAGGCCCGCAGCCCGACCTGCAGCCGGATCTTGGTGACCAGCAAGGTGGCCCACATCGCGGTGGCGAAATAGGCGGTGGTGAGCCAGCTGGCCTCGGCGGCCGTCGCGCCCAGCGAGCCCTGCAGCGCGCCCAGGTGGTTACTGACCAGGTACAGACCGAATCCCTGCGTCAGGCCCAGCAGCGTGCCGACGAGGGCCCGCGTGACGGCGTCACCGCGCGTACCGTCCGCACCCTTGCGCGACGTGGGGCGATCGTCGGTCGGCGGCTGCTCGAGGCCAGCCGCCGTCGCGTCACCATCGACAGCGCCGGCGCCAGTCGCCGCCGCTGGCGCAATGGCCGCGGTGGCCGCGGTAGAGGCGATCGGACGAGAGGAAGACGGCGCGTTCATGGAGCGGGGCTGGCGTAGGCGTGCAGCAGTCTCCCGTCAGCGGCGCGCGCGCGCCACGTCGTCTGAGGACAACGCACGCATCCTTTCGGACAAGCTTGCGGGACGGCCCCAATCCCCAACGCCGGATCTGCCTGCAATACTGGCCGTTGCACCGCTCGGTGCAGCGTGCGTCACGCGCCCATCGGCCCCATCCGCTCACAAGGCTGTCATGTCGGCGATGGATAAGAGCGCGCCCGCGCCTGGCCGCTTTGCCTCACACCGCTTCGCCTCGAGCCGCCCGCTGCTCACTATTCGGAGTGAGTCCTCGATCCCTGATTCCGCCCGGTTTTTCGATTCGATTCCAGCATGACCGCCGCTTCTGACACCGTTGTCATCCCTGTCGCGACCGACACCGCCGCGCCCGCCCACGCCGCGTCCTCGGCGCGCGCGCAGACGCCGCCAGCGCCGGCCGCCCCGCTGAGCGCCAGCCACTTCGCCGCGCATACCGCGCTCAGCCTGCGCGAGCCGCTCTATGCGCCGCTGAAGATCCTCACCTTGGTGCAGGCGCTGGACGAGGTGGGCGTGTCGCCCGCGAGCGCCCTGGCCGGCACGGGACTGAGCGCGGCGCAGATCGACGATCCGGCGACCCGCACCTCGATCCGCCAGCTGCTGACCGTCGGCCGCAATGCGGTGCGGCTGTCGCCGGTGCCGGAGCTGGGCCTGCGGGTCGGCCAGCGCCTGCACATCAGCAGCTACGGCCTCTACGGCTACGCGATGCTGTGCACCGGCACGATGCGTGAAGGCTTCGAGATGTCGATGCGCTATCACGCGCTCGGCACACCGGTCATGCCGGTGCGGTTCTCGGAGGAAGCCTGCCAGGTGATCTGGCATCTGCCCACCCACGCCGAGCTGGCGATGCTGGATCTGACTCCGGACGAATACGGCTTCTTCCTGGACATTCAATTCGCCGGCCATGCCACGCTGGTGCTCGATGTCATGGGCCCGTGGTGTCTGCCGATCGAAGCCCGCTATGCCAGACCGGCGCCGGCCCATGCCGAGGCGATCACCCGCACGCTGGGCTGCCCGGTGCGTTTCGGCGAGACCCGCAATGAGCTGCACTATCCCCGCGAATGGCTGGACCGTGCGCCGCAGATGGCCAATCCGATCACCGTGGCCGAGATGTCGGCCACCTGTGAACGCCTGCTGGCCCAGATCGGCTGGCAGGCCGGCCTGACGCGCCGCGTGTATGAGGAAATCACCCGCGTGCCGGGCCGCTTTCCCGGCATCGAAGAGGTGGCGTCGACGCTGTGCATGACCTCCCGCACCCTGCGCCGACGGCTGAACGATGAAGGCACGTCGTTCAGCGAGCTGCTGGCCAGCGTGCGCCATGCGCTGGCGCTGGACTATCTCGGAACGACCTCGCTGTCGCTCGACGACATCGCCGCCGCGCTGGACTTCAGCGACGCCAACAGCTTCCGTCATGCCTTCAAGCGCTGGACGGGCAAGTCGCCGGTGGCGTTCCGGCGCTGATCCTTCCGCGCCGCGAGGCGTGGGCTGGGGTCAGCTCATGCCACCGGCCGGGACGTGGGGCGCGTCGACGGTCGCCCCGCGGGCACACCGCCTGGCGCGTGGCGGCTCGTCGGGGCGTCAACGCGGGCGTTTGACCGCTCGCAGCTTGCCGCTGCCGCCGCCGCCACAGTAGAACAAGTCAGCGCCATCGGATTCCAGTCCGCTGATGCCGGTGCCCGCGGGCATGTCCAGTTGCTCCAGTACACGGCCGCTGTCCGGATCGATGCGGCGGAGGTCGCTGTGGTCCTCTTCCCAGGTCCCGTGCCAGAGTTCGCCATCGACCCAGGAGACGCCGGTGACGAAGCGATCGGACTCGATGGTGCGCAGCACGGCGCCGCTGCTCGGGTCGATGCGCAGGATCTTCCTGTCACGGTACTGTCCCACCCACAAGCTGCCGTCGGCCCAGGCCAGGCCGGAATCGCGGCCTTGCCCCGGCGCGGGAATGGACGCCACCACCTGGCCGCTGGCGGGATCGATCTTGTCGATGCGTGACTCCGCCAACTGATAGAGATGCTGTCCATCGAAGGCGGTCCCCGCATCACAGGCGCAGGCCAAGCGGCGGGTCACCGTGCCCGGCGTCGGGTCCAGCGCCAACAGCTGCGTGCCGGTGGCGATCCACACCCGCTCGCCGTCGTGGCTGACGCCATGCACGGGCGGCGAGCCCTCGAACGGGCCGTATTCACGGACGATCGTTGCGGTCGACTTGCGCATGGCGTTCTGCCCTAGTTCCAGTTGTCGATCTTGAGGTCGTCCGGTGCCGGACGGCCGTGGCCGGTTTCCACCCAGTCTTTCAGGCTGAGCAGAAAGGTCGCCCATTTCGTGCTGCAGTGGGCCATGAACGGCCCGGGCTCGCGCCAGCCCTGGTGGGTGAAGTGCAGCAGCGTCAGGCCGTCCTCATCCGACAGCTGGAATTCAATTTCGGTGTCGAGCCAGTCGGCCGGCCCCTCCGTCACCCGCCAGCGCACCAGTTGGTCCGGCGTCTGAGTCAGCACCTCCATGACGAAGGCGCCGATCTCCCGTCCGGCAGGATCGCGGAATCCAAAACGGATCCGGCCGCCCGGCTCGGCGTCGCCGCAGGTGTCCCGGGTCCAACAGCCTGAGAGGCCGTCAATGCTGCCCAGGGCCGGGAAGACGGCGGATCGGGGGGCCCGCAGGCCCACGCGATGAAGGATGTCGACCATCTGCTGCTCCAGTTCGATGTCTGTGGGGATGGGCGGACTCTAGGGAAACGGCATCGAACCAGGGAGTAACAAGATCGTCGTGATTCCGGACATCGGTGCGCTGAGCCAACGCTGTGAACGGCCTTGTCCGATGGATCGCACCTGGCCGACGGCCTGCAGCTCGCCCAACGCGCGCTGGATGTTGCGCTGGCTCTCACCCAGTGCGAGCGCCAACGCCGAGCTGGACCAGGCCAGCCCATCCGCCAGCAGCGCCTGCAGGGACGCGGTCTCGCCCTCGACAGGCGGCTGCAGCACGACGATGGGCCCCTCCTGCAGCGCAACCAGCCGATAGCCGCGCGCGGTGGGCTCGATGCGCGCAGCCGGCTCCAGCAGCGGCCGCAAGCGGCCCAGTTGCACCCGCAGCCGGACCCGGTCGGTCTCGTCCGGTCGGCTGATGCGGAACGCGCGCGCAATCAGGGCCTCGCGCGACACCTCGGCGGGCCAATGCTCCGCCAGCGCGCCGGCCAGGGTGAACAACACCGGACGACGCGCCAGTGATTGCCAGCGCGCGCCGGCCTTCAGTGCTCGGCGACAGCCGTCCACCACCAGCGATCCGGCGGCCACCAGTGCGGCGACCTCCTGCAGTTGAACGGGCCGGACCTGCCCGGCTTGAATCCGCCGCGCGGCGGGCTGCCGGGCACTGGCGGCCAGCAACCGGACCTCCGCCTGCAGCGCCACGATGCCCGCGCGCGCGGCGACCATCTCCGCACGCGCCAGTGCGGCCTGAGCCTCGTCGCTGCGCCAACGGCGCAGGGCGATTTCGGCCTGCGTCAGTTCGGCCATGGCTTGCAGCGCGGGCGCGTTCAGGCCGGTCAGATCCACGCCAGACAGGGTCTGCGCCGACTCGGACAGGCGTCCCAGCAGCAACAGCCGCCGCGCCGCAATCAGGCTGGCCTGGGCGGCATTGGCCCGATCCCCGCGATCTGCCAACAGGGCGGCGGCCATCTGCACCGGACGCGGTGACTCGTTCAGCAACCGCAGGGCCAGCGCCACCTCGGCCTCGGCGACCGTGCAGCGCGCACGCGCGAGGACCTCGTGGGGGCCGAACCGCCGCCGGGCCAATCGCAGCAGTTCACGTGCACGCGTCAGCTCGCCCAGTTGGGCCATGGCGATGCCTCGAAGGGCCAAGGCGGGTGGATCCTGTCGCAGCGCCACCTGCTTGAGCGCCTGCAGCGGGTCGCCCGCCGTCAAGGCCCGGCTGGCGGCGGCAATCAAGGCATCCATGCGCGCCTCACGGTCGCGATCGCTCGCTGGCCGCGAATGCGGCCGCGTGCGGCATCGGCCGCATCAAGGGCGCGCCTCGGGGCGTGACGAGGCGCATCGCCTCTCCACCCACGTCGCTCGGCGCGCGTGGGAAACCTCGGTCCGCAGCAACTGCCTCACTGGCTCGCCCCTTGCCGTGCGCCACGCCACTGGCGGACGCCGATGCACCGCCGCCACCGCGCCCCGCGCGCAACCGTCGGTCGCGCGGAAAGAACGTCGCACCGTGAAGGCGCCCTCATGGATTCTCTGAACCGACATGCGCAGGCAAGGTAGTGAGCGGTGAACAAGAGACAGCGCCGAAGACGTGGCGAGCCACGGGGCGGAATCAGTTTAGCGATCAGCCACGCGAGCGCTTCGCAGGTCTGTGGGACACCCCGGTCGACGATCGCGCCCAGAGCGACTTCGATGACATCGACAGCTCGGAGCGCCGTGTTCATCGAGGGTATCGGCGATCGACGCGCCGGCTTCAGCCTCGCTTCAGCGGGTCTTCAGCGGATCTTCAGGCTCGCGACGGGCCCCACGAAAAACGCCGTGCTCATTTCACGCACCGCTGCGCGCTGGTGTAACGGGCGCTGGTCGTCTTGTACGCGGTCCACTAAGGTGACGGCTGGTTGCGATGGGTGCCAGGTCTGGGCGGTCGCAGCGTGGATTCTTGAGGGCAAACCCGTCGAAAGGCGGGGACGCAAAGCCACCGGCCTAACGCGCGCAGGCGCCATGGCAGCGGGGTTGCCTACCCGGGGCGGATGGTCATGCCATCGGCCGTCGACGCGAATCGCGTCGGGATGGGTGGTCGTCGCGTGGCCCTCGCCGTCGGATTTGCTTGCTCGAGGACTGCCATGCCATCGCGTCGTTCCGCCCAGAACTCTTCTCATCCCGCCCTCTGGCTGTGCGCCATCGCCACCGCGGCCCTGACCGCTTGCGGCGGCGGGCAGGACAGCCCCGCCGCCAGCGTCGCGATCGCCAGCACGGCGGCCTCCGCACCGGTCGTCTTCAAGCTCGCCGCACCGGATGCGGCCGCCGCTGTGGAAGGCGCGACGGTCCAGGCCCAGCCGACCTTTCATGCCGCGCCGGTGATCCTGGATGAGCCGACCGACACCGACCCCGCCGATCCCGGCGCGAGCGCACGGCAAGTGCCGCATCGCCAGCAGATTCCCTCCGCACTGGCCGGTCTGTCGACCCAACGACTGAGCCTGGACAGCCTGCTGTCGGAACAGCGCAGCCGGGCGCTGGCCAGCGGCGGCCGCGCCACGCCGCAGGCGACGGCCTCCGCCGTCACGACCTACACGCCGGCGCAGATCCGCGCCGCCTACGGCATGCCGGCGCTGCTCGCCGCAGGCGCCACGCTGACGGCCGCGCAAGCGGCGTCGCTGGGTGCGGGTCAGACGATCTACATCGTCAATGCGAAGCACAACCCGAATGTCGCGGCGGAACTGGCGGCGTTCAACGCGAAGTTCGGATTGCCGACCTGCGCCACCAAACCGATCTCGCCCGCGATCGCATTGCCGCTGGCGGCGGCCTCCGCCAGCGCCTGCGAGTTCTCGCAGGTCTATGCGACGCCGGCCGGTGGCCTCACCGCGACCGCACCGGCTTACGACTCGGGCTGGGCCACCGAAATCGCGCTCGATGTGCAATGGGCCCATGCCACCGCGCCGCTCGCGCGGGTGATCCTGATCGAAGCGGTCGATGCGTCGCTCACCAGCCTGGTCGGCGCGATCAAGCTGGCCAATGCGATGGGGCCGGGCGTGGTGTCGATGAGCTTCGGCGCCGCCGAGGGCACCTACACCGCGAGCTATGACAGCACCTTCACCGCCGCCCGCATGACCTACCTCGCGGCGACCGGCGATTCCGGCATGTCGGTCAGCTGGCCGTCGGTGTCGCCATCTGTGGTGGCGGTCGGCGGCACGACGCTGACTTACACCGGCACCGGCGCCCGCAGCGAAGTGGCCTGGTCCGGCACGGGCGGCGGCGTCAGCGCCTACACCGCGCTGCCCAGCTACCAGACCGCCGCCGTGCCCGGCTTCACCGGCTATGCGCGCCGCACCGTCGCGGATGTCGCCTTCAATGCCGATTCCTCCACCGGCCAATACGTGGCCGTGATGACGCCGGGATCGACTGCGGTGAACTGGATGAGCGTCGGCGGCACCAGCCTGTCGACGCCGCAATGGGCCGGCCTGATCGCGGTGGCCAATGCGCAGCGTGCGCTCGCGGCCAAGCTGCCGCTGGGCGCGCCGCACGCGATGCTCTATGGCCAGATCGGTGCGGTGCCCGGCAACTATGCCGCCGGCTTCGCGGACGTGACCTCCGGCCGTCATGGCACCTGCACGCTGTGCGTGGCCAAGGCCGGCTATGACGAACTGACCGGCCTGGGCACGCCCAATGTGAGCAGTCTGCTGACGCAACTCAGCGGCCTGTCCGCCGCCGTCACCGCGCCGGTCGCGCCGAGCGTGACCGCAGCCACCGTGACCGGACAGCCCGGCGTGGCGCTGACCTTCAATGTGGCGGTCAGCTCGACGAATGCGGTGATCTACGCGCTGACCGGCGCCCCCAGCGGCATGAGCATCAGCACGGCAGGTGTGATCAGCTGGACCAGCCCGGTCGCCGGCACCTACAACGTGACCGTCAAAGCCACCGACACCAAGACCGGCTTGAGCGGTCAGGCGGTAGTGACCGTCAACATCGTCAAGGCCGGCCCGGTGATCAGCTACAGCCCGATGACGGGCGTCGCCGGCAAGGCCCTGACCGGCAGCTTCAGCATCACCGACGCGACCGCCAGCCCGACCTCCATCGCCATCACCGGTGTGCCGGCCGGCATGGGCTTCTCGATCAGCGGACTCACCGTGACCGCGAAGTGGGGCAGCCCGGTGACCGGCAACTACACGCTCAAGGTCACGGTGGGGGATTCCGCCGGGATGAGCAGCAGCGTCAGCATTCCGGTGACCATCACCGCGAAGTGATCCGGCGCAGCGGCGCGGCTGGGCGATTCCGCCCGTCGACGCTGGCACCATGAACAACGGGCTGCCCGCTCACGCCGGCAGCCCGTTCGCTTTTCAGTGTCGTGACGATCGGGCATCGGTCGGACGAGGCCGCCTCCCAAGCGGAGGCGGCGCGTCACCGCTGAATGCCCGACCCGTCGCGATCAGGCCTTGATGAAGGCCAGCAGGTCTTCGTTCAGCACATCCGCGTTCACGGTCAGCATGCCGTGCGAGTAGCCCTTGTAGACCTTGAGCGAGCCGTTCTTCAGCAGCTTGATGGCCTTCATGGCGGCATCGTGGATGGGCACGATCTGGTCGTCGTCGCCATGCATGATCAGCGTCGGCACGGTGATGCTCTTCAGGTCTTCGGTCTGGTCGGTTTCCGAGAAGGCCTTGATGCCGTCGTAATGGGCCTTGGCGCTGCCCATCATGCCCTGGCGCCACCAGTTCTGGATCACGCCCGGCAGCGGCTTGACGCCCGGACGGTTGAAGCCGTAGAACGGGCCGGCCGGCACGTCCATGAACATCTGGGCGCGGTTGTCGGCGACGCCCTTGCGGAAGCCGTCGAACACCTCCATCGGCAGGCCTTCCGGGTTGCTCGGGGTCTTGAGCATGATCGGAGGCACGGCCGCGACCAGCACCGCCTTGGCGACCCGGCCGGACGGCTGGCCATGCTTGGCGACATAGCGCGCCACTTCGCCACCACCGGTCGAGTGGCCGATGTGCACCGCGTTCTTCAGGTTCAGGTGTTCCACCACCGCGAAGGCATCGGCGGCGTAATGGTCCATGTCGTGGCCTTCGCTGACCTGGGCCGAACGGCCATGGCCGCGGCGGTCGTGGGCGACGACGCGGAAACCGCGCTGCACGAAGAACAGCATCTGCGCATCCCAGTCATCGCTGGACAGCGGCCAGCCATGGTGGAAGACGATCGGCTGCGCGGTCTTGGGACCCCAATCCTTGTAGAAGATCGAGGTGCCGTCCTTGGTGGTGATGGTGTTCATGGTCATGGCTTCAGACGTGTTGCGGGGTGATGAGGCTTTGGCGGGCGCCGCGGTGGCCGCGGCAACGCCGAAAGGCAGGCTGATCGCGCCCACCAGGCCGGCGCCGGCCACCAGGGCTTGGCGGCGGGCCGGATCGGTCAGGCGTTGAGGTTCTTCGACGGGCATGACCCGGGCTCCTTTGGCTGTGGCATCGATGTCCTGTCGCTCGACAGCACATGGACTTCAGCTTAGGGCCCGGGCCCTCGCCCGCCCACCGCAGGACGGGGAGGCAGCGACTCGGCCATTGGGGAGAGTCGCCGCCTGCCCGGCCGCTGCGGGCCGCTGTTCCTCGGTCTCAGTTCCTGCCGACCCTGACGCGATCCGACCGATCACGCCACACGGCAAACCTCAGGCCCGACGCACCAGACTGGCCGCGCCGATGCCCATCAGCAGCGACAGCGCTGCGCCCCAGAACACGCCGGAGGTCCAGCCCCGGTCCATCAACGCGCCGAAGATCGGCGCGGCCACGGCGAAGCCGGTGTCCAGGCCGGAATACACCGTGCCGTAGACGCGGCCGGTGGCCCCGGGCGGGGCGGCGCGCTTGATCAGCATGTCGCGCGAGGGCCCGGCCAGCCCGGTGCCGAAACCGGCGGTCGCCGCCGCGACCACGGCCAGGCTGCCCGGCAGCCAGCCGGTGGCGGTGAGCGCCAGCAGCGCGGCGGCCGCGGTCATCGCGCCGGCGATGTTGCGCTCCAGGTTCTGCGAGCGCGCCACCAGGAAGCCGCCCAGCACCATGCCGGCCGCCCCTGCCAGCATGTAGCCGGTGACGACGAAGGCGGTGCTGGCCAGGCTGAGGCCGTACATCGTCGACAGCGCCGGCGAGGCGAAGCTCTGGATCGCCGTCAGCGCGGCGGTGGTGAAGAAGAAGAACGAGAAGCACAGCCACACCGACGGCAGCTTCAGGAAGGCCATCGGATGCTCATCGACCGGCGCCTTGGCCGCGCCCGCCTTCTCGTGGGACCACTCGCCCTGGCGGTCGTCGATCGCGTCGCGCTGGAAGGCCAGCAGGCCGATCACCAGCAGCGCCCACAGCGCCGTGGCGACATACGCATAGCGCCACTGGCCGGTGGCCTGGTGGACCGAGATCAGCAGCACCGGCGCCAGCGCCCAGCCCAGATTGCCGGAGATGCCATGCACCGAGAAGGCATGCCCCAGCCGCGACTGCGACACCCGCTTGTTGAGGATGGTGAAGTCCACCGGATGGAACGGCGCATTGCCCAGGCCGGCCAGCGCCGCCGCCAGCAGCAGGCCGTTGAATCCCTGCGCGGTGCCGGCGGCGATCGAGGCCAGCACGAAGCAGCTCAGCGCCAGGAACAGGATCGGCCGCGCCCCGGTGCGGTCGACCAGAAAGCCCGACATCGCCTGACCAATGCCCGAGATCACGAAGAACACGGTGACCAGCAGGCCCAGCTCGGAATAGCTCAGGCCGAATTCCTTCATGAAGACCGGGAACAGCGGCGGCAGCAGCATGTGGAAGAAATGGGAGGTGCCGTGGGCCAGACCGATCAGGCTGATGGTCTGGATGTCTCGGCGCGCGCTCTGGTGGGCGCTCAGGGGCAAGGTGGCGGTGTTCATGGTCGCCATGTTGTCAGGCGGCTGGCGTCGCAATTACGATAGCCGGACAAGTTCTGTCGAATTTCCGCCATGGCCCTCCACCCTCCTGCCAAACCGGTGCGCACCAGCGTGCCGCCGCTCGATCCGCGTCGTTATGCGCCCAGCGCGCAGCGGCCGGTGCGGGCCAAGTCGCGCAGCATGGCCAGCCACATGGACATCCAGGCCCATCACCATGACTGGGGCCAGTTCGTCTTCTCGGTGCGCGGCGTGGTGCGGGTCAACACCGAGCGCGCCACTTTCCTGCTGCCGCCGTCGCGCGCGGTCTGGATTCCCGCTGGCGTGGTGCATGCGGTGACGGCGGTGGAGCGCTGTGAGCTGCGCACGCTTTATCTGCATCAGCCGCCGTGCACGCAGGCGGTGTGGCAATCGAATCGGGTGCTGGAGGTGTCGCCGATGCTGCGGGAGCTGGTGGTGCAACTGGCGATGGACGAGGTCCAGATGCAGGACGCGGTGGCTGACCGCGAACTCTGGATCGCCCGCCTGATCCTGGATGAGATCCGCCGCGCCCGCAGTCTGCGGCTGGGTGTGGACCTGCCGACCGACAAGCGCCTGCGCCGCCTCTGCGAAGCCGTGCTGGCCGATCCCCAGCGCGAGGCCAGTCTGGACGACTGGGCCGCACAGGTGGGCGCCAGCGCCCGCACCGTGTCGCGGCTGTTTCGGCAGGAGCTGGGCAGCACCTATGCGCAATGGCGCCAGCAGGCCTTGCTGGCCGAAGCGCTGCGTCTGGCCGCGCACGGCAAGCCGATGGGGCTGATCGCCGCCGAGCTGGGCTATGCCAGCGCCAGTGCGTTCTCGGCGATGGTCACCCGCACCGTCGGCATGCCGCCGAGCCGGTTCTTCGAGCAGGTGTGAGCGGGCGGGGAAGCTCTGCAAAGCGCCTCGCGGCCGATGTGCCCCCGCTTCGGGCGGTCCGCGGCGTTGCAAATCCTCGCCATAGCGCCCGCTATGGCTGTGGTTTGCGCCTAGCGCCCCATCCCGAATCAGGGTCACCTCGGCCCCGAGGCGTTTTGCAGAACTTCCCTAGAATCCGCCCCATGAATCAGGTGATGTATGACTTCGCCCTCCAGGATGCCCAAGGCGCCACGTGCACCTCGCATGCCTGGGCCAAGGTGCCCGCCCCGCTGACCTCGCGTCAGCGTGACGAGCTCAAACAACGCGCCGCCGAGCTGCTCCGGGCCCAGGGCGCGGCGCTGGTGGCGCATTACTACGTGGACGGCGATCTGCAGGACCTGGCGCAGGCCACCGGCGGCATCGTGTCCGATTCGCTGGAGATGGCCCGCTTCGGCCGGGACCATGCGGCTCAAACGCTGGTGGTGGCCGGCGTGCGCTTCATGGGCGAGACCGCCAAGATCCTCAGCCCCGAGAAGCGGGTGCTGATGCCGGATCTGGACGCGACCTGCTCGCTCGACCTGGGCTGTCCGGCCGACGATTTCGCCCAGTTCTGCGATGCGCATCCGGACCGCACGGTGGTGGTGTACGCCAACACCAGCGCGGCGGTGAAGGCGCGTGCGGACTGGATGGTGACCAGCTCCTGCGCGCTGGAGATCGTTTCCGACCTGAAGGCGCGCGGCGAGAAGATCCTGTGGGCACCGGACAAGCATCTGGGCCGCTACATCCAGGAGCAGACCGGCGCGGACATGCTGATGTGGAACGGCGCCTGCATCGTCCATGACGAGTTCAAGGGCCTGGAGCTGGAACTGCTGCGCGCCGAGCATCCCGACGCGATGATCCTGGTCCATCCGGAATCGCCGGCGGCGGTGGTCGCGCAGGCGGATGTGGTGGGATCGACCTCCGCGCTGATCAAGGCGGTGGTGGAGGGGAAGGCCCGTGAATATGTGGTCGCCACCGACAAGGGCATCCTGCATGCGATGCGCCAGCTGGCGCCGGGCAAGGTGCTGATCGAAGCGCCGACGGCCGGCAACAGCGCCACCTGCAAGAGCTGCGCACACTGCCCGTGGATGGCGATGAACGGCCTGCAGGGCATCGTCGATTGCCTGACCCACGGCCATGGCGCCATCCACGTCGATGAGCCGGTGCGGGTGAAGGCGTTGTCCTGCATCACCCGCGTGCTGGACTTCACCGCAGCGCTCAAGGCACGGCAGGCCGCGATCGCAGCCGGCAGCCTCGTGACCGGCATGGGCGCTGCCTGAGATTGACGGCGCGCGAGGGGCGTCGAGCCACATCGATCGCCCTCGGCTCCGATCTGGGCGCCGATCTGGGTGCGATCGCCAGGCTGCGCAGCCGTCGATCCCGTTCCCGGCCACACCCAGACATCCGCCCCCGCCCCGCCTGAACAGGCGTGCGCGGGGGCTTTTCATTTGGGCCCGGGCCCGCCTATGCTCCGCTCATCCCAGCCCTCTGCAGGACGAGACACGCCATGGATTTCACCTCGCTCTACAACCACCATGAACGCGAAGTGTTTGCCGCCGTCATGGCGTCCGCGCCCGGCTATCCGGACATCGAATCCGACCCTGAACTGCTCGCCGATGTGGCCTGCGTCGCGCTCAATCGGCTGCCGCCGCGCTACATCCGGCATCAGGTGGACTATTCGTTCTACCTGACCGAGCGCGAGCGCGCCGACATCGACGCGGCGGTCAAGGAAGCGGTGGCGTCGGCCTTCCGCTTCGTGGAGTCGCGCAGCGCGCTGCGGCC
The DNA here is from genome assembly GCA_913776825.1 of Burkholderiaceae bacterium. Taxonomy (GTDB): domain Bacteria; phylum Pseudomonadota; class Gammaproteobacteria; order Burkholderiales; family Burkholderiaceae_C; genus Roseateles. Next base: position 137,334 of record CAJYPV010000002.1, read on the forward strand.
CAAGCGCTGAGGCGCGCCATCGCGGCAACGCACCGCCGCTGCGCGGCGCGGCGGCGATGGCTCGACGCTGACCGCACCGCGAGATCGCGCCCGCGGGCGGCGCTCGGTCGCCGTGGTGGCTTTCAGAAGCCGCGATGGCGATCGCGCACCAGCACCGTGGGCAGGCTGGCGGGCAAGGTGCGGGGATAGTCGCGGCTGTAATGCAGGCCGCGGCTTTCATGGCGCAGCAGCGCGGAGCGGACGATCAGCTCGGCGCAGTCGACCAAATTGCGCAGTTCCAGCAAGTCGCGGCTGACGCGGAAGTTGGCGTAGTAATCGTCGATCTCCGCGCGCAGCAGATCGATGCGGTGCAGCGCCCGCTGCAGCCGCTTGGTGGTGCGCACGATGCCGACGTAGTTCCACATCAGCAGGCGCAGCTCATCCCAGTTGTGGGCGATGACGACCTGCTCATCCGCATCCTCGACCTGGCTCTCATCCCAGGCCGGCAGCGGTGCCCGGTCGGGCTCGGGTTGCGCCAGGATGTGATCGGCGCAGGTCCGGCCCAGCACCACGCATTCCAGCAGGGAATTGCTGGCCAGCCGGTTGGCGCCATGCAGGCCGGAGTACGCGGTCTCGCCGACCGCATACAGCCCGGGCAGATCGGCGCGGCCGCTGAGGTCGGACACCACGCCGCCGCAGGTGAAATGCACCGCCGGCACGACTGGAATCGGCTGGCGGGCGATGTCGATGCCCAGCGCCAGGCAGCGCGCATGGACGGTCGGGAAGTGCGACTTCAGGAAGTCCTCGCCCAGATGCGTCGCGTCCAGCCAGACATGGTCCAGGCCGTGCTTCTTCATTTCGAAGTCGATGGCGCGAGCCACCACGTCGCGGGGCGCGAGCTCCATTCGCTCGTCGTGGGCGGCCATGAAACGGGTGCCGTCGGGCAGCTTGAGATGGCCGCCCTCGCCGCGCAGGGCTTCGGTAATGAGGAAGCTGCGTTCCTGCGGGTGATAGAGGCAGGTCGGATGGAACTGGATGAATTCCATGTTGGCGATGCGGCAGCCCGCGCGCCAGGCCATGGCGATGCCGTCGCCGGTGGAGGTGTCCGGATTCGTGGTGTAGCGATAGACCTTGCCAGCGCCGCCGGTGGCCATCACGACCGCCTTGGCGGCGATGGCCTCGACGCGTTGGGCATCCATGTCCAGCGCGTAGATGCCGTAGCAGCGTGAGGGCTCGTCGCGCTGCACATGGCGCGAGGTGATCAGGTCCAGCGCCATCCAGCGCTGGCGCAGATCGATGTTGGGATGGGCCTGGGCCTTGGCGAGCAGGGCGTCGTGGATGGCCTTGCCGGTCGCGTCGGCCGCGTGGGCGATGCGGCGCACCGCATGGCCGCCTTCGCGGGTCAGGTGCAGGCCGAGCGGGCCTTGCGCATCCGGCGTGAACGGGACGCCCTGATCGACCAGCCAGCCCACCGCATCGGCGCTGCGTTCGGCGATGAAGCGGGCGGTGGTTTCATCCACCAGGCCGGCGCCGGCTTCCTGGGTGTCGCGGACATGGCTGTCGATGCTGTCATCGCTGCCGAGCACGCCGACGATGCCGCCCTGGGCCCAGGCGGTGGCGGCCTCGTTGAGCTCGCGCTTGGCCAGGACGATGACCGGCACCACATCCGCCAAATGCAGCGCCACGGTCAAACCGGCCAGACCGGCCCCCACGATCACCACCGGCGCCTGCGGAGCGGCGTTGCGTACTGCAGCTGTCATCGTCATCGCCCGTTCAACAGGACGTCATCGCTTGGGAGTGCGGATTCTAAGGACGGACGCGGAACATCGGGTTTCCTAGCAGGTCCAGGCAAGGATTGACCCCATCGTGAGGGCCTCCCCACACGCCTGCGCCGAAGCCGCTTTGACGCGAGGATCGGTGACCCTGATGGGCTCGGGTGCATCGACGGCCCGCCAGAATTCGCGCATGGACCGACGTCAACTTCTCGCGCTCGCTGGCGCGCTGACCGCATCCGTGGGCGCGCGCGCCGCTGCGTCGACGGCGGTGGCTGCGCCCGCTTCCCCAGGCTCAGTCGCGGAGGGCGCTGATGCCTTCGCGCGCTTGCGACGCGGCGGCGTGGTGCTGGCGATGCGTCATGCCCGCGCGCCGGGCACCTTCGATCCACCGGGCTTCAAGCTCGGCGAGTGCGCGACGCAACGCAACCTCAGCGAGGAGGGTCGCCAGCAAGCGCGCGCACTCGGCCAGCGCTTGAAGGCGGCCGGTCTGGTCCCGACGCAGGTGCGCAGCAGTCCGTGGTGCCGTTGCATGGATACGGCCACCCTCGCCTTCGGCCGCAGCGAGGCGTGGCCGGCGCTGGGCTCCCCCGAGGGCGTCGACGCGGCGACTTATGCGCGATCGCTGGAAACGCTGCGACGCTCAGTCGCGCAGGCGGCACAGCGGCCGGGCGAATTCGAGGTCTGGGTCACCCACATGTTTGTCCTGAGCGCGCTGGTGGGCCTGGACACGGCCTCGGCGGAAGGGCTGTTGCTGGGTTGGGATGACGGCGGGAAGGTCGTCGTGGTGGGGCGGATCGAGGCATCGCGGTGAGCGGTGCGGCCTGAGCGCGAGCGGGCCGTCGTCCAGGCGACTGGGCTTTTCAGGCCGGGGGAGCTGTCTCGGGCGCCGCTGTCGAATCGGAGGCGGCTCGCACGTCGTCAGGTCAGGGCGCTCTTCACTTCCCGATCAGGTTCCTTCAATCCCCATCCGTCGACCTCGTCAACCCCTCCCACCGCGCCATCCCCGCCAGCCGCGCTTCCAACTTCGCCCGCACCAGCGTCAGCGCATCGCTCCCGAGCAGCAACTGCTCTGGCGGCTCGGCCAGCTCCACCAGCGTCAGGATGGCCTGCGCCGCTTTGGCGGGGTCGCCCAACTGGCGGCCGCTCTTGTCGATGCGCGCCTGCCGGATCGGATCGAACAGCGCGTCATAGTCGGCGATGGCGCGCTCGCTGCGGACCATCGAGCGACCCGCCCAGTCCGTGCGGAAGGAACCCGGCGCCACCGCCGTCACCCACACGCCGAACGGCTTCATCTCCTGGGCCAGCGTCTCGGAGATGCCCTCCAGCGCGAACTTGCTGCCACAGTAGTAGGCGATGCCCGGCATGGTGATGGTGCCGCCCATCGAGGTGATGTTGATGAGGTGCCCGCGCCGCCGCTGGCGCATGACAGGCACGAAGGCCTTCATCACCGCGACCGCACCGAACACGTTCACCTCGAACTGGCGCCGCATGGCGTCGAGCGGCGATTCCTCCAGGATGCCCTCGTGACCGTAACCGGCGTTGTTGATGACGACATCGACCGGACCGATCTGCGCCTCCACCTCCGCCGCCAGCGGCGCCACCTGATCCAGCGCGGTCACATCCAGCTGCCGCGCATGGGCCCGGCCGAGCCCTCGACGCTCGAAATCATCCGCAGCGCGCGCGTCGCGCACCGTGCCGATGACCGTGTGCCCGGCCGCCAAGGCCGCCTCCGCAATCGCCCGGCCGAAGCCGCTGCTGACGCCCGTGATGAAGAAAGTTTTTGCGTTGTCCATGCGGCGAATCTTGGCCGGCGACGCACCGGCGGCCCATTCCCATTGCTCTGCCATCCTTGTCTGTTTCTATGAGGGCTCGCCACCAGCCGCCCAACATCCGCCGGATTTGATGCACGATCCACTGATGGACAGCACCGAGCGGACCGACCACATGATCGCGCTGATGAAGCGCCTGGCCCCGGACGAGGGCTACACCCTGACCGCGCTGCCGGACGTGCGCCTGCTGCGCTCGAACCGGCCGCTGCCGTCCACGCCGGTGTTGTATGAGCCCGGCATCGTGATCGTCTGCCAGGGCCGCAAGCGCGGCTATTGGGCCGATCAGGTCTATCTCTACGACGCGCAGCACTATCTCGCGGTGTCGGTGCCGGTCCCGTTCACCATGGAGACGGACGCCAGCGTCGACCAGCCGCTGCTGGCGATCTACCTGACCATCGACTTCACCGTGCTGGCCAAGCTCACGCTCGAACTGGATGAACTGGTCCAACCCATCGACGCGAAGCCCGTCGGCATGGTCTCGACGCCCATCGACGAGGTGCTCTCCCAGACCGTCCTGCGCTTGCTCGAAGCGATGAGCTCACCGGTGGAATGCCGCCTGCTGGCGCCGCCCATCGTGCGCGAGATCTACTACCGCGTGCTGACCGGGGAGCAAGGACCGTCGATGCGGGCTGCCCTCGCCAGCCGGGGGCCGTTCGGCCAGATCGCCAAGGCGGTGCGCCGGATCCACGCGCACTTCGGCGATCGGCTGTCGGTGGAGCAACTGGCGGCAGAGGTCGGCATGAGCGTGCCCACCTTCCATGCGCATTTCCGCGCGGTCACCCATTCGTCGCCGATGCAGTACCTGAAATCGGTGCGCCTGCATCAGGCCCGCTTGCTGATGCTGCGCCACCGCCAGACCGCCGCGGCGGCCTGCTTCGAGGTGGGCTACGAAAGCCCCTCGCAATTCAGCCGCGAGTTCAAACGGCTGTTCGGGCGCAGCCCCGGCCAGGAAGTGGCGCGGCTGAAAGCCAGCTTCGCCATGCCCCGCCCACCGGGCGAGCAGGTGTGGGTGGCGTCTCATTGAGCGAGAGCCCCGCGCCGCCGCCTTCGCCCCCGCATGGCCCGCGTCGCCGAGCAGGACGTGCCACCGGTCACGCCGATTCCCCCTCCGGCCAAAAAATCCAGTTCACGCCAATACTGTATTTGTGTACAGTACTCCCTCAGCACCAACGACTGTTGCCGAGGAGCCCCTCATGTTGCTTGACCTGAACGACGCGGAATCCATCGTGAGCTGGTGGGCGGTTTATCCGGAGCGCCACGGCGCACTGCTGGCGGATTGGGCGCGGCGGCGTCCGGAGCATCGGGCCGCCATCGCGCAGGCGCGGCGCATCATCCACACCCAGCCGGACCATCAGGCGGATCGGCATCGCTTCCGCCTCAACCAGGCCGCCCGGTCGTCGATGGCATCGGAGCCGCCACCGCCCTCGCATGACGAGCTGGCCGCCGGTGAGCTGGAGCATTGAGCATGTCCGCGGATGACGCGCCGCCGTCCGACGACGCACAGCCCGCAGGGGGCGACGATCCGCATGATGATCGCGCAGCCCTCGCGACGCTGCCCGGCAGCGGCATCGCCGCCCGGCTCAGCCAGTCGCGGGCGGCGCTCGGCTTCGAATTCACGCTGCGCTATGAGATCGATGAGCATGACGCCTGGGTCGACGCGGTGATGGACCGGCTGGAAGCCTCCGGCTGCACCGAGACCCTGGTCGGCGCGAGCGTGACCGGCTGCCTGGAGCTGCAGTTCATCCGCCACGCCACCTCGGCGGAAGAAGCGCTGGCCAGCGCCAGCCAGGCGGTGCGGCGGGCCTTCCCGTCGGCCAAACTCGTGACCATCGTGCCTGCGCCCGACACGCCCACGGCGGACTGATCGGCCCCCATTCACAACGCCCGTTGACCCGCCAGCCCAGGGCGCACAGCGTCGCCTCGCTGCTCGTCTCAACCGCCTCTTCCGCCTCGCCCGCGCAGCACCGCCCCGCGCCACGCACGCTCCGCGCCGCCCTTCCCTGCTCATGTACACGGTCTCCGTCCGCGAACTCTGCGCGTTCACCGCCAAGCAAGGCGATCTCGACCTGCGCTTCACGCCCGCGCCCACCGCGCAGGAGGGCATCGCCGGTCATGCGCTGGTGGCGGAACGCCGCGGTGAGGCCTACCGCAAGGAGGTGTCGCTCACCGGCGTGCACGGCGCGCTGACGGTGCGCGGCCGCGCCGATGGCGTCGACGATCAGCGGCGGCGCGTCGAGGAGATCAAGACCTACCGCGGCAGCCTGGATCGCCAGCGCCCCACCCATCGGCATCTGCATTGGGCCCAGGCCAGGATCTATGGCTGGCTGCTCTGCGAAGCCGAAGGCTGGGACGCCATCGATGTCGTGCTGGTCTATCTGGAGCTGGGTCGACAGGAAGAAACCGAGCTGGTCCAGCACTGCACCGCCGCCGAGCTGCGCGCGCATTTCCAGGATCAATGCGATCGCTTCCTGGTGTGGGCGCAGTCACAGGTCGGACATCGCCGCGCGCGGGATCTGGCGCTGATGGCGCTGCCCTTCCCCTATCCCGATTTCCGCACCGGTCAGCGCACGCTGGCAGAGGCCGTCTACCGCGCCGCGGCCCGTGGGCGATGCCTGCTCGCTCAGGCGCCGACCGGCATCGGCAAAACCCTCGCAACGCTGTTCCCGCTGCTCAAGGCGGCGCCGGGACAGCAGCTGGACAAGGTGTTCTTCCTCGCCGCCAAGACCTCGGGACGACAGACCGCACTCGATGCGCTGCAGCGCTTGCAGGCCGGCGCGACACCCGCGGCGGCATCTGATGAATCGGGCCCGTCGTCGTCATCGGCATCGGCATCGGCATCGGCATCGTTATCGTCATCGCCATCGACGGCGTCCATCGGCCGTTCTGCGCCGAGCGCTCCACCGAGCACCGCGCCGGCTCTGCGCGTGCTGGAAATCGTCGCGCGCGACAAATGCTGCGAGCATCCGGACAAGGCCTGCCACGGCGAGTCCTGCCCGCTGGCGCAGGGCTTCTTCGACCGGCTGCCCGCCGCCCGATGGGCCGCACTGGGAGCGGACGCCGAGGCCGGCGCGCACTGGACGCGCGACGCGGTGCGCGAGACGGCGCTGGCGCATCGGATCTGTCCGTACTACCTCAGCCAGGAGCTGGCGCGCTGGGCCGATGTGATCGTCGGCGACTACCACTACTACTTCGACCACGGCGGCCTGCTGCACATGCTGACGCAGGAGAACCAGTGGCGGGTCGCGGTGCTGGTGGACGAGGCCCACAACCTGGTCGAGCGCGGCCGCAAGATGTACAGCGCCACGCTGTCGCCGGAGCTGCTGCAGCAGGCGCGGCATTCCGCCAGCGCCACGGCGTCGCCGCTGCTGCGCAAGGCGCTGGACAAGGTCAGCCGCCAATGGCGTGCGCTGGACAAGGCCCAGATCGAGGACTACGCCGCCTATGACCGCGTGCCGGATGCGCTGCTCACCGCCGTGCAGCAGTGCAATGGGGTGATCGCCGAGCAGCTGGCGCAGCAGCCCGATCAGGTCGATGCCGAGCTGCTCGGCTTCCACTTCGAAGCCCTGCAACTGGTGCGCGCGGCCGAGTCCTTCGGCTCGCATTCGATGGTGGATCTGCAAAAGCCGACGGGCGCCTTCGCCAAGCCGGGCCGGTCCACGCTCTGCATCCGCAACATCGTGCCCGCGACCTTTCTGCGACCGCGACTGCAGGCGGCCCACACCTGCACCCTGTTCTCCGCGACCTTGCAGCCGCACGGCTTCCATGCGGACCTGCTGGGACTGCCGGACAACCACCTCAGCCTGGATGTCGATTCCCCATTCGATGCGGCGCAGCTGGAAGTGAAGATCGCCAGCCACATCTCGACGCGGTATCCGCATCGTCAGGCGTCGCTGGCGCCGATCGTGGACCTGATCGCCGAGCAGTTCAACGCCGCGCCGGGCAACTACCTGGCCTTCTTCAGCAGCCACGACTATCTGCAGCAGGTCGCCGATCGACTGGCCGAGCGCCATCCGACGTTGCCGCAATGGCGGCAATCACGCCGCATGAGCGAAACGGCGCAGCGAGAGTTCCTCGACAGCTTCACCGAGGACAGCCGCGGTGTGGGCTTCGCGGTGCTGGGCGGCGCGTTCGGCGAAGGCGTGGACCTGCCGGGCCGCCGATTGATCGGCGCCTTCCTGTCGACGCTGGGGCTGCCGCAGGTGAATCCGGTCAATGAGCAGATCCGGCTGCGGATGGAGCAGTGCTTCGGCAACGGCCAGGGCTACGACTACACCTATCTCTATCCCGGTCTGCAGAAGGTGGTGCAGGCGGCGGGCCGCGTGATCCGCACGACGCAGGACCGCGGCGTGATCCATCTGATCGATGACCGCTTCGCCCGCGCCCAGGTGCGGCGCCTGCTGCCGAGCTGGTGGGGCCCGAGCGTGTCGGTGATCAGGCGCCCTTGTCCGCCGCCGCCGTCTTCAGACGCTTGAGCGCCTGCAGATCGTCCAGCAGCTTCTGCTGGTCATGGGCCTTGTCGTAGAAACCGTCCGCGCCGTGGCGCTCGCACAGCGACTGGTAGAAGTCCGGATCACGGCTGCTGAGCACGAACAGCTTGCCCGCAAAACCCGCGCGCCGCGACCGGCTGAGCACATGCATGCCGGAGCCCGTCTGCAGATTCAGATCGACCAGCACCACATCCGGCGACAGCGATTGAATGCCGTCCACCGCGTCATCCTCGGTCGACGCCTGGCCGACCACCGTCACATACGGCACGCCTTCGAATAGGCGCAGGAACTGCTGGCGGACGAATTCGGAATCCTCGACAAGAAATACGCGCATGCCTGACCTCATGTGAGCACCGACCTCGTCGCCAGTGCTCACGCATTGTGGCGCGCGAATCCTGTCCCTTCAGGCGTGCGGGACGTTGATCTGGCAACGGACGGTATCGCCCTCGCACCGCGCTGCGTGAGCGTCCGGCGTCACGCCAGGGCGGCGACCACCGTACAGAGTCCGCCAATGCCGGCGCTGGACGCGATGAAGGCGACATCGCGTCGCTCCTGACCGCTGCGCCAGGCCATCCAGGCGACCACGGCCAGCGTCGCCGACAAGGCGATCCCGACCAGGATGGGGGCGCTGAGTTCGTTCACGGGGGCTCCGATGCAGAAGATGGAAAGCCCGCAGTCTGGCGAACCCGCGCGCCACGCTCAAGCGAGTGCAGCGACGCGGGCGGTTCGCATTTGCCGAAGCGCCGCCGTTACTGCGGTGCCGCCTTCTTCGCCACCAGCGTGAGGATGTCGTAGCTCGCCACCATCTCGCCGCGCTGGTTGGTGACCTGCACATCCCAGGCGACGACGCCTTGCGGCGGCTGGTCCGGCCGATGGCCGCGGTCGATGCGGCGCTTGCAGGTCAGGCGCGCTTGAATCGTGTCGCCGATGGCCACCGGATTCACGAACCGCAGCGTGTCCAGGCCGTAGTTGGCCAGCACCGGTCCGGGCGCCGGCGAGACGAACAAGCCGGCCGCCGCCGACAGCACGAAATAGCCATGCGCAATGCGCTGACCAAACTGCGTGTCCTTGGCCGCCACCTCGTCGAAGTGCATGTAGAAGAAGTCGCCGCTGATGCCGCCGAAGTTGACGATGTCCGCCTCCGACACGGTGCGGCGATGGGTCAGCAGCGAATCACCGATCTGGATGTCCTCGAAGTGCTTGCGGAACGGATGGATCGGATCTTCCTGCACCCGACCGCCGCGCACATATTCGCCGGTGATGGCGGTCATCATCGTCGGCGAGGCCTGCACCGCGCAGCGCTGCAGGTAATGCTTCACCGCCCGGATGCCGCCCAGTTCCTCGCCACCGCCGGCGCGTCCCGGGCCGCCGTGCTTGAGCATCGGCAGCGGCGATCCATGGCCGGTCGACTCGGCCGCCGCATCGCGGTCGAGCACCAGCAGGCGACCATGGAAGGCCGCCGCGTGATAGACCGCCTGCGCCGCCAGCGACGGCGTCTTGGTGATGACCGAGCCCACCAGACTGCCGCGGCCCTTGGCGGCCAGCGCCAGCGCCTCGTCGAAGTCGCCATAGGTCATCAGCGTGGACACCGGTCCGAAGGCCTCGACCTGATGCACCGCCTCGTTGTGCATCGGATCGCGGCACAGCAGCAGCGTCGGCGGGAAGAAGGCGCCATCACCCACGCCCTCGCCGATCGGCGCGAAGCCATCGCGCTCGCCGAAGATCACTTCATTGCCGCGCGCCAGTGCCGCCAGACGCTCCGCCACATCGGCCTGTTGAGCGCGCGAGGCCAAGGCGCCCATGCGCACGCCTTCGATTGCCGGGTCGCCGATCTTGATCTTCGCCAGCCGCTCGCGCAGCGCGGACGCCACGGCATCCGCCTGAGCCTGCGGCACGATGGCGCGACGGATGGCGGTGCACTTCTGGCCCGCCTTGGCGCTCATCTCGCGCAGCACTTCCTTGACGAACAGGTCGAACTCCGGATCACCCGGCTGCACATCCGGCGCGAGGATGGAACAGTTCAGGCTGTCCGCTTCCGCATTGAAGGGCACCGATCGGCGGATCAGGTTGGGATTCACCCGCAGCTGCGCCGCCGTGTCGGCCGAGCCGGTGAAGGTCACCACATCGGTCTCTTCCAGCCGGTCCAGCAGATCGCCGGAACCGCCGATCACCAGCTGCAACGCGCCCGCCGGCAGCAGGCCGGTGGCCTCGATCAGTCGCACGCAGGCCTCGGCCACATAGCTGGTCGCGGTGGCCGGCTTGACGATGCAGGGCATGCCCGCGAGGAAGCTGGGCGCGAACTTCTCCAGCATGCCCCACATCGGGAAATTGAAGGCGTTGATATGCACTGCCACGCCGCGCTTGGGCACCAGCACATGGGTGCCCATGAACTGGCCGGCCTTGCCCAACGGACTGGCCGGACCTTCATGCACGATGTTGCTGGACGGCAGCTCCCGCCGACCCATCGAGGCATAGGCGAACAAGGTGCCGATGCCGCCTTCGATGTCGATCCAGGAATCCGGCCGCGTCGCGCCGGTATGGGCGGAGATCGCGTAGAGGCTTTCCTTCTCCGCCATCAGCGCCGTGGCCAGCGCCTTCAGCACGGCGGCGCGCTGTTGATAGTCCATCGCCAGCAGTGCCGGCAAGGCCTGGCGGCGGGCGAAGTGCAGGCTCTCGCCGAAGTCGATCTCGTCGGCATGGGTCTGCGCGACCGGGCGGCCATTGACGGCGCTGTGCAGCGCGCGGGCGGGCGTGGCGCCGATCCAGCGGCCGGCGATCAGACTTTGGAGAAGCGGTATCGAACTCATGGCGATCCTTCAGAACATCGATCGCCCCGACTCATGGCCGGGGCGGCATCTCGGCCATCGCTCGCGCCGCCCGGGGTACGGGCGGCCGCTGCGATGGCGATGGGGACGGGACGACGGCACCGCGTCTCGCGGCGCCTCGTCGGGGTCTCTCAGGGCTGCAGCTTCCAGGTGCCGCCTTCGATCTTGACCATCACCCGGGCGCGCTGGTCCAGGCCCAGATGGTCGTTCGGCGACATGGTGAACACGCCATGCGAGGCGGGCAGTTCCTTGACGTTCTCCAGCGCATCCCGCAAGGCGACGCGGAACTGCGGCGTGCCGGGCTGGGCCTTCTTCAGCGCCTCCGGAATCGCGGCCTGCAGCAGCAGGCCGGCATCCCAGGCATGGCCGCCGAAGGTGGACACGCTGCCCTTGCCGAAGGCCGTCTCATAGGCGGTCACATAGGCCTTGGCGCTCTTCTTGGCGGGATGGTCCGCGGGCAGTTGGTCCACCACCAGCACCGGACCGGCCGGCAGGAAGGTGCCTTCCACATCCTTGCCGCCCACGCGCAGGAAATCATTGTTGGCCACGCCGTGGGTCTGGTAGAACTTGCCCGCGTAGCCGCGCTCCTTGAGCGTCTTCTGCGGCAGCGCCGCAGGCGTGCCGCTGCCGCCGATCAGCACCGCATCCGGACGGGCCGACAGGATCTTCAGCACCTGACCGGTCACCGAGGTGTCGGTGCGGTTGTAGCGCTCGTTGGCCACGATGCTCAGGCCCTTGCTGGCGGCCACCTTGTTGAACTCGCCATACCAGCCCTCGCCGTAGGCGTCGGCGAAGCCGATGTAGGCCACCGTCTTCACGCCCATCGCCTGCATGTGGCCGGCGATCGCCAGCGCCATCATGATGTCGTTCTGCGGCGTCTTGAAGACCCACTTCTTCTTCGCATCCATCGGCTCGACGATGCGGGCCGACGCGGCCATCGAGATCATCGGCACCTGGGCTTCCGCGACCGCATCGATCATCGCCAGCGAATTCGGCGTGACGGTGGAGCCGACCACCACATCCACCTTGTGCTCGCTGATCAGCTTGCGGGTGTTGGCCACCGCCGTGGTCGTGTCCGACGCATCGTCCAGGATCACCACGTTCACCTTCTGGCCGCCGATGATCTTGGGCATCAGGCTGAAGGTGCTCTTCTCCGGAATGCCGAGCGAGGCGGCCGGCCCGGTGGCCGACACGGTGACGCCGATCTGGATGTCGGCGCGTGCCACGCTGGTCAGGCTCATCAGGGCCACGCCCGCCAGGGCCAGCCAGGTGCTTGTCTCGATGCGTTTCATGGAGTCTCCGTCAGAATTTTTAGGTCAGGAACGCAGAGGAACAGCCTCAGGACCGGCTCATGCAGGCGGCCCCAGGGCGGAACGGCCCGGATCGCTCACGGCGGCCGGGTCGATCTTCACCGCGCCGAGCCCCCCGAAGAACAGGTCCGCGACCATCGGCGCCACCGCCTCATAGGTCAGGGCCCCGTCCGGGCGCAGCCAGGTGAAGGTCCAGTTGATCATGCCGAACAGCAGCATGGTCAGTGGCTTGTGCAGATGCGCGCCGCGCAGCTCCGGTCGCAGCGTGGCCACGGCATCGGCAAAGCGCGCCACGACCTGACGCTCGACATCCACCATCCGCGCGCGGTGGGTGTCGTCGAGGAATTTCATGTCCTCGGTCAGCACCCGGTGCTCGTTCTGGGATTCGCCGTAGGCCTGCACGAAGGAATGGATCAGCGCCCGCAGATGCTCCTGCGGCGGCAAGCCGCGCTGGCTCACCTCATCGACCAGCGCGACCAGATGCTGCAGATGGCTCTGGCAGATCTGCGCCAGCAGCTCATGCTTGTCGCGCACATAGTGATAGAGCGTGGGCTTGGACACCTCGCAGGCCTCGGCGACCTGATTCATCGAGGTGGCGGGAAAGCCTTGGTTGGCGAACAGGCGGGCCGCCTGGGCGAGGATCTCCTCGCGGGTGGCATCGAATCCGGGGGCTCTGCCTCTGGCCATTTGAAGGGTCGGGTCTCGTGAAGGTCAAGGAAACGGGCGGAACGGGCCTAGCGGGCCTAGCGGAAGAAACGGGCGCAGCGACCATGCCGCACCTGCCGTCGTGCCGCCGCGGGCCGAGCAGCGCCGCGGCGCACCACGGCCTTCGCACGCTCGGGCAGGACCGGCGGCATCAGCGCTCGTCGAAGGAAATCACCAGACGCGGCGTCAGCGCATGCGCCTGGCAGCTGAGGATAAAGCCTGCCGCCACCTCATGTTTCTCCAGCGCGAAATTCTTGTCCATGCGGACCTCCCCTTCCAGCAGCTTGCAGCGGCAGGTGGAGCACACGCCGCTCTTGCAGGAGAACGGCACATCCATGCCGGCGCGGGCGGCGGCATCCAGCAGGCTCGGATCGCTCTTGCGGAACTCGATCTCGCGCGAGACGCCATCGCGAATCACCAGCACCTTGGCGGCTTCGGCATCCTCGTCATGCACCTCATGCGGCGCCGGGCGGCCGGTCTGCATCTCAGGCGTGCCGAAGCGCTCGATGTGGATGCGGTCCTCCGGCACGCCGGCCTGGCGCAAGGCGGCTTCCGCCTGCTCATTCATCTCGAACGGGCCGCAGACGAAGACCTGATCCAGCCCCGCCGCCGGCACCGGTCCGGCCAGGAACTCGGCCAGCTTGGCCTGGTCCAGACGCCCGGCCATCAGCGGTGAATCGACCTGCTCGCGTGAGAACACATGGTGCAGCGACAGCCGCGTCAGATAGCGGTTCTTCAGGTCTTCCAGCTCTTCCTTGAACATGGTGGTCGCCGGACGACGATTCCCATAGATCAGGGTGAATCGGCTCATCGGCTCGCGGGCCAGCACCGTCTTCATGATCGACAGGATGGGCGTGATGCCCGAGCCCGCCGCGATGCCCAGATAGTGCCGCGCCGCCGACGGATCCAGCGGCACATGGAAGCGGCCCTGCGGCGGGAAGACCTGGATCTCGTCGCCCGGACGCAGCCGCTCATGCACCCAGCTGGAGAAGGCGCCGCCAGCGACATGGCGCACGCCGACCCGCAGTTCGTTGTCGTCGACGCCCGCGCAGATGGAATAGGACCGGCGCAGGTCCTGGCCATCGACCTCGCCGCGCAGGGTCAGGTATTGACCCTGGGTGAAGCGGAAGGTGTCGCGCAGCGCTTCGGGCACATCGAAGCAGAGCACCACGGCATCGTCGGTGTCCTGATGCTTGGCGCGCAGGCGCAGCGGGTGAAAGTGCAGGCTCATGGCGGAACTCGGGTTGGGACCGGCGGGGTCAGCCGGTCGGCAGGTCAGCGGACCCGATCGGTGCGATCAGGTGCGATCAGGTGCGATCAGATCGGTTTGAAATGTTCAAAGGGTTCGCGGCAGTCCAGGCAGCGATGCAGGGCCTTGCAGGCGGTCGAGCCGAAGGCGGACAGCCGCTCGGTGTGGTGGCTGCCGCAACGGGGACAGGCCAGCGGCGGCTCACGGCGCACGAGCCGGATCGGCACGCCCTGCGCCGCGTCGACCGGTCCCGGCGGCGCGATGCCATAGCGGCGCAGCTTCTCGCGGCCTTCCTCGGTGATCCAGTCGGTGGTCCAGGCGGGTGCGCGCTGCAGGGTGACCGTCACCGTGCCGAAGCGCGACAGCGCGTCCTGCACCTGCTGGTGGATCACCTCGGTGGCCGGGCAGCCGGAATAGGTGGGCGTGAGCACGACCTCCAGGCCGTCCGCGGTCTCGATGAGGTCGCGCACGATGCCCAGCTCCACCAGCGACACCGCCGGCACTTCCGGATCCGGCACCTGCGCGAGCACCTCCCAGGCTGCGGACAGCCGCCCGCAGCCGCGATCGACAGCGGCCGGCGCCATGCTCACCACACCCCGCCGGGATAGGCGCGCTGCAGCGACTGCATCGTCGCCAGCATGTGGCCCATGTGCTCGCTGTGCACGCCCAGCCGGCCGGCGTAGACATGCGGCGTGTCGGCCGGACGGGCCAGTCGCGCCTCGGCCAGCACCTCATTCATCGCGGCATCCCAGTCCGGCTTCAGGCTGGACCAGGCGGGCCCCAGACCGCTGCGTTCGGCGGCGGCATCGATGTCGTCGGCGGCGAACAGCTCATTCACATAGGGCCAGAGCTGAGCCAGCGCGGTCGTGATGCGACGGGTGGATTCCTCCGACCCATCGCCCAGCCGCACCACCCATTCCGCCGCATGCTGCTGGTGATAGCGCACTTCCTTCACCGCCTTGGCCGCGATGGCGGCGACCTCGGCATCCGACGACGCCTGCAGCCGCGTCCACAGCGGCAGCAGCCAGCAGGCCGCGATCAGGTTGCGCGCCTGGGTGAAGGCGAAATCACCGCGCGGCAATTCCATGATCACCGGGTTCAGGTAGTGACGCTCGTCGCGCAGGAAGGCGAGCTGGTCTTCGTCCAGTGTCGGGCCATCGAGCTGACCGGCGCGGGTCAGCAGCGCGCGGGCCTGGCCGAGCAGGTCCAGCGCGATGTTGCCCAGCGCCAGATCCTCTTCCAGGATCGGCGCATGGCCGCACCATTCGGACAGCCGGTGCGACAGCACCAGGCAGGCATCGCCCAGGCGCAGCAGATAGCGCACCTCGTCACGGGCGCTCGGTTGGATGGAGGCAGTCATAGGCGGATTCCGTCCTCATTCACATGTGATCGAGCGACGCCGGCAGCTCGTAGAAGGTCGGATGCCGATAGACCTTGTCCTCCATCGGATCGAACAGCATCGACTTCTCGCCCGGATCGGAGGCCACGATCGCCGAAGAAGGCACCACCCAGATGCTCACGCCTTCCTGGCGACGGGTGTAGACATCACGGGCCATCTGCAGCGCCATCTTGGCGTCGGGCGCATGCAGGCTGCCGCAGTGCTTGTGGTCCAGGCCCGCCTTGTTGCGGACGAAGACTTCCCACAGAGGCCATTCCTGGCCGCCGGTTTGTTGATTGATGCTCATGATGGGCGGGCTCGAAAACAGATCGATGGAATGAGGAATGCGGCGGGATGCGGCGGAATGCGGCGGAATGCGGAGGATCAGCGCGATCAGCCGTGATCAGGCCGCCTGGGCCTGGGTTGCGCGCTTGCGCGCATGGGCCAGGGCCGCCTCGCGCACCCAGGCGCCGTCGTCCCAGGCTTTGACCCGGGTCTGCAGCCGATCGG
Organism: Burkholderiaceae bacterium; assembly: GCA_913776825.1. Classification (GTDB taxonomy): domain Bacteria; phylum Pseudomonadota; class Gammaproteobacteria; order Burkholderiales; family Burkholderiaceae_C; genus Roseateles. The sequence goes on from CAJYPV010000002.1 coordinate 153,381, forward strand.
TGTTGCAGGGGCCGTTGCCGCCGACGACGCGCCAGAACTCGTTCCAGTCGATGGCACCGAAGTCGTAGTGATCGCGCTCGGAATTCCAGGCCAGGTCCGGATCGGGCAGCGTGATGCCCAGCAGCTCGGCCTGCGGCACGGTGGCGTCGACGAACTTCTGGCGCAGCTCATCATTGGTCAGCCGCTTGATGCCCCAGCGCATCGACTGCTCGGAGTTGGGCGAGTCCTTGTCCGCCGGGCCGAACATCATCAGCGACGGCCACCACCAGCGGTTCACCGCGTCCTGGACCATCGCCTTCTGCGCGTCGGTGCCGTCGCGCATCATGGTCAGCAGGCTTTCATAGCCCTGGCGCTGATGGAAGCTTTCCTCGCGGCAGATGCGGATCATCGCGCGGGCATAGGGGCCGTACGAGCAGCGGCACAGCGGCACCTGGTTCATGATGGCCGCGCCATCCACCAGCCAGCCGATGACGCCGATGTCGGCCCAGGTCAGCGTCGGGTAGTTGAAGATCGAGCTGTATTTGGCGCGGCCCGTGTGCAGCGCGTCGAGCATCTGGTCGCGGCTGGTGCCGAGGGTCTCGGCGGCGGAGTAGAGGTAGAGCCCGTGGCCGCCTTCGTCCTGCACCTTCGCCAGCAGGATGGCCTTGCGCTTGAGCGTGGGCGCGCGGGTGATCCAGTTGCCCTCGGGCAGCATGCCGACGATCTCCGAATGCGCATGCTGGCTGATCTGCCGCACCAGCGTCTTGCGGTAGTGGTCGGGCATCCAGTCCTTGGCTTCGATGAAATCACCCGCATCGATGCGGGCCTCGAAGGCCTGGTTGCGCTGCTGCTCCTCGGCCGTCTGCAGCTTGGCCGCCTGGTCCTGCGGACCGACGCTCATGGCTTGGGTGTACATCTCTGCTCCTGGAAGCGGGTCCTCGTGAGACCCGGTCTGTCTGGACGGCGACCGCCTGAGGCGGGCGCCGAGGGCTCATCGCGGGCGTTTGTCCACCACTCGGCGGGCCTTGCCGACAAGGGTGCGTTCGATCGAATCCGGCGCGCCGACACTGACCCGTGTCGACACCCCGATCAAGGTCTTGATGCGCTGCTGCAGCGTGCTCGCCACCTGGGCCGTGTCCACGCCCTGCCCCACCGCGGACAGCTCGCAGCGCACCTCGACCTCATCGAGATGCCCGTCGCGGCTGACCACGATCTGGTATTGGCCGGACAAGCCGGGCTGCGCCAGCACCAGTTCCTCGATCTGAGTCGGGAACAGGTTGACGCCGCGAATGATCAGCATGTCGTCGCTGCGGCCGACGATCTTGCCCATGCGGCGCATGCTGCGCGCCGTCGGCGGCAGCAGCCGGGTCAGGTCGCGGGTGCGGTAGCGGATCACCGGCAGCGCTTCCTTGGTGAGCGAGGTGAAGACCAGCTCGCCTTCGGATCCTTCGGGCAGCACCTCCCCGGTCTCGGGGTCGATGATCTCGGGGTAGAAATGGTCTTCCCAGATCACCGGGCCATCCTTGGTCTCGATGCATTCGCTGGCCACGCCCGGGCCCATCACTTCGGACAGCCCATAGATGTCCACCGCATCAATGCCGGCCTTGGCCTCGATCTCGCGCCGCATCGCCTCGGTCCAGGGCTCCGCGCCGAACACGCCGACCTGCAGCGAGCTGTCTCGAGCATCCAGGCCCTGTCGCGCGAATTCCTCGATGATCACCTGCATGTAGCTCGGCGTGACCATGATGACGTCGGGCTGGAAGTCGCGGATCAGCTGGACCTGCTTCTCGGTCTGACCGCCCGACATCGGGATGACGGTGCAACCCAGCCGCTCCGCGCCGTAATGCGCGCCGAGGCCGCCGGTGAACAGTCCGTAGCCGTAAGCGACATGGACGAGGTCGCCGGGTCGCGTCCCGGCGGCGCGCAATGAGCGCGCGACCAGATCGGCCCAATGGTCGATGTCCTGCCGGGTGTAGCCGACCACCGTCGGCTTGCCGGTCGTGCCGGAGGACGCATGCAGCCGCACCACCTGCTGCCGCGGCACCGCCAGCATGCCGAAGGGATAGTGCTCGCGCAGATGCTGCTTGGTGGTGAACGGGAACAGGCGCAGGTCCGCGAGATCCTTGAGATCGGACGGATGCACGCCTTTCGCATCGAAGGCGGCGCGGTAGTGCGGCACCTGCTCATACGCCAGCGACAGCGTGCGGCGCAGTCGCTGCAGTTGCAGCGCGCGCAGCTCGTCCTGGCTGGCGCGTTCGATGGGTTCGAGATCGCCCGGGGCGGGACGTTTCACCGGCATGGCATCGGACTCCTAAGCCTGGTCGGCGACGGCCGCTTCCGACACCACGGGCTTGCCCTTGAGGCGATAGGAACGGCCGCGGAAGACGGCGATCAGCTCGTCGCGCTGGTTGGCGAGGGTGATGTCGTAGACACCGGTGCGGCCGGCCAGCGAGACCTCGCTCGCCACCGCGGTGAGCACATCGCCGGCCCGGGATGGCGCGACGATGTCGATCGCGAAACCGGAGGCCACCGTCATCTCGTTGTACGAGTTGCAGGCGAAGGCGAAGCAGGAATCGGCCAGCGTGGTGACGAAGCCGCCGTGGCAGATGTCGAAGCCGTTGAGCATGTCGTCCCGCACCGTCATGCGCAGCGTGGCGGTGCCCGGCGCGATGGACAGCACCTCGATGCCCAGGCTGCGGGTGGCGCGGTCACGGGCCAGCATGGCGTCGCGCACCTGCTCGGCCAGTTGCTGGCGGGCGGCATCGCCCTGGGGCGCATGGGAAGCGGGCGACGCGCTGCTCATCAGCGATCCTTGAACTGCGGCGCGCGCTTGGTCAGGAAGGCAGCGGCACCTTCCAGATAGTCGTGCGCATAACCGAGCTGGCTTTGCAGACGGGCTTCCATCTTCAGCGCGTCTTCGAATTCCAGGTCCATGGCCGCGTCCAGTGCCTCACGGGTCTGGACCAGCGCGCGGGTCGGCATGCTGGCCAGGCGCTGGGCCAGCGCCATCGCCTCGGAGGCCAGCTCCGCATCCGGCACGCAGCGGGCGATCAGGCCCCACTGCTGGGCCTCGGCGGCGGAGAGCTTCTCGCCCAGCAGCGTGAGCTGCAAGGCCCGCGCACGGCCGACCAGACGCGTCAGCAGCCAGGTGCCGCCGCAGTCGGGCACCAGCCCGATCTTCGAGAAGGCCTGGATGAATGATGCGGACTGCGCGGCGACGACCAGGTCACAGCCCAAAGCCAGGTTGGCGCCCGCGCCGGCCGCCACGCCGTTGACCGCGCAGAGCGTCGGCACCGGCATGCTGCGCAGCCGCAGCGCGAGCGGGATGTAGTAGTGATCGAGCAGGTTGCCGATGTCCTTGGCCTTGGGACGGCGGTGCGGATCGACCTCGCCGTCGGGGGCATCGAATTCGGGCTTGATGTGGGGATCGGACAGATCCTGACCGGCGCAAAAGGCGCGACCGGAACCGGTGATGAGCACCGCCCGCACGTCCGTGTCCTTGGCGGCATCGTCCAGGGCGATGCGCAACTGGCCCAGCAGGCCGGTCGTGAACGCATTGAGCGCTTGCGGCCGGTTCAGGGTCAGGACGCGCACGGCGCCTTCGCGACTGACCCGCAACGGGGCGTCGGGACTGTCCGTGTCTGCGGGACGGTCCGACCGCGGCAGGGGGGCGTGCGGGGCGGTGCTCATTCGGCTTGTCTCCTCAGCCTTGTGGGGATTCAGCTTTTTCAGCTTTTTTGAGTCGATATTCAATTTACCGACCGGTCGGTAGATACTACGCAGCTTCCCCTCCCAAAACAAGGTGGGAGAACTAGGGTTACCACCTAATTTGGAGTGCTTCCATGCCTTGCTATGCGATTGACGGGCTCTCGCCGGTGGTGCATCCGGAGGCCTATGTGCATCCCACGGCCGTGCTGATCGGCGATGTGATCGTGGGTCCGGGCTGCTACGTCGGGCCGTGCGCCTCGCTGCGCGGTGACTTCGGCCGCATCCGGTTGATGGCGGGCGCCAATGTGCAGGACACCTGCGTGATCCACGGGTTTCCGGACTCGGACACGGTGGTGGAGACCAACGGCCACATCGGCCACGGCGCGGTGCTGCATGGCTGCGTGGTGCGCCACGATGCGCTGGTCGGCATGAATGCGGTGGTGATGGACGAGGCGGAGGTCGGCGCCTTCAGCATCGTGGCGGCCTGCGCCTTCGTGCGCGCCGGATTGAAGCTGCCGGAGAAATCCCTCATCGCCGGCTTGCCCGCCAAGGTGTTGCGGCCGCTGAGCGACGATGAAATCCGCTGGAAGCGCGAAGGCACCGATGCCTATCACACGCTGGCGCAGCGCAGCCGCGCCACGCTGGTGGAGGTGCAGCCGCTGACCGAAGAGGCGCCGGATCGGCCGCGCCTGCAGACGGGTGCGCTGAAATCGCTGGTCGCCACGAAGCGCGACTGAGCGCACGACAGCGCGACTGGGCGCACGACAGCGCGCTTGCGCCCGACCGAGCGCGTCTGAGGCAGCGCTGCGCCCGACGCCGCTCAGACCACCTCGACTGGCTGCACCTGCACCAGGTTCAGCAGGGCCGACACCCGACCCGACGACAGCCCATGCACCCCGGCGCCCGCACAGGCGGCCGCGCCGGCCGCGACGGCCCAGCGCAGATGGTCTTCCGGTTCTTCGTTCGGGTCCTGCATCAGGCTGAACAGCAGGCCGCCCAGCGCCGCATCGCCGGCGCCGACCGTGTCCAGCGGCCCCTGCAGCACCGGCGGGCTGGCGCTCAGATCACCCTTCGGATGGAACAGCTGGACGCTGCGGTCCGCGAAGGTCAGCATCACGATCGCGCGCGGATTCCAGGCCGCGATCTGCGCCAGGCCCAGGTGATGGTCGCGACTGCGGAACAGGCCGCGCAGGTCCTCGTCGGACACCTTGATCACATCGGCGATCCGGCACATGCGCTCGAGCGTGCGGTCATAGCGGGAGTCCATGCTGACGTGATAGTTCGGGTCGTAGCTGATGCGCACGCCGTCATCCTTGAGCGACTCGGCCAGCGCGACCAGCCGCGCGGCCAGGGGCTCGCGCGTCAGGCTGATCGATCCGAAATGGGCCCAGCGCAGCGCCCGCCGCCAGCCTGCGGGCAAGGCATGCGGCCGGAAATGCAGATCGGCGCTGTCATCGCCGACGAAGAAATAGTCCGGCGGCTCGATCTCCTGCACGTAAGCCATCAGCGGTGACTTGGCGAACTGCTGGATGAAGCGCAGGTCCAGGCTGGCATCCGCACTGGCCTGCCACAGCGCCTGACCGAACGGATCCTTGCTGATGCCGCCCGCAAAGGCGCTCAGCTGCCCCAGCCGCGACATCGCAATCGCCACATTCCACGGCGCGCCGCCGCTGCGGCTGCGCCACAGATCGGGCCCCTCGCGCAGCATGTCCGTCAGCGCTTCGCCGAACGACACGAAACTGGCCAGATCGGCATGGAGAACGGTGCTGGGGGTCAAGGTCATGCCCTGCATTCAATCGATGGCGCGGCTGTTGCGCAAGTGACAAGTCCTACAGGATGACGAGGTCAGCGCTTTCCTGCTCGATGGCGTCACGCGATGGATGCCACCGCCGCGCGCCAACCCCGGCCGTTCTGCACAGCGCACGCCGGGCCGCGCAGACCTTGCCCCGGCGCGGGCCTCTCCCCGGCGGCACAATCCCCTCCCATGACCGATGGCGTGATTCCTCTGTTCGACCTCCGCCAGGTCGGACGCATTCCCCCCGTCCCCACCGAGCGGCCCGTCCAGAACGGGCCGTGGCTGGATGCGCGCGGGCGGCCATTGCGGGACCTGCGGATCTCGGTCACCGACCGCTGCAACTTCCGTTGCAGCTACTGCATGCCGAAGGAAGTCTTCGACAAGCACTATGAATTCCTGCCGCATCGCGAGCTGCTGAGCTTCGAGGAAATCACCCGGCTGGCGCGCGTGTTCGCCGAGCTGGGCGTGCAGAAGCTGCGGCTGACCGGCGGCGAACCGCTGCTGCGGCGCCACATCGAGGCGCTGATCGCCCAACTGGCCGAGCTGCGCACGCCTGAGGGCGACCCGCTGGATCTGACGCTGACCACCAACGGCTCATTGCTGGCGCGCAAGGCTCAGGCGCTCAAGGACGCCGGCCTGAACCGCGTCACGGTCAGCCTGGATGCGATGGATGACGCGGTCTTCCGACGCATGAACGATGTCGACTTCCCGGTGGCCGATGTGCTGCACGGCATCGAGGTGGCGCAGTCGGTAGGACTGGCGCCGATCAAGGTCAACATGGTGGTCAAGCGCGGCACGAACGACGACCAGATCCTGCCGATGGCGCGGCACTTCCGCGGCACCGGCGTGGTGCTGCGCTTCATCGAATACATGGATGTCGGCATGAGCAACGGCTGGCGCATGGATGAGGTGCTGCCGTCCGCGCAGGTGCTGGCGCGCTTGCGCGAGCACATGGACCTGGTGCCGCTCGCCGCATCGGCACCGGGCGAGACCGCCACCCGCTGGGGCTATGCCGACGGCAGCGGCGAGATCGGCCTGATTTCCAGCGTCACGCAGGCCTTCTGCGGCGACTGCAACCGGGCGCGGCTGTCGACGGAAGGCCGGCTCTACACCTGCCTGTTCGCGGGCGACGGCCATGACCTGCGCGCCCTGCTGCGCGGCCAGGGCGAGCTGCCGCCCCGCGACGATGCCGAGATCGCCGCCGCCCTCGGTGCGCTCTGGCAGCGCCGTGCGGACCGCTACTCGGAGCTGCGCGCCTCGCTGCCGCCCTCGGAGGGCGCGCCGGCGCGGCGCGTCGAGATGCACTACATCGGTGGCTGAGCATGACGTCCGGGACCACCCCGCCGCTGGCCTCGGCTGCGCTGAGCGCGGTGGTGCTGTGCGGCGGTCGCGGCACCCGGATGGGCGGCGTCGACAAGCCGCTGCAGCCGTTCCGCGGCCGGCCGCTGGTGGCGCATGTGCTGGATCGCATCCGGCCGCAGGTGGGCGGTCGCGTCATCCTCAGCGCCAATCGGCATCTGGAGGCGTACCGGGCGTACGGTCATCCCGTCGTCACCGACAGCTGGCCGGACTTCCCCGGACCGCTCGCCGGAATGCTGGCCGGCATGGACGCGGTGGCGGAGATGGACACGCCCGCTGATCCACCGCCCACGCCCGCTGCCAACGGCCTCGACGCCGAAGGGGGCGACACGGCCCGCGATCACTGGGTGCTGTGCGTCAGCGGCGACAGCCCCTTCCTGCCGATCGACCTGGCCGCCCGGCTGAAGGCCGCCCTGCACGACGGCCCCGACAGCGCGATGGCCATGGGCCGCGAAGCGCCCGGCGCGACGCTGCGCACGCAGCCGCTCGCCTGTCTGGTGCATCTGCGCCATCGGCACGCGCTGCAGGCGGCGCTGCTGGCCGGCGAACGGCGCGTGGAAATCTGGCTGCGCTCCCTGCCCTTGGTGCTGGTGCCTTTCGATCGTCCGAGCGACGATCAGGCCTTCGCCAACATCAATGACAGGAGCGAGCTTGAGCGACTCGAACCGGATCTCCCCCGCTGAGACCGAGGCGGCCCGTCCCGCCGCGCCGCCGATGCGGATGTCGCGCCCTGCGCCCGAGACGAGCGGGCCGGCCGACGGCGCCGCCCTGCCCGTGGGCCGACCGGCGCGGGTGCTCGATCCGACCGCGCTGCGGCTGCTGACCGTCGCCGACCTGCCCGCCTACAAGGCGCTGCGCGACCGCATGCTGAGCCGGCATGACCACGCCTTCACCTCGGATGCCGCCACCGAGCAGTCCCGCGACGCGTCCAGCTATCGGAGTCGGCTGCACGCGGAAGCCGGCGGTCGCGCGATGTTCACCTTGGGTGCGTGGCTCGGCGATCAGCTCGTCGGCGTGCTGACCTGCGAGGCCGAAGAGCGGCCGAAGGTGCGCCATGTGGCGCATCTGGTCGGGATGATGGTCGACGACGACCACCAGGGCCGAGGCATCGGCCGCGCGCTGCTGAAGGAAGCGATCGCCCGCCTGCTGCAGGCGCCGTGGCTGGAGCTGGTGACCCTCAGCGTCACCGCCAGCAATGCGCCGGCCGTGGCGCTGTATCGCAGCGAGGGCTTTGTCGCCTACGGCGTGCTGCCGCGGGCAATCCGGCAGCTCGATGGGCATTACCTGTCCAAACAGCTGATGATGCTGAGCCTGCGCGAGAGCCAGGACGCGCAACCGGATTTCTCGGACACCGAAAACGGCAGCACGTTGGCGCTGTGACGGGTCGCGCGACGGCGATCGTTTGACGGCGCGGCGCCGCCAAGCGCAGGCGCCGCGAGTCCTCGGTCCGGATGCCGCGGCGGAACGAGCGATCGGTCGTCCCGCATGGCGCTGATCCCGCCTGCGGCCCGTCGAGACGCCGCCCGCCGCGTCGGCCCGTCAAGGCGCAGTGCATTGATCGGTCGGCCGCGCGACCAGATCCAGATCGATCACCAGCGGATCCTGCACCGCCAGCAGTCCGCCGAGCACCGCGAAGGGCTTGAGTCCGAAGTCGCTTTGACGGATCACCAGCCGCCCGGTCGCCCGCAACGCCGATTGAGCCGCGCTTCGATCGCCGGCGATCGGGCGAGCCACATCCAGCGGCAGGTCCAGCGTGCGGACCTGGCCATGGAGTTGCACCGCCAGGTTCAGCACCAGCCGCGGCCAGGCCCCTTCCACAGCGCGGCTGCGAAGCCAGACGTGCGGATGCTCGGCCGCCTCCAGCGCGCGCAGCAGATTGGTCCGGGTGCCGGCGATGTCGTCCGCCGACGGCTGGCTCGCGAATTCCGCGCCGAGCGCCTGTCGCCATTCGGCCCGGTCGATGATCAGGTCCTCCAGTCGGAAGCCGAGCTCGACACCCGCCTCGGCCAGGCCGTCGCGCGGCACGAAGGCATGGCCGACGAGGCGGTCCAGGCCCAGCACATGGTTGTGGCCCAGCGAGGCCAGTCGACCCGCGCGGAACACATGGATGCGAATCTGGGAGGTCGGGCCGTCCACCGCGTAGAGCTGCCCGCGATCACGAGCTTGGGCGGCGAGCCAATCGGTGCAGCGCAGCGGCGGCAAAGAGGCGGCGGAGGTGCTTGAGGTGGCGGGCGCGGTCCCGCTCGATGTTGAGGATGAGCCCGGCTCCGGCGCGTCCGCCGGGCGCGCGGTCGATGGTCCGGCGCTGGTCTCAACACGCGAGGACATCGGCGCCGTCGCGGTGCCACAGGCGCTCAGGCTGGCGACCAGCGCCAAGCCGAGCAGTTGCCGCAGCCAAGCCGGCGCCGTGCGGCACGGTCGTGAGTGCTTCATCGACCGCGCGCGGCGGGATGCGTGATCGTGGCTCGGGTCGATGCACCCGGCAGCGACGGCGACAGCGGCCAAGTCTGGCGATGGCTCAGCGTGGGAGGGGTGCGGGGTCATCAGGGGAAAACCAGGAGCGGCAAAAGCGGCATTTTGACCGCCACGATCCCCGCGCGCACACTAGCATTACCGCACAACGAGACAGATCCGGAGACCGCCATGAACCGCCAAGCGACCGATCTGATGGCGCAGTACGCCGCCTATCACCGCGACCGCCGCAACATCGCCACCCACTTCGTCGGCATCCCGCTGATTGTGTTTGCCGTCGGCGTGCTGCTGGCGCGGGCGCAATTCCACATCGACCAATGGACGCTGAGCGCCGCCTGGCTGGTGTGGGCCGGGGCGACGGTCTGGTACCTCACCCGCGGCAACCTGGTGCTGGGCCTGGCCACCGCGCTGGTCAATGCGGTGCTGATGGCGCTGGCCCATCCGCTCGCGGCCGGCTCCACCGGCGGCTGGCTGGCCTGGGGACTGGGCAGCTTCATCGTCGGCTGGATCATCCAGTTCGTCGGCCACTATTACGAAGGCCGCAAACCCGCGTTCGTGGACGATCTGGTCGGGCTGCTGGTCGGCCCGATGTTCGTCGTCGGCGAAGCGCTGTTCGCGCTCGGCTGGGGCCGCGAACTGCTGGCCGAGATCGAACGCCGCGTCGGTCCGACCCATCTGCGGGACCTGGCGCATCCGGCCCGTTCCTGAGGCCGGCGGCCCGCGCAGCGCGTCGCGCTCGTGCGCCATCCACGCGCGTTGAAGCGCCACAGCGGCGATCCGAACGGTCGCGCTTGCCCCTTGGGGCCGGGTCTTGCACCGCATCGACAAGCGGCATATCTTGCTCACTCGACGGCGCCTCGTCCGCACGGGATGACAGCGCCGATCCACGCGTCGACGACACGTCAGGAGGCCCCATGAAACCGGTGTCTGAACTGCTCAAGAACCGTGGTCCCAGCGTCTGGCGCATCGAACCGGAGGCGACCGTGTTCGATGCGCTGCATCTGCTGGCCGAGCATGATGTGGGCGCGCTGCTGGTGATGTCCGAGGACCGCCTGCTGGGCATCTTTTCCGAGCGCGACTACACCCGCAAGATCGCGCTGCAGGGCCGGGATTCTCGGCACACACTCGTCAAGGACGTTATGACGCCCAATGTGCTGGTGGTCAAACCCAGCACCGACATGCGGGACTGCATGAGCCTGATGAGCCAGCGCAAGATCCGGCACCTGCCGGTGATGCAGGGCGATCAGGTGATCGGCATGCTGTCGATCCGTGACCTGATGAACGACATCATTGCGGACGATGAACTGACCATCGCGCAGTTGCAGTCGTACATCCACGGCTGAAGTCCGCAGCCTTCCGCGCCGGCGGCTCGCGCTGGACGGTTCCGATGGGACGTTCAAGCGAACGGCGGCGGCGCGCCGTCGAGGGTGGCTGGTAAAGCCGTCGCCTCCGCGCTCACTCGCCCCAGAACTGCAGCGCGTTCCCGGCCTTGGCCTTGGGCGAGCGCGTCTTCGGCGCGCGCAGCGGCGTGCCGAGCGCGATCCAGCCCAGCAGCATCTCGCCCGGCTCACAGAACGCGGCGACCAGGCCCGGATCGCGCGCCTTGGCGCCGGACAGCATCTTGCCGCCGAAGCCCAGCGCCTGCGCCGCATTCAGGAAGTTGGTCAGCGCGCCGCCCACGCAGGCCCACTGCTCATGGGCAGGCACCTGCGGATGCCCCATGTCGAGCGCCGCGACCACCGCCACGGTGATCGGCGGCAGCAGCGCACGTTCCTCATCCATCGCGATGCCGGCTTCGTCCTTGCCCGCGCGGCGCGCGGCCTCGCCGAACAGGCGGGACATCGTCTGCCGGGCCTCGCCCCGGACCACCTTGAAGCGGAACGGGACCAGTTCGCCGTGATCGGGCGCATGCAGCGCGGCCTCGACCATGGTCTGCAGTTGCGCGTCGCTCGGGCCGGGCAGTCCCAGATGCTTGGGTCCGACCGAGGCGCGGGTCATCAGCAAGTCCAGGCCTGCTGGGTGGGTCGTTGCCGGATTCGTCGTCGCCGGGTTCGGCGATGTCGGGCTCGGCGATGTCGCGGTCGTCGCGGTCTCGTTCGTCGTCATGCGGGCTCCCTCAGGCTCAACGGTTGAGATGGCGCCGCGCGGCATAGGAGCAGGCATCCACCACCATCACCAGCAGCAGCATGGCGATGACCACGCTGCTGGTCTCTCGCATCTGGAACAAGCCCAGATGGACGCTGAGCATCTGCCCCAGGCCACCGGCGCCGACCACGCCCAGCACGGCGGCGGCGCGGATGTTGTTCTCCCAGCGATAGAGCGTATAGCTGAGCAGTTGCGGCGCGGCTTGCGGCAAGGTGGCGTAAGCGAACACCTGCCAGCGCGATGCGCCGGCCCAGCGCAGCGCCTGCGCGGCGGACGGCGGGGCGTTCTCCAGCGCATCGGCCATCAGCCGGCCGAGCACGCCCGTGGTGTGCAGGGCCAGGGCCAGCGTGCCGGGCATCGGGCCCAGTCCGGCCGAGACCAGCAGGATGGACGCCCACACCAGCTCGGGCACGCTGCGCAGCGCATTGAGCAGCAAGCGCGTGACGGCCCGCACCGGACCGGCCGGCCGACTCGCCAGCAGCGCGAGCGCGAGGCCCGCGATCGCGGCCAGCCCGCTGCCGAGCGCCGACATCGCCAGCGTTTCCAGCGCGCCCTGCCCCACCCGCAGCAGGAAGGCCGGCGCCAGTTGCGGCGGAAAGAACTCGCCGAGGAACGCGCCCATCTGCGCCAGCGCGCCGACGCTGAAGAGCTCGCCCCAGCGCACCGGCAGCGAGGCGAAGCTGGCGACCACCAGGCCGGCCAGCGCGACCAGCAGCAGCCACAGGCTGAGGCGCCGCGGCGGGCGCTGGCGACCGTCCTCGGTGGCGGCCTGGCGGCTCGGACGCAGCCAGGCGCTGAGCCGATCGGCGAGCGCCACCAGCGCGATGAAGATCAGCAGGATGGTCGACACCTCGGCGCCGGCGAACATCTTGGCGGCGTTGTCGAGCTGCTGACCCAAGCCGCCCGCGCCGACGAAGCCCAGCACCACCGAGGTCCGGATCGCGCATTCCCAGCGGTAGACGGTGTAGCTGACCAGCTCGTCCGCACAGCCCGGCAACGTGCCGAAGAAGAACGCCTGCAGCCGGCCCGCGCCGCTGCGCAACAGCGCCTGCGTGGGCGTCGCATCGGCGCTTTCCAGGATCTCCGCATAGACCTTGCCGAGCATCCCGCCGTAGGACAGCGCAATCGCCAGCACCCCGGCGCCGGGCCCCAGACCGAGCACCCGCACCAGCATCAAGGCCCACACCAGTTCCGGCACCGAGCGCAGCACCACCAGCACGGTGCGCAGCAGCCAGCGCAGGCTGGCCGGCAGCGCGGCCATGCGGCCGGTCAGCGAGGACACCGACAGCCGCGCCGTCGCCAGCAGCGCCAGCGGCACCGCCATCACCCAGGCCAGCGCCAGGCCGACCGTCGCCATCGCCACGGTGCGCCAGGTGTCGGCCAGCGCCATCCAGAGGAATTCCGCGTCCACGCGCGGGGTCAGGAATTGCGCGCCGAAGCGCAGGCCCGCTCGCAGGCTGCGCGGTTCCAGCAGTTCCCACGGTCGGAACTCACACCAGACCAGCAGCGGCCAGAGCAGCACCAGCACCGCGGCCACCAGGCCGAGCCGGCGATGCACGGCGGGATCACGACGCCACGGTTCCGCCAAAGTCGGTGCCGTGGCGCTCAGGCCGAAGGCGTTCATCGGCACATCGCCTGCGGCACGGCGTCCGACGGATTCGGTGCGAGGCGGTCGCCCGCGGCGGCGGTCTCGCCGTCGGTCCACGGGGAGGCCGCCGTGTCTGCGTTTGCTTCCGCGCCTGCGTTCGGCAGACCGGCATAGAGCGCGGCGAGCTGGTCATCGGTCAGCGCCTGCGAGGGGCCGTCATAGACCAGCCGACCTTCGCGCAGCGCGATCACGCGCGGGAACAGCGACCGGGCCAGCTCGACCTGATGCAGGCTGCAGATCAGCGTGCGCTGCTGGGCGCGGGCGGCGTCCTGCAGCACGGCCAGGCTGCGCTGGGCGCGTTGCGGGTCGAGCGCGGAGAGTGGCTCATCGACCAGCCAGAGGCTGGCGCGCGAGACCAGCAGGCGGGCCAGCGCCACGCGTTGGCGCTCGCCGCCGGAGAGCTGGTCCACCCGGGACCAGAGGCGATTGCCGAGTTCGAGACGGTCGAGCGCCTCGAAGGCGAGCCGCGCCTGATCGGCAGACGGGCTGAACAGCATGCGCAGCGACGCGCCGAGGCTGGCGCCGGGCAGGCGGCCGGCCAGCACGGCGGTGGCCACGCGCTGACGCGGCGGCAGCGGCGGATGCTGGGGGGCCAGCATCAGTTGATGGCGCAGACGGTGGCGTGCGGCGTGGGAGAGTGCCCAGGCATCCTGGCCGGCCAGGCGCAACTGGCCGCCGGCGGGCGCCAGGGCCAGCGCGAGGGCATGCAACAGCGAGGTCTTGCCGGCGCCCGACGCGCCGATCAGTGCCACCTGTTCGCCGGGCTCGATGCGCAACGACAGGGGCTGGATCAGGCAGCGGTCACCGGCCTGCAGCCGCAGGCCATCGAGTTCCAGCAGAGCCATCAGGCGATCACTTCAGCAGGCCGGCGTTCTCGGCCGCGGCCTTGATGCCGGTGTAGTTCTCGGGCTTGGTCGGCACGAAGCGGGTCGCGCGCTGCAGGCCGAGGATCTCCTTGCCTTCGGGCGTCGCGTCGCTGAGCTTGAGGAAGGCTTGCTTGAGCTTGTCCTTCATCGCGGCCGGCATGTCGGCGTGCACGCTCCAGTTGTAGTCGTAGTAGGCGGGCGTCGTGAAGAACACCTTCACTTCGGCGGGATCGACCTTCTTCTCGCTGACCAGTTTTTCCCAGACCGAGATGTTGAGCGCGCCGGCGTCCACCTTGCCGGAGGCCACGGCGGCGACGGTCGCGTCATGGGCGCCGGAGAAGCTCACGCGCTTGAGGTCGGTTTCGGGATTGATCTTCGCGGCCAGCAGGAAGCTGCGCGGCATCAGGTGACCGGAGGTGCTGGAGGCGGAGCCGAAGCTGAGGGTTTTGCCTTTGAGGTCGTCGAGCTTGTTGATACCGCTCTTGGCTTCGGTGATGAACACCGAGCGGAATTTTTCGTCTTCTTCGCGCTGGACCAGCGGCACGATCTTGCCGCCGGAGCGGACATTGGCTTGCACGAAGGTGAAGCCGCCGAACCAGGCCAGGTCGATCTTCTTGTTGACCACGGCTTCCACGGCTGCCGCGTAGTCGGTCACGGGCGTCCATTCGACCTTCACCCCGAGTTCTTTCTCGAGGTACTTGCCCAGCGGCGCGAACTTGCGCGCCAGCTCGGTGGGCGACTCATCCGGGATCGCGGTCACGCGCAACACGGTCTGCGCGTGGGCGGCACCGACGGTGGACAGGGCGACCACGGCGGCCACGGAGAAGCCGCGCAGGGCGTGACGAAGGTGGTGGAAGAGTGGGGACATCATGAGCTCCGAAGAGGGTGGACGGAAGTGATGGGACCGGCTACGCCGGGAAGGGACTTCGAAAGGCGCCGCCCCGAACGTCCAAGAAATGTCCCCGCCCCCCAGGGCGGGAGACTGAAGTCCTCGGTTCGGCGAGCGACAGATTGCCGTGCGAGCGGCTCGAGGTTGCGACGAGGAGCGCAGCCGTACTCCCGTACGGCGAGCACCGCAATCGCAAGATCGAGCCGCACAGCCGGCAAGCTGTCGCTCGCCGGCGGAGGGGGGAGGGAGTCGAACCCTCCCGGCAACGCATGGCGCCACCCACCAGGTTTGAAGCCTGGCCGATCCACCGGGACCGTTCCCCCTCCAAAGTCCGTCCGACGGCGACAGAGACAGCGACGACAACAACAGCTGCAGCATCGACAACAGCCTGCTGTTCCCGTGCGCCCGCCAGCGCACACGCCCTCACTGCCCCATCGCCCGATCGTCCGCGCCCGATCATCTCAACCGGCCTTCGCCACCGTCTCGTCCGCCTTCGCGTGCCCAGTCGCTGCGACCTCAGCCCCGGACGCGGCACCCGCCCCGTCCTCTGCCTCCGCCAAAAACAACTGGCAGTCGGCCCGCAGCTTGTGCGCATCGCCGACCCGTCGCAGCAGCCCGACACGATCGAAAAATTCCAGCACCTGGATCGCCCGTTTGCGACCCAGTCCGCTGCGATCCCGAAACACGGCGGCGCGGACATCGCCATCCGCTTCCGCCGCGCCGCGCGCCAATTGCGCCAACGCGTGAATCGCTGCCGGCGCATAGTACAAGTCCTTGACCACCTGGAACAGCTCGCCGCGTTGCGCCAGCCGCGCCAGGGTCGTGCGCATCAGCGCTTCCGACTCCTGCACCGAGCCCGCCAGATCGCGCACCCAGGCGCCCTCGAAGCCCGATTCCATCAGGCGCGGCCAGACCTTCTGCGCCAGCCGCTCATCCAGCGCCGACAGCGCGACGCCGTGCTCCGGCAGATGCACCGCCGCTCCCGCCAATCGCACTTGGCCGCGCTCCGCCAGGCGCTGCACCAGCGCACGCCACAGCGGCTCGGCGAGGCGCGGCGCGCTCAATCGCCGCCAGCGGGCCAGATCCGGGCCCAGCTCATCGGGCTGTTCCCGGTGGTACTGGGCCAGGCGCGCCAGCGCCACCGCCTCCCACAGACCCGCCTGCACCGGCCCCAGCGCCCAGGCGGACGAGGTCGCCGATGAGGCATGAGCGTGAGCTGGAGCTGCACCCGGGGTCGCCGATGGCGATGGCGATGGCGATGACACCGACGCTAACGACGCTGCAGCGCCCGACGGACGGCCTCCGCCCTCACCCACCGCGCCTGACAGACGCCCGGTGCTCAAGGCCGCAGCCGCGTGGCCCACCAGGCCTGCATCGGCCGACGCCGCCCCCTGCTGGCTGACCGCAGCGGCCCACCACGCAGCGCGGGCCTCGCTCGCCAAGCCTTGCGCCGCCGCCAGACGAATCAGATCCACCCCGGAAGGCGCTTGGGCCAGCAGGCCACGCAAGCGCTCGACCGGATCGGTCTGCGACAGCGCGACCAATTCCGCCAGCCGCTGCGGCGTGCGCCGATAGCGCGCCGGCGCCTGCGGATCCAGCACCCGACCGCCGGCCAGGGCTCGACTGGCCGAGGCATCGCGCAGCACGATGCGATCGCCCGCCCAGCCACACATCGGCTGATGCAGCACGACCTGGACCAGCGCCTCGGCGCCGGGCTGCAGCAGATCCAGCGGCTGGCCATCCGGCCCACCCAGAATCGCGACCGAGCCGGTGGACTCCGCCGCGCCCAGATGCACATGCACCGGCGTGCCGCTGCGCAGCGGCTTGGCCTCGTCCCACCACAGGCGCAGCCGCACATCCAGGCGGTCGCTCCAGAGCGCCACCTCGGGCGCCGCCAGCCATTGGCCGCGCGCGACGTCATCCTTGTCCAGGCCCGCCAGACCGATGGCCACGCGCTGCCCGGCCAGAGCCCGCTCGACCGATTCATTCTGCGCATGCAGGCTGCGCACCCGCGCGACCTGCGGCACCTGGCCGGGCGCCGGCGGCAGCAGCGTCAGCTCATCGCCCACGCGGACCTCGCCCGCATAGGCGGTGCCGGTGCAGACGGTGCCGACGCCGGTCAGACTGAAGACCCGGTCGATGGCCAGCCGGAAGCCCTGCCCGGCCACTTCGCGAGTCGGCCGCTGACGCGCCTGGGCCAGCAGATGCTGCCGCAGCGCGACCACGCCCTCGCCCGCAGGCGCGGCCACGTCGAAGATCGGCGCGCCCACCAGGCTGGAGTGCGCGAGCAGTTCCTCGATCTCGGCATGCCGTTGTGCGCGCAAGGCCGCATCGGCCCGGTCGCACTTGGTCAGCACGACGGTGCCTTGATCGATGCCCAGCAGCGACAGCAGCGCCAGATGCTCGCGGGTCTGCGGCATCACGCCATCATCGGCCGCGACCAGCAGCAGCGCATGGTCGATGCCGGTGGCGCCCGACAGCATGGTGTGCACCAGCCGTTCATGGCCCGGCACATCGACAAAGCCCAGGCGCTGGCCGTCGCCGGCGTCCAGGTAGGCATAGCCCAGCGCGATGCTGATGCCGCGGCGCTTTTCTTCCGGCAGCCGATCGGTGTCGACGCCGGTGAGCGCTTTCACCAGCGTGGTCTTGCCGTGGTCGATGTGGCCGGCGGTGCCGATGATCATGAGACGGCCCTGCCCTTCACGCCAGCGCCGCCTGCAGCAGCGGCAGTTGGTCCAGCAATTCGCCCTCCGCCCCGCGGGCTTCCAGGCAGCGCAGATCCAGCCAGAGTTCGTCCGCCTGCACCCGCGCGACGATGGGCAGCGGCAGCGCGCGCAAGGCGGTCATCAAGTCGTCCAGGGCACGGCCCAGGCCGCGCTTGCCCGGCAATTGCGGCGCGATGGCCAGGCCTGCGGAGGGCAAGGTCTCGACCGGCAAGGAGCCCGATCCGATCTGACCGCGCATGGCGGCGACGCGCACCGAGAAGCGCGGCGCCACCGCTGATTGCAGCGGGGCGAGCAGGCGCGCGGCCTGGGCTTCGATGTCCGCCACGGGACGGGTCAGCCAGCGCAGCGTGGGCAGGTCGCGGGTCAGCAGGTCGGGTCGCAGATAGAGCCGCAGCGTGGCTTCGAGCGCCGCCATCGGCAGCTTGGACAGCCGCAGCGCGCGCTTCATCGGAAATTTGCGGATGCGCTGGACGACGTCGCGACGGCCGACGATCAGGCCGGCTTGCGGGCCGCCGAGCAGCTTGTCGCCGCTGAAGGTCACGACATCGCACCCATCGGCGAGCATCTGCTGCGGCAACGGTTCGGCGGGCAAGCCCCATTGGGCCAGGTCGACCAGCGAGCCGCTGCCGAGATCGGTCAGCAAGGGAAGCCCGTGGGCATGGGCGATCGGGGCGAGTTCGGCTTCGCTCACCGAGGCGGTGAAGCCCTGGATCGCGTAGTTGCTGGTGTGCACCTTCATCAGCAAGGCGGTGCGCGGCGTGATGGCGGATTCATAGTCCCGCGCATGGGTGCGGTTGGTGGTGCCGACTTCCACCAGCGTGGCGCCCGCCGCGGCCATCACATCCGGCATGCGGAAGGCGCCGCCGATCTCGACCAGCTCGCCGCGCGAGACCACCGCCTCGCGGCCGCCCGCCAGCGCCGCGATGCCGAGCAGCACGGCCGCTGCATTGTTGTTGACCACGGTCGCCGCTTCGGCACCGGTGATCTCGCAGAGCAGGTCCTCGATCAGGCTGTCGCGGTCGCCGCGTGCGCCCAGTGCCAGATCGAATTCCAGGTTGTTGGGCGACGCCATGCAGGCCATGACCTGCTGCAGCGCCTCATCCGCCAGCACGGCGCGTCCGAGGTTGGTGTGCAACACCGTGCCGGTGAGATTGAGCACCCGCCGCATGCGCGGCGCCATCCGGTCCGCGCATTGGCGTGCCAAGGCCTGCGGCAGCGTGGCGAGTTGCGACGCGGGCAGCGCGCCATCCAGCGCCAGCCGACGCCAGTCATCCAGCAATCGGCGGGCTTGGGTGGCGACGAACTGGTGGCCGTGCTCGGCCACCAGCGGCGCGATGGCGACATCGCGCAGCAGTCGATCAACAGCGGGAAGATCCTTGGGCGCCGCGGGGGGACTGACCGGGGAGCCTGCCGTTGGACCATGAACCATGGATGCCTCGGGCTTCACGATCAATGGCCTCCGGGATCGGGCGGCGGTCGCCGTGCGGGATCGCTGGCTGCACCTGCGCCGTCATCTGCGTCGCCACCGGCGTCAGAGCCCGCGTCGGGCTCGCCGAGGATCAGCAGCGGATTGAAGCCCTGCCGCACCAGGCCCAGCTCGCCGCCGACCAGCAGGTCCAGCGTGAGCGTGGCGAGGTCGTCGGCCATGGGCTCGACCTGCAGGTCCTTTTCCATGTGGACCTGCTTCAGGTAGTGGCCGCAGGTTTCGCAGCACTCGGCCTGCACCGACTCGTTCTTCTTGTCATCGGCGTCCACGAGTTGCTGGAAGCTGATGCCCTTGGTGCCCTGGCAGTGGGTGCACTTGATGCGCACGTAATGCCATTGCGTGCCGCAGAGCGAGCAGGCGAGGAAGCGCTGGCCGGAGGTTTCGCCGGAGATCCGGGTGATCGACGCCACCGGGCGCGAACCGCAGCAGGGGCAGAGCGTGGGATCGTCGATGTAGCTGAAGGGCGGCAGCGATTCGGTCTGGTCACTGCGCTCGAAGCGAGCCTGCAGCTGCTGCACCAGGCGGACCCAGTGCAGTTGCAGCGCCGCGCCGATGACCGGCGCGGTGGCCGGATTCAGCGCCGGCCCACCGCCGGCCAGCAGCGCCTGGGCCTGACGTTCGAGCTCAGCCTCCTCCACCGACGCCAGCGCGCTGACCAGCGCGCGAGCAGCGTCAGGCATCGGTGCGCGGGAGAGCGCCGTCACCAGTTCACGCAGTTCGTCGCGCCAGGCTGCATCACGCGGGTGGCGTTGCGCATCCAGCGGCGGTTGGCCGCCGGCGGCAGCTTCGCCCACGGCCAGCTCATTGGGCAGCACCAGCGTGCGGGGCTGCTTGAGCCGCTCATGCTGGGCTTGCGCCAGTTCGGCGGCGAAGAGCAGGTAATCCCGCATCGCATGGCCCTCGGCCAGTTGCCGCAGGCGCAGGGCGCGCTCGGCAAACAGGCCGGGTTCGGGCAGGCGCAGAGGCGCGGGGCGCGCACCGGCGCCCACCGCGATCTCCTCCGGCGTCATCAGGCGGATGGTGCTGCTGGCGGTCATGCGCGCGGTCGCTCCTTGATGTCCTTGTGCCACAGCGGATGGTGATGGGCGGCCCAGGTGTCCGTGACCGTACCACGCGTCATCGCCCGCATCGAGCCCTTCACCCAGATGGCCGCATAGACATGGATGATGATCGTCAAGATCAGCAGCGCCGCCGAGGCCGAGTGAAGCACCACCGCGATGCGGCGCATCAGGATGTTGCCTTCAGGGAACCAGGCATGCCAGAACATGAAACCGGTGACGAACAACACCGCCAGCGAGCTCACCATGATCCAGAACACCACCTTCTGCCCGCCGTTGTATTTGTAGGCGGGATGGACGGCCGTCTTGTCGGTGCCGGCCATCAGGTCCTTGCTCTGGCGGATCCATTCGGTGTCGACCGGGGTCCAGAGGTTGTCCCGCCACATCTTCAGCGCCAGGAACACGAAGGCCAGCACCATGCCCAGCCCCAGATAGGGATGGAGGATGCGCGTCCAGGGTCCGCCGCCGAAGAGATTGGACAGGAAGAACAGGCTGGGGTGGAAGAACGCCAGGCCCGACAGCCCGGCACAGAAGAACAGCAGCACGACGATCCAGTGGTTGATCCGCTGGCTGTCGCGATAGCGTTGCAGCAAAGCCATGAGGTGCTCCCGGTGTCAGAGGCCGCCATCCGGCGGTGAGTGGGGCGAGCGGGTCGGTGCCACGCCGTCGCGATGCGCCTGGCGGGCACGTTCGTCGGCGAGTTCCTCCTCGTCGTCCGGCTCGTCATGACCGGAGGTCAGCGGGCCGACCTTCATGTAATGGAAGAAGCCCGCCACCGCGGCGCCCACCATGGCAGCCACCGCGAGCGGCTTGGCCGCGCCCTTCCACAACGAGACCAGCGGACTGATCTTCGGATCCTTCTTCAGGCCGTGATAGAGCTCCGGCTGATCCGCATGCTGCAGCACGTACATGACGTGGGTGCCGCCGACGCCTTGCGGGTCGTAGACACCGGCGTTGTCATAGCCGCGCTCCTTCAGGTCGACGATCCGTTCGGCGGCGAACTCATGCATGTCCTCCTTGGAACCGAAACGGATCGCGCCGGTCGGGCACGCCTTGACGCAGGCGGGCTCCAGACCCACGCCGACCCGGTCGGAACACAGGCTGCACTTGTAGGCCTTGTTGTCGGTCTTGGAGATGCGCGGCACATCGAACGGGCAACCGGTGACGCAGTTGCCGCAACCGACGCAGTGCTCGGAGATGAAGTCGACGATGCCGTTCTCGTACTTGACGATGGCACCGGGCGACGGACAGCTCTTCAGGCAGCCCGGGTCCTCGCAGTGCATGCAGCCATCCTTGCGGATCAGCCATTCGAGCTTGTTCTCGACGACCTCCACTTCGGAAAAGCGCATGACGGTCCAGGACTGGGGCGTCAGGTCGCGCGGGTTGTCGTAGGTGCCGTGGTTCTCACCGACGTCGTCGCGCAGGTCGTTCCACTGCATGCACGCCACCTGGCAGGCCTTGCAGCCGATGCAGGAGGAGACGTCGATCAGCTTGGCGACTTCGACGGTGTGGCGCCGGGCATCAGGACTGGGCGTGGTGGTCGCAGAACGCTTGGCGATGTCGAGGGATTGCAATGAAGACATGGCTCAGGCCTTCTCGATGTTGACGGTGAAGCTCTTGAATTCCGGCGTCTGGGTGTTCGCGTCGCCGACGAACGGCGTGAGCGTGTTGACCAGATAGCCGGGCTTGGCCACACCGACAAAGCCCCAGTGATTCGGCAAGCCGACGGTATGCACCCGCTTGCCATCCACGTTCAGCGACGCGACCCGCTTGGTCACCACCGCGACGGCCTTGATGAAGCCGCGCATGGAGCTGACCTTGACCTTGTCGCCGTTCGCGATGCCCTTCTCCTTCGCCAGTTCCTCGCCGATTTCCACGAACTGCTGCGGCTGGATCACCGCGTTGGTCAGCACGTTCTTGGTCCAGTAATGGAAGTGCTCGGTCAACCGATAGCTGGTGGCGACATACGGGAACTTGTCCGGCTTGCCGAACTGTTCGAAGTCGCCCTTGAACACCCGGCCGACCGGGTTGTTCTTGGCCTTCGGATTGTTCGGATGCAGCGGGTTGTTCTCCAGCGGCGACTCGAACGGCTCATAGTGCTCGGGCAGCGGGCCATCCACCATGCCGGTCGGGGCGAACAGACGCGCCACGCCTTCGGCGGTCATGATGAACGGACGCACCGCATCCGGATCGTTCGGATTGGCATCCGGACGGATGTCCGGAATGTCCGAGCCGGCCCACTTCTCGCCGGTCCAGCTGATCAGGCGACGCTTGGCATTCCACGGCTTGCCGGTCGGATCACACGAGGCCGCGTTGTAGAGCACGCGACGGTTCGCCGGCCAGGCCCAGGCCCAGCCCAGCGTCTGGCCGATGCCCCACGGATCGCTGTTGTCGCGCCGCGCCATCTGGTTGCCGGCCTGGGTCCAGGCGCCGGCATAGATCCAGCAGCCGCTGGAGGTGGTGCCGTCGTCGCGCAGCAGGCCGAAACCGGCGAGCTGCTCGCCGGCCTTGGCCAGCACCTTGGTCGGATCCTTCGGATCGGTCACATCCGCCAGCGCCTTGCCGTTGAATTCCATCGCCAGTTCCTCGGACGAGGGACTGTGAGGAATCTTGTACGGCCAGCTCAGGTTGAGGATCGGATCCGGGAAGGCGCCACCGTCCTTCTGATAGAGCGCGCGCATGCGCAGGAAGATCTCGGCAATGATTTCCGCATCGCCCTTGGCTTCGCCCGGAGGCTCGGCGCCCTTCCAGTGCCACTGCAGCCAGCGACCGGAGTTGGTCAGCGAGCCGTCCTCTTCCGCGAAGCAGGTGCTCGGGAAGCGGAACACGGTGGTCTGGATGTCCTCCGACTTCACATCGTTGTGTTCGCCGTAGTTCTTCCAGAATTCCGCGGTCTCGGTGTTGAGCGGATCGATGATGGCCAGGAACTTGAGCTTGGACAGGCTCTCGACCACCTTCTTCTTGTTGGGGAACGATCCGACCGGGTTGAAGCCCTGGCAGATGTAGCCGTTCACCTTGCCCTGGTGCATCAGCTCGAAGGTCTGCAGGACGTCATAGCCCTTGTCGTATTTGGGCAGGTAATGGAACGCCCAATCGTTCTCCTTGGTCGCGGCCTTGCCCCACCACGCTTTTTGCTGGCTGACGAAGAACTTGGAATAGTTCTGCCAGAAGCTCATCTGGTTGGGACGCAGCGGCTTGACCGCACGGGTCTTGTAGTACGTCTCCAGGTCCTGCTCGCTGTCTCGCGCCAGGCTCATGTAGCCGGTCAGCGAGGTGGACAGCAGACCCAGGTCGGTCAGACCCTGGATGTTGCTGTGACCGCGCAGCGCGTTCATGCCGCCACCGGGCAGGCCGATGTTGCCCAGCAGCAGCTGCATCAGCGCACCGGTGCGGATGATCTGCGAGCCCTGGCTGTGCTGGGTCCAGCCCAGCGCATACATCACCGTCATCACCTTGCCCGGCGCCGAGGTTTCGGCGATGGACTCGCACACCTTCAGGAACTTGTCCTGCGGCGTGCCGGTGATGCGGCTGACCATTTCCGGCGTGTAGCGGGCGTAATGGGCCTTCATCAGCTGCAGCACCGAGCGCGGATGCTGCATCGTCGGGTCGACCTTGGCGAAGCCCTTCTCGTCCAGCTCGTACGCCCAGGAGGCGTTGCTGTAGGCGCGCTTGGCCGCGTCATAGCCCGAGAACAGACCGTCCTCGAACTTGTAGGCCTCGCCCACGATGAAGCTGGCGTTGGTGTAGTGCTTGACGTACTCGTGCTGAATCTTGTCGTGGCTGAGCAGGTAATTGATCACCCCGCCCAGGAAGGCGATGTCAGACCCCGCGCGAATCGGCGCGTAGTAGTCGCTCATGGCGGCCGAGCGCGTGAAGCGCGGATCGACCACGATCAGCTTGGCCTTGTTGTGATGCTTGGCCTCGATCACCCACTTGAAACCGCAGGGATGCGCCTCGGCGGCATTGCCGCCCATGATCAGCACCAGATCGGCGTTCTTGATGTCCACCCAATGGTTGGTCATCGCGCCGCGTCCGAACGTCGGGGCCAGACTGGCCACCGTCGGTCCGTGTCAAACGCGCGCTTGAGTGTCGAACGCGAGCAACCCCATCGAGCGCATCGCCTTGTGGGTGATGTAGCCCGATTCATTCGACGACGCCGAAGCGCACAGCATGCCGGTGGTCAACCAGCGGTTGACGGTCTGGCCCTGCGCATTGGTGGCGACGAAGTTGGCGTCACGGTCCGCCTTCATCAGCTTGACGACGCGGTTCAGCGCCTCGTCCCAGCTGACGCGCTTCCATTCCTTGGAGCCGGCTTCGCGGATCTCCGGATACTTGAGGCGGTTCGGGCTGTGGATGAAGTCCAGCAGGCCGGCGCCCTTCGGGCACAGCGTGCCGCGGTTCACCGGATGGTCCGGATCCCCTTCGATGTGAACGATCTCGCTCTTGACGTTCTTGGCCTTGTCACCGAGCGAGTACATGATGAGACCGCAACCCACCGAGCAGTACGGGCAGGTGTTGCGGGTTTCTGTCGCCCGGGAGAGCTTGAACTGGCGTGTCTCCGCCAGTGCCGCGGTGGGGGAGAACCCCAGCGCAACGAGGCTGGAGC
>CAJYPV010000003.1 GCA_913776825.1 Burkholderiaceae bacterium
TCGCCTGCCTGATGGAAGGCCTGTTCTTCTACGTCGGCTTCACGCAGATCCTGGCGCTCGGCCGCCAGAACAAGATGACCGGCGCCGCGGAGCAGTACCAGTACATCCTGCGCGACGAATCGATGCACTGCAACTTCGGCATCGACCTGATCAACCAGATCAAGCTGGAGAACCCCCATCTCTGGACCCCGGAATTCCGGGAAGAGATCAAGGCGTTGTTCCAGCAAGCCGTCGAACTCGAATACCGCTATGCCGAAGACACCATGCCGCGCGGCGTGCTGGGTCTGAACGCAGCGATGTTCAAGGGTTATCTGCGTTACATCGCGAACCGCCGTGCCACCCAGATCGGTCTGGAGGCGCTGTTCCCGAACGAAGAGAACCCCTTCCCCTGGATGAGCGAAATGATCGACT
Organism: Burkholderiaceae bacterium; assembly: GCA_913776825.1. Classification (GTDB taxonomy): domain Bacteria; phylum Pseudomonadota; class Gammaproteobacteria; order Burkholderiales; family Burkholderiaceae_C; genus Roseateles. The sequence goes on from CAJYPV010000003.1 coordinate 412, forward strand.
TGAAGAAGGAACGCAACTTCTTCGAGACGCGAGTCATCGAATACCAATCGGGCGGCGCCCTGTCCTGGGATTGACCAGGACCGGAGCGACCCTCGGAGTGTTGTTTGCTGATGAGATCAAGCTTGGCGATGCATCCACCGACCGACGCAGAAGCGGCGGCGATGCATCGCACCCTGATTCACCGCACCGCGGCGCAACTCCCGCGACTCGTGGGTGGTGAATACCTGCACTGTCATCAACCGGTTGATGTCGGGCAGGGACTTTTCTACTTGATCAAGGAGAACTGAAATGGCAACTGCGAAGAAGGCCGCTCCGGCCAAGAAGGCCCCGGCCAAGAAGGCCGCCGCTGTGAAGAAGGCCGCTCCGGCCAAGAAGGTCGCCGCCGCGAAGAAGCCGGCCGCCAAGAAGGCCGCTCCGGCCAAGAAGGCCGCTCCGGCGAAGAAGGTCGTGGCCGCCAAGAAGGCTGCTCCGGCGAAGAAGGCCGCTCCGGCCAAGAAGGCTGCTGCTGCGAAGAAGGCGGCTCCGGCGAAGAAGGTGGTGGCCGCCAAGAAGGCTGCTCCGGCCAAGAAGGTCGCTGCCGCCAAGAAGGCTGCTCCGGCGAAGAAGGTCGTGGCCGCCAAGAAGGCTGCCGCTCCGGCCAAGAAGGCTGCTGCACCGGCCAAGAAGGCCTCTGCTGCGAAGAAGCCGCCCGTCAAGACGGCTGCCAAGGCTGCGAAGCCCGCTGCTGCGAAGAAGTCGGCCGCCAAGCCTGCCGCTGCCGCCAAGCCGGCTGCCAAGGCCCCGGCCAAGAAGGCTGCTCCGAAGAAGGCTGCCGCCAAGCCTGCGCCTGCTGCCAAGCCTGCCGCTGCTGCTGCGCCCGCGCCTGCTGCCAAGACTGCGCTGAGCCCGCAAGCGGCCTGGCCGTTCCCGACTGGCAACAAGCCCTGAGCGACATGATCCCGGTGCCGGATGCTTCGCATCCGGCGCTTCGGATCCAGCTTGTGTCCGGTGTGAACCGGATGCCTCAAACCCGGCGAAAGCCGGGTTTTTTATTGCCTGTGCGCCCGCGTGATCGGTCGGCACCGCTGCGGGAGCTGCGGGTCGTCAGGTCGACCTCGACCATCCTGAGGCTGCGCATCGACGCACCTGTAGCTCGGCACAACGACACATCGTCCCGCCGGCGTCTCACCACCGACGCGCAAGGGCGCCGGCTCGAGATCCTCAGGGATAGAACAGTTCGACGGTGTAGCCGCTGATCTTCAGATTGCCGCTGTCGAAAACGACCTGCGCCTGTTGATCGGCGCCCGCGGTCATCGCGGGCTTGCCGGCTTGCAGCTCGGCGGGCGACAGCATGCGACGCACCACCAACTGGCCGGCCGCATCGGTCAGGCTGAGGTCCACCCAGGGCTGCGCGACATCCCAGTTGCTGCGGTTGCGCAGGCTGAGGCTGAGCTTGTAGTGGTTGTCGCCGCCGGCCGGATTGAGGCTGCTGCTCTCCACGCTCAAGGCTTCGATGTGCTGCCACGGGCGCAGCTCCTGACCCATCGCGCGCGCGGCACTGGCCAGCATCGGACGCGTGCCCGGATACTGCGCCGCGATCGCTTCGCGCGAATGCCAAACGCCCTGGCCGACCAGCGTCAGCCCCAGCAGCGTCGCGACGCTCGCCAGCGCGATGCGCACGGCGGGGCGATGCCAACGCTGTGCCGATTCCGCCTGACGCAGGAAGTTGGGCACGGCGGTCGGCGTGGCGACCGGCGCGGGGGCATCGGCTTCCTCGCTGCGCCTGGATTTCTTGCGCGACTTCTTGGTCGGCTTGGCGGCTTCCGGTGCAGCGTCCTCGTCGGCCACGATGGGCTCAGCCGCGGAGGGCGGCATCGGCGACGGATCGAAGCTCGGTTCCTGCGACCGCAGCTGCGCCGCCGTGGCCGGGCTCAGCGCCAGCAGGACATCGGGTCGCTCGTCGTCGCTGATTGGCGGCGGCAGCTCGTCTTCCTCGAAGCGCATGCCTTTCGGTTCAGGCAGATGCGCACGCGGGTCGGGCGCGGGTGCAGGCACCGGCACGGGCGGCTCGATGAACGGCTCGCGGCGGGCTTCGAAGACGTCGTGGGTCGGCAGCTCCGAGTCGTCCTCATGGCTGTAATGCCGAGGCGGCGCGAAGGGATTGAGCTCGTCGTCGTCATTCGCCAGCCAGGAGCTCTCGAAGGCCGGCGGCTGAGTCTCCGGACCGGCCGGCATGAAGGACGACGGCCCGAAGGTCGATGGCTGCGGCGTGGGCGCAGGCGCGTAAATCGGCGCGGGCGGCGCCGGGCGCGCGGCGGGCATCATTGGCGCCGGCGTCGGGATGCTGCGCGGCAGCGGACGATCGGCCTCGCGCGGCGTCAGGCCGCCGGGTTGGCTGGGTCTGAAATCGGAAGGGTAGGGGTCATACGACACCGGAGCCGCGGGCCTGGACGGCGCTGCTGGCGGCGGTGGCGGGATGACCGGCGCGGGCGCGGCGGCGACGGGTGCAGGCGCGGGACGCGATGCCGGCGGCGTGCCGGCGCCGGCATGCGGCGGCCACGGCGGCGGGCTGTCGCGTTCCAGGTCAAACAATTGCTCGCGCGCATCGAATACTTCCGCGCAGCGACCGCAACGCACCCAGCCTTCGGACACGCGCAACTGGTCCTGCACCACCCGGAAGATGGTGCCGCAGGTGGTGCAGCGGGTCGCGAGATTCATGGCCGGAATGATGCCAGAAACAGGGTCAGTCCTTGCCGCGCGCGGTGCGGCATTGACACCTCGTCACCACCGATCGGGACCTGATCGATCGCTCAATGGCCCGGTTCATGGGGACATCCGCGTTGATCGTTCTGGCAGCGCCTCGGCGGGATCGGTGAAACCACGGCGGCGAGAGGCGTCCGAGCGAATCGACCAGCCGCCGCACGACGATGCCCGGCGTGGGCCTCGTGGCGTGGCGGAAGGCCTCGTCATCAAGCCCGTCGCCGTCAGGCGCGGCGAGCCGTCATCAGGATCCAGCCGTCTTCCGCATCGGCGACTTCCAGCACTACATGCGGCGCATAGGCGGCCTTCAGCTCATCGGCTTGCCGTTCCAGAATGCCCGCCAGCACCAGATGGCCGCCTGGCGCCAGGTGGCTGCACAGCAGCGGCGCGAGCAGCTTGAGCGGCGTCGCCAGGATGTTGGCCAGCACGACGGGGTACTCGCCCTGCGCGGCATCCGGCAGCGCGGGTTGAACGGTCACGCCGTTGTCCTTCGCGTTCTGTGCGGTGGCGATCACGGCGGCCGGATCGATGTCGACCGCATCGATGGCGGTCGCGCCGAACAAGCCGGTCGCGATCGCCAGGATGCCGGAGCCGCAGCCATAGTCCAGCACCCGCTTCCAGCCCGCCGCTTCGGACGCATGGCCAGCTATCCAGCGCAGGCACATGCGGGTGGTGGGATGGGTGCCGGTCCCGAAGGCCAGGCCCGGATCGAGGCGCATGACCTGCTTCGCCTGCGCGGGCGCCTCATGCCAGGACGGCACGATCCAGAACGACGACGTGATCTCGACCGGCGCGAATTGCGACTGGGTCAGTCGCACCCAATCCTGTTCGGCCACGGCCTGGATCGTCTGCACATGCACATCGGCGGCCCAGTCCTGCGCCAGCAGCAGGGTGGCGGCTTCGGTGGCTTCCGCCTCGGTCGCGAACAGCGCCTTCACCACCGAGCGCTCCCATCCCGGTTTGGGCGCGGGCATGCCGGGTTCGCCGAACAGCGCATGCTCCGCCGGGGTGTCGGCATCCGCGTCCTCGACCGACACGGCCAGCGACTCGACTTCCATCAGCGCATCGCTGACGGTCTCGACATCCTCCTCGCGACAGATCAGCACCAGTTCATGAAGCAAGGCGTCAGACATCTTTACGACCCTTTGAAAAGACAAAAGGACCAAGCCGCGCCGCAAAGGCGGCACCGCTTGGTCGCTGGGGCCAGCGCATGAAGCGCGGGCCATGAATGAAGACGGCCCCAGGCGCTGCCGGGGCTCGGTCGATCAGCGTTTGTGAGCCGCCATCCACTGCTCGAGGTAGTGGATATCGGTGCCGCCCTCGATGAACTTGGCGTCGGCCATCAGTTCGCGATGCAGCGGGATGTTGGTCTGAATGCCTTCCACCACCGTCTCCGACAGCGCGATGCGCATGCGGGCCAGGGCCTGCTCGCGGGTGTCGCCGTGCACGATGAGCTTGCCGATCATCGAGTCGTAGTTGGGCGGCACGAAGTAGTTGGTGTAGGCATGCGAGTCCACACGCACGCCGGGACCGCCGGGCGGATGCCACATCGTGATGCGTCCCGGCGACGGGATGAACTTGACCGGATCTTCCGCATTGATGCGGCACTCGATCGAGTGGCCGCGCATCGTGATGTTGCGCTGGGTGAAGGGCAGTTTCTCGCCGGCCGCGATGCGGATCTGCATCTGCACGATGTCGATGCCGGTCACCATCTCCGTCACCGGATGCTCCACCTGCACGCGGGTGTTCATCTCGATGAAGTAGAACTCGCCGTTCTCATAGAGGAACTCGAAGGTGCCCGCGCCGCGGTAGCCCATCTTCTTGCAGGCGGCGGCGCAGCGGTCGCCCACGCGCTCGATCAGGCGACGCGGAATGCCGGGCGCCGGCGCTTCCTCGATGATCTTCTGGTGACGACGCTGCATGGAGCAGTCGCGCTCGCCCAGCCAGACGGCGTTCTTGTGGCTGTCGGCCAGCACCTGGATTTCCACATGACGCGGATGCTCCAGGAACTTCTCCATGTAGACCTGCGGATTGCCGAAGGCGGCTGCGGCTTCCGCCTTGGTCGTCTGCACCGCATTGACCAGCGCGGCCTCGGTGTGCACGACACGCATGCCGCGACCACCGCCGCCGCCAGCGGCCTTGATGATCACCGGATAGCCGACGGCCCGCGCGATGCGCACGATTTCCTTGGGGTCGTCCGGCAGCGCGCCTTCGGAGCCCGGCACGCACGGCACGCCGGCCTTGATCATGGCCTGCTTGGCCGACACCTTGTCGCCCATCGTCCGGATGTTCTCCGGGGTCGGGCCGATGAAGGTGAAGCCGCTGCGCTCGACGCGCTCGGCGAAGTCAGAGTTTTCGCTCAGGAAGCCGTAGCCGGGGTGGATCGCCTCGGCATCGGTGACTTCCGCGGTGGCGATGATGGCCGGCATGCTGAGGTAGCTCTGCGCGGACGATGCCGGACCGATACAGACGGCTTCATCGGCCAACTTCACGTATTTGGCGTCGCGGTCGGCCTCGGAATAGACGACCACCGACTTCACACCCAGCTCGCGGCAGGCGCGCTGGATACGAAGGGCGATCTCGCCCCGGTTGGCAATGAGGATCTTTTTGAACATGTTGTCTCGGCTCAATCGCCCCGACGGGCGCGGCGGGGCAGGGGCCCGGCCGCGAGGGTCGCGGCCAGTGGGCGGCGGACCGTCAGGAGGGTTCTGAACATCTCGGCGACTTACTCGATGACGATCAGCGGCTGGCCGAATTCCACCGGTTGGCCGTTCTCGACCAGGACCTTGACGATGGTGCCGGTCTTGTCGGCTTCGATCTCATTCATGATCTTCATCGCTTCGATGATGCAGATCGCATCGCCTTCCTTGACCTGCTGGCCGACTTCCGCGAACGGCTTGGCCGTCGGGCTGGACGCGCGATAGAAGGTGCCGACCATCGGCGACTTCACGATGTGGCCGGTCTCCACCGGCGCCGGCGCGGCGACCGGCGCGGCAGCAGCCACCGGCGCGGCGGCGGCCACGGGGGCGGCGACCTGCGGCTGCGCCTGTTGCATCAGCGGCATGGCGGCCACGACGGGCTGACCATCGGACTTGACGATGCGCACCTTGCCATCGGCTTCGGTGATTTCAAGTTCAGAAATGTTCGACTCCGAGACGAGGTCGATCAAGGTCTTGAGCTTGCGCAAATCCATAAAGGTTCTCCAACGGGGAAGTTTGTCTGGCCGCCGAGTGTCAGGCGGACCGCGATCGGGGTGGTTCTGCGTGGATCAGGTGTGAAACAGCGGCTATCCGTCGCGGCGGCTCAACGCGTACTGCAGCGCCAGCGAGTAGCCCATCGGGCCCAGGCCGCAGATCACGCCCACCGCGAGTTCCGACATGTAGCTGTGATGCCGGAAGGACTCTCGACGGTGGATATTGGACAGGTGCACCTCGACAAACGGCAGCGCCACCGCCGCCAGCGCATCGCGGATCGCAACGCTGGTGTGGGTGTAGGCCGCCGGATTGATGATGATGAAGCGAGTTCCATCGCGACCCGCCGCCTGAATGCGGTCGACCAGGGCACCCTCGTGGTTGCTCTGGAAGCTTTCGAGCTGAGCGCCGGCTTCGCGCGCCTTCTGGCTGAGATCGGCATCGATCTGCGCCAAAGTGTGCGCCCCATAGACCCCGGGTTCTCGTGTACCGAGAAGGTTGAGGTTGGGACCGTGAACAACAAGAATCTGCATCAGCGACCGGGTCCTGCCCAATTAGAGCGAAGACACTAGAAGCGTAAAAGGCTGAACTTTACGCCCTTTGTCCCCAGATCCCGGCAGGTATCCAAAAATAAAACGCTTGACCCGTTTCGGACCCATGGCTAGGACAGGGATGCAGGTTGACTAGACTTTGCTAGCCCACTTGGGTGAGTTTCAAGTTGGCCGGACGAGGGAGTGAGGCGCAGAGCGGAGAGCGCTGTGCGGCGACGGCCCCCAAAAAGACGGCCGCGCGGACCGCTCGATGCGGTGCCGGTCCGGATCCGCAGGCTGACGCGTCAAGCCTTGGCGGATGACACCATGGCGCGCAGTTCGTCCAGATGCGTCGCCCCCAGCTTCTTCCACACCAGCTCGCCTTGGGCGTTGAACGCGACGGTGAACGGCAGGCCGCCCTTGGCATTGCCCAATTGCTTGGACAGATCGGTGCCGGTCAGGCCGGCCAGGGCGACCGGGAACTTGAGCGGCAACTTGGCCAGGAAACCTTTGACCGGCGTGGGTGCGTCGACCGCCAGACCCAGCACTTGCCAGCCTTTGGGGCTGAACTCGTCGTGAAATTGATTGATCTCCGGCAATTCCTTGACGCACGGCGCGCACCACGTTGCCCAAAAATTGAGCAGCAGCGGGCGGCCCCGCAGCGCAGCGGCCGGGTAAGCCTTCTGGTCCAGCGTATCGAAGCTGGCGCGCCAGAAGCTTTGCGCGGGTTCGGACAACCGCTCCAACGGCGGCAGCTTCGCCGGACCGGCCGCCGCATCGGCGTTGCCATGGCGCAGGGACAGGTAAGCGCCTCCTGCGGTCGCGGCCGCGCCTGCGGCGGCCAGCGTCAGCATGTGTCTGCGTTGCATCAGGCGTCCTTCATCAGTTGTCGCAGCGCGGCCAGATCACCGCGCTCGGTCCGGCCGCGGGCGTCCGGCTTGAGGGCGCCGCGCTGGTCGTCATAGTCCAGGATGGTGAGGGCCACCGTGATCCGCTCATTCAGCGGCTTGCACAGGGCGTCGATCAGCAACTGGTCGACGGTCTCGCCCCGCGCATTGCGCGCCTGGCTGACGTCATAGTCCACTTGCTGGTTGAGCAGCGCGATCTCTGCGGATTTGCTGTCATCGCAGTACAACTGCAGATGGATGTTGGACAGGCGGGTCGCCGTACCGCGCCAGACCGCGCCAGTCAGATGGGGCCGGAACTCCGCCAGCCGCTCCATCCAGGTGGCTGCCAGCTCACGCAGCGCCTGCAACTCGGCGGGCTGGGTGTCGGCGCAGAAGATCGCCAGGTACTCGCGCACCTGGTCTTCCAGTTCATCGTTGTCGGGAAGCCGGGTGCGCGGCGGCAGGCCCAGCACCTTGAGCGCGCGGCTCTTGGCCGGACCGTATTCCAGTCCCTCTTCCACGATCAGCCGGGCCGCCGCGGCGGCGATCTCGGTCGTCAGTTCAGCACTCATGGCAACTCCACCGCGCCCATGCGGGCCTCGATGGTGCCAGCCCGGCCATTCACATAGGCGGAGCGGGGGAGTTTTTCGAAGCGCTTGGGCGCCGGCAGCATCACCGCCAGCCGCGCCGCCTGATTCGGACTGAGCCTGGACGCATCCACCTTGAAGTAATGCCGAGCTGCCGCCTGCGCGCCGAAGATGCCTTCGCCCCACTCGACGTTGTTCAGATAGATCTCCAGGATGCGGCGCTTGTCGAGCAGCGCTTCCAGCATGAAGGTCAGCGCGAATTCCTGTGCCTTGCGCACCAACGTGCGTTCGGAGCTGAGAAACAGGTTCTTCGCCAGCTGCTGGGTGATGGTGGAGCCGCCCACCACTTTGGCCACCGGCGGCGGCTTGGTCGGCGCCACCTGCGCCAGCCGCGCGGTGCGTTTCTCGACGCGCGCCTGCTCCTTCTGATTCCGCTCCCAGGCTTTTTCCAGCGCGTCCCAGTCGACGCCGTTGTGCTCGCTGAAGCTGGCGTCTTCGCTGGCGATCACCGCGCGCTTGAGATGCACGCTGATCTGGTCATCGTCGACCCAATGCTGCGCCCAGAGGATTTCGCCCTTCTCCCGCAGCAGCCGCATGGCCTCGCTGCGCTGGAAGCTGGTCGACTGTGGCGGCAACGTGCCCATCAGCGCGATGCGCGCCGCGAAAAAGATCTGCAGGCACAGGATGCTGACCACCAGCATCAGCACCAGCCGAAGCGCCTGCCTCATGCGTCCGCCTCCCGGCCGGCCCGCAGGTTGGCCAGCACCCGGGCGCTGTCCGGACGCACGCCGCGCCACAGGAAGAAGGCTTCCGCCGCCTGCTCGACCAGCATGCCCAGCCCGTCGCGCATCTCGCCCGCGTCACCGGCCTGCGCGCGCGCCCAGTCCAGGAACGGCGCGGCGGAGGGGCCGTACATCATGTCGACCGCCACGCCGCCGCGCACCAGCACGGGAGCGTCGCGATCCGGCAGCGGCACGCCGGCGCCGCTGAGCGAGGCGCTGGTGCCGTTGATCAGGACATCATGCGCATCGCCGACCTCATCCAGCCCGCCGGCGGACAACTGCACCCCGTGCTCGGCGGCGAAGGCTTGATGGCTGGCGATCAGCGCATGCGCCTTGTCCGCGCTTCGGTTGACGACCCGCACCTGCGCGGGCCGGCCGGCGATGAAGCTGCCCAGCACGCCGGCCGACGCGCCGCCCGCACCGATCAGCAGCACCCGCAAGCCGCGCAGCGGTCGCCGGGCATTGCGTTCGATGTCGGCGACCAGGCCGGCACCGTCGGTGTTGTCGCCCAGCCAGGCGCCTTCGTCGAAGCGCATGGTGTTGACCGCGCCCGCCAGGGCGGCTCGAGGCGTGTGCCGCGCCGCGAGGCGGAAGGCTTCGAACTTGAACGGGACGGTGATGTTGCAGCCGCGGCCGCCGCCGGCGACAAAGCCGCGCAGCGAGGCCTCGAAGCCGTCGAGCGGGCACAGCAGCCGGTCATAGTGCAGCGACTGGCCGGTCTGCCGCGCGAATGCGGCATGGATTTCGGGCGATCGGCTGTGGCCGACCGGGTTGCCGGCGACCACGTACTGGTCGACGGGAGCAGAAGTCGCGGCGGTCATGGTCTCGGGGGCTCTCCGGATGACAGGGCGACGGCGGCGCGGGCCGCGCGTCAGGACGGTTGCGCGCTGAGCGTGGTTTCCAGCCCATCCTCACGGGTGAAGCGGAAGCGCGAGGTGATCACCAGCACTTCCGCGCCCTTGCGCATGGCCGGCGTGAAGCTGCCGAAGGGCGCGCTGGCCTGCACGATCGCAATGGCGCGGCGGTCCAGCACCTTGTTGCCGGAGCTCTGGACGATGTCGGTTTCCACCACCCGGCCGCGCAGGTCGACATGGATGTTCATCGTCAGCTCGCCATAGAGCTTCCGACCCTGATAAGTCGGGAAGTCGCGCGTGCCGCGAGATTCGATGCGGCGGCGCAGCGCGTCGTAATACTGCGCATAGACCACTTCGCGGGTGGCCGGGCTCACGTAGCGCTTGCGCGGACGGGCGTTCTCTTCATTGACCCGCTTTTCGATCTCGGCGAGCAACTGCACCAGCTGGCGACGGCGCTCGGCCTGCTGGCGCGCTTCGGGCGTGCCCTTGTCGCGCTGCGGATCGGGCGTGGGCAGCAGCGCGAGCTCGCGCCGCACCTGGGTCAGCAGGTCTTCCTGCGTCTGCTGCAGATTCTGGATCTGGCTGTGCTGCACTTCGGTGCTGTCGCCCGCTTCCAGTTTGGGCGACGGCGGCAGCGGCGAGGTGGCGCGCACCTTGGCTTCCTGCTCGCCACCGCCGGCCAGGTTGGCCTGGGCCAAGGCCTGCGCCTGGGTCGGGGCCTCATGCCCGCGGGCATTGACCAGCACCACTTCCAGGGCGTTGTCCTGGAACAGCCGGTCGAATTGCTCCGGGGCGACGATCTTCAACGCGCCCAGGCCCAGGTGCAACCCTGCCGAGACGATCAGCGCGTAATGCAGTGGGCTGAGCTTGACCATGTGTGTCGGATCAGGAGGCGCTGGCGGCAGCGGCGGTGTCGGTGGGGCTGGCGTCGTCGGCGTTGAGGTCGATGGCCAGGGTCAGCACGCCGCTGGGCTCTTCGTCCTCCTCGGATTCGGCGCCATCGATCGCGGCGCTCGGGATGGCTTCATCCAGGCGTTCGATCAGCGAGGCGTGGACATCCAGTGTCAGCTCATCCAGGCCGGTGATGCGCACCCGGACATGGGCATTGCGCGGCAGGTTTTCACAGCCGAGCGCGCGGAACACCAGCGGCAGCTCATCGGCGCGCACCAGACCGTCCTTCATGACCGACGCGGTCAGTTCGGTCAGGCCCTGCTGCTGCACGTAGCGCATCGTCCAGTAACGCTCGATGCCGGACTGGAAGCCGTTGTAGGCGCTGTACGCCGCCTCGAAGCCGGAAATGATCGAGAACAGCTGCGCGTCCTTGGGCTTGAACGGCGCCACCAGCGCGGCGGTGCGGCCGTGGCGGGCGCAGGCAATGATCTGCCACTGGTTGACCAGGTCCACATAGCGGCGCAGCGGCGAGGTCGCCCAGGTGTACTGCGCCACGCCCATGCCGGCATGCGGCGCCGGCTTGGTGCCCATGCGCACCTTGATGCCGGGCGCCAGGCTGGCCTGGCTGCGGTAGATGCCGGGCACGCCGGATTCGGCCAGGATCGCGCCCCAATGGCTGTTGGCCAGGATCATGGCCTCGGCCACGATCAGGTCCAGCGCGGTGCCGCGGGCGCGCACCGAGATCTGCACCTGCTCGCTGCCGTCGGGCTCGCGCTCACCGGCGCTGTCCAGGCGGAAGTTGTAGTCCGGCCGATTGAAGTTTTCCGGCTTGCCGCGCACCACTTCGCGCTGCGCCTTGAGCGACTTCGCCAGGCGATAGGCAAAGGCCAGCTCGTCGGCGAAGGCGTAATCGGCCGGGGCCGCGCCGCTCAGCGTGGCGTCGGTGATGACATGGTCGAGCTTGTCGTGGCGCAGGTTGACCGCGATCGGCACCCGCTCCAGCTTCGTCTCGCGGCTGCTCAGCGTCAGCGTGGCTTCATCGAAGGTCAGGTAGATGCTGACGGCCGGGCAGTCCCGGCCTTCGATCAGGGTGTAGGCCTGCACCACCTCGTCCGGCAGCATGGTCAGCTTCCAGCCCGGCATGTAGACGGTGGAGAAGCGGTCCCGCGCCACTTTGTCGACCGGGGAATCCGGCTGGATGGCCAGCCCCGGCGCTGCAATGTGCACGCCGAAGATCACCGTGCCGGTGCCCAGACCCTGGACCGACAGCGCATCGTCGATCTCGGTGGTGGCCGAATCGTCGATCGAGAACGCCCGCACCGGTGCCAGCGGCAGCTCTTCCTTGATCTCCGGCGCGGACAGCGCCGGGAAGCCGGTGCCCTTGGGGAAGTGCTCGAACAGGAAGCGCTTCCAGTGGAATTGATAGGGGCTGGTGATCGCGCCGGCGTCCTTGAGCAGGTCCAGCGGCGCCTTCTGGCTGCGCTTGGCCGCTTCGACCAGCGCCTTGTATTCCGGGCCGTTCTTGTCCGGGCGGAACAGGATCTTGTAGATCTGGTCGGCGATCGGAGCGGGGCAGCGGCCGTCGGCGAGCTCTTCGCTCCATTGCTCGATCTGCGCGGCGACCTGCTTCTTGCGTTCGATGCCCAGCAGCGCGGCCTTGACGATGTCCGCCGGCGCCTTCTTGAACACGCCCTTGCCCATGCGGCGGAAGTAATGCGGCGCTTCGAACAGCCGGAACAGCGCACCGGCCTGCTGGCCGAGGCTGGCCTTGGCATCGAAATAGTCGCGGGCGAGATCGCCGAAGGTGAATTCGGTCTCGGGCGCGAATTCCCAGGCCAGGTCCAGGTCGATTTCCTGGGCCAGGCGCTGACCGTCGGCGACCAGTTCGGCCGGGGACGGCTTGTCGAACTTGATCAGGACATTCGCGGTTTTTACTTTCACACGCTTGCCCGACTCGAGCTCGATCTGCATCGAGGATTCGGCTTCGGACAGGATGCGGCCGGCGAAAAATTTTCCGGCGTCTTCGAAGAGGGCAAACATAGCGGCGGCATTGTCGCTGATCGCCGGGACCCCCGGCCGGCGTGTCGCCCGGCGCGCGTGTCAATTCGTTCCGGACCGGGCGGTCGGCGGAGCCGCCACACCGTCGCCAGTGCGCTGGCGATACTCCGCAGAGCGGCGCGCGGTCTGTCAGCGCGCCGTCAAACGGCCGTCAAACGGCCGTCAAACGGATGTCAAGGGACGGTCACACCGCGCGTCCACACTGCGCCGATGCCGACGGTCCGCTTGATGCCGCCCCGCTTCTTCACCCTGATCGCCGCCCAGTTCTTTTCAGCACTCGCCGACAACGCGTTGCTGATCGTCGGCATGGCACTGCTGCGGGAGATGGGCGAGCCGGCCTGGTGGGCGCCTTTGCTCAAGCTGTGTTTCACCGTCGCTTATGTGGCGTTGGCGCCGGCCGTCGGCCTGATCGCGGATGCCTGGCCCAAGGTGGCGCTGATGACCGTCATGAATGCGCTCAAGGCGGTCGGCGTCGGCGCGATGGCGCTGGGGCTGAGTCCGCTGGCGGCGTTCGCGGTGGTCGGGATCGCCGCCTCCTGTTATGCGCCCGCCAAATATGGCTTGATCACCGAGATCGTGCCGCCGTCCCGGCTGGTGGCGGCGAATGGCTGGATCGAGGTCTCGGTCGTCTGTTCGGTGCTGCTCGGCACCCTGCTGGGCGGCTTGCTGGTGAGTCCGTGGTGGATGGGCGGGGTGAGCGCCTGGCTGAGCGGCGAGGCCGCCGGCTGTACCGGCGGGTGGACACCGTCCCCGCTGACCGCTTCGCTGCTGGCGCTGCTGCTGATTTATGCGCTGGCCGCGCTGCTGCAAGGGCTGGTCCCGGAGAGCGGCGTGCGCTACCCACCGGCGCCGCGCCGACCGATGGCCGTCCTGGCCGACTTCCTGCGCGCCAATGCCGCGCTGTGGCGCGACCGGCTGGGCGGGCGACTGTCGCTGTCGATGACCACGCTCTTCTGGGGCGCGGGCGCGACGCTGCAACTGGCGGTGCTGCAATGGTCCCAGGAAGTGCTCGGCCTGCGGCTCAACCAGGGCGCCTATCTGCAGGCGACGGTGGCCATCGGCGTGGTGATCGGCGCCGGACTGTCGGGGCGATGGATTCCGCTGCATCAGTCGCTGCGCGTGATGCCGCTGGGCCTGCTGCTGGGGCTGCTGATGCTGGCCACGCCCTGGGTGCGCTCACTGGATTGGGCGCTGCCGGCGATGGTGCTGGTCGGCGCGGTCGGCGGGGCGATGGTCGTGCCGATGAATGCGCTGCTGCAGCACCGCGGCGTGCAGTTGCTCAGCGCGGGCCGATCGATCGCGGTGCAGGGCTTCAACGAGAACGGCAGCATCCTGCTGATGCTGGGCAGCTATGCGCTGCTGCAGGCGTGCGGGGTGCCGATCGTCTGGCTGATGAGCGGCCTGGGCCTGTTCGTCAGCCTGTGCGTGATGGTCCTGATGTGGCGCCGGCGCGGGCAGCCGCTGCCGCACTCAGAGTGCGCCAGCGGTCCGGCCTGACAGCCGGGACGCCGCGCGCAAGGCCACGCTGGTGCCGTCGATCGCCTGGGCGTAGACCTGCTCGATGCCCTGCACGATGCCGTCCCAGTCCAGCGATTCCGCGCTCGCCCGCGCCGCCGCCCGCATCTCGGACAGCGCCGCCGGCTGATCCAGCAGCGCTAGCAGGCGGCGTCGGAAGGCGGTCTCGTCCTGGAAGGGCGCCAGTCCGCCATTGATGCCGTCGCGCACCAGCAGGCCGGCGGCGGCGTACGCATAGGCCATCACCGGCAGGCCGCTGGCCAGGGCTTCCGGCGTGACATTGCCGTAGGTCTCGGTCACGCTGGGGAAGACGAACAGATCGCCGCTCGCATAACAGGCGGCGAGGTCCTCGCCATGCTGCATGCCAGCGAAGACCGCCTGCGGCAACTGCTGCTGCAATTCGGCCCGCGCCGGGCCATCGCCGACCAGCACCAGCCGCGCACGGGGATGACGTTCCCGCACGGCGGGCCACAGCGCCGCGAGCAACTGCAGGTTCTTTTCCGCCGCCAGCCGGCCGACATGCAGCAGCACCGGATCGCCCGGGGCCGCTCCCCATTGCGCCCGCAGCGCCTCGCGGCGGCGCAAGGGATGGAACAGCTGGGTGTCCACACCCCGCGCGATCACCTGCACATGTCGAAAGCCCTGCGCCATCAGCTCGGCCGCCAGCGCCGCATTCGGCACCATGGTGCTGTGGCAGCGGTTGTGGAATTTGCGCAGATACGCCAGCAAGGGCCGACGCAGCCAGCCGATGCCGTAATGCTGCGCATAGGCATGGAAGTTGGTGCGGAACTCCGACACCACCGGCAGCTTGAGATGACGGGCCGCCTGCAGCGCGGACCAGCCCATCGGGCCCTCGGTGGCGATGTGCACCACATCCGGACGCCGGCTGGCCCACAGGTTCACCAGCGTGCGCTTGGACACCACGCCCATGCGCAGATGCGGATAACGCGGCACCGGCAGGCCGCGCATCAGCACCTCGTCCGGGGTCGGATGAAGGCCGTGATCGACGGCCGTCTGACGCGGCCGCAGCAACTGCACCGCATGGTCCCGCGCCTGCAGGCCCTGCACCACGCAGGCGATGCTGCGGGCGACGCCGTTGACTTCGGGCGGATAGGTCTCGGTGACCACCGCCACGCGGACATGGCGCTGCCGGGTCGGCAGCTCATCCACCTCGAGTTCGATCGTCGCGGTCGTCATGGCCCGGATGATGGGCGGCCAACGCAACAGTTCTGTGACGATCGGCCCGTGCTGCGGCGTCATGCCGTTGTTGATCGGGGCTGATGCGGCTCCTCATGCCGTCGTCATGCGGCTGACATGCCCGATTGACACAGTCGCCACGCCGCCGTCATGGCGGCGCCATCGAGCGCAGCACCGGTCGATCGGCTCGGCTTGCTGAAGCCCGGCTCGACGGCGTCGCGCAGCGGTCGGCCAGGGCGGCGGCCATCGGCCGCATCGACCGCTGGCCGCTGGCCGCTCGATGGCGCCAGCGCCGTGCCGGATCGCTCACCATCCTCATGAGGGCCGCATGAACGACTTTCTGACTCTGCTCCGGGAACAGCGCTGGGACGACCACCGCTACTACCACCATTGCCGCATCAACCAGTCGCTGCATCTGTTGAGCGCCTGCTGCTTCGTGATCGCCTACGGCCTGTTGCTGGTGGACCCGGCGTGGGCCGCGCTGCTGGCCTGGGGGGTGTCGATGACCAGCCGGCAGGCCGGCCATTTCTTCTTCGAGCCCAAGGGCTATGACGAGGTCAACCAGGCCACCCACGACCACAAGGAAGCGATCAAGGTGGGCTACAACCTGCAGCGCAAGGTGGTGCTGATGGGCCTGTGGGCGGCCTTGCCGGTGCTGCTGTGGCTGCAGCCCGGCCTGTGGGGGCTGTTCACGCCGGCGGTCGACGCCATGGGCTATCTGCACCAGTTGGGCCTGCTGTGGTTCTGGCTCGGCGTTGGCGGTCTGGTCTTCCGCGTGCTGCAGTTGGCGGTGATCCGGGATCTGCGCACCGGGCTGGCCTGGGCCACGAAGATCATCACGGACCCCTTTCACGATATTCAGCTTTACTGCCGTGCACCGTTGCACTTGTTGCGCGGCGAACGCCTCGATCCAATGCACGAGGCCGCCGCCCGGCGGCAGAATGCAGAGCACGGCGGGCAGGCGGCCTGATCGTGACGGACGCACCGGTCCGATGCTCAAGCTGGCGCTAGCGCCAGCGCTGGCGCGTCGGTCGGTCTGATGTCCCAGCCACCCAGCGTCTCCGGTTCGATGCCCTGAGGCACAGGCCGCCCCACCGACACGTCGCCGATGCGCACGGGCCCCGCCCGGCGCGGCGCGACGTGCTCGGCCGGCCCGCTCAGCCACAGGAGTTGTTGGAATGACGTTTGTCTCGCGGCGCCATCGGGCGCTGGCTGCATTGTTTGGGAATGTGAGCGCGCGACCCGCCCCGCGTCGCGACGCGCAAAACCGTTCCGGCCGCACGGTGGGCCTGGCGCTGGCGTCGGTGGGCGCACTGCTGATGGCCGGCTGCGGCGGCATGCCGACCACCGGCAGCATGCGCGGCATCAACGGGCCGATCGTCTACACCCAGCTGGGTCAGGGCGCGCCCACGGTGGTGCTGCAGTCCGGCCTGGGCGATGCGCGTGCTCCCTGGGCGCCGGTGATGCAGCAACTGCGTGAGCGCCATGCGGTCTTCGCCTACGACCGACCCGGTTATGGCGACAGCACCGGCTTCACGCCGGTGCCGCGCAATCCTTGCGGCATCGCGACCGAGCTGCATGAGCTGCTGAAGTCGGCCGGCGTGAAGCCGCCATATCTGCTGGTCGGCCATTCGATCGGCGGGCTCTATCAGTACGCCTATTCGCGGCTCTATCCCGATGAGGTGGCCGGCCTGGTGCTGGTCGATGCCACCCATCCACTGCATCTGCGCCGCATGCAGGTGGAGGTGCCGGTGATGGCCAGCATGCTGGAGAACATGAGCAAGCGGGTGTTCAGCGGCATGATGCAGACCGAATTCAACCTGCAGACCGAGTGTGTCGATGCGCTGCTGCAAAAGCCGCGCCCTGACGTGCCGGTGAGGGTGCTGACCCGCACCGTCTACTCGCCGGTGGAGCAGGCCAGCGGCTTCGAGGCCATGGTGCATGCGCTGGAGCCGAACTGGCTGCCGCTGGTGGGAGGGCGCGAGATCGAGCCGGTCTCCGGCGCCGGGCACTACATCCAGCGCGACAGTCCGGCCCGGGTGGTGCAGGCCATCGACGCGGTGGCGGATGAAATCAAGATCCGCGCCGCTGCCCGCGCCGGCGCAGCCGCCGCGGCTTCGGCGGCTTCGGCCGCCGCGTCGGCGCAGACCACCCTGGCCACCGCGCCGGCTCCCGCAGCCTCCGCAGCGCCGACAGCGGGATCGGGCACGGGCGCGGCGCCTCGTGGCGCGAGCGCGGTGGTCGCGCCGCCGCGCTGATCAGCTCGCCCAGCCCAGCGTCTCCATCAACATCCGGCGCTTGATCGCCCGATTGCTGGGCGCCACCGGATGCCACCAGCCGCCGTCGCGCATCGCGCGGGCGGCGCTGAGCAGGCGACGCTGGATGTCGGCGAAATCGTCATCGCTGACTTCGGTGCTGAAGATCATCCGGCCGGTGCCGACCCAGCTCAGCGCCAGGCCTTCGGCCCGCATGAAGTACTGCAGCATCCAGTTGTAGCGCGACGGCGTGAGGTAGTAGAGCGTCCAGACCGACGACAGATTTGCTGCCCGCAGCGGCAGGTCCTCGGCCTGCAGCGCGGCGTTCAGCTGAGCGCAGCGCGCTGCCTGGATCTGGTCCTGCTGCGCCAGCCGCTGCTGCCAGGCCGGCTGCTCCAGCGCGTCGAGGAACACGGACATCGCGCCCATCACATATGGATGGGTGTTGAAGGTGCCGCGCGCGAAGCAGATGTCCGCCGGACGCTCTTCCCGATAGCGCTTCATCCAGGCCGCGCGACCGCACACCACGCCGACCGGCAGGCCGCCGCCCAAGGTCTTGCCGTAGGTCACCAGATCGGCGCGCACGCCGAAATAGGCCTGGGCACCGCCCGCGCCGAGGCGAAAGCCCATGAACACCTCATCGAAGATCAGCGCGATGCCGCGCTCGGTGCAGACCTCCCGCAGCTCGCGCAGCCAGGCGCCATAGGCCTGAGGATCGAAGCCCGCGCGGCGCGAGCTGTCCACCAGCGAGCCGTCGCCCGGCGCCGGCCGGTTGGGATGCAGCGCCTGCAAGGGATTGACCAGCACGCAGGCGATGTCGTTGCGGGTGCGCAGCACCTGCAGGCTGCGCGGATGCAGATCACGCAGGGTGTAGGTGCGCTCGGCCGGCAGCGGATTGCCGGGGCCGGGCTGGGCTTCATCCCACCAGCCGTGATAGGCGCCACAGAAGCGCACCAGATGGGTTCGGCCGGTGTGATAGCGGGCCAGCCGCACCGCCTGCATCACCGCTTCGGTGCCGGACATGTGGAAGGACAGCTGGTCCATGCCCGCATGCGCCAGGATGCGCGCGCTGTTCTCCGCGACCAGCGGGTGATAGACGCCGAGCACCGGGCCGAGCGCCGCCACGCGGGCCGATCCTTCCTCGATGCAGTGCCGATAGAAGTCGTAGCCGAACAGGTTCACGCCGTAGCTGCCGGCCAGATCGATGAAGCGCTGGCCATCGAGATCCGTCAGCGCATGACCTTCGCTGGCCGCCATCACAGCGCCCAAGGGCAGATGCCGCTGCACCATCGCGCTGAAGGCCGGCGGCACGCGGTAGCTGCTGGTGAATTGCAGATCGGGCAGGGCGGGCTTGAGGGCCTGGGTGGCCGCGATGCTGCGCGGATGACGCTCGGTCAGCAGACGGGACAGGGCCTCGAAGCTGGCGCGGCGGCGGGCGCTGATCTCCAGCGGCGCATCGTCCGCGCGGAAGAAGCGCTCGTCGCCGAAGGCATGGCCCGGCATCAGCCGCGCCAATCGGACCGCCATGCGGGAATGCCCCGCCAGCGAAGGGTGTTTGGCGCGAGAGAGCTGCAGTCGCCGCCAGCCCTTGGGCACCAGCACCAGCGCCGCGAGCACGGTCACCAGGCCCAGCGCGAGCAGGGCGGCCGTCGCAGCGGATTGGGCGGACGAGGTGGAGACGGCAAAAAGGTCGTTCGTCATGGGCGGGGCCTTGTCGAGCTGTCACACAGGATTGGCAAATTGCTGACATGTACCCGACGCAATTGACATGTCCATGAAACTGGCGCGCTGGCGCGATCGTCTGATCCAGCAGGAAGACCTCAACTTTCTTCTCACCAATCGGGTGCCTCGCCTGGCGCTGACCCGCTTCATCGGCTGGTACAGCCGGTTGCCGAGCCCGCGGCTGACGCGGCTGTCGGTCGCGGTGTGGCGACTCTTCACCGATCTGGATCTGAGCGAAGCGGAACCGCCGCCGCACGGTTGGCGCAGCCTGCGCGAGGTGTTCACGCGGCGTTTGAAGCCCGGTGCGCGACCGATCGATGCGACGCCGTCGGCGCTGGTCAGTCCGTGCGACGGCATCGTCGGCGCCTTCGGTCCGGTCACGCGCGGGATGGCGCTGCAGGCCAAGGGCATGGACTACCGCATCGCCGATCTGTTCGGCGATGCCGGACGTGCCGCGCCGTATCTGAACGGCAGCTATCTCACGCTGCGGCTGACGTCCGCGATGTACCACCGCTTCCATGCGCCGGCCGATCTGCGCATCGAGCGGGTCACCCATCTGGCGGGCGACACCTGGAACGTCAATCCGATCGCGCTGAAGCGGGTGGAGCGGCTGTTCTGCCGCAATGTGCGTGCGGCGGTGGAATGCCGGCTGACCGATGGCACGCCGATGGCGCTGGTGCCGGTCGCCGCGATTCTGGTGGCCAGCCTGCGGCTGCATGCGCTGGACCTCACGCTGCGTCCCAACCAGCCCGGCCCGCACCGCTTCGATCTGCGCCAAGACCATGCGCGCGGCGAAGAGATGGGCTGGTTCGAGCAGGGCTCGACCATCCTCGTGTTCCTGCCGCCGGGCGTGGCGCTGCGGGGCGATCTCGCCGTCGGGCAGCGGGTGCGCATGGGCGAAGCGATCGCGCATCTGCCGGAGGCGCCACGTGGCCGGTTCGCCACGCCGGGCGGCGCCGCGCCGGCTCCGTCGCCTCTACGATCCGGCGATGGCGATGAATGATTCCCCCACTTCCGCGCAGGTACCGGCCTGGAGCGGACTGTCGACCGGCTCTTACGGCGCGGACGAGCAGGGCCTGATCTGCGGCTTCTGGATCCATCCGGACCAGCCCACCGAAATCCTGCCCACACTGGCGCAGGCGCAAGCCCGGCTGGCGTCGCCCGCGGGCGGATTCGTCTGGCTGCATCTGAATCTGACGCATGCCGGCGCGCAACCGTGGCTGGCGCGGCATGCGGCGCTGGCGGAGAGCTTCCAGGAAGCGCAGCAGGCCGGGTCGCGGTCCTCGCGCATCGAGCGGGTCGGTGATGAGCTGTTCGCGGTGCTCAACGATGTGACCTTCGATTTCGCCTTCGATGTGGGCGATGTGTCCACGCTGTGGATGCAGGTCAGCGAGCATCTGGTGCTGAGCGCGCGGCGGGCGCCGCTGCGCTCGATCGATCGGCTGCGCATGGCGGTCAAGCGCGGCGAGCGGCCTCGGTCGAGCGTCGCGCTGCTGGACCATCTGCTGCGCGATCAGGCCGATGAGCTGCAGCGCATCGTGCGCCAGGCCACCGAGCGGGTCGATGACATCGAGGATGCGCTGCTCGCGGGCCGTCATGCGGGACATGAATCCGAGGTCGCCGCGTTGCGCCGGCTGATGGTGCGGCTGCAGCGGCTGCTGGCGCCGGAGCCGAGTGCGCTGCTGCGCATGCTGTCCAACCCGCCGCCGTGGGTGGCGCGCGAGGACCAGCAGCAACTGCAGCAGGCCAGCGAAGAATTCGCGCTGGTGCTGCGGGACATCCAGGCCTTGCAGGAACGGATCCGGGCGGTGCAGGACGAGACCTCCGCCCGCGTCGCGCAGGAAAACAACCGCACCCTGTATGTGCTCACCATGGTCACCGTGCTCGCGCTGCCGATCAACCTCGTCAGCGGTCTGTTCGGCATGAACGTGGGTGGGCTGCCGTTCCTGCAGCACCCGCATGGCTTCTGGGTCGTCGTCGGTCTGATCCTGGTGCTGACCGGGGCGGTGACGCTGCTGCTGTTGAAGGCCACCGGCCGGCGCAAGTAGCCGTGGCCGCGCCGCGAGCGGCTCGTTGGAAGGCGCCTGTGAGGAACATCAGGTTTCAGGCAAAAGGGTCTCGAGTGAAGGCGTGTGGCGCAGCCGCGTCGCATTGGGCGATAGCGCAGGCATCCGGGGCGCCAGTCGCGCGCGATGGACCGCGCAGCGGCAACAGAACGCAACACCGATCGGCGACCTGATTTGGTGCGTGGGGCGACAGGCGCGTCGTCGCGCACGAGATTCGCCCGACCGGTCGGCCGACAGCGCCGTGTTGATCGGGGTTGTGGCGGGGCGCCCTGCGGCGCCTGTTGGCCGATGGACGGCATTTTTCCGGCGTTCCCGGTGTTTTCTCACCCTGCGGCCGTGACGGCGATCGCATCGGCGCCGCGCCCGTTTTATCCTGCGCGACACCTTGGCTTCGCCCCATTGCACGGGGCCACAGCTCGCCCAATCGTTACAGCACGGTTCGCCCCATTGAAGACAATGTCGGACCCTGGACGCACGCCCCACAGACACAAGACCATGATCCACGCCATTTCCCAACGCGCCCGACGCCTGCTGGCCCTTCTGTGCCTCGTGACTGCCCCGCTGGCGCACGCTGCCGACATCGTGGTCGGACAGGTCGCGCCGTTCACCGGCCCGCAGGCGGTGACCGGTCGTGCGATGCGTGCGGGTGCCAAGCTGTGGATCGACGAGGTCAATGCGCGCGGCGGCATCCGCGGCCAGCGCATCAAGCTGGTCACCCGCGATGACGGTCAGAAGCCGGAAGAGACCGTGCGTCTGGTCAAGGAGCTGATCGAGCAGGAATCGCCGATCGCGCTGATCGGCACCGTCGGCACCGCCAACCTGGAAGCGCTGAAGCAGGACGGCGTGCTGGAGAAGACCCGCGTGTCCATCATGGGCGCGGTCTCCGGCGCCACCAGCGTGCTGACGGCGCGCAACATCTATCCGGTCAAGGCCAGCTACCGCGAGGAAGTCGAGCGCCTGTTCAAGCAACTGAGCGAAACCGGCCGCCTGCGCGTGGGCATCGTCTTCCAGGACGACGGCCTGGGCCGTGACGCGGTCGCCGGTGCGCAAGCCTCGGCCAAGACCTACGGCATCACGCTGGTGGCGCAGTCGGGTTATGCCCGCAACACCACCGAAGTCGGCAAGGCCGTGGACGACATGGTCAAGGCCGCGCCGGACGTGATCTTCCTGGCCGCCACGACCGCCGCTGCCATCGAATTCACCAACCGCTATCAAACCGCGGGTGGCCGCGCCGGTCTGTACGGCATGTCCATCATCGACGTGCAGGCGCTGCTGACCAAGCTGGGCCCGGACCGTGCGCGTGGCTTCGCCTTCTCGGTGGTGCTGCCGACCGATGACCGCCAGGACCGCGAAGTGGTGCGCGAGTACCAACGCCTGCGCCAGGCCGCCAAGGACACGTCTGAGCTGTCGTCGCGTTCGATCGAAGGCTTCATCGCCGCGCGCGCACTGGTCAAGGCTCTGGAGCGCACCACCGCCCCGGGCCCGCAGGCGCTGAGCGACACGCTCGAGCGCGGCTTCGACACCGACGTCGGCGGCCATCGCCTGACCTTCGGCAAGGGCCAGATGCCGTCGCGTTATGTCGACTTCGCCGTGCTGGGCAACGGCGGCCGACTGGTCCGCTGAATCACGGCGCTCGTTGATCGATTGATCGGTTGATCGATTGATGGGTGCTGGCCGGACCGGACCCATCGGTCAGCGCGCCGGCCTGCTCACCAACGGACCCTCTCGAGGGTCCGTTGTGCTTTCTGGACGTCCACCTTCGCTTCAGCGCCTTGGCGCCATCGGGGCCGCCGTACCATCGCACCCGGGAGGGCCGATGACACGCACCCAGCCGCAGTCGCCCTTGTCAACGCATCACGCCGATGGGAGCCAGCGATGAAGGTCCGGGACATCATGTCGACGCGGGTGGTGACGGTGGAGCTCGATGACCGCCTGCATGTGGTCAAGAAGATCTTCGACTCCACCCATTTCCACCATCTGCTGGCGGTCGAGACCGATGGCCGGCTCTATGGCGTGGTGTCCGACCGCGATCTGCTGCGGGCGCTCAGTCCCTTCATCGGCAGCACGGTCGAAACCCAGCGCGATGCGGCGACGCTCAACAAGGCGGTGCATCAGGTGATGTCGCGCAGTCCGATCACGCTCACGCCGGACGCGACGGTGGCGCAAGCCATCGAGCTGTTCCTGACGCATCCGGTGTCCTGCCTGCCGATCGTGGATGCGCACTTCAAGCCGGTCGGCATCGTGAGCTGGCGCGATGTGCTGAAAGCCTTCGCCAGCCAGATGGCGGCCCCGCCGCCCGCTTGAGCCGCGCGCTGCGGACTCACAAGCCGAGGAAGGCGGTCAGCTCGTCCAGATAGTCGTCGAAGTCGGACAGGCCGTGATCGCTGCCGTCGAGCAGCTTGATGCGGCAGCCGCTGTAGCGGGCGGCCATCTCGCGCCAGTCCAGCACCTCGTCGCCTTTGGCGATGACCGCCATCAGCCGATCCGGATGGGCCAGCGCGCCCACCTGCAGCTCGCGCAGTTCACCGACGAATTCGGGGCGGAAGAAGAAATGCTCGCTGGGGTCCTGCCAGCAGGTCTGCTCGCCGATGTAGGCCGCGAGATCGCGCGCCGGATCGACCGCCGGATTCAGCAGCACCGTGCGTGCGCCGGTCTGCTGCGCCACCTGCGTCGCATAGAAGCCGCCGAGCGAGCTGCCCATCACCGCCATCGTGTCGGTGGGCCAGTCGCGGATCAGCGTCCGCACCAGCGCCAGGGCCTCGCGCGGGGAGGGCGGCAACTGCGGGCTGGCGACCGTCAGGTCCGGTCGATGCTCGCTCACCCAGCGGGCCATGCGCTGGGCTTTGGCCGATCGCGGCGACGAGCGAAACCCATGCAGATACAGCAGATGGGTGCGCCGCGCCGGGGCATCGGACGGCGAGGTCGCGGCGGGCGCAAGGAGAGGGGACGCGGGTCGGGACGAGCTCATGCGCGTCAGTGTAGGTCGGCGAATCGAGCGTCATTGGCGGGACAGCGGAGCCGCGGTCGCGAGCGGGGACCGCTGCGCGGGACGCCCCATCGGACGTCACTTTTGGCACGGGCGATGACGCCCGTTATCGTCCGTCGGTTCGCTGCACGCGGCGTGACGCCTGTCTTGCGGGCGATGCGCGGCAATCCCTGCGGGAGTCGCGCGTTAGTGCGCATTGACGGGCCGTCGCGGTCCCCCGCACAGTGCTTGTTTTTCCACCCACGGGCCTGGCCGGATGATCCCGGCCGTCCTGTCTGACTCAGCTGCTTATGACCACCACGGAGTCGATCAAGCTGTCGGCCATTGCCGTCGCTTCCCTGTTGCTGTGCGCCTGCGCGGCGCCGCCCACTGCCGGCGGTGCCTCCTCAGGTGCCGCGCCGGCCGCCGCCGCCGCACCGGCCAGCGCCGCCTCCGGCGCGCCAGGATCGCCCGGCGCCAGCTCGCCGATGACGGCCGGCCGTCCGCCCGCCGATCCCACCGCGCCCAAGCCCTTCGCTGAGGTTTCGCGCGACACCAAGCGCCAGGACGGCCTGTTCCCCATCCTTCGCAAGGATGAAAAGGTCTGGCTGGAAATCCCGCGGGCGATGCTGAACAAGCCGTTCCTGTTCACCATCAACATTTCCAGCTCGATTGGTGAGCGTGGCTTCTACGCCAGCCAGATGGGCCCGGACGTGATGGCCGAATGGCGCCGCGTCGGCAACACCATCCAGTTGGTGGCGCTGAACACGCGCTTCCGCGCCGAAGGCGGCGGCAAGCGTGCGGCCGAAGAGGCGTTCTCGCCGAGCCTGCTGGCCGCCGGCCCGGTCGCCAGCGCGGACCATCCGGAGCGCAAGTCCTTCCTGGTCGATGCCGGCCTGCTGCTGACGGACATCCCCGGCATGTCGACCCGCCTGGAAGCGGCGTTCCGGCTGCCGTATTCGGTCGATCGCGGCAACTCGTACTTCGAGACCACCCGCGCCGACGACAAGCTCAGCACCCTGAACGCGCGCCTGCACTTCTTCACGCCGCGCATCCCGGCGCCGCCGCTGGTAGCGCCTCCGGTGCCGGTGCCGACGCCGCCGCAAGCGACGCCGGATCCGCGCTCGATGTTCATGGGCTTCGTGTTCAATTTCCGCGCGCTGCCCGAAGACGCGATGAGCACCCGGCGCGCCGATGGCCGCCTGGGTCACTTCACCGAGTCCTTCACCGACCTGAGCGATGACGTGAAGGCCAATCCGCGGGTCCATTACGTCAACCGCTGGCGTCTGGAGAAGAAGGACCCGGCCGCCGAGTTGTCCGAGCCGGTGCAGCCCATCGTCTACTGGATGGACAAGAACATCCCGGCGAAGTACCGCCCGGCGGTGGAGGCAGGCATCCTGGAGTGGAACAAGGCATTCGAGAAGATCGGCTTCAAGAATGCGGTCGTGGCCAAGCAGCAGCCCGATGACGCGGACTGGGACAACATGGATGCCTCGCATGCGTCGATCCGCTGGTTCGTCGGCTCCGACGTCGGCTTCGCGATCGGCCCGAGCCATGTCGACCCGCGCAGCGGCGAAATCCTGGATGCCGACATCGGCATGAGCGATGTGTTCTCCCGCGGCGGCCGGGCCTTCATCAGCGAAGACGTGCCGCGCATCGGCGCCATCGGTGAGGAAGCGACGGCGCTGGCGCAGATGAACCAGGGCTGGCGCGAAGGTCGCAATGCGGCCTACTGCACCTATGCGCATGACGCGTCCGACGAGATGCAATTCGCGCTGGACATCCTCGAGGCCCGCGGCGACATCGCGCCGGACAGCCCCGAAGCGGATGCCTTCATCCAGGCGCGCATCAAGGATGTGATCATGCATGAGGTGGGTCACACGCTGGGCCTGAAGCACAACTTCAAGGCCTCGCTGGCGGTGAGCCAGGCGCAGCTCAAAGACAAGTCCTACACCGATGCCAAGGGCATCTCCGCCTCGGTGATGGACTACAACGCCTACAACATTCCGTTGGAAGGCGAGGCACCGACCACCTACAACAACACGACGCTCGGCGCCTACGACTACTGGGCCATCGAGTACGCCTACAAGAACCTGCCCAAGGAGCAGGAAGCCGCCGAGCTGGCGCGCATCGCGGCACGCAACACCGAGCCGGGTCTGGCTTATGCGGACGATGTCGACGCGGGCGGCTTCGGTCCGTATGACGGCATGGACCCGACCGCCAACCGCTTCGACCTGGGTGACGACCCGCTGGCCTATTACAAGAAGCGCCTGAAGCTCTCGCAGGAGCTGTGGGCCCGTGTGCAGGCCCGCAAGCCTGAGCCGGGTGAGGATCCGCTGCGTCAGCGTCGCTCGCTGCTCAACGGTTTCACGCAACTGGCGCGGGCGTCCGAGCTGGTCGGCAAGTATGTCGGCGGCATGTACAGCGTTCGGGACGTGCCGGGTGCGGCGCATCCGGCGCTGCGTCCGGTGGAGCCGGCCAAGCAACGCGAGGCGCTGCGCTTCCTGGCCACGGGTCTGTTCAGCGCGGACAGCTTCCGCTTCAAGCCGGAATTCCTCGGCTCGCTGACCACCGACTATGTCGAGTTCGGCCGCGCCGAGTGGGTGAGCATCCCGACGGCGGTGTCGAGGGTGCAGTTGGTGGCGTTGGATCGTCTGCTGACGGCCAACACCGCGATTCGCCTGATGGAGCTGCCCAACTATGTGCCGGAGTCGCAGCGCAAGGGCGTGATCTCGCTCAACGAGGTCTACGGCACGCTGCAGTCGTCGATCTTCAGCGAGCTCAAGACCGGCGCCGAGATCGACCGCCTGCGTCGCAACCTGCAGCGCGAATACCTGCGTCGCCTGCAGGCCAACCTGACCCGCGGCAGCGCCGCCACCGGCCAGTTCGCCGATGCCTACGCCATGCTGCGCCTGCACGCCACCCAGCTGCAGTCGGAGCTGCGCAGCGCGCAGGCCAAGGGCGGTCAGTCGGTCGAGACGCGCGCCCACATCGCCGAGAGCCTGGACATGCTGAGCAGCGTGCTCAAGGCGACGATGTCCCGCACCTGATCGCTTCGGCTGCCGCGCGATGCGCGGCGGCCTGCGTCGATCCCAAAGGAAAGGCCGGCAGGGATGCCGGCTTTTTTCCATAGGCTGACCCGTCCTGCCCCGCGTTGACACCTCGGACTCCCTGAAAGGGCGAGATCGATGGACACGAGGGAAAAGAGAACACAGCGCGACTACACGATGGCTTTTAAGTTGGCGGTGGTGGCGCAGGTGGA
>CAJYPV010000004.1 GCA_913776825.1 Burkholderiaceae bacterium
CTTGATGGCGCCGCTGGGCTACATCCCGCCGGCCGAGTTCGAGGTCAACTACCATCGACAACGCGCTGGTCAGGCCGCGACCGTCTGACTTAAACCAACGGGCCTCCGCGATACCCGGGGCGCTTCAGCCTCCAGACTTGGGCTCCGGCATGGACCCTCGTCCTTCGCGTCTTTTTCACTTTCTTCGATTTTTTCTCTTTGAGTGCTAGAGTGATTCGCTCAAGGAGATGCCCATGCGTCGTGACCGTCCACACCCCGCTTTGCAGGCCGCCGCAACGGCCCGATACCTGCCGATGTTGTCGGATCCGCTGAACCCGCTGGCGGAACAGGTGGGCAAGGTCGTGGCCGCACGGATGCAGGACATGGCCGCGTCCGCGCCGAAAGGCGGCAAGAAGGCGGAGCCCCCGATGGCCCCGCAAACGGCCCTGCAAGCCGAGATGGCGCTGCTGATTGCCGACGAACTGGAGCGAATGCTGTCGATGCAGACGGAGGAAGGAAGCGCCATTCGCATGGCGCTCATTGCCAAGCTGGCGGCCTCCGAATTGGGCGGCGCGGTGGCGATGCCATCCATCTCGGAAGCGGCAGACACGATGCTCACCACGGCCGAAGCTGCGGTGAGGCTCGACGTCAGTCGACCTTATGTCTCGATGCTGTGCGATCAGGGCAAGCTGGGTGAAGTGGTCCTGACCGAGGGCGGCCACCGGCGCATTCGATCTTCGGCCGTCGAGGCGTACCGCACCGCTCGCACCCAGCTGCATGAACGCATGCCATCCCCACGCGAGGCCGCCGCAGAGGCCGCCTTGTATGACGTTCCTGAAGGCCACTTCAAAAACGTGGCGAGGAAGACGTCGGCCCGGCCGCCCGGCAAATCGAGCGGGGTCAAGGCCGGCAGAAGGTCGGGCAAGTGACGCTTCAGGACACGCTGGTCGTGTTGGACACGTGCGTAATGCTGAAGATGAGGCTCTCCGACGTGTTGATGGACTTGCGCGCAGAAAAGTTGTTCTCAGCCCATTGGACGGAAAGCATCGACGACGAATTCCTCCGCAACCTGTCAAAGGTTCATGGCATCGCGGCGGCCAGCGCACGACGGCGGCTCAACGCCATGAAGGCTCGATGTCCTGAATGGGAGGTCTTCATGGGTAGCGAGGACTTTCAGGCCGTCCCTTCCTCGGTCGATCCGAAAGACCGGCATGTGGCGGCAGCCGCATTGGCGTTGCGTCATGCGGCAGATCAAGACGCAGAGGAGGCCCCCGCCACCGACTATCAGGTCATCCTGTTGACAGAGAACATCAAGGACTTTGCCCCGTCCCACATGAGGCGGCTCGGCGTGCAAGTGCTTCAGCCCGGCGCGTTTCTGGACAAGAGTTACCAGGCAGCTCCTCAACAGACGAGCCGCGCTGTGATGCGGGCCGTCAGTGAATTGAGCAGACCGCCTTACTCACTGGCCGAACTCTTGGACGTCTTGAGGACGGAGGGCGCGAGAGCTCTGGTTGCCGGGATGTCGCGCGAACTTGAGATCGAGTGAAGGGCGGCGTTGCCGATGCCAGTCCATCGGATGCCATCTGGAGCCAAGCACAAGGCGATCTCCTAGCTTCTCAGCCGTCCATCAGGCGCTTGTCGAGGCCTGGGAAGAACGCAGCAGCGCGGCGCTGGGTCGCCACTAGTTGGCAGTCATCGCAGAAGAACCTTGGCCACCATGATTGCCGAATCATTTTCATAGGGGCGCTTAGCCAGAGCGGACACCTTCTCTCTGATGTCCTCGGGGGACCAGTAGATGAAGCCCTGAGCAGTCAAATGTGCGCGTACCTCAGCGGCCCTCCCTTGGTACACCTTACCCATCGCCAAGCCCAAAGAAATCGTCGTGGTCTCATCGGCCATGCCGCATTGGATGAGATCTTGATGGAGGCGCTGAAACACGACATTTCGGTAATGGGCCGACGTAAAGAGCTTGTACCGGCCTTCCGGCTTGTGATGGCTCGCGCGAAGGTCCGCCAACTTCACTCCAGGCGAATCTAGGTATGACTTCACCTCCATTGCAATGACGTGGTTCTCTTTGAAGTTCAAGGCGAGGACGTCAATTTCCGGACGGGGCATCGAGTGATTCCCTATCGCCACCTTCTCAGCTTTCGTCACATTGACCTTGAATGAGCGGCGTGTCCAGTAGCCCTCAGCCTCCAGAAGCGTGCTGATCAGTCCCTCGAAGCTATCCATTCGACTTGCCCTTCCCAAGTAGCCCAGCAGTGGCAGCTACCGAGTTTCAACTCAACCGCCTCTTCGGCAACCTTGAAACAGCCCATCACCCACACTGCCCCACGAACCCACACGCGGTGCAGAACTCACACCCATCCCGCTGAATCAAGGTCGAGTTCCCACATTCCGGGCATTTCTTTCCCGCCATGGCCGGCACCCCGGCCGCCATCGACGCGGCGCGGCTGGCTGAAGCGCCCGCCGGCGCCTCCTGCAGCAGGCCCATGTCCACCAGCGGATAGCCCTGCTCGTCCAGCACACCCAACATCGCATAGCGGTGAATCACCAGCCGCGCGACGTACGCCACGGTCGACGGCCACACCTGCTGCCGGCGCTCGCCCGACAAGCTGGGCACCGGCGCCATGAAATGACCCAGCGGTTCGCCGACGTTCAGCAGCTTGCGCAGCTTCATGCCGATCCAGCCGGGATCCAGCACCCGCATGTCCAGTGACAGCAGCCGCGCCAGGCCATCCAGCGCCTTCGGGTAATTGCCCGAGAAGCCCATCGCGCAGGGCCGCGTGACCGCGCCGCCGTCGGGCGTCGGCAGGCTCACTTCTTTCAGGGTGAGGGTGAACAGCTCGCCGGTGGCCGGGTTGTCCACATCCACCGCCCAGGCCAGCGTGCCGGCCGTGCCGGTGCGCGGCTCCTCGCGGGAGAACATCGCATCCAGCACAGGCGTCGGCCCACCCTCCTGCAAGGCGCCCAGTTGCTCGCAACGCCAGCGGATCACCGCGGCCGTCGCCGCCACGACGCCCGGGAACAAGCGCGGCTCGCCCAGCGGCGGCATCGGCATCTGGAAGGCGCGCTCTTCCGCCACCGTGGCCAGCGCGTCCAGCTTCAGCCGCAGCCAGGCGGCATCGTTGGTGCGCAAATCCATCGACAGCGTCTTCGCCATCGCCGACAGCCCGCGCGGCTGCTCCGCCCCATTCACCCAGACCTCGAAGGGCAGCGTGCGGCCGAACAGGCCGGCGTCCGGGCCCTCCGCCGGCAGCTCGCCGACGAACAGCGCGAAATCCCCATGCGGATGGCGAATCATGGTCGACCACGCCGGATTGCCGCCCGGCAGCTCCGGCCGGCTGGGCCAGCGCAGCGACGCCAGCACCGGCTTGGGCAGGCGCTCCACCCGCAGCCGCTGATTGGGTCCGATCTCCGGCTTCAGCGGCTCCGGCTGCGCCACCGGCTCCACGCTCAGCACCGCGCCCAGCACGCTGTTGGGCCGATAGGTCGCCAGGCCCTTCAGGCCGCTCTTCCAGGCCAGCGTGTAGAGATCCTGAAAGTCCGGATACGGATAGTCGGCCGGCACATTGACCGTCTTGGAAATCGAGGTGTCGATGTAGGGCGCCACCGCCGCCACCATCGCCTCATGATCTGCCGCCTGCAGCTCCAGTGCGGTGACGAAGGCCTCGCTCAGCGGTGCTTCCGCGCCATGCAGATGACGGAACAGCCGCCAGGCATGGTCCTCCACCGCGTATTCCTTGAAGCTGTTGTCCGGCATGCGCTTCTTGCGGGTGTAGCGCCAGGAGAACGCCGGCTCGATGCCGTTGCTCGCGTTGTCGGCGAAGGCCAGGCTGATGGTGCCGGTGGGCGCGATCGACAGCAGATGCGAATTCCGCAGCCCCTGCGACCGGATCTTGTCCTTCAGCCACGGCGGCAGACGCGACGCAAAACTGCCGCCCGACAAATACAGGTCCGCATTGAAGAGCGGGAAGGCGCCGCGCTCCAGCGCCAGGTTGGCGCTGGCCTCGTAGGCGGCATCGCGCATCACCTCGCTGATGCGTCGGGCGGTGGCGCGGGCCGGCTCGCTGTCGTATCGTTGGCCCAGCATCACCAGCGCATCCCCCAGGCCGGTGAAGCCCAGCCCCACCCGCCGCTTGTTCGAGGCCTCGCGCGCCTGCGCGGGCAGCGGCCACAGCGTGACGTCCAGGACGTTGTCCAGCATCCGCGTCGCGACCTGGCAGACCTCGGTGAAAGCGGACTCATCGAAGCGCGCCTGCGGCGTGAACGGATCGCGCACGAAATGCGTCAGGTCGACCGACCCCAGGCAGCAGCAGCCATAGGCCGGCAGCGGCTGCTCGGCGCAGGGATTGGTGGCGCTGATGGTCTCGCAGTAATGCAGGTTGTTGTCCGCATTGATGCGGTCCAGGAACAGCACGCCGGGCTCGGCATGGTCGTAGGTGGAGCGCATCACCTGGTCCCACAGCTTGCGCGCGCGCAGCCGGCGGTAGACCCACAGGCCATCCGCCCGCTGCGTGGCGCCCGCGGCCCGCAGCTTGGCACCGGGCGCGGCGCGGTGGACCAGCTCGATCTCCGCATCCGCCTCCACTGCCTGCATGAAGGCATCGGTGACCGCGACCGAGATGTTGAAGTTGCGCAAGTCCCCCTGATCCTTCGCGTGGATGAATTCTTCGATGTCGGGGTGGTCACAGCGCAGCACCCCCATCTGGGCGCCGCGGCGCGAGCCGGCCGACTCCACCGTCTCGCAACTGCGGTCGAAGACCCGCATGTAGCTGATGGGCCCGGAGGCGCTGGACTGGGTCGACTTCACCGCCGCGCCGCGAGGCCGGATGCGCGAGAAGTCATAGCCGACGCCGCCGCCGCGCCGCATCGTCTCGGCGGCCTCGGTCAAGGCGGTGTAGATGCCCGGCACACCGTCCTCTTCTTCCGCGATTGCGTCGCCCACCGGCTGCACGAAGCAATTGATCAGAGTGGCCGACAACTCGGTGCCGGCGGCAGACGCGATCCGGCCGGCCGGCACGAAGCCGCGGCGTTGCGCTTCCAGGAAGCGGGCTTCCCAATCGTCGCGGTGTTCCGGGGATTCGGCTTGCGCCAACGCACGGGCGACACGGCGGCGCACATCGTCCAGCGTGCGCTCACCGCCCTTTGCGTATTTCTCGAGCAGCACTTCCGCGCTGATCTCCTGCGGCGGCAACGGACCGATGGCCCCGCCGGCACGCGGGCCGATCGCGGCGGACAAGCCCTCCGCGCCAGAGGGCGAAGAGGACGGCAAAGAGGGCGTGGACGACGAGGGCACAGAGGACGCGCTCATGGACAGACTCCGCTGAAGAACCGCTGGGGATCGGTCCATCCTAGCGCCGCCCACCCGACGGCTGATCGCTCGTCACCCCCTTCGGTGGCCGGTTTTTGATCTGGTAAGCAAGCTGCAACTTCTGTCTCGATACGGTGTACTCCACTGGCAAGCCCCAATGGGATCGCCACAATCAGGCAACTATTCTTGACGTCCATGAACCCCGACAAGGTCTTGCGTTCCAGCCCCGGCACCCTGGGCGACCTGGAACTTGAATGCGCCGACACGCGCCGCCTGATCCAGGACGGCCAGCTCGACGTCGCCCGCCATCGTCTGGACGCGCTGCAGCATGCCCATGGGGAAGCCCACGCGCCGCTGCAGGAGCTGCTCAGCGTGCTCGCGGAGGCGCATGACGACTGGCCGAAGGCGCTGCATCACTACAAGCGCTTCCATGCGCTGGCGATGCAGGCGGGGACCTCGCCCCTGGCGTCGCGGGATCAGCTGCTGGCCAAGCTCACCGAACATCAGCAGACGCCGGACATGGCCTGGTGCCTGGTCGCCCTGAGCGCCGCCAAGGCGCCGGCCGGCGCGCTGCCGCAGATGCTGCGTCAGCAATGCCGCGCGCAGGACGTGCTGGCGCTGGGCAAGGGCGAGGCGATGCTGATGCTGCTGCATGACGTCGACCTGCCCACCGGCCGCAAGGTGTGCGAGCGCATTCGCACCGTGTGGTTCCAGCAGCATCTGGGCGCGGGCCCGGTCAGCATGGGCCTGACCGCCTGGCGCGGCCCGGGCGACAACGCCAATGCCTTCCTGCTGCGCGCCGAGGGCGCACTGGAACGCAGCCAGCGCGAAGGCGGCCCGCTGCGCACCGGCTGACCGCTTCGGTCAGGACCGATCCGACGCCGGTCGGGCGATGAGGCCCTCATCACCGCGCATGACCGGCGCTGCCGTTCTCCCCTTCCCTGTCGCCCGCTGGCTGCGGGCGTCCAGTCGTCCCGTGGCTCAGAACGGATTGAAGGTCTTCTCGCGCCGATAGTGGATGTAGCCGACGCTCGCGCCCGCGCGCAGCCCCACGCCCAGCCGGATCGGCGCCAGCGTGATGCCCTCGGCGCGCTGGTAGTTGACCCCGGCGCCGCCGACGTAATAGAGGCTGCCGTCGACGCCCGGAAAGCGTCGATAGATCGCCGCCGGCTTCGGCAGCTTGTAGACCAGGGTGAACACCTTGGAAGCGTTGGCCCCCAGATCGAACCCCACCGACGGCCCCGCCCAGAACACCGGCGCCGTGCCGCCGTGCTTCATCACCAGACTGCCTTCGCCATAGCGCAAGCCGACCGTGATGGCCGCGCCGGCCTCCTGGCCCTTGATGTAGGCATTGGGCCGGCCCTGGTCCTTGAACGCCTTCTCGATCACCTTGGCCAAGCCTTCGGTGGTCTCGCCGAAGAATTCGGTCGCGGCATGCAGGACCGAATCCTGGTCGTAGGTGTCCTCGTCGTCCTTCGACTCTTTGGGATCCTTGGGGTCCTGCGCCCACGAGGCCACCGGCGCGCCCAGACCGACCGGCAGCAGCCAGCCGGCAGCGGCCAGGCGTCCGAATTGACCGAGCGCCACGCGGCGAGCGGGCGGTTGGCCAAGTCCCTCCAAGGACGCATCGACCTCGTGATCGCTGGAACGGGCGAATCCGCGCCGCTGAATCGGGTCCGCGCTGGCGACCGGCTCGTCCGATCGGTCCGATCGGTCCGATTGGTCCGATTGGTCCGCCTGGACGATTGCTGCTTGCGACCGGCCCGAATGGCCGTCTCGGTTCATGCTCATCGTGTTCCTTTCCGGATCGAATGCCGGCGGCGGCGGGGATCGTCGCCCGGCTGCTGGCTGGACGACCGCGTCGTCGACGGCGTGGGCGACACGCCCGATGCTACGCCCGGGCCGTGATAAACGGCGCGCCGTGCGATGCGCGGTCCCGATACACTGCGCAGACGCCGTCGACCGGGCGATCGATCTCCGGCGCGACCATAGACCGGCCACCACAGGCTGGCGGGAGGCGTCTTCGCCCGTCTTCGCCCGAAGCGGGCTTGACTGTGGATGGAGTGTGTCAAGGAGGACATGCAGTGAGTGATCTGCCCCGTCTGGCGCGAGCGCTGGAATATCTGGACATGGCGTCCGCCCTGTACCTGGCCGGTGGCGCGGATCATTCCGCGCAATTGCTGGCCGCCGCCGGCGAACGCCTGCTGGGCGATCTGGCGCGGCTGATCCAGTCCCCGGAGCACGGCCCGGAAGTCCAGCAGCTGCTGGCCCGTGTGGCGCAACACCATCCGAATCCGCCGGTGCCGGACGTGCCCAGCCACGCCCAGTCCAAACAGTTGCAAGCCATGCTGTCGCGCCAGGATTCGCCCGAATCCACCGCGCTGCGCCAGGCGACCTCCGCCCTGCTGCGCGCCTCCTGGTATCTGCTCGAAACCATGGGCCTGGAACCGCTGGCGCCGTCGCGTCTCCACCAGGCCATCGAAAAAAGCACCATCTACGCAGAGTTGTAACGGTCCCCCCCTACGCGCTGCGCGCGCCCCCCAGGGGGCAGCAGGAGCCCGGCAAAGCCGGATCTCCGTGCTCTGCTGGACTTGTCGGCCGGGGCCTCCTGTTTGGGCGAGTGGGCGGGGTGCTGCGGTGGACGCTGCGGGCGGTGTTTTGGCGCGGAAGCGGGGGATTTGTGGGGGCGTGCTGCCGTTTGGCGGCTGGCGGCGGTATCGTCAGGACGCCGAACGGATCGGCATGACGCAAGGAAGCTGTGATGAAGACGGATACCGGACACGATGAGCGCCGCCACTTCTCCCGCATCGCCTTCGCAGGGCAAGCCCAACTGGTGACCGTCGATGCGCGCGTCGCCGTGCAGGTGCTGGACCTCTCCCTCAAAGGCGCCCTGCTGCTGCTGCCCGCCCAGCACACGATCGAGGCCGGCGCCCTCTGCCTGCTTGACCTGCCGCTCCAGCCCCACGACGGCCGCATCACCATGGCCGCCCAGATCGCGCACGTCCACGACCACCGCGCCGGACTGCTCTGCCTCGGAATCGACATCGAAAGCATCACCCACCTGCGACGCATGATCGAACTCAACCTCGGCGACCCCTCGCTCGCCGAACGCGATCTCAAGGCACTCGCCGCACCCGCTTGAGAGCCTGATCGTCGCCCCACTCGGGCCGCACGACGTCAGTCAGATTCCCCTCCCGCTCCGATTCGCCAAGCCAAGTCGCTGGTCCAGCCTGAGCGCCATCGCGCGCTCAGCCGCTGCGGTGCCCATCGCTATCGCATCAGCGCCTTGGCGATCTGACCCAAGGTCCGCAGGGCGCGCTCGACCTGCGCGTTGTCGGGATGGCCGAAGTTCAGCCGCAGGTGATGGGTGAAGCGGTGATCGGCCGAGAACAGGTGCCCCGGCGCGATGCTGATGTCGTGCGAGAGCGCCATCCGGTGCAGCGCCAAGGCGTCGACCTGCGCCGGCAGTTCCACCCAGACGCAGTAGCCGCCTTCAGGCTGCGTGACGCGAGTCCCAG
This sequence comes from Burkholderiaceae bacterium, assembly GCA_913776825.1. GTDB lineage: Bacteria > Pseudomonadota > Gammaproteobacteria > Burkholderiales > Burkholderiaceae_C > Roseateles. Next base: position 8,812 of record CAJYPV010000004.1, read on the forward strand.
TCGGAAAGCTCCGGGCCAGCGTCTTCAGCATAGCTTGCCGACTCATCACCAGCGCCTGGCGGAGCTGCCGCAGATGCCGGTCATAGCCGCCGCGGCGCAGGTAGTCGCTCAAGCCTTCCTGCATCGGCACCGGCGTGGCCAGTGAGCTCATCAGCTTGCGACGGCTGACCTCCCGCGCCCATCGACCCGCCGCCACCCAGCCCACCCGGTAACCCGGCGCCAGCGACTTCGAGAACGAGCTGCAATGCAGCACCCGCCCGGATGTGTCCCAGGCCTTGGCCGGGCGCGGTCGAGCGCCGAAGTACAGCTCGCCGTAGACGTCGTCCTCGATGAGCGGGATGTCGTGCTCCGCCAGCAACGCCACCAGCGCCGCCTTCGCCGCATCGGGCATGAGACTGCCAAGCGGATTCTGGAAGTTGGGCATCAGCCAGCAGGCTTTGACCGGATGACGCGCCAACACCGCGGCCAAGGCCCCGACATCCACGCCGGTGCGCGCATGGGTCGCGACCTCGACGGCCCTGAGGCCGCGCCGCTCCAGCGCCTGCAAGGCGCCGTAGAAGGTGGGCGATTCGATCGCGACCAGGTCCCCGGGCTGGGTGACCGCCTCCAGACACAGATTCAGGGCCTCCATCGCGCCGTTGGTGATGACGATCTCATCCGCATCCACCTGACAGCCGGTGCCGAGATAGCGCAGGCCGATCTGGCGCCGCAGCTCCGCACTGCCGGGCGAGAGGTCCTCCACCGTGCGCCACGGATCCAGGCCCCGCGTGGCCTTGCCCAAGGCCAGGGCGAGCTTGTCCAGCGGGTACAGCGTCGGACTGGGAAAGGCGGAGCCCAGCGGCACCACCGACCGATTGCGCGTCAGCCCCAGCACATCGAACACCAGTTCCGAGACCTCGACGCTGCGCTCCTCGGTGCGCGGCGCCGAGGCCTGCGGCTCGAGCGGCGTCATCGCCGCGGTCCGGACGAAATAGCCCGATCGCGGCCGCGCTTCGATCAGCCCGCGCGCTTCCAGCAGGTAATAGGCCTCGAACACGGTCGACGCACTAACGCCCCGATCACGGCTGGCCTCGCGCACCGACGGCAGGCGGTCGCCCGCCCGCAGACGACCCGCGGCGATGGCGGCCGCCAGGTCATCGGCGAGGACTTCATAGCGCTTCATGCGGAGGGGCTGATCGGGTCGGACGCAGGCATTGCCGCACTGTAGGCCGATGCGCGAGAGGGCGGGTCGCACCTGGGGCGCGCCGTCACGGCGCGCCCATCTGATCCGGTGTTTTTACGGGAATCTGAATCTGTTTTTTTCCGGCCGTCCGGCGCACAGTGGCGGCTGGAAAGATGGGCACCAATGCCCAGCCCGGAAAACGACATCATGGAAATGGAATGGGTCCCGACCGTCTTCATCGCCTTCAAGGTGATCGTGCTGGCCATCGGCATGTTCCTGGCGGTCAAATGGCATTACGACCAGGCCAGGAAGAACAACGGCCCCGCATCGCAGCGCGCGGTGCTTCGCACCACGGTCATCGTCTCGGTGCTCTTCGTGCTGCTGGTGATCGGCCTGGTGATGCTGACCCTGCGGGTCGGCACGATGCTGGGACTCGACTTGACCTGACGTGACCTGACCTGACCTGACACCCTGAACCGCCGCCCAGCGCCGCGAGGTGCGGCCGGGCTGGCAGCGCAGGGTCGATGACGATTATTCGGCGATGAAGCGCCGCAGCACCGCGAACGCCGCCACCGGATCATCCCGCCAGGCGCCGTGACCCACGCCGGGGAAGCGCGCCAGCTGGCGCCAGGCGGCGGGCAGCGCGTCATGGATGTCCAGCGCGTCCTCGAGCGGGCAGACCGGGTCGTCCTCGCCCACCATCACCAGCACCGGGCATTGCGCCCGCGCCAGACCCTGCAGCAGGCCGAGGTCCTGTTTCTCGCCCGCGACGAAGTGCAGCAGGATGTCGAGGTTCATCCTCGTGCGGGCACCCGCTTCCGGGTCGGCCGCCGGCTGGGTGTTGTAGAGGTGACGCACGCCCGCCCAGTAGGCCTCGAAGGTGGCCAGCGAGGGTCGGCTCCAGAAGGCCTCGGCCAGCGCGCGGGCTTCGGGACCGCCACGGCGCTCGAAAGCGGCGAGCTTGCGCTCCAGACCCATGTGGTGCGAGGTGCTGGACAACACCACCTTCGACGCATGACCCGGATGACGGGCGATGTAGCGTTGCGCGACGAAGCCGCCGAAGGACTGGCCCAGCACGATCGGCTTCTCGATGCCCAGCGCATCGCACAGGCGCACCACATCGTCGGCCCAGACATCCAGATTCCACTCGTCCGACGGACGGGGATCGCTGCGGCCGTGGCCGCGATGGTCGTAATAGACGATCTGGGCCAGGTCGGCGAGCTGGCTGAACGCCGGCTTGAAGGCCGCGTGGTCGAAGCCCGGCCCGCCATGCATGCAGATCAATGTGGGCTTTTCCCGCATGCGCGGGCCATCCGGCACCAGGCCCGGACCTTCCACATCCACGAACAGGCGAACGCCGCCACCGATGTCGATTTTCATGAGGCCGAAGTATGCCGCGACGCTTCCCGGCGGCCGCGTGCCGCGGGCGCTGACGCGCACGCGCGGCCGCCCTCGCCGCTGTCGCGGACATGACGACGGGGGTGCACGGACCGTCCCACAATCATTCGCATCCAACAACGAACGACGTGGAGACCGGCATGACCCCACCCACCCACGGCGAGCCCCACGGCGCGACCGACGTCCCGGGCCCCTCCTCCGTCACCGACGCTGGCGAGGCCGCAGCGGGCAGCCGCGTTCACTACCGGATCTGCCCGCTTTGCGAAGCCTGCTGCGGACTGGAGATCCACACCGCGCCCAGCCGGGAAGGACCGAAGGTGATCGCCGTCCGCGGCGCGGCGCAGGATCCCTTCAGTCAGGGCTATCTCTGCCCCAAGGGCGTGGCGCTGAAGGACCTTCATGAAGACCCGGACCGCCTGCGTCAGCCGATGCGCCGCCAGGCCGATGGCCGCTTCACGCCGATCAGCTGGGCCGAGGCCTTCGACGAGATCCAGCAGCGCCTCCCGCCCCTGCGCGAGCGCCATGGCGCGGATGCGATCGCCGTGAGCATCGGCAATCCGGCTTCGCACAAGATCGGCCTGTTCAGCTATTTCCCGGGGCTGGTGCGCGCGCTGGGCACGCGCAACATCTTCTCGGCCTCGACGCTCGATCAGATGCCCAAGCAACTCGCCTGCGGCCTGATGTATGGCCACTGGCTGAGCGTGCCGGTGCCGGACCTGCCGCGCAGCGACCTGCTGATCGTGCTGGGCGCGAATCCGATGGTGAGCAACGGCAGCCTGTGGACCGTGCCCGACTACCGCGGCAAGGCCAAGGCGATGCGCGCCCGTGGCGGGCGCATCGTGGTCATCGATCCGCGCCGCACCGAGACCGCGCAGGCGGCGGACGTGCATCATCCGATCCGTCCCGGCGGCGATGTGTTCCTGCTGCTGGGCATGCTGCACACGCTGTTCGACGAGGGCCTGGTGCAGCCGGGCCGACTCGCCCCGCATCTGAATGGACTCGAGACCGTCGAAGCGCTGGCGCGTCGCTACCCGCCGGAGCGCTGTGCCGCGCACTGCGGCCTCAGCGCCGAGGTCCAACGCGGTCTCGCGCGCGAGCTGGCGACCACCGAGCGCGCCGCGCTCTACGGCCGCATCGGCACCTGCACCCAGCGATTCGGCACGCTCAACAGCTGGCTGGTCGATCTCCTGAATATCCTGACCGGCCACCTCGATGCGCCCGGCGGCTTGATGTTCCCGAAGGCCGCCGCTTTCGCGGCCAACACGCAGGGCCGATCCGGACAAGGCAAAGGCGTGGCCATCGGACGACGTCACAGCCGAGTGAGCCGCGCGCCCGAAGTGATGGGCGAGTTGCCCATCAGCTGCCTGACCGAGGAAATCGACACGCCGGGAGAAGGCCAGGTCCGCGCGCTCATCACCGTGGCCTGCAATCCGGTGCTGTCCGCTCCGAACGGCGCCCGGTTGGCCCAGGCGCTGGACGGTCTGGACCTGATGATCAGCCTGGACCCGTACATCAACGAGACCAGCCGACATGCGCATCTGATCCTGCCGCCGCCGTCACCGCTGGAGGACTGGCATTACGACCTGGTCTTCTCCCAGCTGTCCTGGCGCAACCATGCGCGTTGGTCAGGGCCGGTGCTGCCGTCCTCGCGCGAAGGCCTGTCCGACCCCTCCGGCGCCGCGAGCGCGGGCGACGAGCCGGCCCAACCGGAGTGGCGCACCTTGCTGCAGCTGACCGCGATCGTCAGCGGTCATCCGCACGCGGATCGCGAAGCTATCCAGGCGCTGGACGATGCCGCGCTGATGAGCGAACTGCGGCGCCAGGCGGGCGACCGCGCCGACGCGATCTTCAGCCTGTTGGACGGCGGCGCCGGACCGGCCCGCTGGCTGGATCTGGCCTTGCGCAGCGGGCCGTATGGCGACGGCTTCGGCACCCGGCCCGACGGCCTCACGCTGGCCCGAGTCAAAGCGGCGCCGCAAGGCATCGATCTGGGCGAGCTGGCACCGCGTCTGCCGGAATTGCTGCGCACCGCGTCCGGCCGCATCGAACTCGCGCCCGCGCCCGTGCTGGACGACCTTCAGCAAGTCGACGCCGCCTTGCAGCGGCCGCTGGGCGATGAGCTGCTGCTGATCGGCCGGCGCGACACCCGCAGCAACAACAGCTGGATGCACAACCTGCCGGTGCTTGCCAAGGGCAAGGCGCGCTGCACCTTGATGGTCCATCCCGACGATGCCGCGCGGGTGGGCTTGCAGGATGGCCAACTGGCGCGATTGAGCAATGCCCGCGGCAGCCTGATCGCGCCGGTGGAGCTGAACACCGATCTCCGGATCGGCGTCGTCAGCCTGCCGCACGGTTGGGGCCACGACCTGCCCGGGGCTCAGCTCCAGGTGGCGGCGCAGCAACCGGGAGTCAACATCAACCTGCTGCTGGACGAGGAATGGCGGGATCCGGTGTCCGGCACGTCGGTGTTGAGCGGCATTCCCGTGCGCTTGAGCGCCGCCACGGCCGACCCGGCCGCTGAAGGCATTGGCGCGGTCGCTGCAGGCGCTTGATCGCCAACGGGGCGCCTGCGCCTCGCACGGCGGAGGTCAGCCGCCTCAGCCGTCCAGAGGAAAGCGCCGCGCCAGCACGCCGCTGACCAATTCCAGGTGATGCATCAGTTGCCACTGCCGGATCATCGCGGGCGATGGCGCCGCCGTGGCCGTGCGGCAGGCGAGGAAGCGCTCCAGGCCGAGGGTAGGTCCGAAGCAGACCGTGGTGTCGTCGGCGACGGCGGCGCACAACTTGCGAAGCGCGCCGAAGAAGCGAGGCTCCGAGGCCGCCGGCGCGGTCGGGTGAGCCGCCTCGGCGGCGTGCGCCGACGGCGCATCGGGATCGGCAGAAGCGGCGGAAGCGTCGGAACCGACGATGGCGTCCGTCGCTGGATCGGCCCGTTCGGTGTCGGCGACGTCTCGGGCCGCAGGCGGCGACTCGCGAGTGTCGGTGGTGCGATCCGCCAGGAAGTAATCGATGCTGATTGCTCCCACCGGCGCGACGCGCTGGCAATGGCTGAGGTGAAACTGATCCGCGCCCGAAGGGCCGCTGGCGCCCGGCCGCGACGGCAGGCTGGTGTGGTCCGAGAAGCCGGGACCGCCCTCCACCAGGAAATGAGCCAGGGAATCGCTGAAGAACTGCCGCCCGGCGTGGGGAGCGGTGGAGCCCCGGCGCAGATCGATCGGCATCGACACCGGCCGGTTCTCGACCCACAGACAGCGCTCGCGGCCGATCATCGCCAGACTGGTCGCTGACGGCGGCTCGGTCTTGAAGAACACGCGCTCCAGTTGGGCGCCACGCAGCATGTCGAGCAGCGCCTCCATCGCCATCGCGCCCGGCACGATCACCAGCCCGACCGGCTGCGCGACGAAGGATTGCGCGAACAGCCTCACCAGTTCCGGCGTCATCCGGCGATGCACCAGCAAGGTCGGACGGATGGCGCGGCGCGGCCCCATCGCGGCGAGCAGATGCCGGCCCCAATCCAGCGACACCGGCGCGGCCACGTCGTCGAAATCCTGGTTCACCGGATTCACCACCAGCCAGGTGGGAAGACCCGCCGTCTCGCAGATCTGCAAGGTCTGTCGCAGGGACGCCAGCACATGCCGCACGGGCTCGATGACGGGCTGCACATGCGCGTCCTGCGCCAGGATCGGAGCCAACTGGCGCAGCGCCAGGATCTCCTTCTGCATGCCGTGGAGATAGGGAAAGTACATGGCGTCGAGCCGAGGGCCTGAGAGTGGCTGAGACCATCGATCATGCAAAGTCATCGATGGCACGTCAGTGCCATCGCCGCACAGTCTGCGCTAGATCAATCGCTGGCCTGCCCCACCTCAATAGGGAAGAACTCCACCAGCTTTGGTAGTGGAAGTTCGCGCGCTGAGGGCCGTAGTCGGCGCTTGATGGGGGCGTCGACCTGCGACGTGACGCTGCAAGGATTCATGTGACCGCAGACCGGCGAAATCCTCGTCCGAGGTGTGCCGACCGCAGCGCCCCGCGCACCGCGATGTCATCGGGATCGATCGGCCATCGTGGGCCGTGAGCGCGCATCGCCTCGTCAAAGAAAAAGGCACCGACCGCTGACGCGAATCGGTGCCTCATGGGCGAAGCCGGTGAAGAGATGTCAGATGACGAGCCCGGGATGAGCCCGGCCGAAGCCGGAAATCCCGGGCGAGAAGCCCTTCACGCTCAGGATGGGCGTTGCGCAGGATCCACGCCGCCGCCGAGCACCTTGTAGAGCTGCACCTGGTTCTGCAGTTGCGCGAGCCGCACCTGCAGCGCGCTTTGCTGCGCCGTGAAGGTGGCGCGCTGCGCATCCAGCAGGTCCAGGCTGGAGGCCGCGCCGTTGCGGTAGGTCAGCTCCACCAGCTGCAGCCGGGTGGCCTCGGCTGCGGCCTGGGCCTCCTGCGCGCGCAGTTGCTCATCGAGCGTGGCTCGGCCGGCCAGCGCATCGGCGACTTCCTTGAACGCGGTCTGCACCACCTTCTCGTACTGCGCCACGGCGATCTTCTGGTTGGCTTTGGCCGCCTCGAGGTTGGAACGGTTGCGGCCCGCATCGAAGATCGGCATGAGGGCCGAGCCGGCGATGCTCCAGGCGGTGCGGCTGAACAGATCCGACAGCGCACTGCTGGCCGTGCCCACGCTGGTGGTCAGCGAGATGCTCGGGAAGAACGCCGCGCGGGCCACGCCGATGTTGGCTTCCGCCGCGACCAGTTGCTGCTCGGCCTGACGCACGTCAGGACGCTGCACCAGCACTTCCGATGGCAGACCCGCCATCAACGATCCCATGGTCTGCGAGGCCAGCGGCTGTGCGACGGTGAGATCCTGCGGCAGCGGCTGGCCCACCAGCAGCGTCAGCGAGTTGAGGTCCTGCTGACGGGTGCGCTCCAGCTGCGCCAAGGTGGCGCGCGCCGCTTCATAGGACGACTTCGCGGTGCTGAGGTCCAGGTTGGACGCAGCGCCATTGTCGAACTTCAGCTGCATCAGCCGGAGGCTGTCCTCGCGGGTGGCCAGCGTCTGGCGGGTCAGCGCCAACAGCTCTTCGTCCGCCTGCACCGACAGATAGGCCGTCGCCACACCGGCGACCAGCGTGATCTGCGCCGTGCGCGCAGCTTCGGCGCTGGCCAGGTAGCTGGCGAAGGCGGCCTCGCTGCTGTTGCGCAGGCGACCGAACAGGTCCAGCTCATAAGCGCTGATCTGCAGCCCGGCCTGGTAGCTGTTGACGATGCGGACATCGCCATTGGACGTGGTGGCCGGACCGCGCGACGCATTCGCGCCGAGGTTGAGCGTCGGCCAGCGATTGGCGGCGGCGACGCCCGCCTGGGCGCGGGCGACGTCCACATTCAGCAGCGCGATGCGCATGTCGCGGTTGTTGGTCAGCGCCAGCGTGATCAGCTCACGCAGTCGCGCATCGCCGAAAAACTGCTGCCACTGCAATTGCGCGGCGGCCTGCGCGCCCGGGGCTTCCGCGCCGGTGCCTTGCGGCCACTGCGGCGCCACCGGGGCCTCGGGGCGCTGATGCGACGGCGCCAGGTTCATGCAGCCGGTCAGCAGCACGGTCAGTGCGGCCGCCGACAGCGCGGTCAATGTGCTCTTCTTCATGGTGTTGCTCCGCATCAGATGCCGTCCGCGTTCCGGGCCGACGGACCGTCGAGTTCATGCGCATGCATCTTGCGCTGGCGTTCGCTGCCCTTGAAGAAGCGGCGCACGACCAGGAAGAACACCGGCACGAAGACCACGGCCAGCACGGTCGCGGTGATCATTCCGGACAGCACGCCGGTGCCGATGGCACGCTGGCTGGCCGCACCGGCGCCACTGGCGAAGAACAGCGGCGTCACGCCCAGGATGAAGGCCATCGAGGTCATGATGATCGGGCGGAAGCGCAGATGCGCCGCTTCCAGGATCGACTCGATCAGGCCCTTGCCTTGCGCCTGCAGGTCTTTCGCGAACTCGATGATCAGAATCGCGTTCTTCGCCGACAGGCCGATGATGGTGATCAGGCCGACCTTGAAGTAGACGTCGTTCGGCATGCCGCGCAAGGTCGCACCGGCGAGCGCGCCCAGCAGGCCGAGCGGCACCACCAGGATCACCGCCAGCGGGATCGACCAGCTTTCATACAGCGCGGCCAGGCACAGGAACACCGCCAGCAGCGAGAACGCCAGCAGGATGCCGGCCTGCGAGCCCGACAGCTGCTCTTCACGCGACAGACCGGTCCATTCGAAGCCGATGCCGGGCGGGAGCTGGGCGATCATGTTTTCCAGTTCCTTCATCGCCTGACCGGACGACGCACCCGGCGCCGGATCGCCGGCCAACCGCATTGCCGGATAGCCGTTGTACCGGGTGGCCTGCATCTGGCCGGTGATCCAGCGGCTGGTGGCGAAGGCCGACACCGGCACGCTGGTGCCCGACGCATTGGTGACGTTGAGCTTGAGCACGTCTTCCGGCGTCGAGCGGCGCGCGGCGTCTGCCTGCACCACGACGCGCTGCATGCGGCCGCTGCTCGGGAAGTCGTTCACATAGCTGGAGCCCAGCTGCGTGCCCAGCACCCGGGCGATGGTGTCGAAGCTCACGCCCAGCGCCTGCGCCTTGGCGCGGTCGATGTCGATCTGCAGTTGCGGCGCATCTTCCAGGCCGTCCGGTCGGATGGTGGCGATCAGCTTGTTCTTGGACGCCATGCCCATCAGCTGGTTGCGGGCGTTGAGCAGCGCCTCGTGGCCGAGCCCGCCGCGATCCTGCAACCGCAGCGCGAAGCCGGTGGCATTGCCGAGTTCCTGGATCGGTGGGGGCGACAGCGGGAAGACGAAGGCATCGCGCACGCCCATCATCATCGCGCCCATGACGCGACCAGCCACGGCCGAGGCCGCATGCTCGGCGCCCTTGCGCTCGTCCCAGGGCTTGAGCGGCACGAAGATCAGCGCCGCGTTCTGGCCCTGGCCGGAGAACGAGAAACCGATCACGCCGATGGTGTCGGCCACTTCGGGCTGCTTGTGCAGGAACTCTTCGACCGTGGCCACTGCCGCTTCGGTGCGGTTGGAGGTCGCGCCCGGAGGCAGCTGCACGTTGACGATCAGGTAACCCTGGTCTTCATTGGGCAGGAAGCTGGTGGGCATGCGGACATACAACCAGCCCACCACCGCCACGACCGCGACGAAGGCGACCATCATCGAGCCGCTGCGCTTGAGCAGTCGCGCGACCCAGCCTTCATAGCCCTTGGCGGTGCGGGAGAAGCCGCGGTTGAACCAGCCGAAGAAGCCGCGCTTCTCGTGGTGATGGCCGGCATCCACCGGCTTGAGCAGCGTGGCGCACAGCGCGGGCGTCAGCGACAGCGCCATCAGCGCGGACAGCGCCATCGAGGCCACCATCGCCAGCGAGAACTGACGATAGATGTTGCCGACCGAGCCGGCGAAGAAGGCCATCGGGATGAACACCGCGATCAGCACCGTGGTGATGCCGATGATCGCGCCGGAGATCTGGCTCATCGCCTTGCGGGTGGCCTCACGCGGGGAGAGTCCCTCCTCGCTCATGATGCGCTCGACGTTCTCCACCACGACGATCGCATCGTCGACCAGGATGCCGATCGCCAGCACCATGCCGAACAGGGTCAGCACGTTGATGGAGAAGCCCATCATCAGCATGATCCCGAAGGTGCCCAGCAGCGCCACCGGCACCACCAGCGTGGGGATGAGCGTGTAGCGCCAGTCCTGCAGGAACAGGAACATCACCAGGAACACCAGCACGATGGCTTCCACCAGCGTGTGCACGACTTGCTCGATGGAGATGCTGACAAACTTGGACGAATCGTAGGGAACGTTGTATTCCACGCCGGCCGGGAAGAACTTCTTGAGCTCTTCCATGCGCGCCTTCACCGCTTTCGCCGTGCCCAGCGCATTGCCGGTCGGCGACAGCTGCACGCCGACGCCAGTCGAGGGCTTGCCGTTCAGTCGGGCATAGGTGCCGTAGCTCTGGCCGCCCAGCTCGATGCGCGCCACGTCCTTCAGACGGACGGTGGAGCCGTCGGTGTTGGCCCGCAGAACGATGTTGCCGAACTGCTCCTTGTTTTCCAGCTGGCCCTTGACCACGATGGTCGCGGACATGGTCTGGCTGCTGGTGTTGGGACGGTCACCCAGCACACCCGCCGGCACCAGCGCGTTCTGCGCGGTGATGGCGGCATTCACCTCGGCGGGGCTGAGGTTGAAGGACTGCATCTTGGCCGGATCCAGCCAGATGCGCATCGCCTGTTCAGAGCCGAACAGCTGGGCCTGACCGACGCCGGGAATCCGCTGGATTTCCGGCACGACGTTGCGGGCGGCGTAGTCGCCCAGCGCGATCGGGTCCATCGAGCCGTCCTTGGACGACATCGTCACGAACAGCAGGAAGTTCGAGCGGGCCTTGTCGACCCGCACGCCCTGCTGCGTCACCGCCGCCGGCAGGCGCGGGGTCGCGCGCGAGAGGCGGTTCTGGACTTCCACCTGCGCCAGGTCGATGTTGGTGCCCGATTCGAAGGTCACCGTGATCGCGCCGGTGCCGTTGGCCTGGCTGACCGACTCCATGTAGGCGAGGCCGGGGGCGCCGTTGAGCTCCTGCTCGATGACGGAGATCACCGCCTCGTCCAGCGTCTTGGCCGACGCGCCCGGATAGGCGACGTTGATGGACAGCGACGGCGGTGCGACGGTCGGGTACTGGGCAATCGGCAACTGCGTGATCGCCACGCCGCCGAAGACCAGGATGAAGAGTGCGATCACCCACGCAAAGATGGGGCGATCAATGAAGAAACGTGCCATGTCTTGGATCCTTCCCGAGCGTCAGGCGCTCAGTGAATGGCCGCGGCGGAGGCCGCCGGCGCGGCGCCGGAGGCCGCGCTGGCCGCCGAGAACGGGACCGGATTGACCGGGGCGCCGGGGACCATCATCTTTTGGAAGCCGTCGGCGATGACGCGCTCGCCGGCCTTCAGGCCTTCCAGCACCACCCACTGGTTGCCGATGGCGTTGCCGACCTTGATCTTGCGCGGCACCGGCTTGTTGTCCGCGCCGACCACCAGCACGGTGTCGCCCGCCGTGCCGCGGGTCACGGCTTGCTGCGGCAGCATGATGGCCGCCGGCAATTCGGCCTGCGCCACCCGCACCCGCACATACTGGCCGGGCAGCAGCAGCCCGTCGTTGTTGGGCACTTCGGCGCGCAGGGTCACCTGACCGGAGGTCGGGTCCACCGTCAGATCGGTGAACAGCAGCTTGCCGGGACGGCCGTAGACCGAGCCGTCATCCAGCACGATCTCCACCTGCGCGGCATTGGCGCCGGCGCTGCGCAACTGACCTGCGGCCAGGGCGCGGCGCATGGTCTGCACTTCGTTGGCGGACTGGGTGAAGTTGACGTAGACACTGCTGACCTGCTGGATCAGCGCGAGCTGGGTGGCATCAGCCGATCCCACCAGCGCGCCTTCGGTCACCAGCGCGCGGCCGATGCGGCCCGAGATCGGCGCGTAGACGTGGGCATAGTCCAGGCTCAGCTTGGCCTGCACCACCGACGCCTTGGCGGCGGCGACATCGGCTTCGGCCGACTTGGCGGTGGCCACCGAGCTGATGTATTCCTGCTGGCTGATCGCCTTCGCATCGGCCAGCGGCTTGTTGCGCTCGGCCTGCGCCGAGGCCTGCGCCAGGTTGGCTTGCGCCTTGGCCAGGGTGGCGTTGGCGCTGTCCAGCGCGGCTTGATAGGGCGCGGGGTCGATCAGGAAGAGCGCCTGGCCCGCCTTGACCTCGGAACCTTCGGTGAACAGGCGCTTGAGCACCACGCCGTTCACTCGCGCGCGCACCTGCGCGGTGCGCAGCGCTTCCACCCGACCTGGGAGCTCGGATTGCAGCGCCACGGGCTGGGTGCCGACCGTCACCACGCCGACATTGGCGGGCGGCATGCCCCCCGCCGGCGCGGCGCCCGCCTTTTCATCCTTGCTGCAAGCGGTCAGCACCGCCGCGAGGGACACCACCAGCGGCAGCAGATACAACAAGCGCGCACCGGCCTGCAGGCGCGGCGTCGACCCCGACGATTCGTGAGACAGAGGCAAAGACGTCACGATGGGATTCCTCTCGAAAGACTGATTGGGTGAAATTCTTGGTGTTTTCACGGACTCGCCCGGGGCGACGGCGCTCCTGGGCAAGCCACGGACCTTCCAACGACGGTAGGCAGCGTGGCGAATCGACATCGAATCCTTCAGGACACGAGCCGGGAACGGCCAACTGGCAGGCGCGAAGGCCCGGAGTATATACATACATTCGTGCATGTATGTTTCTTCACCTAAACTCCTGACTTATGGCACGCCGAACCAAACAGGAAGCTCAGGAAACACGCAGCCGTCTGCTCGACGCGGCAGAGCTGCTTTTTCATGAACGCGGGGTCTCCAAGACCTCGCTGCAGGACATCGCCCAGGCGGCGGGCGTGACCCGCGGCGCGGTGTACTGGCACTTCGAAGACAAGGTGCAGTTGTTCAACGCCATGATGGAGCGGGCCACCATGCCGCTGGAGGAAGGCATCGAAGCCGCCACCTCCCCGTCGCCGGACCGTCCGCTGGAAGACCTCCGCCTGGGGCTGATGAATGTCTTCCACTGCACGGTGCACAACGCCCGCACCCGGCGCGCCTTCGAGATCGCCAATCTGCGCGTGGAATTCGTCGGCGAAATGGCCACCATCCGCGACCGCAAGGTCGCCGCGCACCGCGAATGGACGGCCCATAACCGCGAAGCCTTCGAACGCGCGATCCGGCTCAGGCAGTTGCCCGAAGGCCTGAACACCCAGGAAGCGGCCGTCGGCCTGATGGCGCTGGTGGGCGGTCTGCTGCACCACTGGATCCTGGATCCCGACGCCTTCGATCTGATCGACATCGGCCAGCGGCGCCTGGAGCATTACCTGTCCAGCCTGGCCCATCCCGTCGTCAACCGCTTCGCGCCGCTGACCGACACCGAACGCCGCACCCTGGGCCGCCAGGCCGTCTGCGAAGCCAGCAAGCCCTCACGGGCCAGCGTCGCCGACGCCACCTGACCCGCCACGCCGCGCCGGGACGGGCGCCCAGCCGCGCGTCGGCCCGGCCCGGCAAGAGACACCAATCGGCGGATATCCGGTGGAAAGCCCCAGGATTATCAGGGCGCTGCTGGGCCGGAAGGGAGCCTGCGGCGACAATACCCGGTTGCCCACGCCCCAGCCGCCGCCGTGTCCGTCTCCACTTCCTCCCCGCCGACCCGTCCGACCGCTGATCTGAAGAAGATCGGCCAGAAGACGCTGACCGCCTACCGGCCCTTCTGGGCCAAGCGCTTCGGCCCCGCGCCGTTCCTGCCGATGAGCCGGGCCGAGATGACCCAGCTTGGCTGGGACAGCTGCGACATCATCATCGTCAGCGGCGACGCCTATGTGGACCATCCCAGCTTCGGCATGGCGGTGATCGGGCGCACGCTGGAGGCGCAGGGCTTTCGCGTCGGCATCATTGCGCAGCCGGACTGGCACTCGGCGGAGGCCTTCCAGGCCCTGGGCAAGCCCAACCTGTTCTTCGGCGTGGCGGCCGGCAACATGGATTCGATGATCAACCATTACACGGCTGATCGAAAAATCCGCTCCGACGACGCCTACACGCCGGGCGGCGAAGCCGGCAAGCGTCCGGACCGGGCCACGCTGGTCTACACCCAGCGCTGCAAGGAAGCCTTCAAGGATGTGCCGGTGATCATCGGCGGCATCGAGGCCTCGCTGCGCCGCATCGCGCATTACGACTACTGGCAGGACAAGGTCCGCCGCTCCATCCTGGTCGACTCCAAGGCCGACCTGCTGGTCTATGGCAACGCCGAGCGCGCGATCATCGAGATCGCCCACCGACTGGCGCAGAAGAAGCCGATCGAATCCATCACCGATGTGCGCGGCACCGCCTTCATGCGTCGCCCGGACGACGCCTCGCTGGACGGCTGGTTCGAGATCGACTCCACCGAAGTCGATGCGCCCGGCAAGATCGACGCGCTGCTCAGTCCCTACATGACCACCGAGGAAGCCGCCGCCGACCAGGGCACCGACTGCGCCAAGCAGCAGGGCCAGGCCGCCGGCGCCGCGACGCCGGACGCCGCCGCTCCCGCCGAGCCCGGCCTGCCGGTGGTCAAGCCGATCCAGATCATCCGCAAGCCGCTGGCGCGCACCGGCGGCGATGGCCGGGCGCTGACCACGCCGCGTGACCGCACCGTGATCCGGCTGCCGGCCTTCGAGCAGGTCCGCAGCGACCCCGTGCTCTATGCCCATGCCAACCGCGTGCTGCACCTGGAAACCAATCCGGGCAATGCGCGCGCGCTGGTCCAGCGCCACTCGTCGGGTGGCGTGGACCGCGATGTCTGGCTGAATCCGCCGCCGATTCCGCTGTCGACGGCAGAGATGGACCATGTCTTCGACCTGCCATATGCCCGCAGCCCGCACCCGGTCTATGCGGACCAGGACGGCAGCCACGATCACGGCACCAAGATCCCGGCCTGGGAAATGATCCGCTTCTCGGTGAACATCATGCGAGGCTGCTTCGGCGGCTGCACCTTCTGCTCGATCACCGAGCATGAAGGCCGCGTGATCCAGAGCCGCAGCGAGGATTCGGTGATCCGCGAGATCGAGGACATCCGCGACAAGGTCAAGGGCTTCACCGGCATCATTTCCGACCTCGGCGGACCGACCGCCAACATGTGGCACATCGGCTGCAAGAGCCCCGAGATCGAGGCCGCCTGCCGCAAGCCCAGCTGCGTCTATCCGGGCATCTGTCCGAACCTGCACACCGACCACGGGCCGCTGATCAAGCTGTACCGGCGCGCCCGCGCGCTGCGCGGCGTCAAGAAGATCCTGATCGGGTCCGGTCTGCGTTATGACCTGGCCATCGAATCGCCGGAGTACATCCAGGAACTCGTCACCCACCACGTGGGCGGCTACCTGAAGATCGCGCCCGAGCACACCGAAGGCGGTCCGCTGTCCAAGATGATGAAGCCGGGCATCGGCACCTACGACCGCTTCAAGCAGTTGTTCGAGCAAGCCAGCGCCGCGGCCGGGAAGAAGCAGTACCTCATCCCCTACTTCATCGCGGCCCATCCGGGCACGGCCGATGAGGACATGATGAATCTGGCCCTCTGGCTCAAGCGCAACGGCTTCCGCGCGGACCAGGTGCAGACCTTCTATCCGAGCCCGATGGCGACCGCGACCGCGATGTACCACTCGGGCAAGAATCCGCTCAAGAAGGTGACCCGCGACAGCGAAGCGGTGGACATCGTCAAGGGCGAGCGCCGTCGCCGGCTGCACAAGGCCTTCCTGCGCTATCACGATCCCAACAACTGGCCGCTGCTGCGCGAAGCGCTCAAGGAGATGGGCCGCGCCGATCTGATCGGCAACGGCAAGCACCATCTGATCCCGACCTTCCAGCCCGCGACCGATGGCGGCTATCAATCCGCGCGTCGGAAGAACTCGACCGAGGCCGGCACCAAGACCGCGCCGAACAAGCCGCGCGCCGGTCAGATCCTGACCCAGCACACCGGTCTGCCGCCTCGGGAGACGGGCGCCGCCCGTGCGCCCGCGCGGCCGGCGGGCGCCGGCGCACGGCCGGTGACATCGAGCGGCGTGAAGAGCTCGGTGAAGAGCGCAACGAAGAGCGCCGCCGCGACGAGCACTGGCGGCCTCACGCGCAGCCAGGCAGCGAGGCCCGCACGTCCCAACTCGCCGAGCGGCAGTGCCGCGACGGTGGGACCGCGCTCCGCTGCCAAGCGCGGACGGCGTTAACGCGCTGACCCGTCCAAGACAAAGCGCCGCTGCTTTGATGCGCGGCGCTTTTCTTTTTGGATGGGCGGTTGCGACGGAATGGTCAGACCGCGCGGGACGTGACGACAGAACGGCCCATCCGCGTCAAACCGACGTCAGCGTGACGGCGGCTCTGACGCGTGGCGATCAGCCGCCCGGTCAGACCGCGCGATCGCCGGTCTGCGCGCCGCGTGTGCCGGGACGCAGCCATCGCCAGATGCGTCGTCCAAGACTGAGCCAGGCCCACCAACGGGCCAGTCGGCCGGGTCGACGGAACAGCATCAGCAAGCCGGCCAGGCCGCCCAGCCCGCCGACCGCGCCGGCGGCATGCCAGCCGCGTGGCAGGCTGCGCAGCAGACGCCACAGCGAATAGCCGCGCTCAGCCCATTGCATCGGTTGCTCCAGCGCGCGCAGGTCGCTGGCCACGCCCAGCCGCAATTCGGCGCTGCGCAGTTGGAGCTCCAGCTGCCGCAGCTTGAGCCGCTGTTGGGCATCGCGCCACATCAGCGGGCTCCCCATTCGCTGTCGAGCGCGCGTCGATCACGGCTCAGCTCGGCCACGCTCGCGGCGAAGGGCGTGCCTTGCGCCAGCTGCTGCCGCGCCCAGCGCCAGCTCAGTCCCGCCGCCAGCAAGCACAGCAGCCCGAGCCCCAAGCCGAACGGCGCGCGCCAGGCATCGGGCAGCCACATCAAGGCGGCCAGCAGCAACAGCAGCAGCGCGGTGGCGCCCAGCAACAAGGCCAGCAGCAGACCGGTCAAGGCGGCGAACAGCCGGAGCAGCTCGGCCTGCAATTCCACGCCCAGCAACTCCAGTCGCACCTTCGCCAGCTCGAGCGTGCGTTCCGCCACGCGGCGCAGCCGATCGGCCAGTCCCCCATCCTGTGCATTCATGTGAAGTTCTCCTCGTCCCTCGCGCTGTCGGCGTGAACGCTACCACTGAATCGGGGGAAACAGACCCGTCCCGACTGCCCCCGGCGGACCCCTTGGGCTACAGTGCCGGTTAACGTCTGGTTGCGCATGGAAACGCCGCCGACACACGCAGGGTCCTTCCATGTCCGATCGCCAGTCACCGCCGCATGCCGACGTCGTCGCCGTCGCAGACGTCGCTGACGCTGCGGCCGTGGACCACGCGGACGACGTGCTGCAATTCCTGGACGACGACGATCCCGCCGCGCTCGGCGGCAGTGCCCTGCCGCATCGGCCGTGGCGCGTGCTGATCGTCGATGACGACACCGATGTCCACCGCGCCACCGAGCTCGCCATGCAAGGCCTGCTGGTGGAAGGCCAGCCGCTGCAGTTCCTGCATGCGCAATCCGCAGCGCAAGCACGCCGGATGCTGGTCGAGGAAAACGATCTGGCGGTGGTGCTGCTGGATGTGGTGATGGAATCGGAGGACGCCGGCCTGCAGTTGGTTCGACACATCCGCGATGAACTGCAGCAACGCGCAGTGCGCATCGTGCTGCGGACCGGCCAGCCCGGTTATGCGCCTGAGATCGAGACGGTCCAGGCCTACGACATCAACGATTACAAGACCAAGTCCGAGCTCACCCGCACCCGGCTCTACACGGTGCTGACGGCGGCGATCCGTTCCTATCGGCAGATCCGCGCGCTGGAGGCGAATCGCCAGGGCCTGCAGATGATCGTCGAGGCCAGCACCGAGCTCGGCCGACAGCACGGGCTGACTCGTTTCGCCGATGGCGTGCTGCGCCAGCTGTGCACATTGCTCAGCACGCTGCCGGAAGGCCTGGTCTGCGTGCAGGGGCCGCGCGATACCAGCGGCCAATCACGCATCGTCGCGGCGGCGGGCCAGTACAGCTCGCTGCTGAACCAGACACTGAGCCATGTGCCGCTGCCGCCGGTGCGCGAGCTGCTCGCCCGCTGCCTGCTGCGTCGCGAGACCCAGCATGAACAGGGCCGCACGGTGCTGTATTTCGGCCTGCCGAGCGGGCGAGCGATGGCGGCGCTGGTCGAAGCGCATCGTGGCCTGGATGACCTGGATCACCAGCTGCTGGGCGCCTTCTGCTCCAACATCTCGGTCGGACTGGAGAACGTGTTTCTCTACAGCCAGCTGAGTGATCAGGCCTACAACGATCCGCTGCTGCCGCTGCCCAACCGCACCCGCTTCATCGAGCTGCTGGAACACAACCTCAAGTCGCCCGAGGGCATCACCCTCGCGCTGATCGACCTGGACGACTTCGCCGATGTGAACGATGCCTTCGGCCATCGCTTCGGCGATCAAGTGTTGCAGGCGGTGGCGCAACGACTCGCCCAGCAGCTCGGCTTCAACACGACGATGGCCCGCATCTCGTCGAATGCCTTCGGCCTGCTCGGCCCGGATGAGATGGTCAACGGCGAGCGCATCGCCGAGCTGTTCACCGATCCGTTCACCGTGGATGGCGAACGACTGCAGCTGTCCGCCACCACCGGCCTGGTGCGACTGGCCCAGTCCCGCATGCTGGGATCGGAACTGTTGCTGGACGCGCAGATCGCGCTCAAGCGCGCGAAGTCGCAGCATCGCGGGGCGTCGCAGTATTTCTCGTCCGAGATGGGCATCGATGCCCGCGAGCGCTTCAAGCTGCTCAAGGGACTGCGGGCCAGCTTTGAAGAGCGCCGCCTGTTCGTCGTCTACCAGCCGCAGGTGGACCTGATCACCGAACGCATCATCGGCGCCGAGGCGCTGCTGCGCTGGCGCACGTCGGAGGGGAATTTCGTCCCGCCGGATCAATTCATTCCGCTGGCCGAGCAATCCGGCCTGATCGTCCCGATCGGCGAATTTGTGCTGCGCACCGCCTGCTATCAGATCCGGCAACTGCGCGACAGCGGCTTCGCGGATTTCCGCATCGCGGTGAACATCTCGCTGGCGCAATTCCGTCAGCCCGCCTTCATCGACACGCTGCGTCAGGCGCTGGCTGATGCCGACATTCCGGGGGATCTGCTGGAACTCGAGATCACCGAATCGATGGCGATGGAAGAGGTCTCGGCGGTGTTGCGGGTGCTGGAAGAAATCCGCAGCACCGGCGCGACCGTCGCGATCGATGACTTCGGCACCGGCTTCTCATCGCTCAGCCAGTTGCGTCGGCTGGATGTGGAGCGGCTCAAGATCGACCGTGTCTTCGTGCGTGAAGCGCAGAGTTCCGCGGCGGGCGCCACGATTGCGCAACTGGTGGTGAACCTCGGTCGCAGCCTCGGCATGCGGGTCGTCGCCGAAGGCATCGAGACTGAAGAGCAGCGCCAGCATCTGCTGGCGCTGGGCTGCCATGAGGGCCAGGGCTGGCTGTTTGCGCGGCCCATGCCGGCAGAGGATCTGGAACGCTGGCTGCGCACCCCGCACGCCTGGCAACACGGGTTGCTGAAGGCCGGCGCGGCGCTGAACGCGCCCGATGCCGCCGCCGGGCTCCCAACGGATGCGAATGCGCCGATGCCGACCGGAACGGGGCTGGCCGTCAATCCGACCAGCGCGCATGACGCGGGAAGCGCCAGCCACCTGCCCGTCGCGGGCGCCGCGCCTGAGCAGAATCCCGCCAAGGCCCTCAGCAGCGAGTGATCGCTGAAGAGACCTAGGGAAGCTCTGCATCACACCTCGGCTCGCGAAGGTGATGCAGAAACTTCCCTAACGCTGCGGCCTCATGCCGCAGGAGGTCAGCGACGTCCGCCGCTGATCAGCAGACCCAGCAGCAGGCCCACACCGGCGGCGACGCCGATCGATTGCCACGGATTGTCGTGGACGTATTCATCGGTGGCCTTGCTGGCCGCCTTGGCGCGCTCGACGGCGACGCTTTGGAATTCACCCAGGCTGTTCTTGGCGCGGTCCAGCGTCGACTGCACCCGGGCGCGCAGCTCGGAAGCGCCGGCGCTGGTCTGGTCCGCGGTGGCACGCAGCAGCGATTCGGCATCGGTCACGACCTGGTGCAGGTCAGCCAGCAAACGGTCGGAAGGGGTCTTGGCCATCTGAAATCTCCTGTTCGTGGGTGGGTGGATGATGAGGGGTTGTACGTCGGGGGCGCCGCCAAGGCAAGCGCCGGGGATCTGGGTCGTTCGATCGCGTCGCACGGTGATCCCGAAGGATCGGGCCGCTGGCTCAGGGGTCAGCGGCCGGGTCCGCGCTCACGACACGATAGTGCTGAACAAGAAAGTAGCTGTTGCGCATCACGCCTTCGACCCGCAAGACCTGCCCCTCCAGCGCCTGAAGTTCCAGGTCTTGATAGGGCGAGGCGCCGGCCCGCCGAAGCACCATCGCGCCCTGCCCGTCCACCGGCTCGATCAGGACCAGCCGAAGCGCCACCCGCTCGCTTTTCGAGCCGGTATGGACCTTCGCCCGCTCCAGGCGCCCGATCAGGCATTGCGGCGGCGTCGCGTCCGGGGACGGCGTGGGGGCCTGCGGTTCATCGTGCATGCATGCGCCTCACATGCAAAAGCTGTCCCTCCTGTTCGGTGGCGATCAGCGCCAGCAGGCGTCGATCGACCCATCCTTTGTAGACATGCACCCGCCGCTCCTCCGGCGCGCCATCGATCCGGTAGCTGATGCGGCTGCATTCCGCCAGCTTCAGGCCCGACTCGCGCAACATCGGTTGCAACGCCGCCAGCACGGCGGCTGCAGGGGGTGCGTCGCTGGGCTTCAGATGGGGCAAAGAGCGTGCCAGGTTCTGTCCTTCTCGCTGCAGTCGCTCCCGCCGCAGCCCGCGCACGCCACGGTCCTGCACCGCCGCGAAGGCCCTTCGGAAGGCCGCGGTCTTGCTGAGCGCATGGCCCGCCACGCCGACCGGCTGCAGCGAGGGATCGCCCAACAGATAGAACTGCCCCAGCGTCTTCAGATCCATCGGATCCAGATGGGTGCGTTCGCCGGCAAATTTCTGGCGGGCTTCCAGCAAGGCGCGCCCCATCGACGCGCCGGCCAGCACCCGTTGAAGGAAGTACTGGCACACCAGGTCCGCCGAGCCGTTGCCTTCGCTCGGACCGTAAGCCACGGTGGTGCTCCCGAGAAAGCCGGACGCGCCATCCGCCAGATAGCGCAGCGCGATCGGCCACTGGCCATCGGCCAGCGCGGGGTCGAAGAGCTGGGCGCCGTAGCAGCATTCCGCGGCGACCACCGTCCCCGCCGTCACCCGATCCTTCAGCAGCGCCGAGCGATGGGCCACCGGATAGTCCTCGTCCCGCTGACCGTAGAACTCCGGCATGTCTTCCACGCCGTGGCAATTGATGAAGTGCAGACGCGGGGCGAGGTCCGCCTTGGTCCAGCGCGGGCCGTCCGGCGGCGACAGGCGCAGGCTGTCGGCATGGCCGAACAGGTTGGTCAGGCTCAGCCGGGTGGAGGCTTGCCACACCTCGGCGGACAGCCCGAAGCTCGCCAGATAGGCCTCGCGCGGCAAGGGCTTGGTGCGGGCGGCGGCGCGGATCAGCTGCAGCAGCAGGTCGGGCTTCGTCGCGCCGGGCAGGTCGGGCAGACGGCCCACCACGCGGGTCGGCCCGAGGAAACGGTTGGGATCGATGCTGTAGGCGGCGTCGCACGCATAGGGCAGATCGCTGGGGACGATCTTGTCCTCATCGCCCAGCTCACCGCCGTGCGCCGGGTTGCGCAGCGGCACCATCGGCAGCAGGTCGGGACCGCCCAGCAGCAGCAGGTAATGCGGCTGACGCGCCTTGGCCACCGCATCGATGGCCAGCTTCAGGGATCGCGCGTCCGCGCGGGGCGGCACGGCAGGCACGCCATAGGGCTTCATCGTGCCGGCCAGATCGACCGGGACCAGCGCGGTGTCGATCCCGCGGCGCTTGTCCGCCGTGATGAGCTGACGCAGGGCCGCCTCGACCTGCTGCAGGCCGGCCCGGCCGTATTTGTCGCGCAGCGCGCCGCGATGCAGGATGACCAGCTTGTCCATGAGTGTCCTTGTCGATGCGTGGGGCTGTCGGCCGCTCGTGGCCGACGAGCGGTCGCGGAGGATGTCGGTCCATTGTGGTCATCGCGGGCCCGTGCCGCAATGCGCGATCGAGCGCCGACGCCATCGTCTTGTCATCAAGCGTCAACGACCGATGCGCACCATGCGCAGGCCATGCAAGTGCCTCAAAAGACCGAACTCGCCAGACAGATGCTCACGCAGGGTCAGCGCCAGCTGCCACCGGCGTTGCGGGCACTGCTGATCACCGTCGACGGCAAGCGGGACGTCGCCGAACTTCGCCGTCTCGCCCAGGGCCTGGGGCTGGGTCCGGAGGGACTGCGCGCCCTGATGGATCGCGGCCTGATCGATCTGCCGCCACCGCCGCCCGACCCGCGTCAGCAGGAAGAAGCGCGACAGCTCGCCCAGGCCCGAGCGCGTCAGTTGGTGGCCGCAAAGTTCTTTGCGCTCGACCTCGTCACCCGGATGCTGGCCGGTCGCGAAGCCGATCTGCGCCTGCGCGCCCGCGAGGTCGACACCGAAAGCCGTTTCCTGGAATGGGTGGATCTCTGCTGCGAACGCATCGAAGAACATGCCGATGCCGAGCGCGCCACGATGTTCCGCACGCGCGTGGAAGGCTCGCTCAAGGACCTGGACCGCAGCGCCGCTTGATCGAGGGGACGGCGCTTGTGTCGGACCGCCGGCGCGCCTAAGCTGCAAGCGCGACGCGAGACCGATCCTCACGGGACGGTCGCGACACCGTCGCCCGTCGATCCACACCGCCCGCGACATGCGCGCCAGGTCGCCCCGACCGAGCGCCTCGCACGCGCGCGTCACCAGGAGCCCTGCCATGAGACCTCCACCGACCGGCTGGCCGCGCTTGTCCTGCTCGATCTTCTACAACCGCGCGGCGCTGGCCATTCCGTGGCTGTGCGAGGCCTTCGGCTTCGAGGTGCAGTTGCGGGTGGATGGGGAGCACGGCGACATCGCCCACAGCCAGCTGATCTATGGAGAGGCGCTGATCATGGTGAGCGAGGGCGGCGAGCACCGCCCGCAGCGTTTCGGCGTGCCCCTGCGCAGCCCGCTGGCGGTGGGTGGGGCCAACACGCAGAGCGTGATGATCTATGTCGACGACGTGGACGCCCACCATGCCCGTGCCCGGGAGGCCGGCGCCCGCATCGCGGTGGCGCCCAGGGTCGAAGACTACGGACCGCAGTACTGGACCGACAAGAGCTACGGTGCCCTGGATCTGGAGGGGCACCTGTGGTGGTTTGTGGAGCGGGTGCGGGGATAGGGGCGAGCGCGTCAGGCCAAGGTGAGCTGAGGCTCTTGCTGAAGCTTCACGAGCCGCTCCAGGATGCCGATTTTCTGCTCGGCGGCCCGGCGCGCCTGGACCGACATCAAATCCACGAGCGACTGCAATTGCCCGGCGTTGGCGATGGTTTTGAATGATTGGGCCGCGTCCAGGAAGACCACGGATTTCTTGCCCAGGGAAAGCAGTTCAATCACATTGCTGAGCGTGCCGGGGCTTTCGCAGTCCCACAGCATCAACCCATAGTCGGCTGCTGCGGCCATGTGCAGATCCTTGGCGGTGAAGAACGCCCGGGTACCGGGGCGGTGAGACGTCCGCACCGAATGGGTGGGCCAAGCGCCGAGGTTGTGTCGGATCTTGTCTCCAGTGTGGAAGACGGTGACCTTCGCACCGGGAAGCGCGCAGAGGCATTTTTGGACCGCGGCGTCCGCGCCATCTGCATCGCCGACCAGCACCTCGAAACCTTGGGCCACGATGTTGCCCAGCCGCTCGGTCACGTGGAGGTGAACGCGTTTGATCGAGATCGAGCCGGCCACGAACACACGGGTCGGGGCCATGGCGTTGGAAAAAGCGTCCGTCATCTTTAAGCCCTTTGCTTCCAGGTCAGAGCCACCACTTGGGTGACGCCAACCTTCCCATATTGCCGCAGCGCTTGGCAAGCCGACTCCATGGAGGCCCCACTGTCATAGAGATCATCCAACAGCAGCACGTTCCAGATCCCGGGCGTCGCAATCTGATCAAACACGCGAAAGCTGCCTGCAAGCGCCTTCATTTTCTCCGCCTTTGACGTCAGGTCCTTGAGAGGAAGCGTTGGGGGGACTTTCAGCAATAGCTGGTTGAAGACTGGAACTTGAACACGGCGCCCCAGTGCTTCGGCGACCAGTGTGACCGGCTGCTGTCGCCTGGCTGTCGATGCCGGCATGGGCACGATGAGATCCACTCTGGACAGCAGGGGCCAGACGTGCTGGGCAATTGCTGTGGCGAGCGGCTCCGCCTTGGACGCGTCACCGCGGTACTTGAGCAGGAATACTGCCTCGCCCACCTCGCTACGAGTGCTGGAAAACTGTGGTCGCCCGTTCGCATCGTCGCCTTGATAGATGCTTTGGAGCATGTGCTTGTCCAGCACATAGCCGGTCGACCAAGGCCCCGCAATCTTTCGCACTGACACCTTCACTTCGCCGCCCTCCTCCTGCAAGGAGCGGGCATAGTGAACCGTGGTGAAGGCAGGTTCCGGGTTGAACCGCTACCCCAACCGCTTCGCCAGCACCGCCCGCGCCACCCGCGACGCAGGCGGGCGATTCAGCACGTTCGAGATGAACGCGCCGGCATCCACCAGGCGGTCCAGGTCGATGCCGGTTTCGATGCCCAGGCCGTTGAGCATGAACACCACATCCTCGGTGGCGACATTGCCCGTCGCGCCCTTGGCATAAGGACAACCGCCCAGCCCTGCCACGCTGGCGTCGAAGGTGTGCACGCCCATCTCCAGGCAGGCATAGATGTTGGTCAGCGCCTGGCCGTAGGTGTCGTGGAAATGGCCGCTCACCTCCACCAGCGGATAGTGCTTGAGCGCGCGGGTCATCGCGGCCTGCACCTGGCGGGGCGTGCCGACGCCAATCGTGTCCGCGATGCCGAGGTGATCCACACCCACCGCCTTGAGCAGCCGCACCACGCGCTCGACCTCATCCGGCGAGACCTCGCCCTGATAGGGGCAGCCCACCGCGCAGGACAGCGCCCCACGCACCTTCAGGCCGGCGTCGTGCGCGGCAGCGACCACCGGCGCGAAACGCTCGATGCTCTCTTCGATCGAGCAGTTGATGTTCTTTTGCGAGAAGGCCTCGGACGCCGCCGCGAACACCACCACTTCATCCGGCCGCGTGGGCAGCGCCGATTCCAGGCCCTTCATGTTGGGCACCAGCACACTGTGGCGCACACCGGCGCGACGCTCGATCGCCGCCATCACCGCCGTGTTGTCCGCCATCTGCGGCACCCACTTCGGCGAGACGAAGCTGGTGACTTCGATCTCCTTCAGACCGGCGTCCTGGAGCAAGGTCACCAGACGGGCCTTGTCCGCCGTGTCGACCTGCGCCTTTTCGTTTTGAAGACCGTCGCGCGGGCCGACATCGACCAGCGTCACATGAGAGGGCAGCGATGCCATGTCGTCACTCCAGTGGATTCAACCCAGGCGCAGCAGCTCGGCACCATCGCCGACCTGATCGCCGACAGCGAACAGCAGCTCCGCCACCACGCCGTCGCGCGGCGCGGTGATGGTGTGCTCCATCTTCATCGCCTCCATGACGGCCAGCGGCTGACCCTTGCTGACGGCCTCGCCCGCCTGCGCCAGGAAGGCGACCAGCTTGCCGGGCATCGGCGCGGTCAGGCGGCCGACGTCCGCGCCGCCCTCGCCCGCATGAGCGATGACGTCCACCTCGGTGACGAGTGCGGAGCCGTCCGATCCGAAGACGGCCACCTGCTCGCCGACCTGGTAGGTCGTCACCCGCAGACGACGACCGTCGAGGAACAGCTCATGCGTGTTCGCGCCCTCGGAGCGCAGCGCCAGCGGCCAGGTCCGGCCCTGCACCGTCAGCGACAGGCTGCCCTGATGGTGACGGGCCAGCGTGATCTGATGATGCTCGCCGTCCATGTCCAGCTCGAAGCGGCGCTGCGCCGCGCCGAACAGCCGCCAGCCATCGCGCCGGCTCCAGGGATCGGACGACTCGGTCATCGATTCCGCCGCCAGCGTGTGGGCCACCACCGCCGCCGCGGCCTGCGCCAGCGGCAGGCCGGGCTGGCCGAACAGGGCCGCCTTCTCGCGCTCGATCAGCGCGGTGTCGAGATCGGCCTGCGCGAACGAGGCCGTCGCGGCGCAGCGGCGCAGGAAAGCCACATTGGTGTGCAGGCCGACGATGTGGGTGTCGCGCAGGGCCGCATCCAGACGGGCCAGGGCCTGCTCGCGGGTCTCGCCCCAGACGATCAGCTTGGCGATCATCGAGTCGTAATACGGGCTGATCTCATCGCCCTCGCGCACGCCCGCATCGATGCGGACATCCCCGCGCTGGAAGCTGACATGCGCCGGCCAACGGGCGACCGACAGTCGACCCGTCGCCGGCAGAAAGCCGCCTTCGGGATGCTCGGCGCAGATGCGGGCCTCGATCGCATGGCCGTGCATGCGCAGTTCGTGCTGCTTCAGCGGCAAGGGCTCGCCGGCGGCGACGCGCAATTGCCACTCCACCAGATCCAGACCGGTGATCGCCTCGGTCACCGGATGCTCCACCTGCAGCCGGGTGTTCATCTCCATGAAGTAGAAGCGCCCGTCCTGCTCGGCAATGAACTCGACCGTGCCCGCGCCCTGATAGCCCACCGCCTTCGCAGCGGCCACGGCGGCGGCGCCCATCTCGGCGCGGCGTTCCGCCGTCATGCCGGGTGCGGGCGCTTCCTCCAGCACCTTCTGATGGCGGCGCTGCACCGAGCAATCGCGCTCGAACAGGTAGACGCAATCGCCGTGGCTGTCGCCGAAGACCTGGATCTCGATGTGCCGCGGACGTTGCACATAGCGCTCGATCAGCACCGCGTCGTCGCCGAAGCTGTTGATCGCCTCGCGCTTGCAGGAGGCCAGCGCCGCATCGAACTCGGCATCCGACTGCACCGCACGCATGCCCTTGCCGCCGCCGCCCGCACTGGCCTTGATCAGCACCGGATAGCCGATGCGCTGGGCCTCGCGACGCAGCAGCGCCGGGTCCTGGTCGACGCCGTGATAGCCCGGCACCAGCGGCACGCCGGCCTCGGCCATCAGCCGTTTGGATTCGGCCTTCAAGCCCATCGCCTGAATCGCCGAGGGCGGCGGGCCGATGAACACCAGCCCGGCATCGGCGCAGGCCTGGGCGAATTCCTCGTTCTCGCTGAGGAAGCCATAGCCCGGATGCACGGCCTGCGCGCCGGTCGCCTTGGCCGCATCGAGGATGCGCTGCCATTGCAGATAGCTGTCGCGGGGCGCGGAGCCGCCGATGTGCACGGCCTCATCGCAGACCTGCACATGCCGCGCTTGCGCGTCGGCGTCGGAATAGACGGCCACGGTCTTCACGCCCAGCCGCTGAGCGGTGGCCGCGACGCGGCAGGCAATCTCGCCACGGTTGGCGATCAGGATCTTCTTGAACACGGTTTGTCTCCTCAAGAATGGGTCCGGTCGCCCAACCGCTTGTGGCGGCGGGCGCGGGGGCTTCAGCGTGATCTTGTTGTGCGCCAAAGCCAGAGCCGGTGAGCACCGGCACCGCCGCCGTGCCCATCAGCCACGGCGCGGTGATGGGGCTCGGTGCGGGCTGCCCCGCCGCCGAGCCTGGCAGCCTCAGTGCCGATGGCCGCAGGCGGCCGGCGCTTCGGCGCTCGCTTCGCCGCTCAGTTCGGCTTCGGTGGCGCAGTGCATGCCCAGCCGGTCGATCAGGCGACGGTCCTTTTCGGCTTGCGGGTTGCTGGTCGTCAGCAGCTTGTCGCCATAGAACATGCTGTTCGCACCTGCCAGGAAGCACAGCGATTGCATGGTCTCGGGCATCTCCTCACGACCGGCGGACAGACGCACCATCGCGCGCGGCATGGTGATGCGGGCCACCGCGATCGTGCGGATGAATTCGAACGGATCCAGCGCCTCGGTGCCGGCCAGCGGCGTGCCTTCGACCTGCACCAGGTTGTTGATCGGCACCGATTCCGGATACGGATCCAGATTGGCCAGTTGCGCGATCAGGCCGGCGCGCTGGCGACGGGTTTCACCCATGCCGACGATGCCGCCCGAGCACACCTTCAGGCCGACGCCGCGCACCCGTTCCAGGGTGTCCAGACGGTCCTGATAGGTGCGGGTGGTGATGATCTGGCCGTAGAACTCCGGCGAGGTGTCGAGGTTGTGGTTGTAGTAGTCCAGACCGGCTTCGCGCAGTTGCTCCGCCTGGCCATCGCCGAGCATGCCGGCGGTCAGGCAGGTCTCCAGACCCAGCGCCTTCACTTCCGTGATCATCTCGCCGATGGCTTCCAGATGCCGCTCCTTGGGCGAGCGCCAGGCCGCGCCCATGCAGAAGCGGGTCGCGCCGTTGGCCTTGGCGGCGCGGGCGGCTTCCATCACTTCTTCCAGCGGGATCAGCTTCTCGGCCTTCAGGCCGGTGTCGAAGTGGGCCGACTGCGGGCAGTACTTGCAATCCTCTTCGCAGCCGCCGGTCTTGATCGACAGCAGCGTCGACAGCTGCACCGCGTTCGGATCGAAATGCTCGCGGTGCACCTGCTGGGCGCGGAACAGCAGGTCATTGAACGGCAGCTCGAACAGCGCGGCGATCTCGTTCACGGTCCATGGCTTGGCATTGCGACGCTGCTCGTCGGTGGTGGGCGTCAGCGTCTGGATCTGGTTGACGGTCTGCTTCATCGTCATGCTTTCAAGGCCTTCAAGGCATTCAGCAGCGCGGGCTGCTGCAGGTGCGCGGCCACGGCCGCGGGAGAGGGATCAGGAAGCCGGGGCACATGGCCCCAGCAGGTGGCGCCCAGCGCATCATCGATGCGCGCGCGCAAGGCGCTCAGATTGTCCGCCACATGCGGCTGATGCGGGTCGACGGTGTTCGCTACCCAGCCCGCCAGCGTCAGGCCGCGCGACCGCACCGCCTCCACCGTCAGCAGCGCATGGTTGATGCAGCCCAGTCGCAAACCGACGACCAGCACCACCGGCAGGCCGAGGTCCACCGCCAGATCGGCGGTATCCCAGTCGGGCGTCAGCGGCACGCGGAAACCGCCGACGCCTTCCACCAGGGTCAGGTCCGCTTTCGCGGCGGTGGCGCGGATGGCCGCCAGCAGGCCCACGCGATCGATCGACCGACCTTCCAGTTGCGCGGCGATGTGCGGCGCGCAGGGTTCGCGGAACTGCAGCGGGCCGACCTCGTCCATCGACAGACCCAAAGTCTGCGCCGCCTGCAATTGGGCGACGTCATCGTTCACCCAGACGCCATCGGCGTTCTGCACCTGCCCGGCCGCGAGCGACTTGATGGGCGCGACGCGACGGCCCATCTGCTGGAACGCCTGCGTCAGGCCGGCGGTGACGCTGGTCTTGCCGATCTCGGTATCGGTGCCGGTGATGAAGAAGCCGGAGAAGCCGGGAAACCCGGGAAGGCCGGGCAAGCCGGCTGCGGATGTGGCGGAGGTGCTGAGCACGGAATTCATGATCGAGGTCGACATCAGGATGAGAGGCCCACGCAGGCCTCGAGCGCGGCCAGCAGCCGATCGACGTCCGCGTCGGTATGGGTGGCGCAGAGCGTGATGCGCAAGCGCGCCTCGCCGGACGGCACCGTCGGCGGCCGGATGCCCGGCACTCGCAGGCCTTGCTGTTCCAGCGCGGCGGCCAGCGCCATCACCGCCGCATTGCCGCCAATGATCAGCGGCTGGATCGGCGTGTCCGACGCGGCGAGTCGCCAGCCCAGGCCCGGATGACGCGCCAGCAGCGCGGTGATGCCGTCACGCAGCCGCGACTGCAGCCGACGCAGTTGAGCGCGGCGCTCGCGTCCGGTGTCGCCGCGCATCAGCGCGAGGCTGGTCAGCAGCGCATGCTCGATGGCCGGCGGGGACGCGGTCGAGAAGATGTAGTTGCGCGCCGCCTGCAGCAGATAGCGGGTCACGGTCTCATGCGCCACGATGAACGCGCCCGCCAGACCGGCCGATTTGCCGAGCGTGCCGACCACGATCAGCCGCTCGCTGCGCAATCCGAAATGCTCCAGCGAGCCGACGCCCTGCTCGCCCAGCACGCCCAGGCCATGGGCATCGTCGACGATCAGCCAGGCATCGAACTCGTCGGCCGCCGCCAGCAGCGCGGGCAGGGGCGCGATGTCGCCGTCCATGCTGAACACGGCATCGGTCACGATCAGCTTGATGCGCGCACGGCTGGCCGCCAGCAGCCGCCGCAACTCCGCCACATCCGCATGCGCATAGCGCTGCACCGAGGCCTTCGCCAGCCGGGTGCCATCGATCAGCGAGGCATGGTTGAGGGTCTCGCTGAAGATCTCGGCGTCGGCATCGCCGAGTGCGGTGAGCACCGCCAGGTTGGCCATGTAGCCGGTGCAAAAACCGATCGCCCGGGCCGAAGGAATGTGCGGCTCGAACCACCGCGCCAGTTCGGCTTCCACCTCCTGGTGCGCGCGCGAATGGCCGCTGACCAGCGGCGACGCGCCGGAGCCGCCGCCATAGCGCTGCACGCCATCGATCACGGCCTGCGCGACGGCCGGATGCGCCGCCAGGCCCAGGTAGTCATTGCTGCAGAACATCAGCAGCTCACGGGCCACGCCATCGGCGCCGCTCACCGTCTGGTGCGGCGCGGTGCCGGTTTCGGCGGTGCGGGTGAAACGGGTCAGCGACTGCGCCTCGATCGCCGCCAGCTTGCCCTGCAAATGCTCAAGCAGCATGCAGCACCTCGTCCAGCGTCTGGCGCACCGCCTGGGCCAGGAAGGCGGCCGTTTCGGCGTCGATCAGATACGGCGGCATCAGGTAGACGGTCTGGCCGATCGGGCGGATCAGCAGTTCATGCCGTCGCGCAGCCAGATGGAAGGCTTCCGAGAAGCGCTCGACCCGCGGCGTCACATCGAAGGCCAGGATCATGCCGCGCTGGCGCAGATGCGCGATGCGGCCATCGGCGGCCAGCGGCGCGAAGGCTTCGGTGAGCCAGCCGGATTGCGCCTGATTCGCCCGCAGCTGGCCGGCATCGAAGCGGTCCAGCACCGCATTCGCCGCCGCACAGGCCAGCGGGTTGCCGGTGTAGCTGTGCGAATGAAGAAAGCCGCGCGTCACGTCCTGCGACCAGAAGGCCTGGAAGACCGCCTCGGTGGTCAGCACCAGCGACAGCGGCATCGTGCCGCCGGTGATGCCCTTGGACAGCAGCAGGAAATCGGGCCAGTCGCCCGGCTGCAGCGCCTGGTCGCCCGCCGTCTGCTCCCAGGCGAAGAAGGTGCCGGTGCGGCCGCAGCCGACCGCGATCTCATCGGCGATCAGGTGCACCTCGAATTCGGTGCACAGCGCCCGCAAGCTGCGCAGATACGACGGCGCATGCATCACCATGCCGGTGGCGCCCTGCACCAGCGGCTCGACGATGACCGCCGCGATCCGGCCCTGCCGCGCCAACAGCAGCGATCGCATCGCCGCCAGCGCCTGCGCCTCATTGCCCAAGCGCTGATCGGGGGATTCGACGATGTGCGCGCGCATCAGCAGCGGGTCGTAGGCATCGCGGAAGATCGCGACATCGGTGACCGCCAGCGCGCCGATGGTTTCGCCGTGATAGCCATTCTTCAGGCAGACGAATTCCCGCTTGTCGGTCTGGCCGCGGTTGCGCCAGCTGTGGAAGCTCTGCTTGAGCGCGATCTCCACCGCCGACGCGCCATCACTGCCGAAGAACAGATGCCCGAGCGCGCCCGAGGTGCGCGCCGACAGCCGTTCAGCCAACCGCACCGCCGGCTCATGGGTGCAGCCGGCCAGCATCACATGCGGCAGGGTGTCGAGCTGATGCCTGATCGCGTCGTTCAGGCCCGGGTCCGCGTGACCGAACAGATTCACCCACCAGGAGCTGTTGGCATCGAAATAGCGGCGGCCCTGGTGATCGAACAACCAGGGCCCCTGGCCCCGGGCGATGGGCAGCGGCGGGACATCCTGCGCGCGGGCCATCTGGGTGCAGGGATGCCAGACCGCCGCGAGGCTGCGGCGTTGCCAGTCTTGTTGTACTGCTTCAGACATGGAGGGTGAGATCAGCCGGCGAGCCAGCCAGGCTTGGTTTTGTTGAGGAAGCTCTGCACGCCGTCGCGGCCTTCCGCGCTGGCGCGGATGTCGGCGATGCGGCGCGCCGTGTCGTCGCGCAGCGCGGCATCGATGGGCGCGTGCGCCACATCCTGGACCAGCCGCTTGCAGGCGCGCACCGCCATCGGACCATTGGCCAGCAAGGCGGCGGTCAGACTGTGCACCGTCTCATCCAGCGAATCGGCGGTGGCCAGTTCGTGCACCAAGCCCAGCCGGTGGGCCTGGGCCGCAGAGAAGCGTTCAGCGGTGACGAAGTATCGCCGCGATGCCTGTTCGCCGAGTGCGCGCACCACATACGGACCGATGGTCGCCGGCAGCAGACCGAGCTTGGCCTCCGACAGGCAGAAGCCGGCGCTGTCCACCGCCACGACGAGGTCGCAGGCCGCCACCAGTCCCACGCCGCCCGCATACACGTCGCCTTGCACTCGGGCGATCACCGGCACCGGGCAGCGGTAAATGGTCCAGAGCATCTGCGCGAGCCGGGCGGCATCGGCATGGTTGTCGTCCCAGCTGTAGCCGGACATCGCCTTCATCCAGTTCAGATCGGCGCCGGCGCAGAAGGCCTTGCCTTCGGCCGCCAGGATGATCGCGCGCAGGCTGTCGTCGCGGCCCAGCGCATCGAAGGTGGCGGTCAGCTCGGCGATCACCGTGTCGTTGAAGGCATTGCGCACGTCGGGGCGGTTCAGCGTGACCCGGGCGACGCCGCCGTCGCGCTCAAGGCGCAGGCTCTGGGTGACGGGCAGCGCCGGCGCCACCGCCGGTTGGGTGGACGGCGTGGACGACTCGGACGACGTGGACAGCGGGGCGGTCATGGGAAGCTCCAGACGACAGTGTGATTCACCGCATACAGGCGGCAGGATTCTTCGGCCTGGGCGCCTTGCTCGCAGGCGGCCAGCGCGCGGGATTGGGCGTCGTCACCGGTCGCGAAGGCGGAACGGGATTGGCCGTTCATCGCGAACGCCCGCGGCGTGCGGGCGGCCAGGAACTGGCGATAGAGCTGACGCAGCTCAGGCGATGAGGACGGCAGCGCACGCTCATCCTCCACCGCGATCCGGCCGCCGCTCGGGAAGGGCAGCGCGCCGGGCAGCTCGACGCCCAAGTGGCGCAGGAAGTCATCGACCAGCGGCTGCCAACGGTCGTTGGCGTCGGTGAACAGGCGATGGCCGTCGTCGCCCGAAGGCGGCAGCAGCGTCAGGGTCACCGCACCGCCGGCCTGTTGATAGGCCTGGGCCCAGGCACGCGCCTGGCTGGGTGCGAAGGACCGATCGTTCTCGGCATACAGCCACAGCGTGGGAACTGCGGGTACCGACGACGTCGGCGCGACGCCGTCCATCGCTGCGGACTCGGCCGACGTGGCACGGCCGTCGGTGTGGGTCGATGCGGTCGTCGCTACAGGCGGCGCTACGGGCGGCGCTGCCATCGCCTCCGCGCTTCGGCCGGCCTGCGCGGCGGCCCACCGACGCAATTCCTGCGCGAGCTGCTCCGGCTGACACGGCAGCCCGGGACTGGCCTGCGGGTTCGCCCCATGCCCCCCGGCGAAGTTGATCGCCGCCATCGGCGAGAGCCCCGCCGCCTGCAGCCGCGGCACGGCCGCCAGCGCGGCCAGCCCGCCCACCGACTGGCCCACCAGCAGCACGCGGCTCACATCGAGGTCTGGCGACTGCGCCAGCTGACGCACCACCGCATTGATCTGCAGCGCCGCCACATCCACGGCCACGCCAAACCGCGGGCGGTCGCAGCTGACGCTGGATTCCGGATCGCCGACCGAGGCCAGCTCGCCATAGCCCAGACGCAGCGGCACCGCCACCGCGAAGCCCTTGCGAATGAAGAAGCGCGCCGCGGACTCGAAGCGCTGCCGGTCGTACTGGGTGCGCTGGCGCTGATCGCGGCCATGGTTGATCACCACCAGCGGAAACGGGCCGGGTCCGGCGGGGCGGAACATCGTCACCGGCAGGTCGGCGCGCAGCTCATGGCCGTCGGTGTGGCGCAGCGACACCGGCACGCGGATCACGGTCTCGCGGATGTCCGGTGCCCAGCGCGTGGCATTCGGCGCGGCTGCGGTCCGCGGCGAGCCGGCCATGGACGGGTCCGCCGATCGATCGTCCGGCGACCGGGCCTGCGCGGCACTGGCCAATCCGAGCGACAGCGCCAGCAGGGACAGCATCCGCGCGCCGTGCGTGAGGAACCGTCGGCGCATCGATGGGGCCGATGTGCTCGGCGTCGATGGCCATGTCGACATCAGCGCCCGGGCCGTCGCCCGGCCGCTGGCGCGCACCGATCCCACGATCGCGTAGTCGGCCGTCATGCGGCTGCCTCGGCGCGGAGCGTCTTGCACATCAGCACGCTGCGATAGGTCTTGCCCTGCCACTGCACCGTGCCGACGGTGTGATAGCCGCGCCGCTCATAGCGGCGGCGCAGTGCCTCGGCGGGCTCGGCGGTATCCAGCGCCACATGGGCATAGCCCTGGCGGCTGGCCCATTGTTCGGCGATGTCCAGCAACCGCTCGCCCACGCCGGCGCCGCGACAGTCCGGATGCACCGCGAGCTGCGCCAGGATGGCCGTGTCGGGGCGGGTGTAGAGCTCGGGCACCGCATCGCGCAGATAGACGCCATCGGCCGGCTTCGGCGGCGACACCGTCACCGTGCCGACGAATCGACCGTTCAGCACCGCCACGAAGGCCTGGCCTTGCGAGACCCGCTCCCGCGTCGTCTCGACCGGCTGATCCACCGCGGTGAAATTCCAGCCTTGCGCTGCCAGTGAGGCATAGGACCGATGCAGCAGCTCGGTCAACGCCTCCAGCGAGTCGTCGTCGGACCAGGGGCGCAGCGTGATGTCGTGGGACATGGCGGTCAAGTCGATGAAGGCGATGAAGGCGATGAATCGATCAAGGCGTCGGCCGAAGGCGATCGAGGCGATCGAATCGCTCGCGGGAGGCATGACCGGGCTCAGCCATCACCTGCCCGATCACCCTGGCGCGAGCGCGGGCCTCTTACATGCGGAAGACCCCGAAGGTGGTTTCCGGAATCGGCGCATTCAACGAGGCGGACAGGCCCAAGGCCAGCACCCGACGGGTATCGGCCGGGTCGATCACGCCGTCGTCCCACAGCCGGGCGCTGGCGTAGTAGGGATGGCCTTGGTCCTCGTACTGGCGGCGGATGGGTGCCTTGAAGGCTTCCTCTTCCTCGCCGCTCCATTGACCGCCCTTGGCCTCGATGCCGTCGCGCTTGATGGTGGCCAGCACCGACGCGGCCTGCTCGCCGCCCATCACCGAGATGCGGGCATTCGGCCACATCCACAGGAAACGCGGCGAATAGGCGCGGCCGCACATGCCGTAGTTGCCGGCGCCGAAGCTGCCGCCAATGATCACGGTGAACTTTGGCACCTGGGCGCAGGCCACGGCGGTGACCATCTTGGCGCCGGCGCGGGCAATGCCCTCGTTCTCATACTTGCGACCGACCATGAAGCCGGTGATGTTCTGCAGGAACACCAGCGGGATCTTGCGCTGGCAGCACAGCTCGATGAAGTGGGCGCCCTTGTTGGCGCTTTCCGCGAACAGGATCCCGTTGTTGGCAACGATGCCCACCGGCATGCCCTCGATGTGGGCGAAGCCGCAGACCAGGGTGTTGCCGTAGCGGGCCTTGAATTCATCGAACTCGCTGCCGTCCACCAGACGCGCGATCACCTCGCGCACATCGAAAGGCTTGCGGGTGTCGGTCGGGATGACGCCGTGCAGTTCGCGGCTGTCGAACAGCGGCGGGCGCGGCGGCTGGGTGCGCAGCTCACCGGCCTTGCGCCAGTTCAGCCGGGCGACCGACTGGCGCGCGATCGCCAGCGCATGGGTGTCGTTTTCGGCCAGGTGATCGGCCACGCCGGACAGCCGGGTGTGCACATCGCCGCCGCCCAGGTCTTCGGCGCTGACCACCTCGCCGGTGGCGGCCTTCACCAGGGGCGGACCGCCCAGGAAGATGGTGCCTTGATTGCGCACGATGACGGTCTCATCGCTCATCGCCGGCACATAGGCGCCGCCGGCGGTGCAGGAGCCCATCACCACCGCGATCTGCGGGATGCCCTTGGCGGAGAGATTCGCCTGATTGAAGAAGATGCGGCCGAAGTGGTCGCGGTCCGGGAAGACCTCGTCCTGGTTGGGCAGATTGGCGCCGCCGCTGTCGACCAGATAGACGCAGGGCAGCCGGTTCTGATCGGCGATCTCCTGCGCGCGCAGATGCTTCTTGACGGTGATCGGGTAGTAGGTGCCGCCCTTGACCGTCGCGTCATTGCAGACGATCACGCATTCCACGCCCGACACCCGGCCGATGCCCGCGATCACGCCGCCGCCCGGGGCCGCGTTGTCATACATGTCCAGGCCCGCCAGCGGCGCGATTTCCAGGAAGGGCGTGCCGGGGTCCAGCAGCATCTCGACCCGATCACGCGGCAGCAATTTGCCGCGGGCCACATGCTTGGCACGGGCCGCCTCGCCACCGCCCTCGGCGATCGTCGCCAGGCGGGTGTTGAGGTCGTCGATCAAGG
Organism: Burkholderiaceae bacterium; assembly: GCA_913776825.1. Classification (GTDB taxonomy): domain Bacteria; phylum Pseudomonadota; class Gammaproteobacteria; order Burkholderiales; family Burkholderiaceae_C; genus Roseateles. The sequence continues at coordinate 45,679 of CAJYPV010000004.1, forward strand.
CCCGCATGGCGTCGGCATTGGCCTTGAAATCGGCCGAGCGGGCGTTGAGCTGGGTGGACAGGACGGGCATGCGGTCTCCTGAAGGCTTCTGGCTTTTGTTCGAGGGTCCGAAGCAGCCGACGGCCGGGGACAGGCCCCGGATCGCGCCAGATGAGCCACACTCAATTCATGCGCAAACCCCGCCGCTTCGACAGCCCGCCAGGATCGCCAGCGGGCCGCAAGGCGCGAAGCATACGGCAGAAGGGCCGGGCCGCCAAGATGACTTGAGCCCGGCTCAATAAGCAGCCAGAATGCGCCCCATGCGCGCTTCTGACCGGTCGTCCCGGCCCTCCCCTTCGTTGGCTTCCCGCTCGGCGTCAGCCTCGACCGCTGCCGCCTCGTCGTCGGGTCAGTCGACCGATCCGGAGACGGCCGTCACCGCCACGGCCCCCGCCACAGTCGGGACGAAGCCGCTGTCCGCCGCCGCGCTGCCCGCCCAGCGTCGGGCGCCGGTCAGCGCCAAGTCGGAGCAACGGGTGCGCGACATCCTGCGGGAAAGCCGCGCGGTGTTCGCCGAGCGCGGCTATGAGCGCACCACCACCACCGAGATCGCCGCCCGGCTGGGCATTTCCGAAGCCACCGTGTTCACCTATTTCCGCGGCAAGCGCGAGCTCTGCATGCGGGTGATCGGTGACTGGTATGACGAAATCATCGACGCCATCGAATCCGGCCTGCCGCGCGAGCGGCCGATCCGGGAGCAGCTGGAATTCGTGGTCCACACGCATCTGCGGCTGTTCCTGATCCAGGGCACCGGCCTGTGCGAGCTGGTGCTGTCCGAGGGCCGCAAGCGCGAAGCGCCGGTCACCCGCGGCGACGGTCAGGACTTCGGCGCCGCGTTCGTCGATCTGCAACGCCGCTATACCGCGCCGCTGATGGATCTGCTGGCCCGCGGCCAGGCCAGCGGCGAGGTGCGCCAGGACATTCCGCTGCGGCTGCTGCGCTCGCTGGTGTTCGGGCCGATGGAGCACATGCTCTGGGAAGTCATCATCGCGGGTCGGCAGATCCAGGTGGACCGTGCCGCGCGCGATCTGGTCGCCCTGCTGTGGCCGGCACTGCAGGCGCCGGACCAGGAACTGCGCCGGCTGCGCGCCCTGCGGCAGCGGGTGGTCGCTGCGCTGGAAGAGCCGACGGCGGGCTGATCGGCCGATCGTCCATCGTCCATCGCCCGCCCCGCCGGGTCTCGACACTCACCGCCGGTCCGGCCTGTGCCGCGACCGCTTGCCGATCCGCGCCATCGCCTGAAGAATCGGACGGTGGCACGTGCGATCGCCGCACCGACTGTTGCCGTGTCCTGCACGTCAAGGGCGGAGGCGCTAGGCTTGCGCCACTTTTTTTGGCCCGGCGCCGTCGCCCATCCCGGGCGGCGCGACTGTGGCCGTTCCACGGAGGAGAGCCATGAGCATCCAATTGAGCGTCAACGGGCAATCGGTCTCGGTCCAGGCCGATCCGCAGATGCCGCTGTTGTGGGCGTTGCGTGAGCAACTCCAGCTGACCGGCACCAAATTCGGCTGCGGCATGGCGCTGTGCGGCGCCTGCACCGTGCATCTGGATGGCCAACCGGTGCGCGCCTGCCAGACCCCGCTGGAAGCGGCGGCCGGCAAGAAGGTCACCACCATCGAAGGCGTCGGCGCCACGCCCACCGGACGTGCGGTGCAGCACGCCTGGCTCAAGATCGACGTGCCGCAATGCGGCTACTGCCAGAGCGGCCAGATCATGAGCGCCTGTGCGCTGCTGGCCGGCAACCGCAAACCCAGCGACACCGACATCGACAACGCCATGAGCGGCAACATCTGCCGCTGCGGCACCTACAACCAGATCCGGGCCGCGATCCACGACGCCTCGGCCACGCTGAGCAAGGGAGGCTGACCATGTTCCGTCAACAGGACACCGTCGGCACCCTGGCCGATTCCGTCGCCACGTCCGACGCCGACAGCGCCGCCGCGCCGACGTCACCCGTCTCGCCATCGCGCCGCTCGCTGCTCAAGGGCGGCGCTGCATTGAGCCTGTCCTTCGTGCTGCCGCTGGCCGGCGGCCGGATGGCCCAGGCCGCCGAGCCGGCCGCCGCCACCAACACCTTCGCGCCCAATGCCTGGCTGCGCATCACGCCGGACAACCGTGTCACGGTGCTGTGCGGCTCGGCCGAAATGGGCCAGGGCGTGCTGACCGCCATCCCGATGATGGTGGCCGAAGAGCTGGATGCGGACTGGGCGCTGGTGAGCGTCGAACAGGCGCCGGTCGACCAGGCCTACAACAACCCGATGTTCGGCATGCAGGCCACGGGCGGCAGCACCACGGTGCGCGCTCACTGGACGCCGGTGCGCCAGGCCGGCGCCGCGGCGCGCCAGATGCTGGTGGCTGCCGCGGCCCAGCGCTGGGGCGTGGCCCCGACCTCGCTGCGCACCGAGCGCGGCCAGGTGATCGGTCCGAACGGCAAGAAGGCCAGCTACGGCTCGCTGGTGGCGGACGCCGCCAAGCTGCCGGTGCCCGAGAAACCCGCGCTGAAGGCCCGCAAGGACTTCCGCATCATGGGCAAGCCGACCCGCCGGCTCGACAGCGCCGCCAAGATCAACGGCACCGCGAAGTTCGGCATCGATGCGCAGGTCGACGGCATGCTGGTCGCCGTCATGGCCCGTGCACCGATCGCCGGCGCCAAGCCCAAGGCCTTCGACGAAGCCAAGGCCAAGGCCGTGCCGGGCGTGCGCAAGGTCATCGCGATCCCGAGCGGGGTGGCGGTGCTGGCCGATGGCTATTGGGCCGCCAAGCAGGGCCGTGATGCGCTGGCCATCGACTGGGACCTCGGCAGCCATGCCGACCTGTCGGCGGAGAAGGTGTCGACCACGCTGGATCAGGCGCTGAAGAGCGCCTCCGCCGTGGCGAAGGAAGAAGGTTCGGTCAAGGACCTGGCCGGCAGCACGGCCCGCCAGATCAGCGCGCAGTACGATGTGCCGTATCTGGCCCATGCCTGCATGGAGCCGCTGAACTGCCTGGCCTGGGTGCGCGGCGACGAGGTCACCATCTGGGCCGGCACCCAGAGCCAGGGACCGTCGCAAGGCATCCTCGGTCAGGTGGCGCAGGTCACGCCGGCCAAGGTGAAGGTCAACACCCTGCTGCTGGGCGGTGGCTTCGGTCGCCGCTTCGCGCCGGACTTCACCATCGATGCGACCTTGCTGTCCAAGCTCAGCGGCAGCCCGGTCAAGCTGATCTACACCCGTGAAGACGACATGGCGGCCGGCTACTACCGTCCCGCCTCGCGCGTGCGCTTCGAGGCCGGCCTGGATGACCGCGGCCGTCCGATGGCGCTGCGGGCCGAGGTGGCCAGCCCGTCCATCATGGCGGCCTCCGGCTTCATGAAGATCCCGGAGAACGGCGTCGACAGCATGGCCGTGGAAGGCCTGGCCGATCACCCGTATGCGATCCCCAATCAGCGGGTGGCCTATGGCCGCGCGGAGCCGGGACCGCAGGTGTGGTTCTGGCGGTCGGTCGGCCATTCGCAGAATGCGTTCTTCATCGAAAGCTTCATCGACGAACTGGCCCAGGCCGCGAAGGCTGATCCGCTGAAGTACCGACTCGCGCTGCTGGACAAGCAACCGCGCGCGCGTCAGGTGCTGGAGCTGGCAGCGGCCAAGGCCGGCTGGGGCAAGCCCCTGGCCAAGGGCCATCACCTGGGCCTGGCCGTGGCGGAGAGCTTCGGCACCTTCGTGGCCGAGGTCGCCGAAGTCTCGGTGGGTCAGGACGGCGCGATCCGGGTGCACAAGGTCACCGCTGCGGTCGACTGCGGCCAGACGGTGAATCCGCAGACCATCGCGCGCCAGATCGAAGGCGCCGTGGTGTATGGCCTGTCCGCCGCGCTGTACGGTCGCATCAGCTTCAAGGACGGCAAGGTGGAGCAGAGCAACTTCCACGACTATCCGGTCCTGCGCATGAACGAGATGCCCAAGGTCGAGGTGCACATCGTCGCCAGCGACGAAGCGCCCGGCGGCATCGGCGAACCCGGCACACCGCCGATCGCGCCGGCCGTCGCCAATGCGATCTTCGCGGCCACCGGCAAGCGCCTGCGGCAACTGCCCTTCGACACCGACGCGCTGAAGCAGGCTTGAGGTGCACGGATCAGGACGGATCGGAACGGATGATCCGGCCCTGACCCACGCCCATTCAGGCCCGATTCGGGCCTGATTCCCGCCGCGCTGCACACGCCCTGACCGGGCGTCAAAAAGCCCGAACCCGACGACCTGTGGTCCTCCGGTTCGGGCTTTTCCTTTTCAGCGGAGGCCGTGTGACAGGCGGTCAGGCGGGCGGATAACCCGCCTCGGTGAGCACCTCGGCGAGTTGATCGCGGGACAGATGGCTCTGCACCTGCACCGTCTTCTGCTCCAGGCTCACCTGGACCTCGGCCTGCTCATCCGCGCCCTTCAGCGCTTCGGTGATGGCGGCGCGGCAGTGGCCGCAGCTCATGTCGGGCAGTTGGAATTCATGCATGGGGATCTCCGTTCAAGACAATGTCGGCAAGCCTAAACCTTTCCATCGTGGCAAGGTCAAGCTCCTCGGCGGGATCGAACGGCTGATGACCGCGTTGACGCCGGCGATGAACCGCCTGCGATGTGCACGCCCCTCTCCCTTCCAGGGCATGGCCTTGACCTTCCCATCGTGGCAAGCTTCAGACTTCATCCCATGACTGCCGATCCTCACGCTCCGTCCGCCTCTCACGCCCCGCCTGCGCCTCCAGCGGGCGCTTCCTCACGGGAGCCCGAGGCGCCGGGCGCCGCGCCCACCTCCGCGAGCGCCGCATCGGGCGCCGCATCGAGCGCCACGCTCGATTGGCAATTGCCGATCGAGGGCATGACCTGCGCCAGTTGTGCGGGCCGGGTGGAAAAGCGGCTGCGGGCCTTGCCGGCCGTGCAATCGGCGGACGTGAATCTGGCGACGGAGCAGGCCGCCGTGCGCGCGCAGGCCAGCCTGCCGCTGGCCGAGCTGATCGCCACCGTCACCCGCGCCGGCTACCAGGTGCCGATGCGCAAGCTGTCTTTGGCGATCGACGGGATGACCTGCGCCAGCTGCGTCCATCGCGTCGAACGTGCGCTGCGCAAGGTGCGGGGCGTGGATGAGGTGAGCGTCAACCTCGCGACCGACACCGCCCAGGTCCGCGCGCTGGCCACGGTGGAGCCCGCCGCGTTGATCGCGGCGGTGGCGGCGGCCGGCTATCAGGCCAGCGAGCGAGGCGAGGACGACTCGCCGAGCCCGTCGGCCTCGCCCGATGGCGCCGGCGCTGCGCACGGCGGCCGCCCAACCTCGCGGCCGCGCCGTTGGTCGTCAGGCGGCGGACCGGTGCTGGTCGCGGCCTTGCTGTCGGCGCCGCTGGTGCTGCCGATGCTGGGCATGCTCGTCGGCGAACACTGGATGCTGAACGGCTGGCTGCAGTTCGTGCTGGCGACGCCGGTGCAGTTCTGGCTGGGCGCGCGCTTCTACCGGGCCGGCTGGGCCGCGCTGAAGGACCGCAGCGGCAACATGGATCTGCTGGTGGCATTGGGCACCAGCGCCGCCTATGGCTTGAGCCTGCAGGCGCTGCTGCGGCATGGGCCGGACAGCCATGGGCTGTATTTCGAATCGGCCGCGGTGGTGATCACGCTGGTGCTGCTGGGCAAATTCCTGGAAGCACGCGCCAAGCGCCAGACCTTGAGCGCCCTGTCCGCGCTCAGGGAGCTGCGCCCGGAGACCGCCCGCGTGCTGCGCGACGGTCAGGAACTGAGCCTGCCGGTCGCCCAGTTGCGGTTGAAGGATGTGTTGGTCGTCCGGCCCGGTGAGCGCATTCCGGCGGACGGCCAGGTGCAGGACGGCCGCAGCCAGGTCGATGAGTCGCTGATCAGCGGGGAAAGCCTGCCGGTGGACAAGCAGCCCGGCGATCGCGTGATCGGCGGCGCCGTGAACGGCGAAGGCCTGCTGCGGGTGACGGTGACCGCGCTGGGGGCGGAGTCGACGCTGTCGCGCATCGTTCGGCTGGTCGAGTCGGCGCAGGCCGGCAAGGCGCCGATCCAGCGCAGCGTCGACCGGGTGAGCGCCTTCTTCGTGCCCGCCGTGCTGGGCGTGGCGGCGCTGACGCTGCTCGGCTGGGGATGGGCCGGCGGGGACTGGGAGCGCGCGGTGATCCATGCGGTGGCGGTGCTGGTGATGGCCTGCCCGTGCGCGCTGGGATTGGCGACCCCGGCCGCGATCATGGTGGGCACCGGCGTGGCGGCGCGACGCGGCCTGTTGATCAAGGACGCGCTGGCGCTGGAGCAGGCGCGCGCGGTCACGCTGGTGGTGTTCGACAAGACCGGCACCCTGACCGAAGGCCATCCGCGCTTGCTGGCGCTGCATCCCGCGCCGGGCGTCACTGACCTCGACGCGCTCACCGCCGCCGCCGCCTTGCAGCAAGGCAGTGAACATCCGCTGGCGCGCGCGGCGCGCGAGGAAGCCGCGCGCCGAGGCCTCGCGCCCGTCACCGCCACCGCGATGACCGCCGTGGCAGGACGCGGCGTGTCCGGCGAGTGGCAGGGCCGCGCGCTGCAACTGGGCAGCACGCGCTGGATGCAGGAGCAAGGCGTCGAGGGGCTCGGTCCCGATCAGGCACTCGGCGCGACCGCACAGGCCGCCGTCCGGGACGGACAGACCGTCTCCTGGCTGATGGTGCGCCAGGCTGACCGCCTGGTCCCGCTCGCGCTGCTGGTGTTCGGCGATCGCCTCAAGGCCACCGCCGCCGAGGCCATCCGCGAGCTGAAGGCGATGGGCCTGCGCACCGTGATGCTGAGCGGCGACAACGCCGGCGCCGCAGCGGCCGTGGGCGCGCAACTGGGCTTGGACGAGGTGCACGGTGAATTGCTGCCGCAGGACAAGGCGCGGCGGGTGGCGGCGTTCCGGCAGGCCGGCGCTCATGTCGCGATGGTCGGCGATGGCATCAACGATGCGCCTGCCCTGGCCGCTGCCGATGTGGGCCTGGCGATGGGCGGCGGCACCGATGTCGCGATGGAAACCGCCGGCATCACCTTGATGCGCGGCGACCCGCGGCTGGTGGCGCAGGCGATCGGCATCTCGCGGGCCACCGTCGCCAAGATCCATCAGAACCTGTTCTGGGCCTTCTTCTATAACCTGCTCGGCCTGCCGCTGGCGGCCATGGGCCTGCTGAGCCCGGTGATCGCGGGCGCGGCCATGGCGCTGTCCAGCGTCTCGGTGCTGGGCAATGCGCTGCTGCTGCGTCGATGGAAAGGGGATCGTGGATGACAACGCCCTCGCTGACGATCGGACAGGCTGCCGAGCGCTCCGGTGTTTCGGCCAAGATGCTGCGGCACTACGAATCGCTGGGCCTGTTGCCCAGCGTCGCCCGCAGCGACAGCGGCTACCGCCTGTACGGCGACCGCGAGGTCCATACCCTGCGCTTCATCCGCCGCGCCCGCGACCTCGGTTTCTCGATCGCGGAGATCAACGATCTGCTGGCGCTCTGGCAGAACCGCCGCCGCGCCAGCGCGCAGGTCAAGCGGATTGCCCAGGCCCATCTCGCCGAACTCGATCGTCGGCTCGCCGACCTGCAGGCGATGCGCCGGAGCCTGGCCGCGCTGGCCGACTGCTGCCACGGTGATGACCGACCCGATTGCCCCATCCTCGATGACCTCGCACAAGGAGTGCCCGATGCCGATTGATGCCAACCCCTCGCCCGCACGCTGGGAACGCCTGGACGCCCACCTGGGCGACGTGGGCGGCCTGACCATCCGCCGTGCGCTGCCGACCACCCGGCGCCGCATGGTCGGCGCCTGGTGCTTCCTCGACCATGCCGGGCCGGCGGATCTCACCCCGGCCACGGCCATGCGGGTCGGACCGCATCCGCACACCGGTCTGCAGACCTTCAGCTGGATGATCGAAGGCGAAATCCTGCACCGCGACAGCCTGGGCAGCGAGCAGGTGCTGCGTCCGGGTCAGGTGAATCTGATGACCGCCGGGCGCGGCATCAGTCATTCCGAGGAATCGCAATCGGATCGGCTGCAACTGGCGCAGCTCTGGATCGCGCTGCCGGACCACCGTCGCCAGGGTCCGCCGGCCTTCGAGCATTTCCCCTCGCTGCCGACCTTCCCGATGGGCGGCTTCGGCGCGACCCTGCTGGTGGGCGCCTTCGAGGGCCATCGCTCGCCGGTGCCCAGTCACACGCCGCTGCTGGGCATGGACCTGATGGCCGATGCCGCCGCTGAAGCGACCTTGCTGCTGGACCCCGCCTTCGAATACGGCGTGATGGTGCTGGAGGGCCGACTCTCCGCCGCGGTCAATGACGAGTCGACCGGCCTGAGCGAGCCGGGCCAACTGCTGTATGTGGCGCCGGGCGCGCAGTCGCTGCGGCTGATCTCGGGCGGCGGCAAGTGCCGGGCGCTGCTGCTCGGGGGCCCGCCGTTCCCGGAGCCGGTGCTGCTGTGGTGGAACTTCGTCGGCCGCACCCGTGAGGAGATGGCGGCCTATGCCGCGGAATGGAACGGTCGGGAGGACGGCGGCGTGTTCGGTCAGGTGCGCGGCTATGACGGCCCGCGCCTGATGGCGCCGGTGGTGCCCCCGTTGAAGACGCCCACCCTCGCGTCGGGTGGGACCGGCGCGGGCGGTTCGGCGAGTTCCGCCGGTTCCGCCGGTTCCGCTGGTTCGGCGACCTGATCGTCCGCCCAGCCGTCGCGCGTGCGGACGGCTCGGCGCTGGATTCGATCGGCGATCGCGAGAGGGCACGCGGGCTGGCCTGAGCGCGTCGCCGTCACAGCCCTGGCCTGCGGTCGGGCCTGCGATCGGGACCGTGCGCCGCTCTGCTGCGGCGCGCGGATCGATCACCGCATGGGCGCCGGATGGATCACCGCTTTGGCGGAGATCTGGATGTCGACGCGGTCCTCATCTTCGAGGGCCCCTTGGACCACCGCCTCGCGCAGCGCCATCTGCACGGCGTACGGGGCGAACGGCCGGGTGTCCGAACGGAACACCGGCGCCAGCAGGCGACCCGCGCGGTCGGCGCTCATGGCGCCGGCCTTCACGGCGGCGATGAGGGCCTGCGTGTAGGACTTCACCACGGCTTCCGCCGCCGGCCTGGGCGCGTCCGCCAGCATGCGCCCGAAGCGGCTGCCGGCTCCGCGGAATCCGATGGACAGAGCCTGGGAGGCCTGCTTTGCAGAGAAGTGGCCCGCCACAAACGCCTGCCGGATCGCCTCCCCCAGCGCGGTCACCTGCTCGGCGCGATGGTTCACGATCGCGCTGCGCAGGGGGAATCGGCCCGCTCGGTCTTCTCGCGTGAGCAGTTCGAACAGGTCGCGAGGACGGATCAACCGCTTCGCTGTGGCCGACAACAGCGCATCCAGAATCACCTGCAGCGCCTCCGACGGGGCCTGCGCGGCGGCACGTTCCAGCAAGCCGCGTTGGGCCGCATCGCGTCCCTTGAACAGATCCCTGACCTCCAGGGACGACAGCCCGCCGCGACCGGCGACCTCGAGCACGCTCGTCAACCAGGCCCGCAGGGTGTCCGGATGCGCCAGCGCGCGGGCGGCGGCGGGCTGTTTGTCCGCTGACACCGAGGCCAGCAAGGTCCGCAGATCAGATGGGGTCAAGTAACCGAACTGGGTCGCCTCGATCAATGTGTCGAGGTAAGTCTTCACCAGAGGGGTCTGGCCCGCCTCCATCGCACGATCCAGCGGCCGCAGGCCGGCCTCGTTGGGCGCGCCCAGCACCGGCAGGAGTCGGGTTCGCGTCAAGCCCCACCGATGGGCCATGTTCAACACCGTGCCCAGATAGTCGCTCAGGGCTTCTGCACTGCCCTGGGCCATCAGCACGTCCAACACCTGGTTGTGCCCGTGCTTGGACCCGTTCATCAAGCACACCCAACGCGGGTCCGTCAGCATGCCCAGCTCATACGCCTCGATGACGACGTTGAAATACGGCGCCAGATTGGCATGCGGGTCCTGACGCACGGCCTCGGCGGCGGCGAGACGTCCCTGGCTGTTGCCGCTCGCCAGCCCGTGGAACAGCAGGCGATCATTCAGCAGGCGCTGGTGACTGGCATTCAGGATCTCGAGCAACCAGGCCCGAACCGCCTCCTCGTGTCCGTTGGCGATGGCGGTCGCCAGCGAGGATCGGGACTCACCGCCCGGCAGCGACACGTGGTCATCGAACATTTCGAGCAGATTCTCGCGCCCGACACCCGTCCGGACGGCCATCGAGACGGCCTCCCCGTAGGCTTGGATGACCGCGCTGTGACCGTGCGCCAGCGCCTGTGAGACGCCGGTCTCCGAGACCTGGGCCATCAGATCGGCGCCCATGATGGCGCGCACCAGCATCGATTCAGACAACACGCCGCGCTGGAACAAGGTGAGGAAGAACTGGGTGCGTGCGCGGGTCTGCGCGACATCGCCACTCGCCATGGCCACCAGTTGCAGCGGCTGGCCGCTGGGGTCCTTGCCCAGTTGCGCGGCCAACAGGTCGTCACGGGAAAACAGGGGGGACGCCCGGATCAACAGCTCGGTCCAGGGCGCCGCCATCGCCTGATCACCGCGGCTGAGGGCCGCATGCAGATGGGCATGGGCGTCCGTCTCGAGCCAACTGCCGTAGGCCTCCAGCGGCCGTTGATGCGCCCAGTCCAGCGCATTCAGCACGGTGGGCTGACGCTCCCGGGCGGCCATCACGCCGATGGCATCGCGCACCGGTGCCTGCCGGGCGGCGGGATGACGATCGATCCAGCTCAGCAGGCCCTCCGGCCCCCAGCGCTGCAGCAGGACCTGGGCGACGTCCGGCGAGGCCACCCAATGCGGGGACAGCGCCGTCAACGCCTCGTCGCTGGCCTGCGGAATGGCCGACAAGGCGATGGCCTCGCGGGTGTCTGCGGGCAGCACCGACGGCGGCAGCGTGCCGAGGGGACGGGTCGTCTCCAACGCCTCGAGGCGCATCAAGGCGGTCCAGTCGGGTGCGGCGTCGAAGCCCCACTGGCCGGGACTGCGCACGAGCGCCAACCCGGGCCGCAGACTGAGCAGTTCCTGCGCACCCTCCTCGTCGTGCCAGCCCACCAGCCGCAGGGGGTGCGCGGGGTCGAGGATGCCGGCCTGCTCCAGTTGGCCGAGCACCGCCGCTGTCAGCAATGTCGTGTCGCGATGCAGGCCGCGGGTGGCGCCGCTCATGACATCGATGTCCACCAGCGCCTGATCCGGCATTGGCCCCAGCTTCAGTTCCCACGGCTGCTTGATCTGGGAGAAGAGCGCCCGGTGCGCATCCTGGCTGAGGTCCAGCGGCGCGCCGTGCAGCACCTCGTCCAGCTCATGGCGAATCCCTTCCAGCGCCTGACTGGCCAGCACCCGAGCGACGCGCACGGGCGTCACCCGCTCGGCGAGTTCGGCGCGGCAGGCTTCCACCATCTCGTCGCTGCAGCTTGAATCCGACAGGTAGGAATCTGCCGCCATGCCTTCCATGCGAGCCAAACCCACACGACGGGCGAGCCGGACCACGTGATGCACTTCATAGGCCGCCGGATCACGGCGGTCCCGCAGGTCGCGCTCGACCTGACGCCGGACGAAGTCGGTCAGGCAGGCGCGCTGCAGTTCGGCCAGGGTTTGAGCGGCCTGAGCGCCGAGGCCGCCTCCGGCGCATGCCAGCGCATGGTGGGCATCCCGGATCACCTGCACCACGCGAGTAGCGCAGTAAATCAGTCCGTCGACCATGTCCTCCATGTGCGCGGCGCGTTGCTCCGCGGGCAGGCGGTCATCGCGCAGCAGCACCGCGATGCGCTCCAGATCGCGCTTGCTGCTGCCATACATCTGCGGCAAATAGCCGCTCTGGGCCAATCGACCGTCGCGCTCGTCGATGTCCTGCTTCAATCGGATCAGCGCGTCTCGCGCCGTGGGCGAGTCACGCATCGGCAGGCGACCGACCGCATCGATGATCGCGTTCAGCGTATCGATCAGTTGCTGGCGGGCCGCCGCAAAGTCCGTGCTGCGCTGGAAGCGGTCGAAGTCATGCCGGCTGCCGTCCAGCCGACCTTCGTAATAGATCCGCGAGGCGGGACTGGACGTGTCCGACCTGCCTGACCTGCCCGACCTGCTGGGCCCGTCCGACCTGTTCGGCCCGGTGACCTCGGGCCCCAGTTTGAATCCGGCGTCGACGGACAGCGCCGCGCTGGGGGGGCGAAAAATCGGCGGGGGGAGAGGCATTTCGCATCGTTGAAAGTTCAGGACGCCGGCTCAGTGAGCGACGGGACCGTCAGCGCGACATGCGAAACCTCGACTTGCGCATCGACGAGACCGGCCTCAACGAGTGGGTCAACGCATGCCTAAACGCATGTGGCAACGCGTGGGGCAACGCATGTGACAACGCGTGGGACAACGCTCGCGTCAACGGGTCCGACACCGTCTGCGACGAGCGGCCGGGCTCACAGCGGCGTCATCTCGTTGCGCTCCGGGATCCACGCGCCTGACGTCAAGCGACCGGCGCGCGATGCGATCTGGATCTTGCGCAATTGCTCGCTGTTGAGGAGGTTCGTGTCGAGCGCTTCGCGCAGGGTGCTCCGGATCAGTTGAGGCAGGCTGCCGCGCATCGGGATGCGGAAGACGGGCGACAGCAGCTTGCCGGCATCCTCGGGTTTGAGCGCACCGACATTCACCGCATTCAGCAGGGCGAGGCAGTAAGCCTGGACCGTGACCTCGGACAGCCGGCCTTCCACCAACAGTTGTTGCAGGTCCACTCGGCTGCCACGGAAGCTGCGTGTCAGCGCCTCCTTCACTTTCGTCGCGCTGAAGTGACCGTCTGCAAACGCCTTGAGGATCGCGCCGGCGAGTTGCGTCACTTGGTCGGGGCGGTTGTCTTCCACGGCGGACCGCATCGGGAAATTGCGGTTTGGATCTTCCCGCGTGAGCAGCTCGAACAGCTCCCCATGGGTCAACAGCCCATGCCGGGTGGCCTGACTCATGGCGCCCAGCAAGAGCTGGGTGGACCGGGTGTCGCTGACATGCAAGGAGCGCTCCAGCAGGCCTTGGTCCAAGTTGTCCCGTGCTTTGAAAATCCCTCTGAGTTCCGTGGGGGACAGCTGCCGATCCGAGGCCGCCGCGATCACGTGATTCAGCCAGGCCTCCAGGCTGTCCGGTTGCGCCAGACCCGCCATCGCGGCGGGCTGCCCGCCATCGCTCGGAGATTCGAACAACCGCAACAAATGACGCTTGGACAAAAGCCCCTGCGACATGGCCGCCCGCGCTTCGCCCAGGTAGGCCTGGACCGCCGCGGCGTTGCCTTCGTCCATGGCGGCCTGCAGCGGGCGTTCGCGATACAGATCGCGGGCATACAGCACCTCCATCAGATCGGCGGGTGTCAACGTCCCGCGCGCGGTCATGCCGTGCGCGACTTCCAGATACGCGCGCAAGGCCGGGCCGTCGCTGTGGCGCATGAGCTCACCGAGCACCAGGTTGTGGCCATGCGCCGCGCCGTGCAGCAGCTGAACCAGTTCGGAGCGTTTGATCCAGCCGCGCTGGGCCGCCTCTTCGGCGGCGTGGAAATAGCGCGGCAGCGCGGCATCGGTGCGCCGGCGCACCGCCGCGCCGGCCGCCAGGGTGCCGACCAGGTCGTCGCTGGCCAGCAGATCGAACAGTTCGCCTGGCTTGATCCAGCCCGCGCCGTTGGCCGCCAGCAGTTGGCGAAGCCACATCGCCACGGCTTCGTCATGTCCCTCGGCCATGGCATGCGCCATCGCCGATTCAGGACCGCCTTGCCGCTTCATCACCTGGTCGCTCAGCAAACTCTGGGCGATGACGGTCTGAATCCGTCCGTCGCGCAGGCCCCGTGAGATGTCTTCGCCGTAGGCCTGGATCACGCCCGTATGCCCGCGCTTGAGCGCCACCGTCACGCCGCTCTCCACCATCTGACTCGCGCGGTCTCTTCCGCGCAGCGCAGTGATCAACATGGGATGGGACATCGGCGTCAGCGTGCTCAGGTGCAAGATGAATTGCAGGCGTGCGTGGCACTCCGCCACCTGCCCCTCGCCCATGGCGACCATCAGCAGCGGCTGACCGTTGGCATGCCGCCCCAGCACGGCGGACAGGAAATCGCGGCTCTCCATTCGAGGGGAGGCCTGCGCGAGCAGATGGATCCAGGGACGTGCCAGGGCCAGGTTGCCCTGCTGCAGGGCGGCGTGAAGATGCGCATGTCCGTCGGTATCGAGCCAGCTCGCCTTGGCGAGCCGCGCGTCGTCCCGGGCCCAATGCAAGGCATCCAGCACGGACTGTTGACCCTCGCGCGCGCCGGCCACCGCCAGCATGTCCCGCGGCAGTCGTTCCTGCGCTTTCGGATGCGCGTGGATCCAGGTCGCCAGGGACTCCCCGCCGAGGCGGCGCAGCAACTGGCCGGACACTTCCGGCGACACGATCCAGTGCGGCGCGAGCGCCTGCAGCGCCTCGTCGCTGGCATCCGCCATGGCCGACAGCGCGATCGCCTCGCGGGTCGTGACGGGCAGCGCTGCCGGTGGGGTCACCCCGTGCGGACGCTCCTGCTGCAGCTCATCGAGCCGCTGCAGCGCGGCCCAGTCCGGCGGCATGTCGAAGGTCGCGTCGTCATTGGTGCGCAACACCACCAAACCCTCACGCAGCTTCAGCAGCTCCCGTTGATCGCCGTCGTCGCGCCATCCCAGCAGGCGAACGGGCGTCGACGGCGGCAGCGCCCCGGCAGTTTCGAGGTTGTTGAGCAGCGCATGGGCCAGCAGCGTGGTGTCGCGCTGCAGACCCAGCGTCTCGCCGGACATGATGTCGATGCGGACCAGGGAGGCATCGGGCAAGGGACCCAGCCGCTGTTCGAGCGCCCGCTTGAAGGTCATGAACATGGCGCGATGGCCGTCCGCGTTCAGATCGAGCGGCTCGTCGTGCAGGACCTCGTCGAGCTGGCTGCGCAGGGTCTCGAGGGCCTGGCTCGCCATCACGCGGGCGATGCTGACGGGTGTCACCTTGTCCTTGAGCTCGAGGCGGCATCGCTCGACCAGCTCGTCAGTCAGCCGGGTGCGCCCCCCCAGGTAGGTGTCGGGACCCAGTTCCTCTTCGGACTGCAGGCCCAGGCGGCTGGCCAGCAACGAGACGAAATGCATTTCATAGCCGGCGGGGAGATGGCGATCACCCACCGGGCCCCTCAATTCCCGCCGCACCAGATCGGTGATGCAGGCACGCTGCATGTCGGCGCGGGTCTGAGCGGCTTCCGCGCAGACGCCCCCGCCGGCGCGCTCCAGCGCATGACGGGTGTCCCGGATCACCTGCACCACGCGGGTCGCGCAAAACGCCAGCCCGTCGACGAGTTCGTCCACCTCGGCCGCGCGCTGAGCCTCCGACAGGCGGGAATCGGCCACCAATTGCGCAATGCGTTCGAGGTCGCGCTTGCCGTTCCCGTATATCTGCGGCAGGTATGCGCTCTGGGCCAAGCGCCCGCTTTCATCGCGGATGTCGTCGGACAGGCCGCTCAACGCGCGCTCTGCGGCAAGCGGATCCTTCAAGGGCAGCGCTTTCGCCGCCGTCCAGATGCTGCCGATCGCGTCGGACAGTTCTCCCCAGGCCTGAAAGAAACCCGGCCCCCGGACGAAGCGTTGGAATTCGTCGAGCCGCCCGTCCAGACGCCCCTCGTAATAGACCCGCGGACCCTCCAATGGCTGGGGCGCATCGTCACGACGGGCCTTGAGATCGAGCACCGAGGTGAAGTCGTCCAGACTCGGCGCCCGATCCAGGGAGGGGCGAACTGAGGGCAGATGAAGGGGCATCGGGCGTTCCGCAAAAACCGAGCGCGCAGTGTGCGAGCGGATGCCCGCGCCGGCCCATCCTTTCGCTGCATGCGGTTGGCGTCGCCAATGCCTTGGATCGTGGAGGCGATCCCTTCATCCAGTAGGTGTCGCTGGACAAGCGCCGTCCTGACGAACGGCGCTTTCCTCAGGCGAACGTGCCGGCCTGGAAATCGCGCACGGCCTGCAGCAGTTCGCCTTCCGTGTTCATCACGAACGGGCCGTATTGGGCGATCGGTTCATTCAGCGGCTGGCCGGCGACCAGGATGAGCCGGGCTCCCTCCTCGGCCGCGGTGAACCGGAGGCCGTCCGAGCCCGGTGTGTTGGCCAGGATCGCCATGCGGCCGCTGCCCACCAGACAACCGCTGTCAAAGCGCACGCCTCCCCGGTAGACATAGAGGAAGGCGTTGTGCGTGTCCGGCAGCGCCTGTTCGAAATCGGCGCCGGGCGCCAGCTGCACGTCCAGATACAGCGGTTGGGTGACGTCGCGCTGCATCGCACCGGCCACGCCGTGCCGTTCGCCCGCGATCACCCGCACCTGCACACCCGGCGACTCGACCAGCGGGATCTCGGCGGCGGGAATGTCGCGATACCAGGGATCACGCATCTTGTCGCGCCCCGGCAGGTTGAGCCAGAGCTGAAAGCCCTCCATCCGTCCTTCCTGCTGCTCCGGCAATTCCGAATGGATGACGCCGCGGCCGGCGGTCATCCATTGCACGCCCCCCGCTTCCAGCAGGCCTTCATGGCCAGCGGAATCACGGTGGCGCATGCGGCCTTCCAGCATGTAGGTGATGGTCTCGAAGCCGCGATGCGGATGATCGGGGAAGCCGGCGATGTAATCCTCGGCGGCATCGGAGGCGAAGGCATCCAGCATCAGGAAAGGATCCAGCCGTCGCTGCAGGTCGCGGGTCAGCAACCGGGTCAGGTTGACGCCGGCGCCTTCGCGAGTGGCCACGCCCTGGATCAGGCGCTCGACCTGGCGGGGCGTCGCGATCGTGGTGGCATGGAGAGCGGCGGTCATGGTGAAAGTCCTTTCCTGGATGAATGAATCCGGACGACCGGTCCGGATCGGCGCACCACCCAAACGGTGGCATGCGGAAGACGGCGGCGCGAGTTGCTGCCCGGCCGCCGCCAAGGCTCAGGCGGCCTGGGTTTCGCCCAGCAGCGCGGCGATCTCGGCGCGGGCGCTGGCCAGGCCTTGGGCTGCGGCGTCCGGGCCCATGTTCAGGCCTTCGGCATAGACAAAATCCACGTCCGTCATGCCGAGGAAGCCCAGGGTGACCTTCAGATAGGGCACCACGTTGTCGGTCGGCTGACCCCGATGCACGCCACCGCGTGAGGACACGACGATGACCTTCTTGCCCTGCACCATGCCTTCGGGGCCATTGGCGCCATAACGGAAGGTGACGCCGGCACGGGCGACGCCGTCGATCCAGTTCTTGAGCTGCGAGCTGACACCGAAGTTGATCATCGGCGCGGCCAGCACGATCACGTCGGCGGCCATCAGTTCGGCGATCAACTGGTCGCTCACGGCCACGCGGGCCTTCTGGGCGTCGGTGCGCTGATCGGCCGGCGTGAAGAGCGCGCCCAGGGTGGCTTCATCCATCGGCGGCAGCGGCTGGGCCGACAGGTCATGCACCACGGTCTGCGCGCCGGGGTTGCGGCCCACCAGGCCCTGGACCACTTCATTGGCCAGCAGCGTCGACACGGAACCCTGGCCGTCTTGCAGGCGGCGGGCGCTGGAGTTGATTTGCAGAATGTTCATGGCGATCTCCGGTGAAACAGGGGTGTGAGGGAATGGGGTTCACTGTATTCATCCCCTGACAGCACCAGAAGCCATCGATCTGGATAAGATTGTTCCATTGGACGAACAATCGCGGGTGGTCGGCCGTCAGTCTCAGGTCATGCGGCGCGTGCGCCCGTGATCGTCGAGGGCCTGTCCGCCCGCCCGCAGCCCTACGAAAGAGCCCCCGATGAGCCTCGATGCCGACGACCTGCTGGTCTTTGCCCGAGTGATGGAATCCGGCAGCTTCAGCCGCGCCGCCGAACGGATGCAGTTGCCCAAATCGACCGTGTCCCGGCGCATTGCGGCGCTGGAAGAGCGGCTGGGGGAAAAGCTGCTGCAGCGCTCGACGCGTCGGCTCACGCTGACCGAGTTCGGTCAGGGCGTGCTGGAACATGCCCGCGCGCTCGCGGGCGAGGTGGACGGTGCGCTGGCGCTGGCGCTGCATCGCCAGCAACGGCCCACCGGCCGGCTGCGGGTGTCGATGCCGGCCGACTTCGCGCATCAGATGCTCACGCCGATGCTGAGCGAGTTCGTGCGTCAGTACCCCGACGTACAACTGGAACTGGACCTCTCGCCGCGGCGGGTGGACCTGATCGCGGAAGGTTTCGATCTGGCGGTGCGCATGGGCGAGTTGCCACCCGACAGCCAGTTGGCGGCCCGCCGACTGGCGATCTTCGGCAGCGGCCTGTACGCCTCACCGGACTATCTGCTCCGGCACGGCGAGCCGCAGTTGCCCGAAGGACTGATCAGCATGCAGGGGCTGATGATCCTCAGCCGCAGCGGCGAGCCGATCCCGTGGCGGCTGTTCGGCATCCACGACGGCCGCGCGGATGAGCGCGTCGAATGGGTCGGCGTGCCGGAGCGCCGCACGCTGGTCAATGCGCCGGACATGCTGCTGCAGTTCGCGCGTGCGGGGCTGGGCATCACCTGGGTCGGCAACCAATATGCGCAGACCTTCGTCGACCGGAACGAGCTGGTCCGGGTGCTGCCGAACTGGTGTGCCGAGCCGTCCACCTGCTGGGCCGTCTTCCCGCAACGGCGGCTGATGCCGCTGCGCACCCGGGTGTTTCTGGAAGCCTTGGTGACGGCGCTGGCGCCGCTCGATCAGGCCGCCCTGTTCGGGCATTGAGCGCGACGGGACCCGGCGGCCGATCGGCGCTGCGACTGGGGCGACCTACCGGAACCGATCGCCGCGCCATCGTCGACACGGACCGCCAATCGGCCGTCCACCACGCGGCGGGACGGCGTGACGAGTCCCGACGATGGGTCGCGGCGGGCGACGCGCGTGATCGCGACGTCGCCGGCAGGTCGATCACTCGACCTGGAATCCGATCTCCACGCTCACCTGACGGGCCTTCGGAATCGGCGCGAAGCGCCATTGCTTGACCGCCGCCACCGCGGCGTTGCTGAGCTTGCGATCCGGCGAGCGCAGCGCTTCCACATACTCGACCGAGCCATCCGGCTGCACCATGAAGCGGACCATCACCGCGCCATTGCGCTGCTGCGCCAGCAGAGCGCGTGGATATTCGGGTTCCACCTTGTGCATCAGCTTGAGCGGCACCTCGTCGTCCGACACGGCGGCAGCCGACGGCGCAGCGGGCGCCAGGCCGTTCGCCGGTGCGGCGCCGGCAGCGCCCATCGGGGCCACGTCTTGACCCCGAGCCTCGCCGGCCAGTGAAGGCACCGAGCCCGACGAGCCGGACGCGAGCGACGGCGCCGCCGTCGGCGTGGCCACGGCCGCGCTGGCCGTGGCCGGTCCCGGGACCGCCGCCGCCATCGACGAAGGCCCGCCCACCGCAGCGGGCGGCGTCGACGTCGCCGCAGCGATCGTCTTGCTGTCGACGTCGGACTCCGACTTGCGGGCGACCGTCACCGGCGCGGGCGCCGCCTTGGCGACCGGCTTGGGCTCCGGTTTGGGTTCGGGCTTGGTCTCCGCCCGGGCTTCGTGTTTTTCAGGCTTCTTGGGCTCGCTCTTCTCCGCGTGGAACTTGATCCACTGGAAGACCTTGTCCGCATCACGACGCACTCGTTCGGCATCGCTGAGCGCGGCCGCCGAGTTCGCCGCCGCCGCCGCACCCGTGCCGCTGGCCGCCGATCCCGACGACGGCGCGGACGGCGCATTGGCCGTCTGGGCATGGGCTGCCGCACCGGCGAGCGCCAGGCACAAGGTCAGGCAACGCGGCCAGGCCGCCGATTCGCCGAACGACAGCATCGAAGACAACGAAGGCCACGAGGACCCACGCGAGACAGGAGACCCGGGACGACGGCTGTTCATGAATCCACCCTCTGAGGCAAACGCCGGTTTCTGTTTGTTAGCAACGCCACGGCAAGAGCGACAAAGTGTAAGAAGTCACCTGACACCTCCCCCCTCGGGGTTTGCCCGAACCGACACGTAACGGCGCGCCGGGTGTCGCAGATTTCACAAATCGCGCCAGCCCCGTCGCCATGGGACTTCTGATCGATCCGCCCATTCATCGGCGCAGTCGTCGGGTCGTGGTGCACCGCGCACCAGAGGCGCGCCCGATGCACCAGTCTCGACCTCCTGCGATCGACCCAGCCGCGACGCACGACGCAGTCCCCCTATACTGATCGCTTGCTCCGGGGTGCCCTGGGTGGTGTCAGCAACAGCTGGCCCCACACGGGCTGAGACATGGCGATGAAGCCGTGGACCCGCTGAACTTGATCCGGTTCGTACCGGCGTAAGAAGAGCCAGCCCTTGCGGCGCCTCGTCCCTTCCCGCTGTGCATCCGCCGTGCCTTCACCAGGCACCGCTTGAGATGCCGCATCGCGGGCCGCGGACCTCCCTGAGGCGCACCGGTCATCCGACCCGGGCCCTGTTCCGATCGTCGTCCCGTCCCGCTCAGGCCCAGCCTCCGGTGCCCTTCACCGGAGACGCCTGATGACCCACGACCTGACCCCTTCGCCGATCGCCGAGTCCGCCTCGGATCGCCAAGCCGCCACCGATTTCCACCAGCGCCTGGCCGCCAGCCGTGCGCCGTTGCCGGCCTCGACCAAGGTGCATGAGCCGGGCGTGCTGCATCCCGCGCTGCGGGTGCCGCTGCGTGAGATCGCCCTGACCAATGGCGAGCGCATCGCGGTCTACGACACCTCCGGCCCGTACACCGATCCGGCCGTCGCCACCGATGTGCGTCGCGGGCTGCCGACGCCGCGCGCCGACTGGATCGCCGCACGAGGTGACACCGAGACCTACACCGGCCGCCCCATCCAGTTGCAGGACGACGGCCTGCGCGAAGCCGCGCAGCAACAGCGTCTGCGCGCGCAGACCGACGCCCTGTCGCGCATGCCGCGACGGGCCCGCGCGGGCGCGAATGTCTCGCAGATGCACTATGCGCGGCGCGGCATCGTGACGGCGGAGATGGAATACGTGGCGATCCGCGAGAACGGTCGCCGCGCCTGGATGCACGAGTACCTCGCGGATCAGGAGCGTGAACAGCGCCTCGCCGGCCAGGGCCTGGGTGCGCGCATTCCCGGCTTCATCACGCCGGAATTCGTGCGCGATGAAGTCGCGCGGGGGCGGGCCATCATCCCGGCCAACATCAACCATCCGGAGGTCGAGCCGATGGCGATCGGCCGCAACTTCCTGGTGAAGGTCAATGCCAACATCGGCAACTCGGCGGTGAGCTCCGGCATCGAGGAAGAAGTCGAGAAGCTGGTCTGGGCCACGCGCTGGGGCGCGGACACCGTGATGGATCTCTCCACCGGCCGCAACATCCACACCACCCGCGACTGGATCATCCGCAACAGCCCCGTGCCCATCGGCACCGTGCCGATCTACCAGGCGCTGGAGAAGGTCGGCGGCGTGGCCGAGGAACTCAGCTGGCCGCTGTTCCGCGACACGCTGATCGAGCAGGCGGAACAGGGCGTCGACTACTTCACCATCCATGCCGGCGTGCGCCTGCCCTTCGTGCCGATGACGGTGAAGCGGCGCACCGGCATCGTGTCGCGCGGCGGCTCCATCCTGGCGAAGTGGTGCATCGCGCATCACCAGGAGAACTTCCTCTACACGCACTTCGAAGAGATCTGCGAAATCATGAAGGCCTACGACGTCAGCTTCTCGCTGGGCGACGGCCTGCGGCCCGGCTCACTGGCCGATGCCAATGACGAAGCGCAGTTCGCCGAGCTGCGCACGCTGGGTGAGCTCACCAAGATCGCCTGGAAGCACGACGTGCAGACCATGATCGAAGGCCCCGGCCATGTGCCGATGCACATGATCCAGGCCAACATGACCGAGCAGCTCAAGCACTGCGACGAAGCGCCCTTCTACACCCTGGGCCCATTGACCACCGACATCGCGCCCGGCTACGACCACATCACTAGCGGCATCGGCGCCGCGATGATCGGCTGGTTCGGCTGCGCGATGCTCTGCTATGTCACGCCCAAGGAGCATCTGGGCCTGCCGGACCGCGAGGACGTCAAGCAAGGCCTGATGGCCTACAAGATCGCCGCCCATGCGGCCGACATCGCCAAGGGCCATCCGGCAGCGCGGTCGCGCGACGATGCGCTGTCCAAGGCGCGCTTTGAATTCCGTTGGGAAGACCAGTTCAACCTCGGACTGGACCCGGAGACCGCACGCGCCTTCCACGACGAGACCCTGCCCAAGGACAGCGCCAAGGTGGCGCACTTTTGCTCGATGTGCGGCCCGAAGTTCTGCTCGATGAAGATCACCCAGGATGTGCGCGACTACAGCGCCAGCCTGGCGGCGTCAGGCGAGGCGTCGGCCGCCGCCGTGTCCGCAGCGAATCCTGCCAGCGCGATGACGGCGGCCGGCGTCGAGGCCGATGCGCAGGCGCTGGCCGGCATGCGCGAGAAGAGCGCCGAGTTCCGCGCGCAGGGCGGGGAGCTCTACATCCCGATCCGTCAGGGCTGAGCGCGATGGCTCGCATCGCCATCGCCGGTGCCGGACTGGCCGGCCGCCTGTTCGCATGGGCGCTGACCGAGGCCGGGCATGAGGTGAGCGTGGCGGACGCCGCCCCGGGTCCGCTGCCCGCCTTCGACGCGACGGGCGCCGCCGCCTTCAGCGCGGCGGGCATGCTGAGCCCGCTGGCCGAGCAGGAGCAAGGCGGCGCGGCCGTGGCGGCACTGGGCTGGCGTTCGCTGGCGCTCTGGCCGCGCGTGGTGGCCGCGCTGCCCTTGCCTGTGCCGCTGGCGCGGGCCGACAGCCTGCTGCTGGCGCATGGCAGCGATCTCGGCGCGGCGCAGCGGGCGCTCGTCCACATGCCGGGCGCGGAAGCGCTGGAGGCGGCGACGCTGCGCGCGCTGGAGCCTGCGCTGGCGTCGGGACTGCGGGGCTGGCGGCTGCCGGGGGAAGGCCTGATCGCGCCGATCCCCGCCATGGCCGCGCTGCTCGCCGGCGCCGCACGCGCGCACTGGCATTGGGGCCGCACGGTGACCGAGGTCCGCCCGCATGCGCTGCAGCTGGCCGACGGGGAATGCTGGTCCTGCGACTGGGCCATCGACACCCGCGGCCTGGGCGCCCGCCCGCCGCTGCCACTGCGAGGGGTGCGGGGCGAGATCATCACCCTCGACTTGCCGGGTCATGGCTTGAGCCGCCCGCTGCGACTGCTGCATCCCCGGCACCGGGTCTACCTGGTGCCGCGCACGGCCTCGGAAGTGGTGGTGGGCGCCAGCGAGATCGAGAGCGAGGACCGCACCCCCGTCTCGCTGCGCTCGGCGGTGGAGTTGATGGCCGCGGCCCACAGCGTGCTGCCGGCGCTCAGCGAGGCCCGCATCCTGCGCATGGATCGGCATCTGCGCCCCGCCCTGCCGGACAACCTTCCCTTTGCCGCCCATGAACCGGGCCGGCTGCAACTCAATGGCTTGTATCGCCACGGCTGGCTGCTCGCGCCCGCGCTGGTCGACCAACTGCTGCGCGACAGCGGCCTCGGCCCGCTGGGCGGCTGGTCCGACCTGAGCGAGGACGACGAACGCCGCTGCCCACAGGAGACTTCCCCATGAACGAGATCCTCAGCCCAGGGCCGGGATCGGCCTTGGCGGCGACATCGCCCCGCACGGAATCGGAAACGACGACCCAGACCCAGACCAAGGGCGAGACCGCCATGCGGCACGGTAGCCTGAACGACGCCGCCGATCTCACCATCCGGCTCGACGATCAGCCCCTCACGCTCCCGATCGGCGCCACGCTGGCCGATCTGCTGGCCCATCAGCAGCGCCGACCCGAGACCGTGGCGACCGCCGTCAACGGCCGGTTTGTCGCCCGCGATCGTCGCGGCGACACCGTGCTGCGTGACGGCGATCAGGTGCTGTTCTTCCAACCGATCGTCGGAGGCTGACATGAGCGAGGCTTTCCCAGCGACGCCGAACGATCACGATCACGATCACGGCGCCGGCGCCCGCGATGGCACCCCGATCGACGCGGACGCGGACGCTGACGCCCACGCCGATGCCCTGCGCTTGCCCGGCCAAGCCCTGCGCAGCCGGTTCTTCCTCGGCAGCGCGGGCTATCCGAGCCCGCAGGTGCTGGACCAGGCGATTCGCGCCTCCGGCACCCAGGTGCTGACGGTCGGCCTCAAGCGCACCCTGCGGGCCGGCGACAACGGCGCCATCGCCCAGGCGCTGGCGACCGCACAGGCCCAGGGCGCCCGGCTGTTGCCCAACACCGCCGGCTGCCGCAGCGCCCGCGAGGCGGTGCAGCTCGCGCAGATGGCGCGCGAGCTGTACGGCACCGCGTGGATCAAGCTGGAAGTGATCGGCGACGACCACACCCTGCAGCCCGACCCGTTCGAGCTGCTCAGCGCGGCGACCGAACTGGCGCGCGACGGCTTCACCGTCTTTCCCTATTGCACCGAGGACCTGATCCTCTGCCGCCGCCTGCTCGATGCCGGCTGCCCGTTGCTGATGCCGTGGGGCGCGCCGATCGGCTCCGGCCAGGGCCTGTTGAACCTGCATGGCCTGCGCACGCTGCGGGAACGGCTGCCGGACACGGTGCTGGTCATCGATGCGGGGCTGGGCGCGCCGTCGCAGGCCGCGCGGGCGATGGAGCTGGGCTTCGATGCGGTGCTGCTGAACAGCGCGGTGGCGCAGGCGCGAGATCCCGTCGCCATGGCCGCCGCCTTCCGGGACGCGGTGAGCGCCGGCCGCACGGCCTTCCGCGCCGGCCTGATGGCGCCGCAGGACGTGGCGGTCGCCAGCACGCCGGTCAGCGGCCACGCGTTCCTGCTGGGCGCCGACTGAGCGACCGGTCGACGGAGCGGGCAGGTCAATTGCCCTTGCCGTGCACCGCACGATCCCGCCCACGCCGCCGCTGGCATGCGGCGTGCAAGGTCGAGCGGCGGGATGGCTCGTCCATCACGGACCGTCGAGCCTGACGCTCGGCGCGACGGCACGAGGACGCGCATGATGATCGAAGCGACACCCCCCTGCTGAACGACACCGACCACGCATCGGCAACGCTCGGCGCCAGCGGCGCTCAAGCCCAACGGCGGAGGATCCGGTTCTCCGTACCGTCCGGGGCATGACCGCCGCCATGGCGCGGCAGAACATCAAGAATGCAGTCCTGAAGAACGCCAACAAGCAGGCATTTGAGAACACGAGGAGTGACCGATGGAAGGTCTTGTTTATCCCCACCCCAGTCTGGGGTCGCCGTGGGCCCCGGCGATTGATCCGGATCTGGCGCTGTTGATGCCGTGGACCGAGGATCCCGCCCCGCCGGTGATCTGGAGCGTGGCCGGCACCGACAGCGGCGGCGCCGCCGGCCTGAGCGCCGATACCCGCGCCGCCGCGGCCATGGGGGTGCATCTGTGCCCGGTGGTGGCCGCCGTGACGGCCCAGCATTCGCAAGGCGTGCAGGCGGTGTTCCCCCTGCCGGCAGACCAGTTGCGCGCCCAGTTGAGCGCGCTGAAGCAGGACCTGCCGGCGCGGGTCATCAAGACCGGGCTGCTCGCGAGCGCGCCAGCCATCGATGCCTTGCTGGCCCAACGGGGCGAGGCGCTGCTGGTGGTCGACCCGGTGCTGGGCGCGACCGCCGGCGGCGCGGCCTTCTGCGATGAGGTGCTGCTGTCCGCCTATCGCCATCAACTGATCCCGCAGGCCGCCTTGCTGACGCCCAATCGGCGCGAGGCCGAGCGCCTTCTGGGCGTGGCGCCCGGCCAGCGCTCGGTGCCGGAGCTGGCGCGGGGCTTGCGCGCGCTGGGGGCGCAGGCGGTCTGCATCACCGGCGGTGACGATGCCTGGCCGGAGGCGACGCTGTCGCTGGACTGGCTGGACAGCCCGCTGGCCACCGGCTGGCTGGCGCTGCCGCGACTGGAAGAGACCCTCGACCGACCGCTGCATCACCACGGCAGCGGCTGCACCTTCGCCACGGCGGCTGCGGCGGCGCTGGCACGCGGCTTTCCGGTGCCGGACGCGATCGTGCTGGCCAAAATGCTGACTTGGGCGGCGCTGCGCGATGGCCATGCGGCCGGCGCGGGTCCAGGCCCGCTGCGGCCCTCGGCCGGTTTCGTCGACGATCCGACGGCCATGCCGGTGATGAGCTTCGCCGATGAGGAACAGCCCGATCCGGTCACGCTGGCACGCTGGGAACGCGCGCTGACCCAGCCCGACCGCCGCCGCTTCGAGCCCGGCCTCTACGGCATCGCGGAAGAACCGTCACGGGTCGCGGCGCTGGCGGCCAGCGGTCGCTTTGCGCATGTCCAGCTGCGCATCAAACGCACCGACCAGACCACCGATGCCGAGCTGTCCGCCGCCATCCGCGAGACCCTGACGGCCACCTCCGCGGAAGTCGGTCAGGGCACGACGCTGTGGATCAATGACCACTGGCGATTGGCCGTCGATGCGGGCGCTCAGGCGCTGCATCTGGGTCAGGAGGACTGGGCCGCGCTGACGCGCGCGGAGCGCGACGAGATCCTGAGCCTGCGCCGTCATCGGCGGATGGGCCTGGGCCTGTCCAGCCACAGCCTGTGGGAACTGTGTCGCGCCCGTGGCCTGACGCCCAGCTATGTCGCCTGCGGGCCGGTGTGGCCGACCACCACCAAGGACATGCCCTGGCTGCCGCAAGGGCTGGCGCAACTGCGCTGGTGGGCGCGCATGGCCGGCTATCCGGTCGTGGCGATCGGCGGCATCCTGACCGATCGGCAGGTGCAGGATGCCCGTGAGACCGGCGTCGCCGCCGTCTGCCTGGTCCGCGCGGCGAAGCACTGGGCGGCGGCGCCGGCGCTGGAGCCGCACGCGGCCGGTTGAACGAACCGCGTGGTCCGCTTGATCAGCGCGACGACGCCTTCGCCGGACGCTTCGCGCCGGTCGCATCGGCCGGGGCGGTCGCGCCCTTGACGGCGGCTTGCGCCAGCTTGAAGAACACGTCGGTGTTGTCGATCACGCCGGTGAAGGCCAGCGCGCCCGGGCCGAAGGCCGACAGCGGAATGTCCGTCGCGGTGTGCACCGCCGATTCGCCGGGCACCTGGCCGGTGACCAGGTACTCGCCGAATGCATCGTCGCGCTCCATCGGCACCGGCGGATACCACTTCAGCGGCTCGCTCTTGGCCATCGGCTGCTGCGAATCACGCAGCGGCGTGGCATTGGTGCGCCAGTCTTCATAGCGGTCCGCATTGGCGCCGTAGCCGACCAGCAGCCGGTAGTCGATGTCGGTGGCTTCGGGATAGCCGTCGGCGGCGAGGCGATAGCGCGGGAAGCCGGCCTTCTCATAGACGCCCACCACCTTGTCGCGCAGATTCGCCGCCCCCTTCTTCTGCGCGGCGTCCTGCAGCGCCTGGTCGGTCAGCATCGATCCGCCGATCAGGGCCGCGCCGGAGCATTCATGGTCGGCGGTGACGATGACCAGCGTGTCGCCCTGTTCGCGCGCGAAGTCCTGGGCCACCTGCACCGCACGATCGAACTCGATGGTGTCGAGCATCCAGCGCTCGGTGTCCATGTTGTGGGCCTGCTTGTCGATCGAGGCGCCTTCGATCATCAGCACGAAGCCCTGCGACTGCTTGCGCAAGGTCGCCAGCGCGGCGCGGGCCATCTCATCCAGCATCGGCTGATCGGGGAAGCCGTAATCGTCCACCACCGTGCCGGTGATGCCCTTGGCGGCACCGCGGCGGCCGTCGATCTTGTCCAGCGCCACATTCATGTTGGAGAACGCGAACAGGCCCAGCAGCTTGTCGGCGCCGGCGCCTTCGGTGGCGGCCTGCAGCGCGGTGCGGGTCGGCGCATAGCGGTAGCCGGCGGACTGGAAGGCCTGGATCAGGTCGCGGTCCTTGTCCTTCGCGCCGGGCGCGGCGCCCCAGCGCTTGACGATCTCGGCGGTGTGGGGATCCGTGGCGGAGAAGGCGTAATCATTGGCCTCGGCCCGTTCCGAGCCCGGCGTGCCCGCCGGCAGGAACCATTTGCGGCCACCGCCCAGCAGCACCGTCAGGCCGGTGCGGGCGCGGTCGTCGAAGAACTGGTCGACGATGCCGGTGCCCGCGCCGCGGTTGCTGGTGTGGACGGCATTGCCGGCCGGCGTGGCATCGAACACATCCGCCGTGGTCACGATGCCCAGCGCCTTGCCCTGGGTGCGGTGCAGGTATTCGGACAGGTACTCGATGCGCGGATTGTCGAAGGCATCGACGGTGTCGTCCGGGAAGACGCCCTCTTCATTGTTGTTGTTCTTGTTGCCCGACACATACGAGGTCATGCCGGGCGAGGAATCGGTGACCACCGAGTTCAACGAGGCGGTCTTCACCAGCGCGGTCGCCGGGAAGGTGTCCATCGCCAGCGGCGCAATCGCCTTGCCCTGCGCATAACCGCCCTTGACGATGCGCGCGGCGGTGCGCTGCGCCGCGCCCATGCCGTCGCCGAGCAGGATGATGATGTTCTTGACCTTGGGCCCCATCGCGGCGGTGAACGGCACCACCTCCAGGTTGCCGCGCGCGCTGACCTTCTGCCCATCGGCCTGCGTCGCTTCCACGCTGAACTCATGCCGCCCGGGCTTGTCCAGGCTCACCGCGCGGACGGTGGCGATCGCGGTCTCGGCGCTCACACCCTTGACGCAGCCGCTGGCGCAATCGCGCAGCGCCACGGTGGCCTCGACCGGCTGGCCATCGATGAAGAAGCGGGCTGCCTGGATGCGCTGACCGGCATCCGGCTTGATCGTCGCCTGCAGGTCGAAGCGCTGACCGGGCAGGAAGCGGGCGATCACCGGGTCGGGCCGGCCGCTGGCAAACAGCTCGCTGGGCGGCGTGAGTCGGGTGACCGTGGGCGCGGCCTGCGACACCGTGGCCAGGCCCAGCAAGGCGCCAGCGGTGAACAGCATCGGAAGACGAGTTTTCATGGCGGGGAGAGATCCAGAAGGCGGTGGGTAGAAAACAGCTCGGGAGACAGCTTGGGATACAGCTCGGGAAATCGCTTGGAAATGGGTGCGCCACTGGCGACGAATCGGGCCAGCGCGGCCGTCACACGCGCTTGGCGCGAGGCCCGAGCGCTGCGGAGGTCGGCGGGCATCAATGCGGATGGGCGTGGGCGGACGGTCCGGCGGCGGGTGTCGCGTCCAGCGCGTCCGGCGGCAATTGCAGGCGGACCCAGGACACCCGTCCGGTGGCCTCTTCCACACGTCCGACCTGCAGCTGACCGGTCAACACCACCAGCCCCTGCCGATGCGCCACCAGGCGCTCGCGCTGCGCGGGATCAAGCACCACGGTGACGGTCGATGCGGGCAGGTCGTCCGCCTCGCCGTCGGCGTGCTCGCTCATGCGCACCGGGCGCGGCGTGAGCCAGAAGCGCCCCGGCTGCGGCTGTTCCTGCGCGACCATGTAGCCGACCAGCCGCACCGGTCGTCCCTGCGCGGCCCGCAGCGTGTCGGAGAGTTCCAGACCCCGCTCGCCCACCGGCTGGCGGAAGAACTGGGCGAACTTGAGGTCCTGAGGTCCGGCCGCACTCGCTGCGACGTCCGACGAGGCCGCTCCGGGCGCGCGCGCCGGATCGGCCGTTTGAGCCGGATGGGCGGAATCGGCGACGTCCGCCGCGAAGGTGGAAGGGACGAGGCATGCGCTCAGCGCGGCCGTGGCCAGCGCCACCAGCACCTGGCGCGCGCGACGCCTCGACCGGCTGCGAATTCGATGGGACACCATGGGCGGCGATTCTTTCCACCGGGCATGACGATGGCGTGACAGCCCGCCCGACATGACGCGACGGACGGGCGCATCCGCCACAAGGCGCTCGCGGCCCGCCGGGCCGGGACTGCGGGGGCGACATCGGTGCGACACACGCGCTGAAAACAGATCAACGGGCTGGCTCTTTGGAGCCCCCTCGGCGACGCGACGTAGAGACGCCCCCGCCGGAATGCCCGACCGCTCGCCGCTGAGTTCTTCGCTTGACAGCGTCACCCTCGCGGCGCCAAGCTGGGATCGCCCTGGCCCTCAGCGAGCGCCACGGCGCTCCCTCCGTCATGTCCCAGCCGCACGATCCTCTTCAAGCCTTGCAGGCGCTCTACAGCAGCCGGGCGCCGATCTATGACCTGGAGCTGATGCCGGTGGCGCCCTTGCGTCGCGAGGCGATCGCGCGCCTGGCGCTGGCACCCGGACAGACGGTGCTCGACGTCGGCTGCGGCACCGGGCTGAGCTTGCCGGGCTTGTCGCAAGCGGTGGGGCCGCAGGGCCGGATCATCGCGATCGAAGCCTGCCGACCGATGATGGCCCGCGCGCGGCAGCGCGTGGCATCCCTGGCAGGGGCACCGCCGGTGGCGCTGATCGAATCGCCTGCCGAGTCGGTCGACCTCGACGCCGTGCTGCCACCGGGCAGTGCCGATGCGGCGCTGTTCTTCTTCACCCACGACGTACTGCAGCAGCCCGACGCGCTGGCCCGCACGATGCGCGCCTTGAAGCCGGGCGCGCGGGTGGTCGCCGCGGGGCTGGTGTGGGCCTCGCCGTGGTGGCCGCTGAGCAACCTGTTCGTGCTCGGCGCCGCCTGGCATTCGATCGTCAATGCGCGCGGGCTGGAATGCCCGTGGCATGACCTCGCGCCGCGCCTGTCGAGCTGCGAGGTCGAGCGGCGATGGCTGGAATCGGCTTATGTGCTGACGGGGCAGCGCTGAGTCGGGTCTCGCGCACTTCCCTCGCCCGCTCATGCGATGAGACCGCGCTCATCGCCATGCACGCGCTGAACGCCGATCCCTCGACGTTCAGCGCCGGCGCATCGCGGCGCGCTCAGTCCTCGAGCGGGACGAAGATCCACATCAGCGCATACAACACCAGCCCGCTGCCGGCGCAGGTCACCAGCAGCAGCAGGACGATGCGCCAGAACCAGGAGGTGATGCCGGTGAGCTGCGCGATGCCGCCGCACACGCCGCCGATCCAGCGGTCGTCGCGGGCACGGCGCAGGCGGTTGATGGCCTCGACTGCCGGGGCGCGCGGCGCAGCCGAGGCCGAGCCGCCGGCGCCGGTGTAGGCATAGGCCGAGCCGCCCGCCGCGCGGGTCGCGTCGGCGGTGGCGTCACCGCCGAGCACGCGGGCCTTGGCACGGACAAACTCATCGTCGCTGAGCACGCCGCGTTGATGCAGTTCGGCCAGACGTTGGAGTTCTTCGCTTTCAGACATGGTGGGCTCCTTGCAGTCAAAGATCCGTGAGGGATCGATGGTTCACAGCGTAGCGAGCGGGCGGTGGGTGACCAGGACTTTGCGATCAGCTGCATCGGCACCCGATGCAAGGCGCGACGACGCGGCTGAACCGTCGCGCCGGCCAATGCCGCTAGCATGGTCGCCTTCCCTGTTCCGCGCAATCCTTGCCAAGGCCCGACATGACGCTTGAAACCATCGAACTGCAGACCCGCGAGACGCCTCGCTTCAGCATCATCGTGCTGCACGGCCTGGGCGCGGACGGCAACGACTTCGTGCCGGTCTGTCAGGCCATGGACCTGAGCCCGGTGCTGGCCCACGGCGGTCTGCGTTTCGTGCTGCCGAATGCGCCGCACATTCCGGTGACCATCAACAACGGCATGCGCATGCCGGCCTGGTACGACATCCGCCATGGCGACCTGAGCCAGCGCGAGGATGCCGCCGGCCTGCGGCAGTCGCAGGCCCAGATCGAGGCGCTGATCGAGCGCGAAGCGCGCGAGCATCAGATCCCGCCGGAACGTGTCGTGCTCGCCGGCTTCTCCCAAGGCTGCGCGATGACGCTGATGACCGGCCTGCGCCATTCCCGGCGGCTGGCCGGACTGGTGGGCTTGTCCGGCTATCTGCCGCTGCTGGCTCAGACCGAGGCCGAGCGGCATGAGGCCAACGCCCGCACCCCGATCTTTCTGGCGCATGGCGATGCGGATGGCATCGTCGCGCCGGCTCGCGCGCAGGCCAGCCTGCAGGAACTGCAGCGCCTCGGCTACGACGTGCAATGGCAGAGCTATCCGATGGGCCACGAGGTCAGCATGGCGGAGATCGAGGATCTGCGCGACTGGCTGATCCGCACGCTGACGGCGGCCGCGACTTCGACAGCGACATCGACGACGAGCGACTGATCGCGGTCGCGTCGTCCCTGTCCGTCGTTCAGCGACGGGAACGACGGCGGGACATGGGCCGCATCGATCCTTCACATCCAGGCTTCTAGCGCGATCGTGCGCTGGCCCGAAGCATGGCGCGGACATCGCCGTCCGAAGCGCCTCGCGATACCAGCGGTTGGAGACAGGCAACCCTGGGTTGCGAAATTGGCGACCATCGCACAGCCGATGCATCCTGAGCGCGTGAGGCAGCGAAAACGGCGTGCGGATGCGGGAATGTCTTTGTTCCGGGCGGGGATGCGCTTGCTATAACCGGCGTCATCTTTGCCCGCTCCGGGCGCTCTCGACACACGGTCCATGTCCCTCGCCTTGTCCACGTTGCCCAAGTTGTCCAAGTTGTCCAAGACCTTGCCCGCGCTGTCCGCGCTGGCTCTCGCGCTGCTGCCCGTTCAATCGCTCACCGCAGCGCCGTCCGCCGCGCTCAAGCCGGTGGCCGCTGCCGCAGCGGCTTCGGTGGCGCCCGCCGAGGCCAAACGGCCCATCACCCACGAGGTCTATGCGACCTGGCGCAGCATCCAGGGCACGCAGCTCAGTCGCGATGGCCAGTGGCTAGCCTATGCGCTGGTGGCGCAGGAAGCCGATGGCGAGCTGGTCTTGCGCCGCCTGGCCGACGGACAGGAATGGCGCGCCGCACGCGGCACCGCGCCAGCGTTCAGTGCCGACGGTCGATTCGTCGCCTTCGCCGTGCAGCCGACCCGCGCGGAACTGGACAAGGCGAAGAAGGACAAGAAGAAGGGCGACGATGCCCCCAAGGCCGGCGCGGCCTGGATGGATCTGTCGACCGGTCAGGTGCAGGTCGTGGAGCGCGTGAAGCGCTTCGCCTGGGGCAAAGACGGTGGCGTGCACCTGGCCATGCTGCTGGAGCCGCCCATCAAGAAGGACGGCGCCAAGGGCGAGTCGGCGGGCGCTGAAGGTGGCAAGTCGGATGGGGTCGATGGGGTCGATGACGTCGACACCATGCCCGTGGATCGCGCCCGCTCGGACGATGCTGAACCCATCGCCTCCAGCGACCAGGAAGCGGCGCTGGACGGCTTGACCGGCCCTTCGCCGAAGAAGGCGCCGGGCACCGATCTGATCGTGATCGATGCCACCTCCGGTCATCGACACACCCTCAAGGACGTCGCCGACTTCGTCTGGTCGACTCAGGGCGATCAACTGGCCTACAGCGTGTCGGTCAAGGAGACGCCGAAGGGCAAGCGGCCCGCGACATCCGGCGCGACGCCTGCGGCGTCAGGCGCATCGGGCGCGGCGTCGACCGCCGCATCGGCGTCATCCGCCGCCCCGGTCCGCAGCGCCGAGGCCAAGCCCGTGGTCGACGAGACGTTGCGCGAGGGCGTCTATCTGATCAATCCAGCCACGCCGGACCAGCCTCGGGCGCTGCTGGCCGGACCGGGCAGCTACAAGCAACTGCGCTTCGACGAGTCGGGCCGGCAGTTGGCGTTCGTCAGCAACCGCGACCATCTGGCGCTGCAGGCGGCGTCGAAGGGGACGGCAGCGGGCCACGGGGCGGAGTCGTCCAGCGAAGCGAAGGAAGCGGGTCTGGAGGCCGGCAAGGAAGGCGCGAAGGAAGGCCCGAAGGAAGCTTCGAAAGACGCGGCCAAGGACGCCGCCAAGGAGGCCAAGCCCGATCCCACGCCTTACAAGCTGTTCCTGTGGCGCGCGGGCGCGGAGACGGCGGCCGTGCTGGTCAGCGCCGAGACCGCCGGCATGACGGCGGGCTGGACGCCGAGCGAGCATGCGCCTCTGAGCTTCAGCAAGGACGGCCAGCGGCTGTTCCTCAGCACCGCGCTGCTGCCGCCCGCCGAGCCCAAGGATGCGCCGGAACCGGTGAAGGTCGACCTGTGGCACTGGAAGGATCCGGAGCTGCAATCGGCCCAGAAGGTGAAGGCCGACAAGGAGCGAGTGCGCAGCTATCGCGCGGTGGTGCATCTGGCCGCCGATGGCGCAGCGCCCGGCGCGCCGCTGGGACGCTTCGTGCAGTTGGCCCAGCCGTCGCTGCCCGTCATACAGGTCAATGAGAACGCGACTGTCGCCCTCGGCCTGAGCGATCTGCCGTATCGCCCGTTGATGTCCTGGGAAGGCCGCTACCTGGACGCCTATGCGGTGGACCTGCAGACCGGCACGGCCAAGCCGCTGGGTCGCAAGTTGCGGCATCCGCCGACGCTCTCGCCGGCCGGCCACTATGTGCTGGGCTTCGATGCGCCCGCCGCGCGCTGGATGGCCTGGCGCACCGACACCGGCGAGGCGATCAACCTGACCGGCCGCATCAAGTCGCGCTTCGATAACGACGACCGGGACGTGCCGGACCTGCCCTCGCCCTACGGCGCCGCCGGCTGGACCGAGAACGACGCCAGCGTGGTGCTGTACGACAAGTTCGATCTCTGGTCGGTGCAGCCGGCCACGGGTCAGGCCGTCAACCTGACCCAGGGCTGGGGGGCGCGTCAGAAGCTGGAATTGCGCGTGGTGCCGCTGGACCCGGAAGACGCGGACCAGAAACCGCTGCCGACCGATCGGCTGATGCTCGCCGGCACCCATGACATCAGCCGCGCGAGCGGTTATTACCAGGTCGATGCTCAGGGCGGCACGCCGCGGGTGCTGATCCAGGACGACAAGATGATCGGCGGCCTGATCAAGGCGAAGCAGGCGGATCGGGTGGTCTTCACACAGCAGACCTTCAGCGAATTCCCGGACCTGTGGACCGCGCCCTTGACGCTGCAATCGCCGCAGAAGATCAGCGACGCCAATCCGCAGCAGGCCGACTTCGCCTGGGGCACGCAGGAGCTGATCGACTACACCACCGCCGACGGCAAGAAGCTGCGCGCGCTGCTGGCCAAGCCGGCCAACTTCGATCCGAAGAAGCAGTACCCGATGATGGTCTACATCTACGAAAAGATGACGGACAACCGGTACCGCTACATCCCGCCGGCACCGAGCCAGAACATCAATGTCTCGCGCTATGTGAGCAACGGCTATGTCGTGCTGCGGCCGGACATCGTCTACACCACCGGCCATCCGGGCCGCAGTGCGATGAACACGGTGCTGCCGGCCGTGCGGCAGCAGATCGCCAAGGGCTATATCGATCCGAAGCGGGTGGGCATCCAGGGCCACAGCTGGGGCGCCTATCAGATCAACTACCTGATCACCCGCACCCAGATGTTCCGGGCGGCGGAAGCTGGCGCGTCGATGGCCAACATGGTCAGCGGCTATGGCGGCATTCGTTGGGGCGCGGGCATCAGCCGGGCCTTCCAGTACGAGCATGGCCAGAGCCGCATCGGGGCGACGCCGTGGGACCGGCCCGACCTGTATCTGGAGAACTCGCCGATCTTCCAGATCAACAAGGTCACCACGCCCTATCTGACCGTCCACAACGATGACGACGATGCCGTGCCTTGGTATCAAGGCATCGAGTTCTTCACCGCGCTGCGCCGGCTGGGCAAGGAAGCCTACTGGTTCAACTACAACGGTGAGAAGCACGGCCTGCGGGACCGCGACAACATCAAGCACTTCACCGTGCACATGGCCGAGTTCTTCGACCATTACCTGCTGAACGCGCCGCGCCCGAATTGGATGGACCAGCCCGTGCCTTACCTGGAGCGCGGCAAACGAGATGTGATGGGGCAGTTCAGGGCTCAGCAGCCGGCAACGGCGGACGCGCCGACGCGTGAAGGGGCGCCTCAGCGCCAATGACCGCGACCCGCCTGCAATCACAAGCGTCTGCTGGAGATCTGCCGCGCAGCCGCGAACGTCCATTGCGGCCATTCATTGACATCAAACGCCTGTTGCGACGAATGCGCGAATGGCTTTGCCAGCGCCTCCCAGCTGTTTGAGTCCGGCTTCTTCTCGCACGAGCAATTCGCGGCCGCTCGTCTTCCTGGTGGCACCCGTCGATTGGTCAAACGGTATCAATCGTCATTCGACGTTGAATTTGCATGAGCAAGCTGATGAGCACTCTCAATTTGAAGAAGCTGGTCGTTCTCCTGTGCGGCGGTGCATTTCTGACCTGGATCGTGAGTCACTGGATGCTCTCGGAGAAGTCGGCTCATCCGCCCGGGCTGATTTCAATGCAGCAGCCGTCTGATGCGTCAGCACGCGCCGGGCAAATGGCTTCCGGCGCTTCGGGCGCAGCGCAAGTTCAAGCGCAAGCAACGCCGCTGAAGCCGCTCAATGGGGCTGAAGTCGAGCGGCTTTACCGATGGGCACGGGAGCGTGGGGGTACCGGCGATGGTCGTATGAATGCAGACGGCACCGTCTCGGGCGCCAATGCATTCACGGGATACGAGAGTGCGGACAATGCCGCGCTGTCAGCCCTGTCCAAACAGGGCGATGCGCGGGCTTCCGCCATTCTCGGTGAGCGTCTCGCGAATCAGTTCATGGCGAGCCGCAACTCGGACGATTTCAAGCAGGCCAAAGACCTGCTGCTCGATGCCACGATGCGAGGTTTCACGACCAGCCTGGGCAAACTCATCGAGATGCAGGCCTGGCTTGCGGAAGGAAGCGGCCTTCAAAGTCGGGTCGATCGGCCTCGCGTGGATCGGGACGCGCTCATTCAGACTTACGCCTATCTTCATCTGCTTGAAAAGCGAGGCGACCTCAGCACGGAGGCCTATCAGATTCAGGTGAAGCATATTGGAGAGCTCAGCACGCAAGAGTCCGCCCAGGCGCGTCAAGCGGCCGACCAGATCTACGCCACGCTGAGTCAGCAGCGCCAAAAGCTGGGACTGCCCCCGTTCCAGGACGGCATTCCGCCGGAAATACAAAGCCTGATTGAACGCGCCGCGGCCACGCCCACGTCGGACATGAAGCCATGACGCAGCGGGTGACATTGCCAGTCACCCTCTTATCAGGGTTTCTTGGCGCAGGAAAAACAACGCTGCTTGGGTCACTGCTTCGTCAGCAGCACGGCCTTCGTCTCGGTGTGATCGTGAACGACATGAGCGCGCTCAACATCGATGCCGACATCGCTCGAACCACAATGATCGGTGGGCTGAAAGGGCACGCCGAAGCGCCGCTGGTGCAGCTGCAGAATGGCTGCATCTGCTGCACGCTTCGGGAAGATCTTGTGGCCGAAGTCGCCCGATTCGCCGATGCGGGCGAGATTGATCATCTGGTCATCGAATCGACAGGAATCTCGGAACCGCGCCCCGTGGCAGGGGCGTTCTCACACGCGCTGCCTGGCGACGCTCAACGGCTCTTGTCCCTCGTGAACTGACTCGTCGGCGGGTGGTCGCTGCCTGACGGCGCCGGTCGAGCACCGCGGATCAGCCGCTGCCGATCCGCCTGCTCCGGCCCAAAGAGCGCGATCAGCGCGCTCATCAGCATGTCGGCCTTGGCCGAGTTGTCGCCGCCGTAATTGCAGACGTAGACATCCAGCGTCACCGCGCTCAGCTCCGGCCAGGTGTGCAGCGCCACATGGGATTCGGCCAGCAGCAGCATGCCGGTGACGCCGCCGGGCTGGCCATCGAGGGCGTCGGGAAACCGATGCCAGTGCTCGCCCACCAGGCTGAGTCCGGCCGCTTCGGTCGCCGCGCGCGTGGTCTGCGCCAGCGCGGCGGGATCCGTCATCAGCGCCGTGGCGGCGCAGCCGGACAGGTCGGCGGTGAGATGCAGGCCGTTCATGGCGGCGAAGTGTAGGCGCGCGACAGGCGCGTCGGCGTCCGTCCGACGGGGGGCGTCGTGCGGGAGGACCGCGTCCGCAGACTTCAGCTCGCCGGCTGGCCGGCTTCGGCCAGCAGCGCATGGCAGCGCTCTTCATGCTGGGCGATCTCGGCCAGCGTGACTTCGATGTCGCTCAACTGCTGGCGCAGCTGCCGACGGTGTTGATCCAGCACGCCGAGGAAGGCGCGCAATTGCGGCACCGTGTCGGCCTGGCTGTCATACATGTCGACCAACTGCTTCACATCCTGCAGCGACAGCCCCAACCGCTTGCCGCGCAGGGTGAGCTTGAGCCGGGTGCGGTCGCGCTGGGTGTAGACCCGGTTGCGGCCGGCGCGCGCAGGGGTGAGTAGGCCCATGTCCTCGTAGAAGCGGATCGCGCGGGGCGTGATGTCGAACTCGGCGGCCAACTCGGTGATGGTGAACAGCGGGCCCGCGGTGTCGCTGGCATCCGGCAGGGCGTCCTCAACGGGATCGTCGGCCAGGCTCGGGCGGGGGGCGATGCTCATGGATACACTGAAGGATGACGTTGACGTAAACGTAAGTCTATCGCCATGGCCAATCCTCGCGAATCCGAACTCTCCTATCCCCTGGGCGATGCCCTGCCCGCGCCCGGTGAGGTGCTGGACGTGCTGCCCGGCTTGCGCTGGGTCCGGATGGGCCTGCCCTTCGCGCTGGACCACATCAACCTGTGGCTGCTGCGGGACGAGATCGACGGCCGTGCGGGCTGGACGATCGTCGACTGCGGCATCCACAACGAGGCCACCCAGGCGCAGTGGCAGCAGATCTTCGATCAGCACCTCGACGGCCTGCCGGTGCTGCGGGTGATCGCCACCCATTTCCATCCGGATCACCTGGGCCTGGCCCATTGGCTGACCGAGCGCTGGCAATGCCGGCTGTGGATCAGCGCCACCGACTATCAGCTGGCCAAGGTGGCGTCCTCGTCCACCGTCGGCATGGGCGGCGAGGCGGCCGCGGCCTTCTTCGCCAGCCATGGGCTGACCGATCCCGCGTCGATCGAGAAGATCCGCGGCCGCGCCAGCTACTACCCGAGCATGGTGCCGGCGCTGCCGAGCAGCTTCCGACGCCTGATGGCGGACATGACGGTGCGCATCGGCGAGCACGACTGGCGCTGCCTGGTCGGCTACGGCCATGCGCCGGAGCACATCAGCCTGTTCAGCGAGCGCCTGGGCGTGATGATCGCCGGCGACATGGTGCTGCCGCGCATCTCGACCAATGTCTCGGTGGTGGATGTGGAGCCGGAGGCCGACCCGCTGACGCTCTATCTGGACTCGCTCGAGCGCCTGCTTCCGCTGCCGGCGGACACCCTGGTGCTGCCGGCGCACGGCAAGCCGTTCCGCGGTCTGCATGCGCGCATCGACCAGTTGCAGGAACACCACCGCGAGCGCCTGGCCGAAGTGCTGGAAGCCTGCACCGCCAAGCCTTGCCATGCGGCGGAGCTGTTGCCGATGATGTTCCGGCGCCCGCTGGATCTGCACCAGACCACCTTCGCCATGGGCGAGGCGGTGGCGCATCTGAATCGACTGTGGCTGGGCGGTCAGTTGCGACGGCAACTGGATGAGGACGGGATCTACCGATTCCGGGTCTGATCGAGAGCCGGCGACGCGACGCGGGGCCCTCCGGTGCGGCGCCATCCAGACGCCATGACGCGCGCGCCGTGCTGCGCAACAGCGAGCGCCACAGCGTGGCGCGTGAATCGGGAGAGCGAGCGATCGGGGGAGCGGATTCGGTGGCGATTCAGTCACCGCCGCTCCTTGCGGGAGCGGCGGTGCCTAGCCTTGTATGCATCTACGTTCCGGTGCTCAGCGCGGGTCAACCGGCGTCAGCGATGTCAACCATCGATGAGGGGACCCTGGCGCCACCGGGAGGGAAATCGACAACGATTTCGGCTCAGATGCGGCGATGACAGCAACGATCAGTGTCACGGCCACACATTTTGGTTACAAGCCCCCCCTAAGGGGGGAGCGACATTCCGCAAACTGTCATGAGCTTTCGAGGGCTCTGATCGGGCCTGCTGGAATGGGCTTCCGAACGCGCACGCGTGCCGCTCGGGTCTCGGACGGCCCGCTCAGGGCGCGTCCATCAACGGCAACACGGCCTGCTTGAGGCGGTCGCGGGCATGCTGGTAGTCCGGCATCACCGAGCGGACCACGGCCCAGAAGCGCGGGCTGTGGTTCATTTCCCGCAGATGCGCCAGCTCATGCGCCACGACATAGTCGATCAGCGCGGGCGAGAAATGGATCAAGCGCCAGTTCAAGCGGATCATGCCGTCCGCGCTGGCGCTGCCCCAACGGGTCTGGGCCGAGGACAGCCGCAAGCCAGTCATGGTGACGTCCAGTTGGGCGGCGAAATGCCGGCAGCGCTGCTCGAAGAGCTGTCGGGCCTGGCGCTGCAGCCAGGATTGGACGGCATCGCGGATCTGGTCCGGCTCCGCCCGCTGCGGCAGGCCCAAGTAGAGCAGGCGCCGCGGCACTTCGGAGAGCGTGCCTTGCGGATCGGTCGTCCCGGCGTCCAGCCGGGCGCCGGTCAGGCCGGGGTCCAGCACCACGATCAGCGGCTCGCCCAGATACGGCAGGCTGCAGCCATCCGCCCAGTCGACCCGAGCCGCCTGGGTGCGGCGCGCGCGCTCACGCTGCTCGACCAGCTTGCGAAGAATCCATTCGCCTTTTTGCTGCAGCGCCTTTTCGATCTCCACCACCGGCACCCACTTCGGCGCGGCGACCCGCAAGCCTTCGTCGCTGACGGTGAAGCCGATGCTGCGCCGACGTCCGCGTTTGAGCTCGTA
Organism: Burkholderiaceae bacterium; assembly: GCA_913776825.1. Lineage (GTDB taxonomy): Bacteria > Pseudomonadota > Gammaproteobacteria > Burkholderiales > Burkholderiaceae_C > Roseateles. The sequence continues at coordinate 86,225 of CAJYPV010000004.1, forward strand.
GGGGATGGCGCGGCCCTGCAGCAGCACATGGCGGCTGCCGACGCCCGGCTCCGCGCGCTCGGGCGCGGGCGCGACGACGACGACGGTACCGACATCTGGAAGCGGAGCGGCCGAGGGGCCGGGGCGGACCGGCCGGGGCACGGCCGGCGGTGAGGCGGGCGGAGGCGCGGGCGGAGGGTCACTGTCGAACAACGACAGCTGGCTGAATTTCAAGAGATCCGCCAGGCCCCGCAGCTTGGAAGGCAGCATGGGCTGCGAGTGTAATCAGACCCGTGCCGGCGCGGGCGGGCTGGGCGGAGAAGGCGGGGCTGGCGGCATGGACGTTGGCGCCGGCTCGGCGCCTGCCGGGTAGGCCTCGGGATCGATGCGGCGCATTTCCGTTTCGATCCACTGGCGCACGTCCTGCATCAGTTCGGCGGGATTGCGGCCCTGGCTCGGGATCTGCGGGCCGATCGACACATCGATCACCCCCGGCCGCAGCAGGAAGCTCTTGCGGGGCCAGCAGCGGGCGGAATTCATCGCGATCGGCACCACGGGCTGGCCCGTCTCGACCGCCAGGCGGGTGCCGCCGCTCTTGTACTCGCCGACCTGACCGCGCGCGACCCGCGTGCCTTCCGGGAACATGATCACCCAGGTGCCTTGCGCCGCCAGCCGGCGGCCCTGCGCGGCGACCTTGGCCCAGGCTTCGCTGCGCTTGCTGCGGTCGATATGGATCATGTCCAGCCGCGCCATCGCCCAGCCGAAGAACGGGATGTAGATCAGCTCGCGCTTGAAGACATAACCCAGCGGACGCGGCATCAGCATCGGATAGGCGAAGGTCTCCCAGGTGGACTGGTGCTTGGACAGCAGGATGACCGATTCCCGCTCCTGGGTGGGCAGGTTCTCCATGCCGCGCACCCGCCAGGTCACGCCGCAGATGATCCGCGCGCCCCAGATGGCGATGCGCAGCCAGTTGGCGCACATCCAGTACAGCCGGGTGCTGTTGAGGAAGGGAGAGACCAGCACGACCGCCGAGCCCCAGGGCACCACGGTGATGATCAGGTAGAGGACGAACAGAAGGGAACGCAGGGCAGCCAGCATCAGCGCAGCTCTCCAAGGCCGGTGTCAGGTTTGAGGGATTCGCCACGGGCATCCGCACGGGCGCGGCGCTCCTGCTGGATCAAGGCCTCAGCGAAGGCGGTCAGGTCGTTGTGGACATGGGAGCCCGGCACCAGCGCCAGTTGCTCCTGCAATTGCTGCTCGTCCACGCCGGCCAGGCGGTCGCCGCGCAACAGATGCGGGATGCAGCCGGCGGCGCGCGCCGTCTGCAGATCGCGGACGCTGGCGCCCACCATGTGGACCTGCGACAGATCCACACCAAAGCGCTCGCCGATCTGCTCGATCAGACCGGGCAGCGGCTTGCGGCAGTTGCAGTTTTCTTCCGGGACATGCGGGCAGAAGAAGGCGGCATCGAGCCGCCCGCCCTTTTCCGCCAGCAACTGGTTGAGCCGCACATGCACCGCATTGAGCGAGGCCATGTCCAGCAGACCGCGTCCGATGCCCGGCTGGTTGGTGGCCATCACCGTGTGCCAGCCCGCATGGTTGAGACGCGCCACCGCTTCGAGCGCGCCGGGCAGCGGCTCGAGTTCCTCGGGGGCTTTGACGTGGTCGTCGCGGTAGCGGTTGATGGTGCCGTCGCGGCCGAGGATCACCAGCTTCATGCCATGCGAATGGTCGGAGCGGTTGGGCATGTCATCAACTCCAGGTCAGGCGGCCGTGGGCCGGGTCGCGCGCAGTGGCTGGGCCGGACCCATGATCGCCGTCATCGTTCAGACCGCCAGACGCGACAGGTCGGCCACACGGTTCATCGCGTCATGCAACTGCTTGAGCAGCGCCTGGCGGTTGGCCCGCAAGGCGGCGTCCTCGGCATTCACCATGACATCGTCGAAGAAGGCGTCCACCGGCGCCTTGAGCGCTGCCAGCGTCTTCAGCGAGCCCGCGTAATCATGGCGTTCGAAGCGCTCGTCGGCCTGCGGCCTGGCGGTGGCCAGGGCTTGCGCGAGCGCCTGCTCGGCCGGCTCGACCAGCAGCTCGGCGCGGACCTCGGTCGGCCACTCGCCTTCGATCTTCTTCAGGATGTTGCCGACCCGCTTGTTGGCCGCGGCCAGCGACGCCGATTCCGGCAGCGCGGCGAAGGCCCGCACCGCTTCCAGGCGTCGCGGCACATCGCCCAAGCGTGCTGGCGACAGCGCCAGCACCGCATCGACTTCCTGCGCGCTGTAGCCCTGGTCGCGCAGGCCCACGGCCAGGCGGTCCGCGAAGAAGCTCAGCAGCGCTGCGGTCGGGTCCTGGATCAGCTCGCCGAAGGCCGGACGGGCGGCCTCGATCAGCGCGGGCAGGTCCAGCGGCAGGTTCTTCTCGATCAGGATGCGGATCACGCCCAGCGCATGCCGGCGCAGCGCGAAGGGGTCCTTGTCGCCGGTGGGCAACTGACCGATGCCGAACAGGCCGACGAGGGTTTCCAGCTTGTCCGCCAGCGCGACCACCGTGCCGGTGTGATTGCGCGGCAGCGCATCGCCGGCGAAGCGTGGCTTGTAGTGGTCCTCGATGGCGATGGCCACGCCGTCGCGCAGGCCTTCATGGCGGGCGTAGTAGCCGCCCATGATGCCCTGCAGCTCGGGGAACTCGCCGACCATGTCGGTCAGCAGGTCGGCCTTGGCCAGCCGGGCGGCTTCCTGGACCTTGCTGTCCAGCACGTCGAATTCATCCTTGGCCTCGACGGTGTAGGGCAGCGTGGCCATGCGCAGCTGGTTGACGATGCCGTGGGCGATCGCCCGCACCCGCTCGCTGCGCTCGCCCTGGCTGCCGAGCTTGCCGTGATAGACCACCTTGCCCAGGCCGGGAACGCGCTCGGCCAGCGGCTTCTTGCGGTCCTGGTCGAAGAAGAACTTGGCATCGGCCAGGCGCGGACGCACCACGCGCTCATTGCCCTCGATGACCTTGGCGGCGTTCTCGGGATGGATGTTGCTGACCAGCAGGAAGCGATGGGTCAGCTTGCCTTGGCCATCCAGCAGCGGGAAATACTTCTGGTTGGCCTTCATCGTCAGGATCAGGCATTCCTGCGGCACCGCCAGGAACTCCGGCTCGAACTGGCAGGACAGCACATTGGGCAGCTCGACCAGCGCGCAGACCTCATCCAGCAGCTCCGGCGCATCGATCGGGGTCAGGCCGAGCGGCTCGGCCTGGGCCTGCAACTGGCGGACGATCTCGGCACGGCGGCGCTCGAACGACGCGATGACGGCGCCCTCCTCGCGCAGTTGCTGCTCGTAGGTATCGGCATGGCGCAGGGTGATCGTCTCCACCTGGCTTTCGAAGCGGTGGCCACGGGTCGTGCGGCCGGCCGTCAGGCCGAGCGCGGACAGCGGCACCACCGCATCGCCATGCAGCGCGACCAGGCCATGGGCGGGGCGGACGAACTTGACGTCGCTCCAGCCGTCGGCCAGTTGGTAGGTCATCACCTTGGGAATGGGCAGCTTGGCCAGCGCCTCGTCCAGCGCCTTCTGCAGGCCTTCGGCCAGCGAGGCGCCTGCGACGACGGTGTCCAGGAACAGCGCTTCGGCCTTGCCATCCGGCGCGCGCTTGAGTTGCGGCACCACCGACGCGTCGGCGCCGACGGCCGCGAGCTTCTTCAGCAGCGCGGGGGTCGGCTGGCCGGCCACGTCCAGGGCCACCGCCACCGGCATCAGCTTTTGCTGCAGCGCGCGGTCGGCGGCCTTGGCGGCCACGCCGGTCACATGCACCGCCAGACGGCGCGGCGTGGCGAACGCGGTCACGGCCGCGTCGCCGGTCACCAGGCCCTGCGACTTCAGGCTGTCGCTCAGAACGGTTGCGAAGGCATCGCCCAGCTTTTTCAGGGCCTTGGGCGGCAGTTCCTCGACAAACAGCTCGACGAGAAGGTTGGGGTTGCTCATGCTCATGCTCATGTCTCAGGCCGCCTTCTTGTCGCCCTTGTCGGCGGGCTTGGGGTCGCTCTTCTGCTCGTTCTTTTTCTCGATCTGCGCGATCACCTGATCGGCCCAGTCCTTGGGCGCCATCGGGAAGCCGAGTCGGGCGCGGCTTTCCAGATAGCTCTGCGCCACGGCGCGCGCCAGGTTGCGAATGCGGCCGATGTAGGCGGCGCGTTCGGTCACGCTGATCGCGCCGCGGGCATCCAGCAGATTGAAGGTGTGGCCGGCCTTGAGCAGTTGCTCATAGGCGGGCAGCGCCAGTTGCTGATCCATCAGCAGCTTGGATTGCTTCTCGTAGGCGCCGAAGGCCTGCAGCAGGAAGTCGACGTCGCTGAACTCGAAGTTGTAGGTCGACTGTTCCACCTCGTTCTGGTGGAAGACATCGCCGTAGGTCAGGCCGTCGGTGTAGACCAGGTCGTAGACCGATTCCTTGCCCTGCAGATACATCGCCAGCCGTTCCAGGCCGTAGGTGATCTCGCCGGTGATGGGCTTGCAATCGATGCCGCCGACCTGCTGGAAGTAGGTGAACTGCGTCACCTCCATGCCGTTGAGCCAGACCTCCCAGCCCAGGCCCCAGCAGCCGAGGGTGGGGTTCTCCCAGTCGTCCTCGACAAAGCGGACATCGTTCTGCTTCAGATCGAAGCCCAGCGCTTCCAGCGAACCGAGGTAGAGCTCCAGGATGTTGGCCGGCGCCGGCTTGAGCACGACCTGGAACTGGTAGTAGTGCTGCAGGCGGTTGGGATTCTCGCCATAGCGGCCATCCTTCGGACGGCGGCTGGGCTGCACATAGGCGGCCTTCCACGGCTCGGGACCGAGCGCGCGCAGGAAGGTCGCGGTGTGACTGGTGCCGGCGCCGACCTCCATGTCATAGGGCTGCAGCAAGGCGCAGCCCTGACGAGACCAGTAGTCCTGCAGGCGAAGAATCAATTGCTGGAAAGTCAGCATGGGGTCGGTCCGTGGGTCGGGCGTTGGGGGAAAACGCCCGATTCTAAGAGGGGCGACGGCCGGTGAACCGGGCCGTCGATGGGGATGCGCGGGACATGGGCGATCACGCCGGACCACCCCGCCACGGCGGAACCGGGCGGATGCCCGAAGGCGGCCGACGCAGACCGCTCAGACCCGGCGACGACGACGCGCCAGCAGTGCGGGCAGCACGCCCAGCAACACCAGGCCCCACAGCGGCCACAGGCCGGCGGCGCCGAGCCAGCGGGCATACGGGGTGACGCCGTGACGACCCTGAACGGTCACTTCCAGGACGCCGGCCTGCTCGGCCGGCAGCCGGGCCAGCACCTGGCCGCGGTGATCGACATGCGCAGTCGCGCCGGTGTTGGTGGCGCGCACGATCGGTCGCTGGAACTCCAGCGCCCGCATCTGCGAGAACTGCAGATGCTGGTCCTGCACCATGCGCGGCCCGAACCAGGCCAGGTTGCTGACGTTGACGAAGACCGTGGCGGCCGCATCGCCCTCGTCCAGGGCGCTGGCCACCACATCCTCGCCGAACAGATCCTCATAGCAGATCAGCGGACGCAGCCGCTGTCCGCCCAGCGCCAGCGCGCGCTGATGGGTGCCGCGGGCCTGATCGTCCATCGGGATGTTCATCGCCCTGACGAACCAGTGGAAGCCCGGCGGAATGAATTCGCCGAACGGCAGCAGATGCCGCTTGCCGTAGTCATACGGCTGCGGCGTGCCCAGCCCGACCAGCGAATTGACGAATCCCTGCGATTCGCTGCCCAGGAAGGTCCCCAACAGCAGCGGACGCTGCGCCGCATCACGCTGCAGCCGCGCCACATGGTCGTCATCCAGCCAGGCCAGCGGCAAGGGCAGCACCGACTCCGGCGTGATGACCAACTGGCCTTGGGACGACTCGATGAGCGTGGTGAGCTGGTCGAGGTTGTCGTTGAAGCGATCGCGGTCGAACTTCTGATCCTGGGCGATGTTGGGCTGCACCAGCGAGACCTTCAGCGCGCCGGCGTCGCGGGTGAAGTCCTGCGGCAAGAAGTGCCCAAGCGCGACCACCAGCACCAGACCGCCCAGCAGCGGCCCGCAGCGCGCCGCCAGGGATGACGCCATCAGCGCCGCGAGCGCGGCAATGCCGTAGACCCCGATCCAGGGCGCGAACACGGCCAGCGGCCCCTGCGCATGGGCATAGCCGCTGGCGATCCAGGGAAAGCCGGTGAACAGGCTGGCGCGGGCCAGCTCGGCGCCGAGCCAACAGGCCGCGAAAGCCAGTGCCCGCGTCCAGCCCGGTCCTTGCCAGCGGGCGGCCAGCCCCATGGCCAGCGCGTAGTACAGCGAGAGAAATGCCGCCAGCAGCCCCACCGCCAGCGCCGAGACGGCGGCCGGCAGATGGCCGAAGTCATGCATGCTGATGTAGAGCCACCACAGCCCGGAGGCCAGCCAGCCGATGCCGAACATCGCCCCCAGCAGCGCCGCGCGGCGGGGTCGGGTCGCGCGCTCGCCGGGGCCGCCCATGGCGCCCGCCATGAGCCAGGCCAGCGCCAGCGGTTGCAGCCACCACGTCGGGCTGGGCGAGAACGACGCCGTGTGCAGCACGCCCGCCAGCAAGGCCAGCAGCGGATGGCGCAGCGCGCGCATCCACGCGGAACCCTCGAACCGGGACGCCGCCGCGGCGCCCGCGGACGGACCTCGTCTGAACCCGCGCATCAGCCGGAACTGTCGTCGGCTTCGGACACCGGCACGCGGGTGACCTTGAACCAGCGCACCGCGCCGCCGCGGTTGATCATCACCGCGAAGCGCAGGCCGCCGATTTCCACGGTCTCGCCCCGGCGCGGCACCCGGCCATGCTCATGGGCGACCAGACCGCCGATGGTGTCGAAATCCGCTTCCGACAGCGACAGGCCGAAGACCTCGTTCACGGCGGCGATGTCCGCATCACCGGCGACGCGGTAGCTGCCGTCGGCCAGGGTGTAGATGCCGGCATCGCCCGCGCCGACATCGGCGTCGAATTCATCCTCGATCTCGCCGACGATTTCCTCCAGCACATCCTCGATGGTGATCAGGCCGGCGGTGTTGCCGAACTCGTCGATCACGATCGCCAGATGGTTGCGGTTGGAACGGAAATCGCGGAGCAATTCGTTCAGGCCCTTGCTCTCGGGCACGAAAACTGCCGGGCGCAGCAGGGCGCGCACATTCAGTTCCGGAGCGCGCTGGAGCTTGAGCAGATCCTTGGCCAGCAAAATGCCGATGATGTTGTCGCGCTGACCGTCGTGGACGGGAAAGCGCGAGTGGCCGGTGTCGATCACCGTGGCCAGCAGCTCGTCGACATTCGCATGGATGTCCAGCAGGTCCATGCGCGGCGCGGCGACCATCACATCGCCCGCGCTGAGTTCGGCCATGCGCAGGACGCCCTCGAGCATCTGGCGCGATTCGGGCGCGATCAGTTCGCGCTCTTCCGCTTCGGCCAGGGTTTCGATCAGCTCGCTGGTGGAATCCGGGCCGGGGTGGAGAAATTCCAGGACGCGGTCCAGCAGACCACGTTGATCAGGGGCACGCCCGCCGTGTTTGGCGGGCCGACTAGGCTGAGGTTCAGACACTGCAGTGTGTGCCGTCGTTGATGAGGCGCCAGAATAACCGATTGACATTGAAATTCGCTTGAACCACAGTGTTTCGCCCCCAGCTGGCAAGCCCTCGGCTTGACAGACTGAACCGAGGAAACCTGCAAGGACGCCGAGCCCATCGACTCAGAATCAGGAAACACCAGGAACTCATTCGACGACCGCCCTCGCGACCCAGCGCGACGATTCACCCGGACCCGCCCGGTCCGCTGAACGCCCGCCCCGGATCTCGCCCGGACGGCCAGCAGCCCTCGGCGTCCTCCGACGCCACCAGATGCCTCAGAACGGCCCTTCACCATGTCCACCGCATCCACCGGCGCCCCGGGCGCCCCGACCCTGATCCCCGCGACCATCCTCACCGGCTTCCTGGGCTCGGGCAAGACCACGCTGCTCAAGCGGGTGCTGACCGAAACCCATGGCCAGAAGATCGCGGTGATCGAGAACGAGTTCGGCGAAGAGAACATCGACAACGACATCCTGGTCAGCGAAACCCAGGAGCAGATCATCCAGCTGAGCAACGGCTGCGTCTGCTGCACCATCCGCGAAGACCTGCGCACCACGCTGTCCGACCTGGCCACCCGTCGCCGCAAGGGTGAACTGGACTTCGAGCGGGTGGTCATCGAGACCACCGGCCTGGCCGATCCCGGCCCCGTCGCCCAGACCTTCTTCATGGATGACGAGATCGCCGAGACCTTCCTGCTGGATTCCATCCTCACCCTGGTGGATGCCAAGCATGCGGACGAGCAGCTCAACACCCGCCAGGAAGCGCGCCGCCAGGTCGGCTTCGCGGATCAGATCTTCCTGAGCAAGACGGATCTGGTCGATGACGCCACCGTCGAGGCCCTGGCCCACCGGCTCAAGCACATGAATCCGCGCGCCCCGCAGCAGCGGGTGCATTTCGGCGAGGTGCCGATCAAGGACGTCTTCGACCTGCGCGGCTTCAACCTGAATGCCAAGCTGGAGATCGATCCGGACTTCCTGAAGGCCGACGATCACGGACATGACCACGATCATGATCACGATCACGGGCATGACCACGCGCACGACCACGACCATGCGCACGGCCACGAGGGCCACGACCACGCGCCGGGCGAGCACTGCGACCATCCGCATCATCACCACCATGACGATGATGTGAAGTCCTTCGTTTTCCGCTCCGAGCGCCCCTTCAACCCGGCCAAGCTGGAAGATTTCCTGGGCGCCATCGTGCAGGTCTACGGACCCAAGATGCTGCGTTACAAGGGCGTGCTGAACATGAATGGCACCGACAAAAAGGTGATCTTCCAGGGCGTGCACCAGCTGATGGGCTCCGATCTGGGTCCGAAATGGATGCCCGGCGAAGAGAAGATCAGCAAGATGGTGTTCATCGGCATCGATCTGCCCAAGGACATCCTGATGCAGGGGCTGGAAGGCTGCCTGGCTTAGTGACACACTGACTGATGACATCGGGCGTGACGGAGGTGGCTACAATCCGCCGCGCTCGAACCTCGGCCCGGCGCCGTTCCGCGCCGCTTGCAGGTATAAAGAGCCGCTAGGAGAGTGAACGTGAGCAAGACCCCGGCCTCCAAGTCCGCTGCGCCCAAGGCGAGCGGCAAAGCCGCCAAGCCCGCGGCCGCAGAATCCGAGGCCCTCCTCTCGGCGGACCACCCCGACACCTCGGTTGCCACGCTGGACGCGCCCGTCCGCCGTGCCACCCCCACTTCAACCACGAACTCCAAACCCGCCGTGAAGCCCGATCCCAAACTTGCCTCCGCCTGGAAAAACAAGCCTGGTGCCGAACTGACAGACGCCGAAGTGATGGCGATGCCCGACACCGAGTACATGAATGACAAGCAGGTGGAGTTCTTCCGCGCCAAGCTGACGCAGCTCAAGGAAGACATCCTCTCCAACGCCGGCGAGACCACCGAGCACCTGCGCGAAGACACCTCCATCGTTCCCGATCCGGCCGACCGCGCCACCATCGAGGAAGAGCACGCGCTGGAACTCCGCACCCGTGACCGCGAGCGCAAGCTGCTCAAGAAGATCATGCAGTCGCTGGGTCGCCTGGATTCCGGCGAGTACGGCTACTGCGACGAAACCGGCGAGCCGATCGGCCTGGGTCGCCTGATCGCCCGACCGACCGCCACGCTGTCGCTGGAAGCGCAGCAGCGCCGCGAGCTGAAACAGAAGATGTTCGGCGACTGAGTTCGCGCTCGACGCTCTCTCAACCCTAACCGCCAGCGAGAACCGCCATCGACAGCATGACCGACCCCAAAGACGGCGAGAGCTTCTTCCGCAAGGTGGCGCGCTTCGTCGCCAACCCGACGACCGACTGGGCGGAGATCAACTCCCGCCAGGACGATCCCGAGGCGGATGCCGCCAAGGCGGAACTGCGCGCCATGGTGGAGCGCAAGCGCCGCAACGACTTCGTGCGCAAGCGCGAGCTCGACATGCTGCGCCGCATTCGTCGCGAGGGCCTCACGCCCGAGCAACTGGCGGCGCTGGGTGGCCATGCCACCTCCGGCATCGATGAGCTGGGCCGCATCAGCGAGATCAGCGGCACCAACCGGGCCGAAGCCAGCGGCGTGGTGAAGGCCAAGATCGACCAGATCGAACAGCAGATGGTCGGCGAAGGCTTCGTGCCGACGCAGGTGCAGGGCCAGCATCCGCCGGCCTTCTTCGAAACCAGCACCCGCCCGGTCAACTTCGCGCCCACCGATGGCGTGGGCGGCCGCGTCACCGACTACACCTCGCCCGCGCCGCTGGAGCGGATCGATCTGGCGCCCGCCCGCGCTTCGGTGCGCGGCGGTCTGGCGCCGGCATCGGCCCCGACGCCGCCTGCGTCCGCACCGATCCCCGAGCTCAAGCAGGCGATCCCGACGCTGAGCTTCCATGTCGAAGACCCGACGCAGGTCGAAGTCAACGAAGTGGTGCACGACGCCGAGCTGGACGAGGCCGTCATCGCTTTCGCCAACGGCGACTACGAGCACTGCGAACGCAGCCTGTCCGACCTGACCCGCGCCGGCGGCTCGCGCCACGAGCATGCGGAAACCTGGCTGGTGCTGTTCGATCTCTACCGCGCCACCGGTCAGCAGGGCAAGTTCGAGCAACTCGCGAACGACTATGCCCAGCAGTTCGGGCTGTCCTCGCCGCAATGGTTCTCGCTGCCCAAGCTGGTGGCCGAGGCGGTGCAGCAGGAACGCGCCCCGCGCGGCAAGGCCAATACCGTCAGCTGGAGCAGCCCGGAGTACCTGGACGTCGACGCGGTCCTGCAGATGCGCAGCCGCTGCGAAAACCAGCCGCTGCCCTGGGTCATGGACTGGCAGCACCTGCGCCAGATCGATCCGGAAGCCTGCGCCCGTCTGCGGGAGGTCTTCCGCGCCTGGGCGCCGCAAGCGCTGGATCTGCGCTGGCTGGCGGGCGACCACTTCTTCCAGGTGCTGCGCGACCAGGCCCCGGTCGGCGCGCGGGATGCCGACCCGGTCTGCTGGATGCTGCGCCTGGAAGCGCTGCGCCTGGCCAACCGGCCGGACCAGTTCGACGAAGTCGCCATCGACTACTGCGTCACCTATGAGGTCTCGCCGCCGTCCTGGGAGAAGGCCGAATGCCATGTCCGCGTCAGCGGCAATGGCCTGTCGACCAGCTCGCCCACGCCGACCGTGCAACCGGCCGCGATGGACACCGGCATCGCCTTCCTCGAGTCCACCATCACCGATGCGCTGAGCACCGCGGCGCAGATGGAGCTGTCCGGCCAGTTGAGCGGCGACATCAGCGAGACGCTCAACCTGATGACCGAGCAGCTCGAAGCTGCGACGCTGGTCAGCATCGCCTGCCCCAAGCTGATCCGTCTGGACTTCATGGCCGCCGGCGACCTGCTGAACTGGGTGCTGGCGCGGCGCAGCGAGAACCGCGCGGTGCAATTCACCGATGCGCACCGTCTGGTGGCCTTGTTCTTCGGCGCGATGGGCATCAACGAGCACGCCCGGGTCAAGGTGCGGCACGTCTGACGACGGCCTGCTGCGACCGGGTCGCCCGATCCCAGCCCCCTCCCCCACCGACCACGGGGCCATGCACATGGCCCCGTTTTCATTTCCGCGTTCAAATGATCGGAAATCAGGGAACCGAACCCCCTGCAATTCCTCACCGGCCGACCTTGTGATTCGCCTCACCGGGCCCACGTGCTGATGTCATGACGCTCAGGACGACCATGTCTCAAGAATCTTCTCCCCTGCCGCCGTATCACGGCACCACCATCGTCAGCGTGCGCCGAGGCAACCAGGTCGCGATCGGCGGCGATGGCCAGGTGACGCTGGGCACCATCGTCGTCAAGTCGACCGCGCGCAAGGTGCGCAAGCTCTACAAGAACCAGGTGCTGGCCGGTTTCGCCGGCGCCACGGCCGATGCCTTCACCCTGTTCGAACGCTTCGAATCCAAGCTGGAGAAGCATCAGGGCCATCTGGTGCGCGCGGCGGTGGAACTGACCCGCGACTGGCGCACCGACCGCGTGCTGCGCCGTCTGGAAGCGATGCTGGCGGTCGCGGATCACAGCGCCTCGCTGATCATCACCGGCAATGGCGATGTGCTGGAGCCGGAGCAAGGCATCGTCGCCATCGGCTCGGGCGGGGCGTATGCCCAAGCGGCCGCGAAGGCGCTGCTCAACCACAGCGACCTGAGCGCGGTGGACATCGTCAAGCAGTCGCTGGTGATCGCGGGCGAGATCTGCATCTACACCAACGGCAACCACACCATCGAAACCCTGGAAGAACGGCCTGAACTCCCGGCCCCCGGAGCCTCCGCATGAGCAGCATGACCCCTCAGGAAATCGTCTCTGAACTGGACCGCCACATCGTCGGCCAGGCCGATGCCAAGCGCGCGGTCGCGATCGCGCTGCGCAACCGCTGGCGGCGTCAGAAGGTGGACGACAAGCTGCGCGGCGAGATCACGCCCAAGAACATCCTGATGATCGGCCCGACCGGCGTGGGCAAGACCGAGATCGCCCGTCGACTGGCCAAGCTGGCGGACGCGCCCTTCATCAAGGTCGAGGCGACCAAGTTCACCGAAGTCGGCTATGTGGGCAAGGATGTGGACAGCATCATCCGCGACCTGGTCGACATCGCCGTCAAGCAGGAGCGCGAGCGCCAGATGCGCCTGCAGCGCACCCGGGCCGAGGACGCCGCCGAGGAGCGCATCCTCGACGCGCTGGTGCCGCCGCCGCGCACCACCGGCTTCGCGCCGGCCGAAGGCAGCAGCGCCGCCAGCACCGGCAGCGACAACACCGCCCGGCAGGTGATGCGCAAGCGGCTGCGCGAGGGCCTGATGGACGACAAGGAAATCGAGATCGAGCTCGCCGAGCCCAAGCCCTCGATGGAGATCCTCGGCCCGCAGGGCATGGAGGAAATGGCCGAGCAGCTCAAAGGCCTGTTCTCGCAGATGGGTCAAACCCGGCGCAAGTCCCGCAAGATCAAGATCGGCGAGGCGATGAAGCTGCTGGTCGACGAGGAAGCCGAAAAGCTGGTCAACGAGGACGACATCAAGACCTCCGCCCTGGCTCATGCGCAGGAGAACGGCATCGTCTTCATCGACGAGATCGACAAGGTCGCCAGCCGCGCTGAGCACGGCGGTGCGGATGTCTCGCGCCAGGGCGTGCAGCGCGATCTGCTGCCGCTGGTGGAGGGCACGACCGTCAACACCAAGTACGGCATGGTGAAGACCGATCACATCCTGTTCATCGCGTCGGGCGCCTTCCATCTGAGCAAGCCCAGCGACCTGATCCCCGAGCTGCAGGGCCGATTCCCGATCCGGGTCGAGCTGAAGTCGCTGTCGGTGTCGGATTTCGAGGCCATCCTCTCCAGCACCCATGCCAGCCTGGTCAAGCAGTACCAGGCGCTGCTCGCAACCGAAGGCCTGACGCTGGAACTCAGTGCCGATGGCATCCGCCGGCTGGCGCAGATCGCTTTCGAGGTCAACGAGCGCACCGAGAACATCGGCGCCCGGCGCCTGTCGACGGTGCTGGAACGGCTGCTGGACGACATCAGTTTCGATGCCCACAAGCATGCCGGCCAGACGATCACGCTGGACGGCCGGGCGGTGGACGACAAGCTGGGCGCGCTGGCGCAGAACGAGGATTTGAGCCGGTTCATCCTCTGATCGGCGGGCGCGCTTGCATGCGGCGCGCCGGTCGCGCCATTGGAGCGATACCGGAGCGCGCATTTCGTCGCTAAAACCGCAACGCCGGGGCCTCACCCCGGCGTTTTTTCTATGGGCGTTTCACGGGAAATGCATACAGTGGCGCCGCTCACGCTCCGTTCCCTGTCTGCCTGCCCTCCCGAGTTCCCATGATTGACGACGTCGCCCGCCGAGAAGTCCATGCCCGTCTGCGGCGTGCCGAAACCGAGCATCAAGTGAAGGTGCTGCTGGCGGTGGAATCGGGCAGCCGTGCCTGGGGATTCGCCTCGCCCAACAGCGACTACGACGCCCGGTTCATCTATGTGAATCCGCCGGACTGGTATCTCTCGGTCGGCCTGGAGGAGCGGCGCGACGTCATCGAATATCCGATCGTCGACGAGATGGACATCAACGGCTGGGACCTGCGCAAGGCGCTGCGGCTGTTCTGGCGCTCCAACCCGGGCTTCGTCGAATGGGTGCAATCGCCCATCGTCTATGAGAAGAACAGCAGCTTCCATCGCCGCGCGCTGGCGCTGCTGCCCACGGTCTATTCGGTCGAACGCGGCATGTACCACTACCGCAGCATGGCCAAGACCACCTTCCGCGGCTATCTGCAGACCGACCAGGTGCGGCTGAAGAAGTACTTTTACGTGCTGCGGCCGCTGCTCTCGGTGCGCTGGCTGGAGCGCTACCAGCGCCCTGCGCCGATCGAATTCCAGCGCCTGCTGGAGACGGTGGACAAGGAACCCGGCCTGCGCTCGGCCATCGACGACCTGTTGGCGCTGAAGCAGGTCACGCCCGAGCTCGGAATGTCGCCGCAGATCGCGCCGATCCAGGCCTTCATCGAGCGCGAGCTGGACCGCCTGGAGCAGGTCGAGCCGCCGAAGCAGGAACCGCGGGCCGAAGTCGAGCCGCTGCTGTCCGAGCTGTTCCGCGCGGTGTTGCGCGAGACCTGGGCGTGAGTCCGGCGCGCTGACAGGCGCGCCGAGCCTTGCCGTGGGGCGAGCGGCGCGGCGCAGCGCCGTCGGCTACAGCGCCAGCCGATGGGCCTGCAGCGACAGCAGGCCATCGAAGATGAGCGAATCGATCAGCTCATGCGGAATGTCCAGCGCGGGCGAGACCTTCCAGCCGGCGCCGCCGGTCATCAGCGTGACCGGCTCCTGACCGCAACGCTTCACCAGATGGCGGTGCATGCGTTCGATCGCGCCGGTGATGGCGTAATTGCCGCCGCTGGTGAGCGCGTCGGAGGTGTTGGTCGGGAACTCACGCACCTCGCCGGTCGGCACGCGCAAGCCGGCGGTGCCGCCTTCCAGCGCGCGCAGCATGATGCCGTGGCCGGGCAGGATCAGGCCGCCAAGGAAGCGGCCTTCCGCATCCAGCGCATCGACGGTCACCGCCGTGCCCACCATCACCACCAGCGCCGGTCGTGGCGCATGGCCTTGCATGCGGGCCAGCACATGCTGACGCGCGCCGATCAGCGCCACGAAGCGGTCGGTGCCGAGTCGGGTCGGATGGTCATAGCCATTGATGATGCCGCCGGCCTGGGCGGTGGACGCGACCCAGCGCGGCTCCAGGTCCCATTCCTCCAGCTGTTCCTCGACGCGATGACGCACGCCATCGCCGGCCACATTGCAGCCGAGCAGGCTGCCGGGCGTGACCGGGAGCTGAGCCCAGTCGTGCTCGGACAGTTTCTCGATGTTCTCGAGGAATTGAGCCCCATGGGCGAGCACGGGGCTGCCGGGCTGGGGCGCGGCATACAGGGCCCATTTCAAGCGGGTGTTGCCGATATCGATCGCCAAAAAGCTCATGAATTCACGCGGCTGCGCTGTGACAGGCGGCAGGTTAGCAGTGTTTATCCCCCGGACAGTGCGAGGATGGGCCGAATTAGGATGGGGACACCAACCGCCGCGTCGCCTCGGCGACGCGATGTCGACATCAGGTCGACACGGCAGGCCGCCCCCATGGACCGCTCACTCAAAAAGGACATGACGCCATGACCTTGTCGATTGCGACCCGTCTCTGGATCCCGGTGGTGGTGATGGCCACGATGACCATCGTGATGTCGATGGCTGCGGCCTCGCGCACCCGTGCGCTGCTGGCGGTGGCGCAGACCACCCAGGAAAAACAGCAGCAGCGGTTTGAGCTCGCACTGCGCTGGCGAGGCCTGACCGAAGCCAATGCCAGTCGTGTGCAAGGCGGTCTGGCGGCGGGTGACAACAGCGTCGCCGAGGCGCTGAAGGCCGACATCGCGCGCACCACCGAGACCATCTCCGAGGTGCAAAAGCAGCTGGAGGCGCTGGCGGATGACGAGGCCGACAAGACCGCCATGGCGCGCATCGCGGAGCGCCGCAAGGCTTACATCGACGCCCGCAATCAGGCGGGCAAACTCAAAGGCGCCGGCGATGTCGATGGCGCACGGGCCGCGCTGGCGCAGAAGGTCGTGCCGGCGATCGAGCAGTACCTGGCGGCCCAGCAGGACTTCATCAAGCTGCAGCAGGACAAGTCCACCGCGCTGCGCGAGGCTGCCGGTGCGGAACGCATGCGCACCGTGTGGGGCGTGGCGGTGGTGATGTCGGTGATCGTCGGCCTGCTGGCGCTCGCGACCTATTACTTCGTGCGCACGATTTCCGACCCGCTCAAGCAACTGGTGCGGCAGGCCGAGCGCATCGGGCAGGGCGACCTGAGCGATGACCGCGTGAGCGCACGCGGCGATGAAATCGGCGATGTGCAGCGGGCGCTGTCGCAGATGAAGGCCTCGCTGCGCAGCGTGATCGGTGAACTGCGCACGAGCGTCGACCGCATGCAGACCGCCAGCCAGGAGATCGCCACCGGCAACACCGACCTGAGCCATCGCACCGAGCAGACTGCCTCGAATCTGCAGCAAGCGGCATCGTCGCTGTCGCAATTGACGGGGACCGTGACCCAGAGCGCGGACAGCGCCCGCACCGCCAATCAGCTCGCCGTCACCGCTGCGGAAGTGGCACGTCGCGGCGGCGCGGCGGTGGGTGACGTGGTGGGCACGATGACCGAGATCGATGCCAGCGCCAAGCGCATCAACGACATCATCGGCGTGATCGACGGCATCGCCTTCCAGACCAACATCCTCGCGCTGAATGCTGCGGTCGAGGCCGCCCGGGCCGGTGAACAGGGCCGTGGCTTCGCGGTGGTCGCCAGCGAAGTGCGCGCGCTGGCGCAGCGCAGCGCCTCGGCGGCCAAGGAGATCAAGACTTTGATCGGCGACAGCGTCACCAAGGTCGAGATCGGCTCGCAGCAGGTGCGCGAAGCCGGCGCGACGATGAGCGAAATCGTCGCCAGCGTGCAGCGCGTCTCGGACATCATCAGCGAGATCAGCGCCAGCACGGTGGAGCAGAGCCAGGGCATCGGCAATGTGAATGGCGCGGTCGCCCAACTGGATCAGATGACGCAGCAGAACGCGGCGCTGGTCGAGCAGTCGGCCGCCGCCGCGGAATCGCTGAGCGAGCAGGCCCGTTTGCTGACCGCCCTGGTCACGCGATTCCGCCTGGACGACGCGTTGCATGCGTCCGGATCGGGTGGGACCTTCGGCAGTGCGGCGTCTTTGACGGCGGTGTCGGCATCGACATCGCGCGATGGCGGTTCGGTGACCACCTCGACGGTCAACGCGAGTGCCTCGCTCGCGCGCGCACCCGTCAAGAGCCCCGCCAAACTCGCGGGCGCCAAGCCGGCCGGCGCGACGACGCCAAAGGCGCCGCGCCCCGCCGCGCCCAAGCGCCCGGCGGCCTCGCCCGCCAAGCCGATGCGCGCCGCCGCGCCATCGGCAGGCGAAGCCGCCACGCCGGTGGGGACCACGGCATCGGCAAAGGCCTCCAAGCCGAATGCTGCGTCGACTGCCGGCAGTGCCAGCAGCGCGCCCGGTGATGACTGGGAAACGTTCTGAAGGGCCTTCGTTTCGCCCCGCCCTCGCGGGCGGACAGTCATGCCCCGCTCGACCACGCCTGCACCGACGCTCGGGTCGCATCCGCATCCCACCACTGCCGCCACTGTGGTGACAAGGCGACCACCTCCCCGATCACCAGCAGCGCCGGACTGGGCAGTTGCGCCAGGGCGATGTCGGCCGCCAGATGGCCGAGCGTGCTGAAGCAATCACGCTGATGCGGCGTGTGGGCGGCGCTGATGGCGACGGCCGGCGTGTCGGCGGACAGTCCGCCGGCCTGCAGCGCCGAGGCGATGAACGCGGCGCGGCTCAGTCCCATGTAGATCACCAGGGTGAGGCGGCTTTGCGCCAGCGCGGCCCAGTCCGGCGCGCGTCCGTGCTCGCCGTTGTGTCCGGTGACGAAGGCCACGCCGGGCGTGCAGCGGCGATCGGTGATCGGCACCGCCACCGATGCCGGCGCGGCCAGACCCGCCGACACGCCATTCACCACCTCGACCGCCATGCCCGCCTCGCGCAGCGCATCAGCCTCTTCCCCGCCGCGGCCGAACACAAAGGGGTCGCCGCCCTTGAGCCGCACCACCCGCGCACCTGCGCGGGCCTCGCGGATCATCAGCTCATGGATGAAGCGCTGCTCGGTCGACACGCACCCACCCCGCTTGCCCACACGCAGCACCCGCGCCGACGCCGGCAGACACGCGAGCACGCGCGGATCGACCAGATCGTCGGTCAGCACCACATCCGCCTGCTGCAAGCGCTTGAGCGCGCGCACCGTCAACAGCTCGGGATCGCCCGGGCCTGCGCCGACCAACGACACCGCATGCACCTTGCGAGCGAGAGGGCCGCCCAAGCCGCCATCCATCGCGTGTCCATCCATCGCGTGCCCATCTGACGCGCGCTCATCCGGCGCCGCACCACATACGGCCGCATCGAGTTCATCGAGCTCAATACCCATCAGAGACGTCATGGAAACTCCTTCGCGGCGCCGATGAAACCGGCTTCGGCGCGGATGGGGGATTGGGGAAGCGCAGCGCTGCCGCCCCCCGCATCGCTGCCCGACGCGGGCTCGCTGCGCACCAGGCGACGCAGCGTCGGCAGGCAGGAGCCGCATTGGGTGCCGCAGCGCAATTCGGCTTGCAGGGCGGCCAGTCGCTGGTCCTCTCCCTGGCCGGAGGCTGACCGCTGCAGGCAGGCGCGGATCGCGTCCTCGCGCACGTTGAAGCAGGTGCAGACCTGCGGACTGCCGACGGGCAGCGCCTGCGTCGCGTCCGGGGCCAGCAAGCGATGTCCCATCGCGGCGACCGGCGCGCGCTCACGCCACAGCGCCTCCAGCCAGGCGCCGTCGTCGCCCTCGCCGCTGCGCAGCAAGGCCTGCAGACGCGCCTGATCACCCGCACCGGACAAACGCAAGGCGCGGCTCCGGCCACGGCGCCCATCGGCGTAACGCAACACGCCGGGGCCCGTCAGTCCAAGCAGCGTGGACAAGGCGACCACCAGCGCGGCCGGCGGCGGCTCGGCGAACGCCAGCGAGAGGCTCCAGCCTTCGTCTCGCCCATCGCGCCCATCGCGCTCATCACCCTCGTCGCCTTCATCGCCTTCTCTTCCCTCGACGGCTCCTCCGCCCCAGTGACTTCCCAATGAGGTGGGCGCTGGGAGACAGCAGGCGTAATCCGCTTCGTTCATCAGGCTGCGGAGTTGATCGCGCAGCGCAGCGCCTTCGCCCGCCGGCACCCAGGCCGCACCGACGACGCGCCAGGGCAGCTCGACCGCCTCCACCGACACCGCGGCGAACTTGAGCTCGGGCTGACGCGCGTCCGGGCAGAAGGCCGGTTGGGTCACCGCATTCACACCCAGCGCGTCGCGACCTCCGAGGAACTCGCTGCCCCAGTGCATCGGCAGCCACGCGCGCTGCGGGCCCACCGTCTCATCCGCGATCGCCGGGACGATGAGCGCTCCCCGCCGTGACCGCACCCGGACCAGCCCGCCGGGCGTCAGTCGACGCCGCGCCATGTCGGCGGGATGCAGCCGCAGCAGCGGCCCGGGCTCGCCCGCAAACAACGCCGTCACCGTGCCGCTGCGGCTCATGCCATGCCACTGGTCGCGCAGGCGGCCCGTGCTGAGCGCCAAGGGGAATCGAGCATCCTGCAGCTCGGCGGTCGGCGCGAAGGGTCTGGTGATGAACCGGGCCCGCCCATCGGCATGCGCAAAGCGAAAGTCCTGGTACAGCCGCGCGCGGCCCTCGATCGCGCCTTCCGGCCAGGGCCACTGGCGCGGCGCCGTCTCCAGCATCGGATAGCTCAGGCCGGTGATGTCGAGGTCGCGCCCGCGGGTCGCCTCGCGATGTTCGCGCCACAGGTCTTCCGGCCCCTGCCAGTCGAACAGCGCCGGCCCCTCGGGTCGCAGCGTGCGCGACAGCCCCTGCGCGATGTCCCGCACGATGCGCCAATCCGCTCGCGCTTCGCCGGGCGGCGGCAGCGCGGTGCGCACCCGGCTGATGCAGCGCTCGCTGTTGGTGACCGTGCCGTCCTTCTCCGCCCAGGTGGCGGCCGGCAGGATGACATCGGCGAAGGCGGCGGTCTCGGTGCCGGTGAAGGCCTCCTGCAGGATGACGAACTCGCAGCGTTCCAGCGCGGCGCGCACCAACGCCTGGTCCGGCAGTGACTGGGCCGGATTGGTGCAGGCGATCCACAGGGCCTTGATCTCGCCTCGGGCGGCGGCCTGGAACATCTCCACCGCCGTTTTGCCGGAGGCGTCGGGCAGCTCGGACACGCCCCACAGCGCGGCCACCTCGCGGCGATGCGCGGCATTCTCCGGATCGCGATGCCCCGGCAGCAGCGTGGCCATGCCGCCGGTCTCACGGCCGCCCATCGCATTGGGCTGACCGGTGAGCGAGAACGGCCCCGCGCCCGGTCGTCCGATGTGGCCTGTCGCCAGATGCAGATTGATCAGCGCTGTGTTGTTGGCCGTGCCCTGATGGCTCTGGTTCAAGCCCATGCAGTAGAGCGACAGCGTCGCCGGCGACCGCGCGAACCACTGCGCGGCCTGCAGGATCTGCGCCTCCGGCAATCCGGTCAGCCGGGCCGATTCAGCCGGCGTCATGGTGCGCACCGACCGCTTGAGCGCGTCGAAGCCGTCGGTGTGCTGCTCGATGAAGTCGCGGTCGATCCAGCCTTCCCAGATGCAGGCATGCAGCAAGCCCTGGAACAAGGCGACATCGCTGCCCGGTCGCAGCGCCAGATGCAGATCGGCGAACTCGGCGGTTTCGGTCCGGCGTGGATCCACCACGATCAACTTCATGCCCGGCCGCTGCGCCCGCGCCGCCTCGATGCGACGGAACAGCACCGGATGGGCCCAGGCCGGATTCGCACCGGCGATGAACAGGCAGTCCGCCAGCGCCAGATCCTCATAGCAGGTGGGCGGCGCATCGGCGCCCAGCGACTGCTTGTAGCCCACCACCGCCGAGCTCATGCACAGCCTGGAGTTGCTGTCGATGTGGGGCGTGCCGATCAGGCCGCGCGCCAGCTTGTTGAAGGCGTGATAGTCCTCGGTGAGCAGCTGGCCGGAGAGGTAGAACCCGATCGCCTGCGGCCCATGCGCCGCACGCACCGCCAGCAGGCGCTCGACGACCTGCGCTTGCGTCGTCGCCCAATCGCTGGGCGTCCATGGATCGCCGCGGGCCGCGCGCCATGCCGGCTGCTGATAGCGCTGATGACGTCGAACCGACGGCGTGGCGGTCAGGTGCAGGGTCGATCCCTTGGTGCACAGGCGGCCCGCATTGGCCGGATGCGCCGGATCACCGCGCACGCCGACGACCCGCGTGCCGGCGCCCTGCCCCTGAGTGTCGATCAGCACGCCGCAGCCCACGCCGCAGTAGGGACAGGTGGAGCGGGTCGTGGTCGTGGTCGTGGTCGTGCGAAGGGGCGGCGCAGCCGTCACGGGCGAGTCCCTCACATCCATCAGCACGACACCCGGGTGCAGGGCCCGGCCTGGACCGGCGCCAGATCGATGGCGATCGTCTCCAGCTCCTGACGGTCCAACAGCACCTGGCCTGCATCGATGCGAACCTGGAAGACCGGCGTGCGCCCCTCATCGGGCTCCCGCGCGCAGCCGCTGTCCAGCGCGATGGTCCAGTTGTGCAGTGGACAGGCCACCGCGTCGCCAAACACGATGCCTTGGCTCAACGGGCCGGCCTTGTGAGGACATCGGTCGAGCAGCGCGAAGACCCGATCGTCCGAGGTGCGGAACAGCGCCACCTGCGGCCCTCGGTCGCGGGCGACGCGGCGTGACCCCAGCACCGGGATGTCGGTCAGGGCGCAAACGGGAATCCAGTGGTTCATGGGGACCTCGCAGGACATGTCGAAAGGCGGGGGCGTCGCACCGCGTCAAGCCATCGCGGCGCGGTCGGAGGGCGAGGTGCCGGCGAGCGTGGTGCCGGACGCTGCGCTGTGCACGTCGCTGAGCGCAGCGCCCGACGCGACTGTGGCGGCCGTGGCGGCCTCGATCGAGTTTGGGCTCGACGCCACACCTCGCGGTGCGCCACCCTGCGCGTCCAGCGGGGTGAACTGGCGCAGATCGACCTGCGCCTGACTGAACTCGAACCACGGGTCGGGCTCGCCATCGAGCGCGAACTGCAATTCCTGCCACAGCGCGCGCCGGCCCTCGGCGTCGTCGAGGATGCGCCGCTTCACATGGTCCAGGCCCACCCGGGCGACGTAATGGACCGTGCGCTCCAGATACCAGCCTTCCTTCCGATAGAGCTGCATGAAGGCGCCGGTGTACTCCAGCACCTCTTCGGGCGTCTTGAGCTTGGTGAAGAAATGCGCGACCTCGGTCTTGATGCCGCCGTTGCCGGCGATGACCATCTCCCAGCCCGAGTCCACGCCGATGATGCCGACGTCCTTGATGCCGGCCTCCGCGCAATTGCGGGGGCAACCGCTGACGGCGAACTTCACCTTGTGCGGTGCGTACATGCGCCACATCGCCCGTTCCAGGTCCTTGCCCATCTGGGTGCTGTCCTGCGTGCCCATGCGGCACCACTCGGAACCGACACAGGTCTTCACCGTGCGCAGCGCCTTGGCATAGGCATGACCGCTGGGCATGCCGATGTCACGCCACACGTTCACCAGGTCTTCCTTCTTCACGCCCAGCAGATCGATGCGCTGTCCGCCGGTGACCTTCACCGTCGGGATCTTGTATTTGTCGACCGCATCGGCGATGCGGCGCAGCTCATTGGCGGAGGTCTCGCCGCCCCACATGCGCGGGATCACCGAATAGGTGCCGTCCTTCTGGATGTTGGCGTGGCTGCGCTCATTGATGAAGCGCGATTGCGGATCGTCGACCGCTTCCTTCGGCCAGGACGAGATCAGGTAGTAGTTCAGCGCGGGGCGGCAGGTGGCGCAGCCGTTGGGCGTCTTCCAGTCCAGCTGCTGGAACACATCGGCCATGCGCACCAGATGCTGCTGGAAGATGGCGTCCCGCACTTCCTGATGGCTGTGCTCGGTGCAGCCGCAGACGGCCTTTTTCTTCGGCGTGGTGGAGTAATCACCGCCCGCCGTGACCATCAGCAACTGCTCGACCAGGCCGGTGCAGGAGCCGCAGGAGGCACTGGCCTTGGTGTGCTTGCGCACCTCTTCCAGCGTGAACAGCCCCTTGTCCTTGATCGCCTTGCACACGGCGCCCTTGCTCACGCCATTGCAGCCGCAGACCTCGTCGCTGTCGGCCATCGCGGCGGCGCGGTTCTGGCCTTGATGGCCGACATCGCCCAGATTGCTCTCACCGAACATCAGCTTGTCGCGGATGTCGGCGATGCGCCGGCCGTCACGCAGCAGCTTGAAGTACCAGCTGCCATCGACGGTGTCGCCATACAGGCAGGCGCCGACCAGGCGATCGTCCTTGATCACCAGTTTCTTGTAGATGCCGGCGAAGGGGTCGCTCATCACGATCTCTTCGGTGCCCTCGCCGCCCATGAAGTCACCGGCGGAGAACAGATCGATGCCCGTGACCTTGAGCTTGGTGCTGGTCTGGCTGCCCAGATAACGACCGATGCCGAACTGCGCCAGATGATTCGCGCAGACCTTGCCCTGCTCGAACAGCGGCGCCACCAGCCCATAGGCCATGCCCCGGTGCGCAGCGCACTCGCCGACCGCATAGATGCGGGGATCGGTGACGGTCTGCAGCGTGTCGCTGACCACGATGCCGCGCTGGCAATGCAGGCCGGCGCGCTCCGCCAGAGCAGTGTTCGGACGGATGCCGGCGGCCATCACCACCAGGTCGGCCGGGATTTCCTCGCCGCCACGCAGGCGCACGGCCATCACACGGCCGTCCCGGTCGCCGATCAGGGCTTCGGTCTGCGCGCCCATGCGAAAGCGCAGGCCGCGGGACTGCAACGACTGACGCAGCAGCGCCCCGGCCTGGTCGTCGAGCTGGCGTTCCATCAGCCACTCGTTCAGATGCACCACCGTGACCTGCATGCCGCGACGCATGAGGCCGTTCGCGGCCTCCAGCCCCAGCAGCCCGCCGCCGATCACCACCGCGTGGCGATAGCGGGCGGCGGCGTCGATCATCGTCTGGGTGTCGGTGATGTCGCGGTAGCCGATCACGCCGGCCAGCTCCTTGCCGGGCACGGGCAACAGGAACGGCGTCGATCCGGTCGCGATCAGCAGCCGGTCATAGGCGGCGGTGGTGCCGTCGTCGGCCGTCACCTGCCGGCGCACGCGATCGATGCCGGTCACCGTCTTGCCCAGGTGCAGGCGGATGCCGTTGTCCTCATACCAGGACAGCGGATTGAGGATGATCTCGTCCAGCGTCTGCTCACCGGCCAGCACCGGACTGAGCAGGATGCGGTTGTAGTTGGGGTGCGGTTCGGCGCCGAAGACGGTGATGTCGTAGAGGTCGGGCGCGATCTTCAGCAGCTCTTCGAGCGTCCGCACCCCGGCCATGCCGTTGCCGACCATCACCAGTTTCATCCGTGTCGTGCTCATGTGCGGGTCTCCTTGGGCAGCGCTCCGCCACGCCGGTTGGGCTGGCGCTGCGGCTGGGCAGGTCTTGCTGCGTCTGCAGTTGATGCGGTGGCTGCAGTTGCTGTTGTGGCTGCGGGTTCTTCGGGTCTTGCGATGAATGCGGTACGCCGGTCGATTCAGACGTTTCGGGCGATGCGCGCGATCAGGGCTCGTCAGGCCGCCGCGTCGTGGTGTCGATGCCGGCTGTAGAGGA
Organism: Burkholderiaceae bacterium; assembly: GCA_913776825.1. Taxonomy (GTDB): domain Bacteria; phylum Pseudomonadota; class Gammaproteobacteria; order Burkholderiales; family Burkholderiaceae_C; genus Roseateles. The sequence goes on from CAJYPV010000004.1 coordinate 111,052, forward strand.
AGTCGATCACCGCCTTGCGCGCGTGCATGTAGCCGGGGTCTTCGGCCAATGCGACGCGGTCACGGGGTCGGGGCAGGTCGATGGACAGGACCTCGCCGATGGTCGCGGCGGGGCCGTTGGTCATCATCACCACGCGGTCGGAGAGCAGCACGGCCTCATCGACATCGTGGGTGACCATCACCACGGTGCTGCGGGTGCGGGCCACGATCTTCAGCAGCTCGTCCTGCAAATGCGCGCGGGTGAGCGCATCCAGCGCGCCGAAGGGCTCGTCCATCAGCAGCACCTTGGGTTGCATGGCCAGGGCGCGGGCGATGCCGACGCGCTGCTTCATCCCGCCGGAGATTTCATGCGGCCGTTTGTGCATCGCATGGCCCATGCCGACGAGTTGCAGGGCGGCATCGGTGCGGGCGTCCAGCTGTGGCCTGGACTCGGTGCGGCCGAACACCGATTCCACCGCCAGCCGCACGTTGTCGAAGCAGCTGAGCCAGGGCAGCAGCGAATGGTTCTGGAACACGACGGCCCGGTCGGGACCCGGCCCGGCGATCTCCCGCCCGTCGCAGAGCAGTCCGCCCGACGACGGCCGGATCAGTCCGGCCATCAGGTTGAGCAGCGTGGACTTGCCGCAGCCCGAGTGCCCGATCAGCGTCACGAACTCGCCCTGCGCGATGTCCAGATCGATCTCCCGCAGCGCATGGAACCGCCCCTGCCTCGAGGCAAACACCATCTCGACCTGCTGAATGCGAATGAATGAATCGCTCATCACCATCACCTCATCTCGATAGAACACCAACCGACACCACGACAACGGAGGCCCCCGGCCGACACGTCCAGCGGAGCACGGAGATCCGGCTCTGCCGGGCTCCTGCTCGCCCCCTCGGGGGGCCGGCTTCAGCCGGTAGGGGGGGCCATCCACAACACGTCCAGCGGAGCACGGAGATCCGGCTTTGCCGGGCTCCTGCTCGCCCCCTGGGGGGCCGGCGTCAGCCGGTAGGGGGGGATCCGTCGACTACCCCGATCAGCTTCATCAACATCGCTTCGAGCAGCATGCCGATGGCGCCGATCACGAAGATCGCAATCAGGATGTGCTGGACATTCAGGTTGTTCCACTCGTCCCACACCCAGAAGCCGATGCCCACGCCGCCGGTCAGCATCTCCGCCGCCACGATCACCAGCCAGGCGGTGCCCACCGACAGGCGCACGCCCGTCAGCAGATACGGCAACACCGCCGGCAGCAGGATGCGCGTCATCAGCTTCCATTCCGACAGCTGCAGCACCCGGGCGACATTCAGATAGTCCTGCGGCACCCGCTGCACGCCGACCGCGGTGTTCACCACCATCGGCCAGATCGAGCAGATGAAGATGGTCCAGATGGCCGCCGGATTGGCGCTCTTGAACACCAGCAATCCGATTGGCAACCAGGCCAGCGGCGAGACCGGCTTGAGCAGGCTGATCAGCGGCGAGAGCATGCGGCTCGCGAATTCGAAACGGCCGATCAGAAAGCCCAGCGGAATGCCGACCAGCGCCGCCAACCCGAAACCCACGCCGACGCGCTGCAGCGAATACAGCACGTTCCAGCCGATGCCCTGGTCATTCGGCCCGCGGCGATAGAACGGATCGGCGAACAGCGCCACCGCCGCGTCCCAGGTCGAGCCGGGCGTCGGGAAGCTGCCGCCCTTGAGCGTCGCCAGGAACCACACCAGCCACAGCAGGCCCAGGCCGGTCAGCGGCGGCAGCACCCGCATCCAGAGGGCGCGCCAGTCCGTCGCGCGGCGTGATGTCTCGGCAGCGCGGCGCACGACGGGCACGGCAGCAGACGAAGACCGGTCGTCCCGCCCCGGTGACGCCAAGGAGGCGGACGAAGCGGGCGCAGGCACCGCCGCCGATGTCGTGCCGCCGGGCTCGGACGCCGCCTCGCCGGGGGAATGGAAGACTGCACTCACCATGTCGAACTCCTTGCGACGAATCGGATGGGCTCGGCGATCAGCCGCGGACCTTGAAGCTGTCGGCGTACCTGGCGGGATCCTTGCCGTCCCACACCACGCCATCGATGAGCTTGGCGCTGCGCAGGCTGTCCTGCGGCACGCTCACCCCCAGGGCGCCGGCGGCCTGCCGGTAGAGCTCGATCTGATTGATCTGGCGCGCCACGCCCAGATAGTCCGGATGCGCCTTGAGCAAGCCCCAGCGCTTGTGCTGGGTGAGGAACCACATGCCGTCCGAGAGCCAGGGGAAGTTGACCTGGCCGTCGTTGAAGAACTTCATGTAGTTGGGGTCGTCCCAGGTCTTGCCCAGTCCGTTCTGATAACGGCCGAGGATGCGCTGATTGATCGCATCGACGCTGGTGTTGACGTAGGCCTTGTCCGCGATGGTCTCGGCCATCTTCTGCTTGTTGGACAGGCTGGCATCGATCCAGCGACTGGCCTCCAGCACCGCCATGATCACCGCCCGCGCGGTGTTCGGGTACTTCTTGACGAAGTCGCCGGTGGTGCCCAGCACCTTCTCGGGATGGTCCTTCCAGATGTCCTGGGTGGTGGCGGCGGTGACGCCGATGCCATCGATGATGGCGCGATGGTTCCAGGGCTCGCCGACGCAGAAGCCATCCATGTTGCCCACCCGCATGTTGGCCACCATCTGCGGCGGCGGCACGGTGATCACCTTGGCGGCCTGCATCGGATTCACGCCCGCGGCGGCCAGCCAGTAATACAGCCACATCGCATGGGTGCCGGTGGGGAAGGTCTGGGCGAAGGTGTAGTCGCGCGGCTGGGCCCGCATGACCTTGGCGAGCGAGGCGCCGTCCGTCGCGCCCGCATCGGCCAGCTTCTTCGACAAGGTGATCGCCTGACCGTTGTTGTTGAGGGTCATCAGCACCGCCATGTCCTTCTTCGGACCGGCCACGCCGAGATGCACGCCATAGACCAGCCCGTACAGCACATGGGCCATGTCGAGCTCGCCGTTGACCAGCTTGTCGCGCACGCCGGCCCAGGAGGATTCCTTGGTCGGCACGATCTTGATGCCGTACTTCTTGTCGAAGCCCAGGGCGGCGGCCATCACCACCGAGGCGCAATCGGTCAGCGGGATGAAGCCGATGCGCACCTCCTCCTTCTCCGGTTTGTCCGAGCCCGCCGCCCAGGCGCCGCCGGGGAGCGCACCGAGTCCGGACAGGGCGGCCCCTGCGGCGAGCACCTTGCGACGTTCCGCACTCATCAAACCCTCCTTCGACCCTTGAGAACCGTTGTGCATTCAAGATCTCCGATGACGCGCGGCGCCGCGCAGGCGGTCCGCCATGTGCCGACCCGACCCGGTGCTGACACCGGAGCGGAAAACAAAAAAAGGCGTCGCGATCGGATGGTTCAGCGCCATGCGCTGGACACACCGGATCGGACGCCTTTGTCCTGCCCGTTGAAGAGGCTGGAGGTCCACGCCGTTGCAGACCTCACGGAGTTCATTGCATGAAGCGTGCCAGTGGCACCGGCCTGCCGTCGCGTTTAGGTCGCTCAGAGGAGAACGCCCCCTCGCGCGCCGTCGTGGCGCACGGCACCGGCCCCCCGCGACTGGGCGGATGCGCCAACGCGGTGCGGTCTGCGGTGCAAACCCTGGTGCAGGCTGCACCAGGAGCGGCCTTCAGCCCGATCGCAGCAGGTCGTTCGCGTCGATCACCCGTTGCGCCACCTGCGCCAGGGTTTCGCCGCGATCCATCGCCAGTTTGCGCAGCCGCTGATGGGCGCGTTCCTCGTCCAGGCCCATCTCCCGCATCAGGATGCCTTTGGCCCGGTCCAGCGTCTTGCGGGACGCGAGTTGCGCCTGCGCCTTGCTGAGCTCTTCGCGCAGGGCCAGGTCTTGCTCGAACCGCGCGATCGCCACCTGCAGCACCGGCGCCAGTCGCTGCATCTGCAGGCCGGCGACGACATAAGCGCTGACCCCGGCCTGAATGGCGCGGCGCATCGGCGCCTGGTCGGCATCCTCGGCGAAGACCACCACCGGGCGCGGCAGCCGTTCGGACAAGGTGGCGAGGTTTTCCAGCGTGTCGCGGGTGGGCGACTCCGCATCGACGATGACCACATCGGGCTGCAGCCGCAGCACACAGTCGTGGATCAGCGTGGCCTGCTCGATCACGCCCACCACCTCGCAGCCCTGACGCACCAGCTCATCGCGCAGCAGATCGACGCGGTGGGCACCGTCATCGATGAGCAGCACGCGCAGGCCGGCGGTGAACGTCGCGAGTGGGGAAGCGGGCGGCAGGGTCACGCGGCAGCCGGCGCAAGTTTCATGCCGATCGGCGGTCTCCCGCATCCGGAGCGTGTGGCGCCCTCGCCCCGGATGCGGCCGCTGCGGCGGATTCAAGGGAGCCCAGGTCGTGGTTTCAGGGGGCTGCCACCCGAAGGCTGTCGGCATAAGGTCGGGCCGCACCGACCACGCACGGTGCCAGGAGTTCCCATGAGCCACCGGATCACGCCCCGCCGCCCTCCCCCCGACCAGACCATCCTTCCCCGCGCAGGACGGCGCCCCGGCACGGCGCTGGTGTGGGCCCTGGCGGGCGTTCTGGCGATGCCGTTGGGGCTGTCGGCCCAGACTTTCGAAGCAGAGACCGTGGTGGATGTGTCGGTGCCCGGGCAGTCGATCGTGCGGCGCAGCGATCCCTTCACGCAAGCCGGCACGCTGGTCGACGGACAGCGTCTGGTGACGCGGGCGAGCGACCTGGACGGCGAGGGGCAGGTCCAGGTCAACGTCAGCGCCATGACGGCGCCGGGCCGCATGGGGCTTTTCGCCCGCAGCACGGCGTCGTTGACCACGTCGCAGAACGATGTCTGGAGCGCGTCCTGGGGGGAAGCCTCGGCCACGATCAGCGACCGCTTCATCCTCAGCTGTCCGACCTGCGTGGTCGGCAGCGTGGGTTGGTTGACCGTGTCTTTGCGCATGGACGGCACCACGCGGCTGGACGGCCTTGACCACACGGGCGCCGGCGGCAATACCCGGTTTTACGGCTCGGGCGGCTGGGGCACCTCGTTCTCGATGCATGCGCAGAACGTCCCGTGGGAACCCTCGCCGGATCCGAACGATTTCGACCCGGATCCTTCCAGGATCGTTCGCTCCACGTGGGAAAGGAATATCTGGAGCAACGACGGTCCTGATAGCGAGGGCCGCAACGATTGGGATGCACTGACCGTCGCCTTCGTCTTCGGGGAGCCGATCGACTTCCAATGGACCGCCTCGGTCGTCACCCTGGCGATGGTGGGACCGCAGTCCCAGACGCCCGAGGCGGGCGGCGTCTCGGGCCGAGCGCTGGCGGAGGTCGACCGGGCGCAATCCTTCATCTGGGATGGGATCACCGTGCTGGGCAGCAACCAGCAGCCCGTCGCCGGCCTCGTCGCCCTCAACGCCAACGGCGTGGACTACGCCCACAGCTTCGCCACCGCTGTACCGGAGCCCAGCTCGTGGCTGCTGATGGGCGCGGGGGCGGCGCTGCTGGGCGTGCTGGCACGCCGGCGGCGGCAGGGCGCCAGCGTCTCGCTGGCCTAGGAGCGCGTCGCGATGCAGCGCCCACGCGCTCGGCTGGCGCGCGCCCAAGGGTAAACACGCAGTCGACGGGCCGCCTCGCCCGATGCGTCGTCCACGTCATCCATCTCCCGTTTACGTTAACGTCAACCGACGCCTAGAATCGACGAACGCTTGACCGATCGTCCGAGAACAAAGGGCACCGCGGCCGACCCGGCCTGCAGGCGCGCCCGCTGGAGACATGCCATGACCGAGATGTCCGCCGAGTACCAGGCCCTGGCCGAGTACCGTCCCACCCACAAGGTCCGCTTCGTGACCGCCGCCAGCCTGTTCGACGGGCACGATGCGGCGATCAACATCATGCGGCGCATCCTGCAGAGCATGGGCGCGGAGGTGATCCATCTGGGTCACAACCGCTCGGTGGATGAAGTCGTCACCGCCGCGCTGCAGGAAGATGCGCAGGGCATCGCCGTCAGCTCCTATCAAGGCGGGCATGTCGAATACTTCAAATACATGGTCGAGCTGCTGCGCCAGCGCGGCGGCGAGGGCATCCAGGTGTTCGGTGGTGGCGGTGGCGTCATCGTGCCGGCCGAGATCCGCGAGCTGAGCGATCAGGGCGTGCGCATCTACAGCCCGGAAGACGGTCAGCGCATGGGCCTGCAGGGCATGATCGGCGAGATGGTCATGCGCTGTGACCGCGACCTCAGCGCCGACGCGCCGACCCGGCTCGACGCGCTGCAGGGCCACACCGAAGCCGCCTGGCGCTCGCTCGCGCGCGCCATCACCGCGCTGGAGAACGGCCGGGCCGATCCCGAATTCACCCGCGCGCTGCGCGAAGGCGCCGCGACGCTTCGCACGCCAGTGCTGGGCATCACCGGCACCGGCGGCGCCGGCAAGTCCAGCCTGACCGATGAGCTGATCCGCCGGCTGCGCCTGGACCAGGACGATGCCCTGCGCATCGCAGTCATCTCCATTGATCCGTCGCGTCGCAAGAGCGGCGGCGCGCTGCTCGGCGACCGCATCCGCATGAATGCAATCGCGCCCTGGACCGCCGCCGGCCACCTGGCGGGCGGACAGCGCGTGTTCATGCGCTCTCTGGCGACGCGTGATTTCGGATCCGAGATTTCCAAGGCGCTGCCGGACGTGATTGCCGCCGCCAAAGTGGCCGGCTTCGATCTGGTCATCGTCGAGACCTCCGGCATCGGTCAGGGCGACGCCGCCATCGTGCCGCATGTCGATGTGCCGATGTATGTGATGACGCCGGAATTCGGCGCGGCCAGCCAGCTCGAGAAGATCGACATGCTGGACTTCGCCGAGTTCGTCGCCATCAACAAGTTCGACCGCAAGGGCGCGGCCGATGCCTGGCGCGATGTCGCCAAGCAGGTGCAGCGCAACCAGGAAGCGTGGGGCAAGCGCGCCGAGGAACTGCCGGTCTTCGGCACCATGGCCAGCCGCTTCAACGATGACGGCGTGACCGCGCTCTATCAGGCGCTGAAGCCGCGCCTCGCGTCGCTGGGCCTGACGCTGCGTGACGGCCGGTTGGCGGCCACCACCACCCGCTTCAGCACCCATCAAACCCCAATCGTGCCGCCGGCGCGTGCGCGCTATCTGGCCGAGATCTCGGACACGGTGCGTGCCTACAAGCGGCGCGCCCGCGCACAGGCCCGTCTGGCCCGCGAGATCCAGCAGTTGACCGCCAGCGCCGCGATGCTCGGCGAGGCGGGATCGGCAGGATCGACCGACCTGGCCTCCACGGAGGCGACGAACGCCTCCACCGCATCCACCGCCTCTGCCACGTCCGCAGCGTCGATCGCGGCGCTCACCGCGCTGGCCTCGGCCCGCCAGGCGCGGCTGGATGCGGATGCCCGGCAACTGCTCGCACAGTGGCCGGCGATGCAGCAGGCCTATGCGGGCGACGAGTACGTGGTGAAGATCCGCGACAAGGAGATTCGCACCGCGCTGGTGTCGACCTCGCTGTCCGGCACCAAGGTGCGCAAGGTCGTGCTGCCGACCTATGAAGACCAGGGTGAGCTGCTGAAGTGGCTGATGCTGGAAAACGTGCCGGGCAGCTTCCCCTACACCGCAGGCGTGTTCGCCTTCAAACGCGAGGGCGAGGACCCGACCCGCATGTTCGCCGGCGAGGGCGATGCCTTCCGCACCAATCGTCGTTTCAAGCTGGTGTCCGAAGGGCTGCCGGCCAAGCGGCTGTCCACCGCCTTTGATTCGGTGACCCTCTATGGCGCCGATCCCGCGCCGCGGCCGGACATCTACGGCAAGGTCGGCAACTCCGGCGTCAGCATCGCGACGCTGGACGACATGAAGGTGCTCTACGACGGCTTCGATCTCTGCCATCCGACGACCTCGGTGTCGATGACCATCAACGGCCCGGCGCCGAGCATCCTGGCGATGTTCATGAACACCGCGATCGACCAGCAGCTGACGAAGTTCAAGTCGGACAACGGCCGCGACCCGACGGCGGACGAGACCGCCAAGATCCGCGCCTGGGTGCTGGCCAATGTGCGGGGCACGGTGCAGGCGGACATCCTGAAGGAAGACCAGGGACAGAACACCTGCATCTTCTCGACCGAGTTCTCGCTGAAGGTGATGGGCGACATCGCGCAGTACTTCGTGCACCACAACGTGCGCAACTTCTACTCGGTGTCGATCAGCGGCTATCACATCGCCGAGGCGGGCGCGAACCCAATCTCGCAGCTGGCGTTCACGCTGTCCAACGGCTTCACCTTCGTCGAGGCCTATCTGGCGCGGGGCATGCACATCGATGACTTCGCCCCCAACCTGAGCTTCTTCTTCAGCAACGGCATGGACCCGGAGTACACCGTGCTGGGTCGGGTGGCGCGCCGCATCTGGGCGGTGGCGATGCGCGACAAGTACGGTGCGAATGACCGCAGCCAGAAGTTGAAATATCACATCCAGACCTCGGGGCGCAGCCTGCATGCGCAGGAAATCGCCTTCAACGACATCCGCACCACGCTGCAGGCGCTGATCGCGATCTACGACAACTGCAACTCGCTGCACACCAATGCGTATGACGAGGCCATCACCACGCCGACGGAGGAATCCGTGCGCCGCGCGATGGCGATCCAGCTGATCATCAACCGCGAGTGGGGCCTGGCGAAGAACGAGAACCCGAGCCAGGGCGCCTTCATCATCGACGAGCTGACCGAGCTGGTCGAGGAAGCGGTGCTGGCCGAATTCGAGCGCATCGCCGAGCGCGGGGGCGTGCTGGGCGCGATGGAGACGGGCTATCAGCGCGGCAAGATCCAGGAGGAGTCGATGCACTACGAGATGCTCAAGCACACCGGCGAGTATCCGATCATCGGCGTCAACACCTTCCGAAATCCCCACGGCGATCCGGTGTCCGAGCACATCGAACTGGCGCGCTCGACCGAGGACGAGAAGCAAAGCCAGCTCGCCCGCCTGGCGGCCTTCCATGCGGCGCATGCGGAGGAAGCGCCGGCCATGCTGCAACGGCTGCAGCAGGCGGTGATCGACAACGGCAATGTGTTCGATGTGCTGATGGACGCGGTGCGGGTGTGCTCGCTCGGACAGATCACCGCCGCGCTGTTCGAAGTCGGCGGACAGTACCGGCGCAGCATGTAAGGCGAGCGCTCGGAGGTGGTGGGTCACCACCGCCGAGCGCAAGAACGCGCAAGGACATCAGGCAAGGCCTGGCCCCACGCTGCGAGCGTCAGCCGGGCGAGCCTGCGCGACCCGACGTGATCGGCGGCATCGAGGGCATCGAGGGCATCGAGGGCATCGATCGTTTCGACATCGTCGGTCGTGCTGAACAAGCTCGGAAGCGCTGGCACTGACGGGACCTCACAGGCCTTGAAGGATTGCCGATGTCGCCGTTCACCACCCTGCCCCTTGCGCGGCCCGATCTCATCAGCGACTCGGTCCCGCCGCCGTTGCCGGAACAGCCGCCGGTGGGGCATCCGACGCCGATGGTCCTGTTGCATGCGCAGTTGACCGCGCAACGCGGTCCGGTGGCAGATCTGCGGACCATTTCCGCCGATGCCCTGAGGGATGTTTCCGACGATGAGCTGAGCATCTTCTCCATCGCGCCGCACACGACCCACCTGCTGTTGCCGCCGCGCTGTCCGGTTCGGGTGATCGACCATCTGCTGTCGCGCATGCCGCATCTGGAGGCACTGAGCGCACCGGACCAGCGGCCCGACGATCGTGTGCTCGATCTGCGGCCGGCGCATCGCCTGCGGCTGTTTCACACCACCTTCGGCAGCGCGCTGCCGTTTACCGGCGATGTGCCCATGCTGCTCACCTCACTCGCCGATCTGCCGGAGCCCGTGCCGCCAACGACGTCGACACATCGGGCCCATGCGGCGGAAGGTGGCCGGGTCCGCAGAGCCGATCGGGATCCGCACCGTGACATCGACCCGTCCTGGCCGCTGTCGCTGCTGCAACAGGTCGGTCATCCCGGGTGCCGGATCGTGCTGCCGCATGACGCGGACATCGAACTGCTGGATGCGAGGCTGCGCGCGATGATGGACCGCGTGGTCGCGGCGGTCCAGGCGCATCGGAAAAGTCCGGCGCTGCGGGGCGTCGCCCCGGCGGTCGCCCGCTGGAGCAACAACGACATGCATCATCTGCGGCGATCGCTGCTGGTGGTGCCGCATGAGTTGCTGCCGCCCCAAGCCGCGGATTTCGTCCAAGGCTGGTTGCGGAAGTTGGACCACGCCCTTGAGCACCTGCGCGTGGATCTGGGGCGCGGCGCGCTGCCGGAAATCCGCGACATGTTGAAGCTCCAGCGGAAACGGGCCAGTGAGCTGATGGCGGTGCAGCCGTGGCGCGAGCAGCCGGTCACCCTCCTCGAATCGCTGCTCGCCAGCCAGGTCGAGGAAGACGAGCCGCCCGAGCCGGCGCCGCGCACCGTGTTTTTCACACGGACCGCTGACGGGCAGCTGATTCCGCGCGCCACTGAATCCGAGCCCGTTCGCCGACATGCGCGGCTCGACGAGGTCGATCAGAGCGGCACTTCTGCTCAATCGCGCTGGAAAAGCGTGTAACGACGGGCCTTGGCGGCTGTTGGCCGTCTTGTTGGGCGAAATCGCGACTCCCATAATCGACCGACACAACGTTGTTGGGGGTCGCGATGGTCCAGACACTGAACCGGATGAAGATCACGACGCTGCTGCAGCTGGGCTTCGCGGCCGTGCTGCTGATGGCGGCGCTCATGACGGGCGTGGGCGTCTACAAGCTGCGCGAAATGGTGCGGCTCAGCGACGAACTCACCGTGCAGGAACAACGCCGACTGATGGCCACCGAATGGTTCGGCGCCACCGAGTTGAATCTCACCCGCGTCATGGCGCTGGCCAAGTCCGGCGGGCAGGCGGATCTCACCGCGTTCATGACGCCGTTGATGACGCAGACCACCGATCGCATCAACAAGATGCAAGAGGCGCTCGACAAGTCCATCACCGACAAGGAACAGCGTGAGCAACTGCCGGTCGTGGCCGAAGCGCGCCAGCGCTATGTGACGCTGCGCAAGGGCGTGATGGACACCATCAAGCGCGATCCGGTGGCGGGCGCACAGCAGGTGGACCAGACGCTGGCGCCGGCGGCGGCAGCGTACCTTGCCTCCGTGCGCAAGCTGGTGGACCTGATTGCGGAAGACGCCGATGCCTTTGCGGTGGCGCAGCGCGGTCAGGCCTCTCAGGCTGCGGCCACGATGCTGATCCTGACCGGGCTGGCGATTGCGCTGGGCGCCGTGATCGCGTGGCGCATCACGGGCTCGGTCCGGGCACCGATGGTGCAGGAGGGCGAGGTGGCGAAGACGATTGCCAGCGGCGATCTGAGCCGGGACATCCGGGTGGAGCGCAGCGATGAGATCGGCGTGTTGCTGCAGCAGCTCAGCCTGATGCAGGACTCGTTGCGCCGGATGGTGAGCCAGGTCCGCGAGGGCACGGAAACCATCAATGTGGCCACGCAGGAGATCGCCACCGGCAATCACGACCTCTCGGCGCGGACCGAGGCCACCGCGTCCAACCTTCAGCAGACGGCGTCCTCGATGGAGGAGCTGACCGGCACGGTGGCGCACACGGCCACGTCGGCGCAGCAGGCCAACGACCTGGTCAGTGCCACGCGGGAATCGGCCTCCAAGGGCGGCGTGGTGGTGAGCGAGGTGGTGGCGGTGATGCAGGAGATCGAGCACAGCTCGAAGCGGATCAACGACATCATCGGTGTCATCGATGGCATCGCTTTCCAGACCAACATCCTGGCCTTGAACGCGGCGGTGGAAGCCGCTCGCGCCGGTGAGCAGGGTCGCGGCTTCGCGGTGGTCGCGGGTGAAGTGCGCGCGCTGGCGCAGCGCAGCGCGTCGGCCGCTCGCGAGATCAAGACGCTGATTGGCGACAACGTCACGCGGGTCGAGTCCGGCACGCGGCTGGTGCGGGATGCAGGCGAGACCATGGGCGAGATCGTCCAGGGCGTTCGACGCGTGGCCGACATCGTCGGCGAAATTGCGACCGCCGCCTCGGAACAGAACGATGGCATCGGGCAGGTGAATGTGGCGGTTCAGCGGCTCGATGAAATGACGCAGCAGAACGCGGCACTGGTCGAGGAATCCGCTGCGGCGGCCGGCTCGTTGCGGACGCAGGCCGAGAGCCTGAATCAGCTGGTGAGCACCTTCCGATTGGCGTGACGCTGCGTTGAGGTCATCGCGGTTGCGCGGTGTGGGCGGCGGCGGCTCTGGTGCGGGGGGTCGTTGTGCGGTCGACCGAGCGCGGCCGGCCAAGCCCGTGGCCCGCTTCGCTCAGGCGCTCCGCATTCGCTTCGCGAGCCACGGGCTTGACCGTCCCGATGCACCGAGCCCTATGCCGTGAAGACGGTGGCTGCGCGTCATGTCATGTCATGTCATCTCATGTCATGCCACTCGAAGTCCGAGGCCCGATCCGCTCGGTGATTCGAGCGTGAGGGGCCGCCCCGCCTGGGAGTGAATGTGAAACGCCTGAACGGACAGGCGGGGCGGCTCCTCACGCTCACGCGCCATTCGTGGCACCGAGCGGCAACGCCCCGACCCGTCGCGATCAGGGGACGATCGCCAGGAACAGGAACACCACGAAGACCACCATGTGCACCGCACCCTGCAGCACGGTCGCCCGGCCGCCGGCCAGGGTGAGACCGCCCACGATGAAGGTGAGGAACAGCAACACCATGCTCACCGGCGACAGGCCCAACACCAGCGAGTGCGGGAACAGCGGCGACAGCACGGCCACCGTCGGGATGGTCAGGCCGATGCTGGCGAGCCCCGATCCCAGCGCCAGGTTCAGGCTGGTTTGAAGTCGGTTGTGCAACGCCGCACGGACCGCCGCGAGCGTCTCCGGCAGCAGCACCAGCAACGCCACGATCACGCCCACCAACGAGGGCGGAGCGCCGATCGCATGCACGCCGCGCTCGATCGTCGGAGCCAGCAGTTTGGCCAGGCCCACGACCCCGACCAGGCAGCCCAGCAGCAGCATCACGCTCACTCCGGCCACGCGCCAGCTGGGTGGGTCGGCGTGGATGTCCTGATCGTCCAGGCCGGCCACCGGCAGGAAGTAGTCGCGATGCCGAACCGCCTGCACGAACACGAAGGCGCCATAAAGCACCAGCGACACCACGCCGGCGAAAAGCAGTTGGGAACGGGAGAAGGTCGGTCCGGCCGAGCTGGTCGTGAAGGTCGGCAGGACCAGCGTCAGGACGGACAAGGCCGCCAGCACCGCGAGCGTCGGACTGGTGCCTTCGACGCGAAACGCCAGCACCTGATGGCGCAAGCCGCCCACCAGGATGCACAGACCCAGCACCCCGTTGCAGACGATCATGATCGCGGAGAACACCGTGTCTCTCGCGAGCGTGTTGGTGGCCTCGCCACCGGCCAGCATCAGTGACACGATCAGCGCCACTTCGATGATGGTCACGGCCACCGCCAGCACCAGCGATCCATACGGTTCGCCGACGCGGTGGGCCACCACTTCCGCATGGTGGACCGCCGCCAGCACGGCGGCGATCAGCAAGGCGCTGACCAGCGACAGCACCAGCGCACCACTGCCATCTGCCAGACCCAACAGCGCGCCAATCGCCGCGACCGGCGCAATCAGCGTCCACAAGGGCAAGGCCGCCGGCAGGCGGAAGGACATCGAGCGTGAGTTCTTGGCTTGCATGAGACCAAGCATAGACGACGGGTCTCGGCATCACGGTCCAAGCGCATCGAGGCTCGCCCGACCGCCCTGCACGCGAGGCCGTTCAACACGCTGTTCCGGTCCGCTCGGTGATTCGACGCCCCAAGGCCCGATCCACTCGGTGATTCGAGCGCGAGGGGCCGCCCCGCCTGGGAGTGAATGTGAAACGCCTGAACGGACAGGCGGGGCGGTCCCTCGCGCTCACGCGCCATTCGTGACACCGAGCGGGGACGGTCAAGCCCGCGGCCCGCTTCGCTCAGGCGCTCCGCATTCGCTCCGCGGGCCACGGGCTTGACCGTCCCGATGCAAGGAGGTTCCGCAAGCCGAAGGCCGCAGCGCCCGCACCTGCCATCAACAAGCCGCCCCACGCCGCACACCCGCCACCGGCTGCATCGGCCCGTCATAGATGTGCACCCGGTTCCGCCCGCCATCCTTGGCACAGTAGAGCGCGCGATCGGCGAGGCTGAAGAGCAGTTCGGCGGTCATCGCCGTGTCGGGCTGCGCCACCGAGATCCCCGCCGAGACGGTCAATCCGAATGGCCGCCCCTCCTCGTCCGAGAGCACCAGCGCCGCGACCGCCACCCGGATCTGCTCGACCAGTTGACGAGCCCCCGCCGCATCGGTCGCCGGCAGCACCAGACCGAATTCCTCGCCGCCCCAGCGCCCCACCACATCGGACGCCCGCAAGCGCAAGCGGACTTCCTGGGCGAACGCCCGCAGCGCGGCATCGCCGGCGCGGTGGCCGTGGCCGTCGTTGACATCCTTGAAGTGATCGAGATCCAGCAGCACGAAAGCCACCGGCGTGTGCTCCCGCCGGCCGCGCTCCAGCTCGTGACGCAGCAAGGCATCGGCGGTGCCGCGGTTCAGGCAGCCGGTCAGCGCATCGGTGCAGGCCATGTCTTCCATGCGGCGGGCGATCCGCTCGAAGTTGGCCAGCACGAAGCCAAAGCCGGCGCCGATGAGGCAGATGAAGCTGAAGAGGAAGGTCAGCCCCTGGCCCAGGCTGCTTTGCATGATGTCGAGGTACTCGCCCGGATTGAGCATCGCGTGGACCGAGCGCAGCATCAGGCTCGCCGCCGCCGCCACCAGCGTCAAGCCGACCGAGCGCAACGACGCTTCCTCGCGCCAGCCCTTGCCCAGCAGCACGATGATGGCCGGCATCAGCAAGGCCGCAAACACCAGCGAGATCGCGCTCGTGCGCAGCGCCAGCGGCCAGCTCAGCATCCAGGCCGTCATCGCCCAGGCCACACCCGGCGCGAACCACCACAGCCAGCGAGGCAGCGACCGCCCCAGCACATGCCGATAAATGGCCTCGTTGTAGATGACCAGCCCGAGCGCGATCAACCCATTGCCGAACACCGCCGACAGCCACAACGGCAGCACCAGCCGCCCCGCCAACAACGCGAAGCCCAACAGCAGCGACCAGGACCCCCAGGTCCAGATGCCCAGATCCAGGAACTGCAACCGGCTCCGCTGCGCCATCCACAGTTGCAACCCGAGCATGGCGAAGCCGCTCAGCAGAGCCAGCATCAGGGTCGGGATGTGGATCGTCAAGGGCGGCATACGCCCAAAGTGTAGGCAGCCCACGGGCGCCGCCACTGGGGAATTCGCGGAGAGGACACCGATTGAGGCGGCAAGTCGGCAAGCGCGCAACGCCCTGCCGCCCCGCACGCCCGGGCGACGTCGGGGTCAGCGTAGCCGGTCGATCAGGGCCATCGCCGCGGCGGGCGCGCGTTCCTTGGCGCCGCTGATGAAGTAGAGGAACACATCGCGCGGCACCGGCTCGGGCACCTGGTCCGGCGAGACCAGCGGCAGCCGGTCCGGTTGCCCACCCGCCTGCCAGCAGCGGGCGCACGCGGCGAGTTGATCCAGCACCGGCTCCTCCACACCATGGACCAGCGCGGACTGGGTGCGCATCACCCGGGCGTAGACGAAATCCGTGGTGAGGTCGGGCATCGGCGGGTAGTCCTCCGATTCGGTGAACACCACGGCCACCCGATGACGACGGGCGAGCGCCAGAAACTCCTCCTGGCGAAAGCTGTCGTGACGCACATCCAGCGCATGCCGCAATCGGACGCCCTTCACCTCGGTCGGCAGGACACGGAGGAATGCCTCGATGTCGGCCGCATCGAAGCGCTTGGTCGGCGCCATCTGCCAGACGATCGGACCGAGTTTGTCGCCCAGCTCCGCCACGCCGCTGTTCAGGAAATGCTGGACCGATTCGCCGGCCTCGGCCAGCACCCGCCGATGGGTGGTGAAGCGATGCGCCTTGAGCGAGAACACGAAGCCGTCCGGCGCGGTGTCGCGCCACTTCGCGAAGGTCGCGGGCTTCATGGTGCTGTAGAAGGTGCCATTGACCTCAATGGCGGTCATGCGCCGGCTGGCGTATTCCAGCTCGCGGGCGGCGGACACGTCCTTGGGATAGAAGGTCTCGCGCCAGGGCTGGAAGTTCCAGCCTCCGATGCCGACTCGGATCGCAGTGCTCATGCCTGTGTGGTCTCCAACAGTTGCGTCAATCGGGTTTGACCGCGCCGAGTCAGGCGCAGCGCGCGGCTGTCGAGCGCCGGATCCAGCCAGCCTTGCGTCAGCATCGCCTGCAACCAGGCGGCACCGAGCGCGCCGCCCAGATGCGGTCGACGCTCGCTCCAGTCCATGCAGGCGCAGGCAAGACGCCGCCGCCGCGCATCGACCGCCGCCGCGACATCCACGCCCAGCCGACCCAGTGCTTGCGCGCCCGCTTCGCTCAGCCGATAGGCGCCCGGCTCGTCCGCTGCCGGCAGCATCCAGCCTTGTATCAGCGCGTGATCATGCAGCCGCACGCCCCAGTGACCGGCCAGATGGTCATAACAACGCCGTGCCTGGCGCAGTGCGGGCGGCGTGGCGGGTTCGAAGCTGGGGCGAGGCTGCCCCGCCACCACCAGCAGCGCTTCCAGCGCCTGGCCGACGGACGGCCCCGCCAGCGCGTAATACCGATGCTTGCCCTGCGCCAGACAGGTCACCAGGCCTTGCGCCAGCAGCCGGGCCAGATGCGCGCTGGCGGTCGAGGCCGCCACATCCCCCACCGCCGCCAGCTCGGTCGCGGTGCGCGCATGGCCGTCCATCAGGCAGCACAGGATCCGCGCGCGGACCGGCTCCGCCATGCTCGCGGCCACATCCGCCAGCGCCCGGTCGGCGCTGACCGCCGGCGGGACGGTCACCACGCCATCCGGGGTCGATCGCTCCGACGCGACTCGGCGACGGGCTCGGGGGCTGTCATTCATGTTTCGATGCTAAGCGAAGCGTGCGCGCCGCACGGATCAGAAGATGGCGCCATCGCCCCCGATTCAAGGCTCATCCTCATGCCCTTCCCGACCCCGACCCCTATCCCCCCTCCGCCGCCGCTGCGCGATCCCTCGCTTCGGATGCGCCCGGCCGACGCGCCCCTGCCTCCTTCGCTTCAAGCCCACGGCGGCGCGCTGGCCGAGGTCTTCGCGCGCTGGCTTCGCCAACGCGACGATGCGCAGCATGGTCCGGAGAAAGCCCTGCTGACGCGGGCCCTGGCCTCGCTGCCCGCAGAGGAGGTCATCGCCCATGCGCGCGATCAAGCCGACGTGGCAGTCGCCGGCGGTTGGTCGCACT
Source organism: Burkholderiaceae bacterium (assembly GCA_913776825.1). GTDB lineage: Bacteria > Pseudomonadota > Gammaproteobacteria > Burkholderiales > Burkholderiaceae_C > Roseateles. The sequence continues at coordinate 128,355 of CAJYPV010000004.1, forward strand.
GGCACTGGGCCGTTCCGGCGGCCACCGTGGCCAGCCTGCTGGGCTGCCGATTGATCGATGTGATGGATCAGCGCCGCCTGCATTTCGCATTGCGAGCCATGGCGGCCGGCCTGTCGGCCGATGCCGACGTTTCGGCCATTCACCGCGCCGGAGAGGCCGTTGAACAACTCCTCGCGGCGCTGCATGCTGCCGAAGCATCGATGCCGCAAGCGCCCTTGCAACGCGCGCTCAGCCAACACGCGCCGCGCTCGTCCTGGTCCGATCCCGACACCTTCCGGGCCAATCGTCTGGCGCTGATCTGGCAAAGCCACGAGGCCGGCGCGGCGCTGTTGGGTCACGCGCTGCAGGCCATGGCGCCGACGGCGCCGGGCAACTCCGTCCAGGCCCCGACACTCGACGCGCTGATCGCCATCGCCCGATCCGGCGGTGCCGTTCGGCTCACCCGGCGATTCCGGTCAGCGCCAGCTGCGGCCGCGTGCCCGCATCACTCGCCGTCCCACGACAGCCCATCCACGCTGCCCACCACGTGGATCACCATTCCCCTGACCGATACCGACCATCCCTTCGGCGACGGCCCCCATCGCTGTCCGGGGCAAGACCTGGCCCTGCGGACCGTCCACGCGGCACTCGACTGGCTGAGCGCGCAACCGGCGCTGCGCTGGCCACAGCCGCTCGCGCCGCTGGTGTTGCCCAACATGGAGATTCCGCAGTTCCCGTCCGTCGCCATGCGTGATGGCGACATCGTCACGCTCACCCCGCCGACCCAGGATTCGACCCCATGATCGCCGTCATCTTCGAAGTCACGCCCAGCGCGGACGGGCGTGATCGGTATCTCGATCTCGCCGCCGGACTCAAGCCGCTGCTCCAGCAGATCGACGGCTTCATCAGCATCGAACGCTTCCAGAGCCTGACCGATCCGACGCGGCTGTTGTCGCTCTCCTTCTGGCGCGACGAAGCGGCGGTGCTGGCCTGGCGACAGCTGGAAGCGCATCGCGACGCGCAATCGGAGGGCCGCCTCGGCGTGTTCGCCGACTACCGGCTGCGGGTCGCAACGGTCGTCCGCGACTACGGGCTGCGTGATCGGGAGCAGGCGCCGGTCGACAGTCGGGTGCGTCACGGGGCCTGAGCCCGGCATCGCTGGCGCAGAGGCGTCTCGACGGCCCCCTGCGGCCGTCCAGATGGCGGAGGGCTGTTACCCGCGTTACGCCGTTCCGCTGCCGCGGGAACGCGCCCACATGGCAGCATCGCGGCCCCGCTCTACCTGCCCGTGATCGCGCGCGGCTTCGACCGATTTCATGTCCTCCGCCATCCCGTCGTCGCGCCTTCATGGTCTGGACACGCTGCGTGCCGCTGCCATCGTGCTGGTGTTCGCTTATCACTACCAGGTCTTCGTGAGCGGCGCGCCCACGTTCGGCTGGCTCAGCGAGATCGGCTGGACCGGCGTGGACCTGTTCTTCGTCCTCAGCGGCTACCTGATCGCCAACCAACTGATGAGCGGCCTGCAAGGCGGCCAACGCCTGTCGCTGCCTCGGTTTTATGGTCGACGGCTGCTCCGCACCCTGCCCAATTTCTATGTCGTGCTGGCCCTGTATTGGCTGCTGCCGACCTGGATGGGCGGCCGCGAGATGCCCCCGTTGTGGCGCTTCCTGACCTTCACACAGAACATCGAATTGACGCCGGGCACGGCGTTCTCGCATGCCTGGTCGCTCTGCATCGAAGAGCAGTTCTATCTGGTGCTGCCGGCCGTGTTGATGCTGGGAGCGTCGTTGCGCCAGCATCGCCGCGCGCTGGCCTGGTCGATGATCGCCGGGATGACGCTGGCGGCGGTGCTCTGGCGAGATCACCTCTGGCAACGCTGGGGCACGCAGGATCCGTCGTTGGGTTATTACCCCCACCTCTACTACGGCAGCCTGGCGCGTCTGGATGAATTCCTGCCCGGGGTCGCGATCGCCCTGTTCAAACATGGCCATCCGCGGCGCTGGAACGCGTGCATGGCCCGTCCCGGTTGGCTGCTGGCCCTGGGCCTCGGTGCCACGCTCATGATGCTGACCGCCATGCTGCAGGGCTACTACCTCCCCGGCTATGGCTATGGCCGCGCCATGAGCGCTTGGGGCTACAGCGCGCTGGCCTGGGCCTTCGGCCTGCTGGTGATGGCCGTGTTGGCGCCGCAGGGCGCCTGGGCGCGGGTTCGGATTCCCGGCGCGTCATCGCTGGCCCGCTGGTCCTTTGCGCTCTACCTGACCCACAAGCCCATCGCGCACGTGCTCAGCCGGGCCTTGAGCGATGCGGGCGTGGCACGTGATTCGATGCTCGCCGTGCCGCTCATCGGGCTCGCATGCCTGCTCGGCGGATGGCTGTTGTACCGAGGGGTGGAACGCCCCTTCCTGCGTCTGCGCGACCGCTGGATCCCGACGTCATTCATGCCGTCTCCCCGTGCTACAACAGCGGCCACAAGGAGTCCGCAACATGCATGATCTGCTCTCGTCCGCCCGTCGTCGCCCCGCGCTGATGCTTCGCTCGCTGGCCATTGCCACCGCCCTCACCGCCGGCCTCGCCAGCCTCGCCGTGAACGCCGCCGAGGCCGATGCGGTCGGCGAGGTGGACACGGTCTTCAAGCTGATCGGACCGGACCACAAGATCGTGGTCGATGCGTACGACGATCCCGGCGTGTCGGGGGTCACCTGCTTCGTCTCGCGCGCCAAGACCGGCGGCGTGAAAGGCGCGCTGGGTCTGGCGGAGGACAAATCCGAAGCGTCCATCGCCTGCCGCGCTGTGGGCCCGATCAGCTTTCCCAAACCGCTGCCGCGCCAGGAAGAGGTGTTCTCCGAGCGCCGCTCGCTGGTCTTCAAGCGGCTGCGGGTGGTGCGCATGGTCGATCCCAAGCGCAACACGCTGGTCTACCTGACCTATTCCGATCGCGTGATCGAGGGCTCGCCGCAGAACAGCGTCACCGCCGTGCCCGTGGATCGCGGCACGCCGATCCCGTTGAAGTGACGCCACGGGGCGATCGGGACGATCGCCCCCTCCGGCCGGCGAAGGAAGCGCCAGCGCCCACTTGGAGCGCGCCAGCATCGCATCACCGCGAACGGGGGACACCGGAACTGAACCGGATGGACGCGCCGCACCGAGTTGGTACGCTACGTCGAGCCTTTGACCGGCCTCAACCCGACACCGATCGGTCCGCCGCAGGATGCGCGGATCGCCACCGCTCGGGCCCGGCCCACCGCCACGATGCGCTTCGACGTTCCCACCCTGTTCAGCCTGTTGCTGGTCCAGTCGACCGCGTTGGCACTGCTGCTGCCGGTCCTGCTGGGATGGTGTGACAGCCGCGCGGCCCGCCTCGCGCAAGGCAGTGCTGCGGCGCAGGCCGCTGGCTGGGCCTTGCTGCTGCTGCCGGGCGACGGCCAGCGATGGCTCGCCACGGTGGCGCTGGCCCTGCTCAGCGGCAGCCTGACGATGTTGTGGATGGCGGTCGACCGTTGGCTGCCGGGCCGGCTGGGCCGTTGGCTGCAATGGGCGATGCCTGCCATCGTGGCGATCGGCTACGGGCTGGGCCACGATCACGACGCCTTCCGCCTCGCCTGGTCCAACGGCTGGCTGGGCCTGCAGCTGCTGGCGCTCTGCGGCAGCCTGCTGCAGCGGGTCAAGCATGGGCCGATCGGTCATCCGCGCTGGCGCTGGTTGCTGATCGTCAGTCTGGGCCTGCTGGGCCTGCTCAATCTGGCGCGTGCCTACCTGGCCGGCGCGGAGCCCACGCAATTCCCCCGCTTCGATGTGGAACATCCGCTGAACATGGCGTTCGCGGTGATGGCGAATGTCTGCGTGGTGACGGCCGCCATGGCGATCCTGGTCGCCTGGCGCGGTGAGAGCGAAGCCGAACTGCGCCGGCTCTCGCAGGTGGATGCCGCCACCGGCCTGGCCAATCGGCGCGCCTTCCAGCAGCGATCGGTGGACATGATCTCGATGGCACGGCGCTACAACGAGCCGCTGATGCTGCTGGTGATGGACCTGGACGGCCTCAAGGCCATCAACGCCCAGCACGGCGACGCCACCGGCGATGCGGCGATCGCCTTGTTCGGCCGCTGCCTGGACGAGCAAAAGCGCCTCGGCGATCTGGTGGCGCGGCTGGACGGGCAGCGCTTCGCGGTGCTGATGGCGCGCTCCGATCTGGTCGGCCCGCCCGCGCTGGACCGCCGCCTGCGCGATGCGCTGGCCGTGGCCGCGCCGTCGGTGTTGGGCTTTGCGCTGGGCTATTCCGCCGGCTGGGGCAAGCTGCGATCGGGCGATCGCAATGTCGAGGACCTCCTGCGACGCGCCGAGGCCGCGCTCTACGCCGCCAAGCGCCAGGGCCGCGACCGCCTGTGCGCCGAGCCGGGACTGGAAGCGGAACTGAGCGTCGCCGCCTCGGCTTGAGGCCGGGGCGCCTCGCCGCGCCCATCACAAAATGAACGCCAATCGCCCGCATCGATAGCAGTCACCGGCGCGCTGGCATAGCGTTTGCGTCAGGGTTTTCCAGGTCCCGTCCGGATGACGGTGAAGCAGTCCCGACCTGGAGTTCTGATCCATGTACGTCGCCCTCAGCCCCTCAGCCGTTTCTGCACGCGCGCCGCGTGCCCTCAGCGCCCTGGCCGCCGATGCCGCCGCGATCCCTGCGCTGCAGCGCGCGCCGATCGAGGTGGTCAAGCTCAGCTCCCGCGATCTTCAGTGGCTGCCGGCCCTGACCAACCTGCTGATCGACAACGTCCATCAAGGCGCCACGGTGGGTTTCCTGGCGCCGCTGTCGCGGTATGCGGCGCTGGACTATTGGCACGGTGTGTTCGCACGGCTGGGCCAGCACCACAGCCTGTGGATCGCCTGCGAATCCGAAGGCCCCGGACGGCTGCTGGGCGCGGTGCAGCTCTCGCTGTGTCCGCTGGCCAATGCGCACCACCGTGGGGAAGTGCAACGGCTGATGGTGCACACCCAGGAGCGCGGTCGAGGCGTGGCCAGCCAGTTGATGAGCCGGCTCGAATGCGCCGCCGCCACTCAGAACCGCTATCTGCTGCAGTTGGAGACCGCCGCCGACTCCCAGGCCGAAGCCGTCTTCGCGCACCTCGGCTGGCAACGGGCCGGTCAGATTCCGGACCACTGCCACGGCGCCGAAGGCCAGTTGCAGAACGTCGCGATCTACTACAAGCGGCTGCCGCATCTGGTCTGAGACCGACGCCGGCTTGACGTCGGAATCGCTCGATCGCGCAGGCGTTCGACCGACCCAGCCCGTCCGACGCATCACGCGCTTCTGGCGCTTCTGGCGCTCCAGGCGCTTCAGGCGCGTCAGAGCCCGGCCAGCACCGCCGCCAGCCGACGGCTGCGCGGCAGATCGCCGCCCAGCGCGCCCAGCCCGGTCAACTCCAGCATGACCAGGCCATGCAGCGCGGCCCACAGCGCCGCACCGCGCTCCGCGGGCAGCGGCAGCGCCTGGCTCAATCCATCCTGCAAATCGGGCCGCAGTGGGGGCGGCGTGTCCTGCATCAGCAGCCGATAGTCATGCGGATGCTGCCAGCCCCATTGCACGAAGGCGCGGGCCACGGCGGCGGATTCCTGGCCGGGCTCGGCGCCGTCCCGCGCGCCTTGCAGCCGGATCAGCAGCGTCTGCAGACTGTCCTGCGCCAGCCGCATCAGGAGTTCATTCTTGTCGGCGAAGAAGCTGTAGAGCGTGGCGTGTGAATAGCCCACCGCTGCGCCGACCTCACGCAGCGTGACCGCGTCCGGCCCCCGTGCCGCGAAGAGCTCGCGGGCTGCGGCCAGGATGCCCGCTTCCAGCGCCTGCTTCTGCGCGGCCCGGCGCTGCTGCGCGGGCGTGCCGGTCGGCGCGGCATCCGGGTCCAGGCCCTTGCGTTGCGCCTGGCGCTTGAGCGGGCCGTCCGGCTTGCTCAGCTTCTGTCGCACGCGAGGCTGAGGCTTGGCCAGCGGGCGCGCGGCGCCGCCGTCCGGCGCGTCCTGCACCACGCCAGCGCTGCGGTGCAATCCCTTCGGACCACTCGGTCGAGGATCCGGACTTGTTGGTTTGCTAACCATTGGTTAGGATTTCATTCATTGATCTCATCCGCCGACGAAGATGCCACAAACTCCTCTGGTTGAACAGTCCATCGTGTTGCAGCCGGTGGCGTCCGATCATCCCGATGCGCAGGCGATGATGGAAGAACTCAACCAACGGTTGGAACAGCTGAGCGGGGACTCCGGCGCGGCGGGCTTCCAGATGATGGACATGGTCCCCGGCCGCTCGATCTTCCTGCTGGCCAGGGATGAACACGGTCAACCCGTGGGGTGTGGCGCGGTCCGTCCGCTGGCGGCGGCCGGCACGGCGCCGGTGGCGGAACTCAAACGCATGTATGCGCGCGACGGCCGTCGTGGCGTGGGCGCCGCCCTGCTGGCGCGACTCGAGCACGCCGCGCAGCAGATGGGCTATCGCGCCTTGTGGCTGGAGACCCGCCGCATCAACACCCGTGCACTGCGCTTCTACCAACGCCACGGCTATCGCGAGATTCCCAACTTCGGCAGCCATGTCGGTCGGGCCGAGGCCGTCTGCCTGGGCAAGACGCTGCCGGCGCCGGCGTGACGGCGCGATCGAAACGCCGCCCCGCCTTCTCCCCCCGCCCTCACTCCGCCATCACCTCGCCATCACCTCGCCCGACCTCCCCAAAGGACCTCACCATGACCACCCACCACACGGCCCTGCGCGAACTCGGCCCACAAGACCGCGACTGGATTCCCGCACTCGGCGAGCTGTTCTTCGACGTGGTGGATGCCGGCGCGTCGCTGGGCTTTCTGGCGGAGGTCGGCGAAGGCGAGATGCACGACTACTGGGCGTCGGTCTTCGATGCCCTGGGGCCGGATCACCGGCTCTGGCTGATGCATCAGGACGGCCGCGCGCTGGGCACGGTGCAACTCGCGCGATGCACCAAACCGAATGGCCGCCATCGCGCCGAGGTGCAGAAGCTGATGGTCCATCCCGACGCGAGACGCGCCGGCCTGGCCGCGCAGCTCATGGAGGCCGCACAAGCGCAGGCGCGTCGCGACGGTCTGTCGCTGCTGGTGCTGGACACCACCGCGCAATCGACCGCCGAGCACTTCTATCAATCGCAAGGCTGGCAGCGGGTGGGCGAGATCCCGCAATTCGCCGCCAATCCCGACGGCACGCTGGCGGCCACCGCGCTGTACTGGAAGCGGCTGGACTGAGCCGGCCGCTCCGCCCGTCGCGACCTACTTGGCCAGCCGCAGCAGCTTGCCGCTGTCGGTGACCATCAGCAGCGCGCCGTCCTGCGCCTGGATGACGTCGCGGAAGCGCTCGCCCAGTGCGGCATACATCTTCTCGCGGCCGACGATGCGGTTGCCCTCCAGCGTCAGACGCCAGATCGCCTGACCCGCCAACGATCCGGAGAACAGCTGACCCCGCCATTGCGGAAACATCGCGCCCGTGTAGAACACCAGCCCGGACGGGGCGATGGACAGCGGCACCCAGGTCGTCAGCGGCTCGACGAACTCGGGGGCCTGGCGGCCGCCGCCGATGCGGCAGGCGTCGCCGAGCGGCGAGCCATACGGGCAACCGTAGCTGCGGATCGGCCAGCCGTAGTTCTGGCCGGCGCGGGCGATGTTGATCTCATCGCCGCCCTGCGGGCCATGCTCGCTGATCCACAACTCGCCGGTCTGCGGATGCAGCGCGGCGCCCTGGATATTGCGATGGCCGTAGCTCCAGATGCCCGGTTTGGCCGAGGCGCCCAGCGCCGGATTGTTGGCCGGCAGGCTGCCGTCCCTCTGCAGATGGATCACCTTGCCCAGGGTCTGCGTCAGGTCTTGCGACGGCTGGCCCTTCATGCGCTCACCGGTCGTGATGAAGACGCTCTTGTCGCGCGCGAAGACGATGCGCGAGCCGTAATGCCCGCCGCCATCGACCTTGGGCTGCTGCCGGAAGATGACCTGCACGTCCTGCAGCTGATCGCCCTTCAGGCGTCCGCGGGCGACCGAGGTGCCGGCCAGCTTGGCTTCCGCGCCGGTGCCCGGTTCGGAATAGGACAGATAGACCCAGTTCTCGCCCGCAGCGAAATCCGGATCGACCGCGATGCCCAGCAGGCCGCCCTGGCTCGCGTCCTGCACCTTCGGCACGCCGGCGATGGTGCCCAGCGTCTTGCCGTCGGCGGACAGCCGCACCAGCACGCCCGCCTTCTGCGTCACGAGCAACTCACCGTTCGGCAACTGCGCCAGACCCCAGGGGCGCTCGAGCGTGGTGTTGAGCGTCTGCAGCGGCGGTGCGTTCTCGGCGACGGTGTCAGTCGCGGCAATGCGATCGACCGCAAGCGCGTCGGCCGGCGCGTCGGCCGCCTGCACGGTGCTGACGCTCAGTCCCGCGACGAGTGCCCCTGCGAGCTGCCGCAGTCGTGACCGGCGCCCCGGACGCAGCGGTGATGCCACCGCGCCGTGGCGACCGCGCGCAGGCGCCTCAGGCAAGGTGAAGGAAACGTCTTCCGGCTGCGGATGCGGCGCGGCGTGTGGCGCGGCGTGTGGCTGGTCGTATGGCATGGCCCGAGGTGGTTCAGATGGCGCGCAGGTGGCGCAGAGAGCGCCCGGATGAGCGCGGAATCCCTGGCGGGATCGATCGTTGGTCTCAGCCCGCGAGTCTAGAGGTGATGTCGATGGCTTGCCCGCAGGAAGGCCCTTCATCAGGCATCGGCGCTTGTGCGGGTGAGGCGCTTCCTCTACGCTGGCCGCAGTCCGGCTCCGTTCACATCCCACCTCCGTCACGCATGAGAGGAGCGAGCCCATGTCCGCCCACCCCACACCCGCCGCGCCGGTCCATGCCGGCATCGCGGCCTTGCGCACGCTCGCGCTCACCGGGCCCGCCGGCGCGGGCAAGACCTCGCTGGCCGAGGCCCTGCTGCTGAAGACCGGCGCCATCAACAGCGCCGGCGCGGTGGAGAAAGGCAGCACGGTCAGCGATCACGATCCGCTCGAGAAGCGCCTGCAGCATTCGCTGCAGACCTCGCTGATGCATCTCTCGCGAGCGGGTTTGCGCATTCATCTGCTCGACACGCCCGGCGCGCCCGATTTCATCGGCCAGGCGCTGCCGGCGCTGGAAGCCGTCGAGACGGTCGCCGTGGTGATCAACGCCCAGACAGGCCTGGAGCTGATGGCGCAACGCATGATGACCGCGGCCGCGCAACGCGGCCTGACCCGCCTGGTCATCGTGAACAAGATCGATGTGCCCGGCATCGATCTGGCTGCGCTGCTCGACCAGCTGCGCGCCAGCTTCGGACGCGAATGCCTGCCCTTGAACCTGCCGGCCAGCCAGGGCTCGCGCGTGCAGGACTGCTTCTTCAGCAGCCAGGGCGACAGCGATTTCGGCGACGTCGCCGCCGCCCATCGCGCGCTCGTGGAGCAGGTGGTGGAGGTGGACCCGGACTTCGTCGATCGCTATCTCAACGACGGCGATGTCCCCGCGACCGAGCTGCATGCGCCGCTGGAGCAGGCGTTTCGGGAAGGTCATCTGATCCCTGTGTGCTTCGTGTCCACGCGCTCCGGCGCGGGCATCGCCGAGTTGCTCGACATCATCGAGAAGCTGCTGCCGAATCCGTATGAAGCCAATCCACCGCAATTCCTGAGCGGCGACGGCGAGGCCGCCCAGCCGTTCCAGGTCGCGATGGATCCGGATCAGCATGTGGTGGCGCATGTGTTCAAGATCCAGTCCGATCCCTACCTCGGCAAGCTGGCGATGCTGCGGGTGCACCAGGGCACGCTCAAGCGGCATGCGTCGCTGTATGTGGGCCATGCGCGCAAGCCGGTCCGGGTGGCGCATCTGTTCATGCTGCAGGGCAAGGCGCATGTGGACATCGATCAGGCCTTGCCCGGTGACCTGTGCGCAGTGGCCAAGCTGGACGAGCTGCACTTCGACGCGGTGCTGCACGATGCGCCCGAAGACGAGCATCTGCATCTGGCGCCGGTCTCGCTGCCGACACCGGTGCATGGCCTCTCGCTGCGACCGACCCGCCACGGTGACGAGCAACGCCTGTGGGAAGTGCTGGCCCGGCTGGTCGAAGAAGACCCTTGCCTGCGGCTGGAGCGCAGCGGCGATGGCGCCGTGACCGGCGCCCAAGGCGGCGAGACGCTGGTCTACGGCCTCGGCGAGCTGCACCTGCGCGTATTGCTGGACCGCTTGCGCGAGACCTACAAATTCGATGTGCAGACCCAGCCGCCGCGCATCGCCTACCGAGAGACGATTGCGGCGATCGCGGAGGGCCATCATCGCCACAAGAAACAGACCGGCGGCGCGGGACAGTTCGGCGAGGTCTGGCTGCGCATCGAGCCGCTGGCGCGCGGCGCCGGATTCGAGTTCCGCGATGAAGTGAAGGGCGGCACCGTGCCCAGCCAGTTCATGCCCGCGGTCGAGAAAGGCGTGCGGCAGGCCCTGGCGGCGGGTGTCGTGGCGGGCTATCCGCTGGTGGACCTGCGGGTCACCGTCTTCGACGGCAAGCATCATTCGGTGGACTCCAAGGAAGTCGCCTTCATCGCCGCCGGTCGAAAGGCGCTGGTGGCGGCGGTCCGCGAGGCTCGGCCCCTGGTGCTGGAGCCCATCGTGCAGGTGGAGATCCAGGCCCCGGATTCGGCCACGGGCGACATCACCGGCGATCTGGCGGCCCGGCGGGGCCAGGTCAGCGGCACGCGCAGCAGCGTGCCGGGTCAGATCAGCGTGGAGGGCCTGGTGCCGCTGGCGGAGTTGACGGCCTATCAAAACCGGCTCAATGCGATGACCAGCGGTCAGGGGCGCTACACGATGGTGTTCTCGCATTACGACGCGGTGCCGCCGGGGACGCAGGCGCAGCTCGCGTCCAGCTTCCAGTTGAAGGAGGAGGAGTGATCCCGGGCGGGATCAACGAGCCTTTATCATGTGAGCATGTGTTCCGCCCCTCGCGACGTCGCGCAGATCCGATTGGACAACGCGATGCGCCTGTTCGAAGAGTTCGTTGCCGCCACCGTCAAGCATCCCGATGCCGCCGCCCTGCGTGGGCTGGAGCGGCGTTTCGCGGAGCGCTTGCAGATTCAACCCAGCTACTGGAGCCAGATCAAAAGCCGCTCTCGCCAGATCGGCGAGCGGCTGGCGCGCCAATTCGAGCAACTGAGCCATAAACCGATGGGATGGATGGACCAGGAGCACGGCGCCAAGGCGGGTGTGGCCTCGGGCTCGTCGGCCACCCTGGCGGCGTCCTCGGCGCTCGGTCAGGCGAGTGAGGCGCCCTCCCACCTGCCGCAGGACGAGGATGAGCGGTTCATCGTCGGCCTGGTGCTGACCTACTACCGCCGTCACCCCCAGCGCGCGCGCACGCGTCTGCTCGATCTGCTGGGCGAGGTGCTCACCCCGCCGAGCCCCACCGCTCCGCCACCCGCGCCCGTCGCGAAAGCCCCAGCGCCGGCGGCGACGGATGAATGGCGCAAGCTGCAGCAAAGCATCGCGCCGCTCAAGTCCAAGAAGCGCTGAGCGCGCTGATAGCGCTGATCGACAGGACGCAGACGCTCGCGGGACGCGCGCGTCGCGGGCGCATCGCGCGGCACCTCCACCCATCACGCCCGCCGATCGGCTCACATCGGTCATCCGTTTGAAGTCGGGCTGGAGATTGAGGTCGCACCCACCGCCGTTGGTATGGCCGTCACCGGCCCGCATGGATCGCGACAGGGTCAGGTGTTGCGCAGCACGTCGCCTTTCCATGCGACGTGCCGAGGGTCCAGCGTGTAACGGCTTACACGACTTGTTGGGCCGCTGCGGCATCGACAAGTGCGCTCGGCCTGCGTGGGGCCGAAGGAGGCGTCTTCGCGCGCGCACATGGCAAGTGACGGACCTGTTTCCGGCCGCGCACCCAATTGCCTCTGACACGCATTGTTTCCCGCCCGCGGAGTTGACGGCCGCCCCATTTCGGACGAGCATGCCCCACATGAGTTCACGACTCTGACAGTCGTGAGTCAGTATCGGGAGAACGCCGTGGCCATGCGCCCATCGGCGGATTTCTGATTCGCCCAGGCCACTGCCTCGAAGCAGATTCACTGCAGACTCCGCGCAGATTCGACGGCAGCCCAGGCGGTAGACAAGAACAACGCGAGGTTGAGCGGCCAAGTCCAATGGCCGAGGCAAATGGCTCAGGCCAATTGCCTTTTTTAGGGCTCTCCCTGACAGCGTTGTCACCAGAGGCAAACCAGACACGACACATCGGGCAATGGCGCCAGGAGCTTCCTTGAAGGAGGCCCAGGTGACGCCGCTGCATGGATGCGTACGACCGTCGGAATGTTCACCCATTGGAGAGGAAACACATGACCAGGTTGATTCAAGAAGGTCGATCGCGAGCGGGCTGGGCTCTCTCGCTGTTGGCGCTGAGCCTGGCGGCTTGCGGCGGAGGAGAGTCCTCGCGCACGACCGTCACCCCCATGAGCGCCAGCAGCGGCCCCGATGCGCGCGCGCTGGCCGGCACCCGCGCTGCGGCGGCCCCCACCCACAACTATGCGGAAGCCTTGCAGAAGGCGATCCTGTTCTATGAGGCGCAGCAGTCGGGCAAGAAGCCGGACTGGAACCGCGTGAGCTGGCGCGGTGATTCGCGCCTGACCGACGGCGCCGATGTGGGACTGGATCTCACCGGCGGCTGGTATGACGCAGGCGACCATGTGAAGTTCGGCTTCCCCGCCGCATCGACCGCCACGCAGCTCGCCTGGGGCGCGCTGGAATTCGAAGCGGGCCACAAGGACGCCGGCCAGCATGATGCGTTGCTGCGCAACCTGCGCTGGATCAACGACTACTTCATCAAGGCGCATCCCAGCGCCAACGTGTTCTACGGCCAGGTGGGCAACGGCAGCACCGACCACAGCTGGTGGGGCCCGGTCGAGGTCTATCCCAAGGACGCGCCGGCCTACAAGATCGACGCCACCTGCGGCGGCTCCGACCTCGCCGGTGAAACCGCGGCCGCCATGGCGGCGGCATCGATGGTGTTCAAGGCGAGCGATCCGACCTATGCCGCGACGCTGCTGACGCATGCGCGGCAGCTCTACACGCTGGCCGACACCAAGCGCCAGAAGTACGTCGAGTGCATCACCGATGCGCAGGGCTACTACAACTCCTGGTCGGGCTATTCCGACGAACTGGCCTGGGGCGCCATCTGGCTGTATCGCGCAACCGGCGAAGCGGCCTATCTGACCAAGGCCGAAAGCTTCGTCACCACCGGCGCGGGCGGCTTCGGCAGCGAAGGCCAGACCGCGTACCTGCCCTACAAGTGGACGCAGGACTGGGACAGCAAGCATTACGGCAGCTACCTGCTGCTGGCGCGACTGACCGGCAAGCAGAAGTACAAGGACGCCATCGAGCGCAACCTGGCGTACTGGACCACCGGCACGCCCGAAGGCGAGCGGGTGACCTACACGCCGGGCGGCCTGGCCTGGCTGTCGCAATGGGGTTCGCTGCGCTATGCGCTGAACGAGTCCTTCATCGCGATGGTCTATGCCAAGGACGTGACCGATGCGACCAAGCAGCAGCGCTATCGCGACTTCGCAATGCAGCAGCTGAACTACGCGCTGGGCAGCAATCCGCGCAAGAGCAGCTATCTGATCGGCTTCGGCGCCAACTCGCCGCAGCATCCGCATCACCGCACGGCGCATGGCTCCTGGTCCGACAGCCAGACCCAGCCGGCCAACCATCGTCACGTGCTTTACGGCGCGCTGGTGGGCGGACCGAATGCGACCGATGGCTACACCGACTCGATCAGCGACTACGTCTCCAACGAGGTGGCGATCGACTACAACGCGTCCATCGTCGGCGTGCTGGCCGGCGCGCAGCAGCTGTTCCCGGGCAGCGTGCCGCTGGCCAATTTCCCGCAGGCGGAAGTGCCCACCGATGACCAGTACTTCGTCGAAGCCACGCTCAACAGCACCGGCAACACCTACACCGAAGTGAAGGCGCTGGTGAACAACCGCAGCGGCTGGCCCGCGCGCGTGGCCGACAAGCTCAGCCTGCGCTACTACGTGGACCTGAGCGAAGTGATCGCCGCCGGTCGCAGCGCTGCGGACATCAAGGTGTCGTCCAACTTCAGCGAAGGCGGTGTCGCGCGGGGACTGGTGCGCTGCGGCGCGAGCCAGATCTACTACGCGACCGGCGACTTCAGCGGCACGAAGATCTATCCGGGCGGCCAGTCCGCCTACAAGAAGGAGATCCAGATCCGCATCGCCGCGCCGGACAGCACGACCTTCTGGAATCCGTCCAATGATCCGTCCTACACCGGATTGGGCGCCCCCGGCAGCACGCCGGTGAAGGTGAGCAACATCACCCTCTACGACAACGGCCGCAAGGTCTGGGGCAATGAGCCGACCGCCTGCGGCGGCGTGGCCCTGCCGATTCCGTCGACACCGACCGGCCTGACCGCGACCGCGGGCACCGGCAGCATCAGCCTGAGCTGGGCGGCCTCCAAGGACGCGACGGGCTACACGATCAAGCGCTCCACCACCGGTGCCGCGGGCAGCTTCGCGCTGGTCGCTTCGCCGACCGGCACGAGCTATCTGGACAGCGGCCTGGCAGGCAACACGCGCTACTACTACACCGTCGCTGCGCGCAACGACAGTGGCGAGAGCGCCGCCAGCGACGCCGTGTGGGCCAGCACGCCGATGGGACCGCCCGTCGCCCCCGCACCGACCGCCACGGCGGGCAATGCGAAGGTGACGCTCAACTGGCCCGCCGTCGCCGGCGCCGCCAGCTATGAGGTCTCGCGCGCGACCAGCGCCACCGGCAGCTACCTGAGCCTGTCCAGCGGCCTGACCGCCCTGACCTACAGCGACAGCACCGTCACCAACGGCACCACCTACTTCTACAAGGTGGGCGCGCGCAACAGCGCAGGTGTGACGGTGTCCGACGCGGTCTCGGCCACGCCGTCGTCCGGCGGGACCGGCGGTGGTGGTGGTGGTGGTGGATCGAGCAGCTGCACCCTGACGCTGGACAGCACCAGCGACTGGGGCAGCGGCCAGGTGCTGCGCGTGATGCTCACCAACGCCGGCACCACGCCGATCAGCAACTGGGGGGTGAGCTTCACCGAGAGCAACAGCTTCACCCTGTCCAACAGCTGGAGCGGCACCTTCAGCGTCAGCGGCAACAAGGTGACCTATGCGCCTGCCAGCTGGAACGCGACGGTGCCTGCCGGTGGCAACACCGACGCCGGCATGCAGCTGGTCTACAGCGGCGCCAAGCCGACGCCGAGTGCCGTCGCCATGACGGGCGCGAACTGCGCCATCGTCATCAAGTAACCCCCTTCAATCGTCCCCCCAAAAGCCCGCCGTTTGCGCGGGCCGGGGGCAACTCACGCCCGCGTTTTGCGGGTCACTGGAGAAGTCCATGAGCCGTTTCCCTCGCAAGGCCGCCCTGGCCGTGTTGCTGGCCTGCGCCTTTGGCGCTCAGGCGCAGACTGATTACAACCAGCGTTTCCTCACGCAATACAACAAGATCAAGAACCCCGCCAACGGCTACTTCAGCGCCGAAGGGGTGCCCTATCACTCGGTCGAGACGCTGATCGTCGAAGCGCCCGACCATGGCCACCAGACCACCTCCGAGGCCTACAGCTTCTGGCTGTGGATGGAAGCCCAATACGGTCGCGTCACCGGCGACTGGGGCCCGCTGAATGCGGCCTGGGCCAACATGGAAAAGTACATCATCCCGGGCCAGAAGGACCAGCCGACCAACAGCTTCTACAACGCCAACAAGCCGGCCTCCTATGCCGGTGAATATGCGCTGCCGAAGAACTATCCGTCGCCGCTGGAGTTCAGCACGCCGGTGGGTCAGGACCCGATCGGCAACGAGCTCGCCAGCACTTACGGCACCCGCGACATCTACGGCATGCACTGGCTGCTGGACGTCGACAACTGGTACGGCTACGGCTTCTGCGGCGACGGCGTGACCAAGCCGGCCTACATCAACACCTTCCAGCGGGGCGCGCAGGAATCGGTGTGGGAGACCGTGCCGCATCCGTCCTGCGACAGCTTCAAGTGGGGCCGCACGGGCGGCAATCAGGGCTTCCTGAGCCTGTTCACCGGCGACTCCAACTACGCCAAGCAATGGCGCTACACCAACGCGCCGGATGCGGATGGTCGCGCGATCCAGGCGATCTACTGGGCCAATGTCTGGGCCACCGAACAAGGCAAGGGCGCGCAGGTCGCCGACCTGGTCAAGAAGGCCGCCAAGATGGGCGACTTCCTGCGCTATGCGATGTTCGACAAGTACTTCAAGCGCATCGGCAATTGCGTCGGGCCGACGACCTGCCCCGGCGGCAGCGGCGCGACCGACAGCAACGGCCTGCGGGACAACCAGCATTACCTGATGTCCTGGTACTACGCCTGGGGCGGCGCACTGGATTCGTCGGCGGGCTGGGCCTGGCGCATCAGCTCGTCCCACAACCACTTCGGCTATCAGAACCCGTTCGTGGCCTGGACCTTGTCCACGCAGCCGGCGTTCCGTCCGCTGTCGCCGTCGGCGGCCGGCGACTGGGGCAAGAGCTTCAAGCGCCAGATGGAGTTCTACCGCTTCCTGCAATCCGCCGATGGCGCGATCGCCGGCGGCGCCACCAACAGCTGGAACGGCAACCATGAGCAGCCGCCGGCCGGCAAGGCCACCTTCTACGGCATGTTCTACGACGAGGCGCCGGTCTATCACGACCCGGCGTCCAACACCTGGTTCGGCTTCCAGGCCTGGTCGATGCAGCGCGTGGCCGAGCTCTACTACGTGAGCAACGATGCGCAAGCCAAGGCGCTGCTGGACAAGTGGGTCGCCTGGGCGCTGGCCAACACCCGCTTGCTGGCGGATGGCGGCTATGAGATCCCGAACAGCCTGGAATGGTCCGGTCAGCCCGACACCTGGAATCCGTCCAGCCCCGGCGCCAACGCGAACCTGCGCGTGAAGGTGACCGAGTTCACCAACGATGTCGGCGTGGCGGCGGCTTATGCGCGCACGCTGAGCTACTACGCCGCGAAGTCCGGCAATGCCGCCGCCAAGACCATGGCGCGCGAACTGCTGGATCGCATGTGGACCAAGTACCAGGACACCAAGGGTCTGGCCGTGGCCGAGAAGCGCAAGGACTACCTGCGCTTCGACGATCCCTACAACGCGGCCACCGGTGACGGCGTCTATGTGCCGCCGGGCTGGACCGGCACCAATGCGCAGGGCGCGACGATCGATGCGAACTCGACCTTCATCAGCATTCGGCCGAAGTACAAGCAGGATCCGGATTGGCCGAAGCTGAGCGCCTACCTGGCCGGCGGCCCCGAGCCGAGCTGGACCTACCACCGCTTCTGGGCGCAGGCCGACATCGCGCTGGCGCAAGCCGACTACGGTCGCCTGTTCCCCGCGACCGGTCCGGCGATCGTCGTCTCCAACGCGGCGTTGACCGTGCCGGAAGGCAGCTCGGCGAGCGTGGGGGTTTCTCTGTCCGAGAAGCCGGCCAGCAATGTCACGGTGAGCGTGGCCAAAGCAGCGGGCGGTGATGCGGACCTGACCACCGCGGTGACCTCGCTGGTGTTCACGCCGACCAACTACGCGACGGCCCAACCGCTGACCATCGCGGCGGCTCGCGATGCGGATGCGATCAACGGCAGCGCCACCTTCACCCTGAGCGCCACCGGCCAGACCGGCGCCAGCGTGGTCGCGACCGAGAAGGACGCCAACATCGTGGTGCCCGTCGAGCTGGTGGTGTCCGCCACCGGCCTGACCGTGCCCGAGACCGGCACCCGCTCCTTCACCGTCAAGCTGGCGTCGGCACCGACCGGCAATGTCGCCGTGACGGTGGCACGCACCGCCGGGGATGCCGACATCAGCGTGTCCGGCGGCGCGAGCCTGACCTTCACCACCGCCAACTGGAACACGCCGCAGACGGTGACCCTGGCGGCTGCCAAGGATGCGGACTCGGCCAATGGCGCGGCCACGATCAGCATCAGCGCAGCCAATGCGGCCACGCGGACCGTAGCGGCCACCGAGATCGACAACGATGTGAAGAACTGCGCGGTGGTCTTCGATGCCAGCAACGATTGGGGCAGCGGCCAGGTGCCGACGATCAAGCTGAGCAACCTGGGCACCACGCCGCTGTCGGGCTGGTCGCTGACCTTCACCGAGAGCAATGCCTTCACGCTGACCAACTCGTGGAGCGGCACCTTCTCGGTCAATGGTCGCAACGTGACCATCACGCCGGCGCCGTGGAACGGCACGATCGCGCCGAACGGCTCGGTCGAGCTCGGCATGCAGCTGACCTACTCGGGCGCGAAGCCGGTGCCGACGAACGTCACCTGGGTCGGCCAGACCTGTGACATCACGGTGAAGTAAGTCCGGTCGGGGCCGTGCCTGCGGGTGCGGCCCCGGCGTTTTGCCCGAGTCCAAGTCATGAGCAAAATCGTCATTGCCGTGGGCGCGCTGGTCGCGCTGTCCACCGTGGGCCTCGTCACCCTCGCCGGGAAGGATTTGCGACGGGATGATCAGGCCGTGATGGCCCGCTGGTCGGACCTGCTGGCGGCTCATCAGGCGCAGTTCGCCGACGTGCCTGCGGTGCTGGCGCTGGCGGACAGCCAGCCCGCACTGGATGCGCGCTTGCGCGCCGGTGCGCGCTCGCATTGCGGTCTGCTGGCCCAGATGGAGGGCGATCCAACGCTGGTGGCCGATGCCCAGCGTTTCGACCGCTACAAGCAGACGCGTGCCGAATGCACCGGCACGCTGTTCCGCGTCCTGGGTCAATTGCGCGCGGATCCCGCGCTGGCCAGCAACGGTCATGTTCAGGCGCTGGGAAGCGCGCTGACGCAAGGCCAGACCCGTGTGGACGCGGCGCGTGAGCGCTATCGCCAGGCGATCACCGTCTACAACCAGAGCGTGTCCCAATGGCCCGGCCACCTGGCCGCGCTGGTGCTGGGCTATCAGGCTCGGCCGGACTTCGTGCGCTACGCCAACGCGCAGTCCTGACGCGCGCCGCGCCAACGCGGCGCTCGACGTTCTGAAGCATCGCAACGCCTCCGTCATGGAGGCGTTGTCGTTCATGGGTGCTGAGCGACTCATCACCCCGTCCCGTCGGCGCGGGACAACGCCAGATAAAAAGCGCTTGCGCTTGATAATCGAATGTTTATCATCTGCGCAATTCGAATCGCCCCAAGCGATCTTGAGCCACCCCAACGCATCGTCCGAATGGATCGCCTGCCCAGGCGCTTGCTGACTCGATGCGCGACTGATTCAACCCGCTGTCATCACCTCAGGAGGCTGCCATGGCCCAGTTCACTTCTCCTCGTCCTCGCTCTGCGAAGCCGGCGCTACGAAAGCCGCGCAATCCGCATGTGGTGCCCAGCCTGCAGCGCGCAGCCGGCCGCCACGGTCCCACCAACAGCGCTCGACGACAACAAGCCCGGCAAGGGCTGAAGCGCGAGCTGCAGCGGTGGGATGCACTGAGTCCGTGACCCGCGCGCTCGCCTCGCCTCAGGTGGATGCCTGAGCGCGCGCGAGCCCGCCCAGGGAGAGGAAAAATGCAAGGAATCACTTGGATGCCGAGCCGCACGACCGGTTCGGTGAGCACCATCGGCTGGCGACATTGGCTGGCCGATCACATGCGGGCCTGGGGAGGTCTGTGGATCCGCTGGGCCTGGCAGCTGGCACCGGCCCACACGGTGGACAAGTCCCGCGCCGCAGAGCCGGTCATCGAGCTGGAGTTCTGCTGCGACACCGGGGCGCCCGAAGGCGTGGTCTATCTCAACGGTCAACGACTGGGCACCCTCGCGGGTGTGCAACGGCTATGACGCCGCTCTGGCTGGCTGTGGCCATCGCGATCGTGGGCATCAAGCTGGTCGACCGGGAGCCGATATACGATGAACGACACCCACCTCCGGGCAGCCGTTCCTTGATCGTCTGCGACAC
Source organism: Burkholderiaceae bacterium (assembly GCA_913776825.1). Taxonomy (GTDB): domain Bacteria; phylum Pseudomonadota; class Gammaproteobacteria; order Burkholderiales; family Burkholderiaceae_C; genus Roseateles. The sequence goes on from CAJYPV010000004.1 coordinate 148,273, forward strand.
CCATGAGCGACCAGCCTCTTGCCCCTGCGCCTGCACCCCGTCCGCATCAGGCGCTGACCCGGCCGCTGCGCGACCTGGCCGCCTGGACCTCGCATCTGCGCGGGATGGACATCCCGGTGCTGGCCAGCACCGCCGAGCAGCTCGAGATCTGGCGCGCCAATGAGGACGCGGCGGACGCCCATCTGCTCGGCGAGATCCTGAACAAGGATCCGCTGATGACCCTCAAGCTGCTGGCGCATGCCTCCACGCAGCGCTCCAGCCGGCTGCTGACCGACGCCGAAACGGTCACGGCCGCGCTGGTGCTGATGGGCATCACGCCATTCTTCAAAGCCTTCGGGCCGCAGCCGACGGTCGAGGACCGACTGGCCGATCGTCCCGATGCGATGGCCGGTCTGCAACGCGTGCTGCGACGCGCGGAACGCTCGGCCCGCTTCGCGCTGGGCTTCGCCGCCCATCGCGCGGACCCGGATGCGGAAGTGATCCACAGCGCGGCGCTGCTGCATGACTTTTCGGAAATGCTGATGTGGTGCGAGGCGCCCGACCTGGCGCTGGAAGTCTGGCGACGTCAGCAAGCCGATCCCAGCCTGCGCAGCATCGCCGCACAACGCGCCGTGCTGCAGGTGGAACTCGGCGACCTCGAACAGACGCTGATGAAGGCCTGGCATCTGCCGGAGCTGCTCACCCACATCACCGACGACAAGAAGGGCCACGACCCGCAGGTGCGATGCGTCACGCTCGCGGTGCGACTGGCTCGCCACACGTCGGAGAGCTGGGAGAACCCGGCCGTGCCCGATGATTTGATCGAGATCGGCTCGCTGCTGAATCTCTCGCCGGCTCACACGCTGAAGCTGGTGCATGAACTGGATGGAGTAATCTGATGGCGGGTCCTGATGCCGCGTTCTGGCAAGAGCGTTTTGAGACCGGGCAAACCGGCTGGGACCGGGGCGGTCCGCATCCTCAACTGACCGCGTGGATCGAGGCCGGGCTGCTGCGCGCGGGCGATCGCATCGCCGTGCCGGGCTGCGGCCGTGGTCACGAGTTGGCGGTGCTGGCGCGTGCGGGCCTGGAGGTCACCGGGCTGGACTACACGCCGGCAGCCGTGGAGATCGCGCGATCCACGCTGGCCCAGGCGCATCTCCCCGGGCGCGTCGAGCAGGTGGATGTGCTGGCCTGGCGGCCCGATCACGCGCTGGATCTGGTCTATGAGCAGACCTGCCTGTGTGCGCTGCATCCCGATCACTGGACCACCTATGCGGAGCAGCTGCAGCGCTGGCTCAAGCCGGGCGGTCGGCTGCTGGCGCTGTTCATGCAGGCCCGCCGCGAAGGCGCCGAGCACGGCGAGATCATCGGTCCGCCCTATCACTGCGACATCCACGCGATGCGGGCGCTGTTCCCGCTGGCCTTGTGGAAGTGGCCCAAACCGCCGTATGCCCAGCAGTCCCATGAGCGCGGCTGGTACGAGCTGGCGGTGGTGCTGGAGCGTCGCTGATCGATCGCGAGGGTCAGGTCTTGCTGGCGAATGGCGGCGCCCGATCGGTCCGTCAGACCGGCACGGCGGTCGTGTTTTTGAGGCGATCGAGGACGAAGCTGGTTTTGCAGTCCTGCACGCTGGGATGCTTGAGCAGCGTCTCGGTGATGAAGCGCGCGTAGTGCGCCATGTCTTCGACCAGGACTCGGAGCAGATAGTCCATCTCGCCGGTCAGCGCTGCGCATTCGGTGACCTCGGGCCAGGTCTGCACGGCGGCGCGGAACAGGTCCATCGGATTGCGCTTGTGGCTTTCGGTGTGCTTTTCCAGACGGACGTTGATGTAGGCCGTCAGCCCGAGCCCGACGCGTTCCGGACTGACCAGCGCCACATAGGCCGCGATGACACCCGATTCCTCGAGGCGTCTCACCCGACGCAGCACGGCGGATGAGGACAGATTCACCTGGGCCGCCAGCGCGTCATAGGTGATCCGGCCATCCGCCTGCAGGGCGTGGAGGATGCGTCGGTCGATGGCATCGAGCTCGATCTTCTTGTCCATTGGCAGATTGTCGCAAGAATCCTGCGTCTGACGAGGGTTCGGCGCCACCCATCGCAGGAATCCTGCGAGCCTGCGCCTCTACAGTGGCGGGATCGATTGCTGCCTCGAGACAGAGGCTCCGGAGACCACATGGCTTTCACTCCCTGGGACAACCCGATGGGCACCGACGGATTCGAGTTCATCGAGTTCGCCGCGCCTGATCCCGCCGCGCTGGGCGCGCTGTTCACCTCGATGGGCTTCGTGGCCGTGGCCCGCCATCGTCACAAGGATGTGACGCTGTATCGCCAGGGCGAGGTGAACTTCATCATCAACGCGGAGAAGGATGCCTTTGCGCAGCGCTTCGCGCGGCTGCATGGGCCTTCGATTTGCGCGATCGCCTTCCGGGTGAAGGACGCTGCCTTCGCTTACCGGCGCGCGCTGGAGCTCGGCGCCTGGGGCTTCGACAACAAGGCCGGCCCGATGGAGCTGAACATCCCGGCGATCAAGGGCATCGGCGATTCGCTGATCTACTTCGTCGACCGTTGGCAAGGCAAGAACGGCGCTGCGCCCGGCGAGATCGGCAACATCAGCATCTATGACGTCGACTTCGTGCCGCTGCTCGATGCACAAGGGCAACCGGTGCAGTCGCGGCCGTCCGGTCACGGCCTGACCTACATCGATCACCTGACCCACAACGTGTTCCGCGGGCGCATGAAGGAATGGGCGGAGTTCTATGAGCGCCTGTTCAATTTCCGCGAAGTGCGCTACTTCGACATCGAGGGCAAGCTGACGGGTCTGAAGTCCAAGGCCATGACCAGCCCCTGCGGCAAGATCCGCATTCCCATCAACGAAAGCAGCGACGACAAGAGCCAGATCGCCGAGTACCTCGACCTCTATCACGGCGAGGGCATTCAGCACGTGGCGCTGGGCACCGACGACATCTATCAGACGGTCGAGGGCATGAAGTCGACCGGCGTGGTCTTCCAGGACACGATCGACACCTACTACGACCTGGTCAGCAAGCGCCTGCCCGAGCACAACGAGCGACTGGACGAGCTGCGCCGACTGCGCATCCTGATCGACGGCGCCGCGCATCAGGGCGCGCCGCACGAACTGCTGCTGCAGATCTTCACCAAGGAAGTGATCGGCCCGATCTTCTTCGAGATCATTCAGCGCAAGGGCAATGAAGGCTTCGGTGAAGGCAACTTCAAGGCGCTGTTCGAGAGCATCGAGCTGGATCAGATCCGGCGCGGCGTGCTCAAGGCCGAGGCCTGATCGACTGCCCCCCGGCGCCTAAGAAGGCGCTTGCAGAAACAGCAAGGCCCTGAAGCGAAAGAGCTTCAGGGCCTCTTGTTTTCCCCGTCGGGTGGACCGACCGACCAGACTGGGCGTCGTTCTGGTTGGCTCAGGGCCGTGAAGTCAGTCCTTGCTCAGCAGCGCGATGGCGCGGTCGAAAGCCTCGGGCTCGAACACCAGCTGCAGATGGCCACGCGCCGGCAGATGCAGCACGCGCGCGCCGGGCAGGATGGCGGTCTCCGCCGGAAACACGACCTGGTCGCAGTGGCCGTACAGGCAATCGAAGTAGTCGCCGATGGCCGCCGGCTCATCTTGCGCGAGCGCCAGCAACCAGGCGGAGTCGCCTCGCATCTGGCGCGCATTCACCGTGGTCCCCAGCTTGGCCAGCAAGGTGCCCTGGTGCGGCGTGCCCAGGCTGAGGATGTGATGGATGCGGTCGCTGGGATGCCCCTGGCTGCGCCACCAGGCGCGGGCGCTCAAGCCGCCCATGCTGTGCCCGACGATCAACGGGGGCAGCCCGGTCGCGCGATGCAGATCGCGCATGGCGCGGTCGATCGCCGGCGCATAGTCATCGATCGATCCGAACGCGGGCTCGAGAGTGAGCGCGATGTGGGGAATGTCGAGCTGCCTCAGGCGCTTCATCCACGCATTCCACAGGCCACGGTTGCAGCTGTAGCCATGCAGCAGCAGCATGCCGCGGCGCCCGTGGGCGTGCGCGGGCAGATGGTCGGGATGACGGTGTTCAGCCCACGGCTGGTTCCAGGAGAACACGGCGGTGACCGACACGACCTCGCGCCACCAAGCCTGAAGCAAATCGGACATCGGCGCGACCGGAAGCCCCGGCGCCGGCGGAATGAACCGCAGCACCAGGAAGCTGGGCAACATCACCAGCGCCGGACCGGCGATGAAGATCATCGCGACGCCCAACCCGGCCCAGGCTCCCCATTGAAGGGCGGCCCACAGCGTCAGTCCGAGCCCGCCGAACACACGAAACAAGGACGTGATCCGCTGGATACGGCCGTTCATTCATCACTCTCCAACGACACAAAGCCGCCGGAGTGTAGGTGCAGCCACGTGAAGGCTCAGGCGGTCGGTGCGGCGAGCGACGGTCGTCGGCCCGGAGCCCGAGATCACGCTGTCTCTGAGGTGACGAGGCCTTAGGGCATCCCCCCTCACTTCACGTCGGGTGCTGCCGCGAGCATGTCCGAACAACAAGGTGCTGTGCCACCAAGGGCGGCCCGACAAAGTCACCAGGAGACCCATCGATGACCTACGCGAACAAGCCGTGGCTGGCCAGCTATCCCCCGGGTGTGGATCCGGAACTTCCGAGCGATTCGTACCCATCGCTGGTGGCGTTGCTGGAAGAAGCGTTCCACAAGCACGCGCAGCGCGATGCCGCGGTCTGCATGGATCGCCGCATGACCTTCGGCGAAGTGGACGAGCTGTCGAAGTCGTTGGCGGCCTGGCTTCAGAAGTGCGGGATGGCGCCTGGCTCGCGCGTGGCGATCATGATGCCCAACGTGCTTCAGTACATGGTCGCGATCGCGGCCGTCCTGCGTGCCGGGTATGTGGTCGTGAACGTCAACCCGCTCTACACGCCGCGAGAGCTGGCGCATCAGCTCAAGGACTCCGGCGCCGAGGCGATCCTCGTCCTGGAGAACTTCGCCAAGACTTTGTCTGAGGTCATCGACCAGACGAGCATCAAGCATGTCGTCCTGACCTCGCTGGGTGATCTGCTGGGTTGGTGGCGGGGGCCGCTGATCAACTTCGCGGTTCGGCACGTGAAGAAGATGGTGCCGGAATTCCGCTTGCCGCTGACCAACGGTCGGACCGTCACGCGCTTCAATGCCGCTCTCAGCGAGGGTGCACGCTTGCCGCTGCGCACGGTGAAGCCGCATCGCGACGATCCCGCCTTCCTTCAATACACGGGGGGAACGACGGGGCTGTCCAAGGGCGCGACGCTGCTGCATCGGAATGTTGTCGCCAACATTCTCCAGAGCGAGGCCTGGTTCCGGCCGATGCTCTCCAAGGTGGGCGATAGGCCGCTGACCATCGTCTGCGCGCTGCCCCTGTATCACATCTTCGCGCTGACCGCCTGCTACATGCTTGGCGCGCGGCTCGGGATGATGAATCTGTTGATTCCCAATCCGAGAGACATTCCCGGGTTCATCTCCACGCTGAAGAAGTACCGCGTCAACATGTTCCCTGCAGTGAACACCTTGTTCAATGCGCTGGCGAACGACCCGAGCTTCTCGTCCGTCGATTTCAGCGAGCTGGTGATCTCCAACGGCGGCGGCATGGCGGTCCAACAAGCCACTGCGGAGAAATGGCAGAGGATCACCGGCTGCCCCATCGTGGAGGGATATGGGCTCTCCGAAACCGCGCCAGTAGCGACGATCAATCGGTTTGACCTGGACGGGTTCAACGGGTCGATCGGCCTGCCCGTACCGGGGACCGAGATCTCAATTCGCGATGACCACGGCGCCGAAGTGCCGTTGGGCGAACGCGGCGAGATCTGCATTCGCGGCCCCCAGGTCATGGCAGGTTATTGGAATCGCCCAGAGGAAACCTCGATGGCGATCGGTTCCGACGGATTCTTCAAGACCGGTGATATCGGGGTCATGGATCCACACGGGTTCACGCGCATCGTGGACCGGAAGAAGGACATGATTCTCGTCAGCGGGTTCAATGTCTATCCGACCGAAATCGAGCAGGTCGTCAACATGCACCCTGGCGTGCTGGAATGTGCCGCCGTGGGCGTTCCGGACGCCCACTCGGGTGAGGCCGTCAAGCTCTTCGTCATCAAGAAGGATCCGGCCCTGGCTGAAGAGGATGTGAGCCAGTTCTGCCACGCCCAGTTCACCGGCTATAAGCGACCGAAATACATTGAATTTCGGGAGGATCTGCCGAAGACGAACGTCGGGAAGATTCTGCGGCGTGAATTGAGGCAGTGACGGCTAGGAAGGCGGCTCACCAAGCTGACGGCTTAGCGCATCGCGTTCTATTTGCCAGGGCCGCTGCCTGCGTCCACTGGCACTGAAAACAGCGGCTGTAAGCGCGACGCCGAGCGGTCGTACACCCGACGCCGCAGCGCGCCGAAACCAAATGAATTCGGTCGCAATAACTGCACCGTCGAATAGGCCCCTGATACCCCACTCGCCACAAAAGTAAGCCAGCGCTGGGTCGCCGCAAAGCAAAAACACATTGAATGTTCTTCTGCGAGCCACAAACTGGAATATCGACGCCCAAAAGCAAAAACCCCTTGAACCTATGGGTTCAAGGGGTTTCGCGGCATATTAGCCTGACGATGACCTACTTTCACACGGGAATCCGCACTATCATCGGCGCTGAGTCGTTTCACGGTCCTGTTCGGGATGGGAAGGGGTGGGACCGACTCGCTATGGTCATCAGGCTTGACTG
>CAJYPV010000005.1 GCA_913776825.1 Burkholderiaceae bacterium
CGCACGTTGATCCCTATGGCGAAGTTTGAGCGCCTGGGAAGGTTGCTCGCATGACGTGCATTGCACCTCACCGACTGGTCCCCCTGACGCAATCGCCGCTGTCAACATGACATGCCCGTTCGCTTACGACCAGCGGGCTGGATGGCGCTGACGAGCCTGCTCGTAGAGCGCGCTGCGCGCCCCGAGGATCGCCGTGTCATGGCCTGCATGCCGCTGCGCGGGGCTCACGTAGCGGATGCCGCTATGCCGGTGCTCAACGTTGTACCAACGCGTGAACGCCGCCGCCCAGCCCCGCGCTGCGTCGAGATCGTCGAAGCCGCGCTCGGGGTGTCAAGGGTCGCCCAATTTTCCCCACCCATGGTCGTCTAAATTTCCCCACCCGGTTGGGTAGCTGTGTCGTCTTGTGATCGGACGAGCCCGGCCTTGAGCTTGTCCTTCAGGCGGTAAGAGTTGCCGCGGATGTTCATCGTCACGGCGTGGTGCAGCAGCCGGTCGAGGATGGCGGTCGCGATGACGCGGTCGCCGAAGACCTCGCCCCAGGCACCGAAGCTCTGGTTGCTTGTGAGCACCATCGGGCCGCGCTCGTAGCGGCGACTGATGAGCTGGAAGAATAGGTTGGCCCCGATCCTGTCGATGGGCAGGTAGCCGATCTCATCGATGATGAGCAGCCGCGGCGCGGTGTAGAGCTTGAGCTTCTCTTCGAGCCGGCCTTCGGCGTGCGCCTTGGTCAACTTTTCGATCAACGTGGCCGCCGTAGTGAATAGCACCCGGTAGCCCGCCTCAATGGCTTTCATCCCGAGGCTGACAGCCAGGTGGGTCTTGCCCACGCCTGGCGGCCCCAGCACGATGACGTTGTCGCCGTGCTCGATGAAGTGGCAGCTCGCCAGGGTCTGGACCTGCTTGCGGTCGATTGACGGCTGGTAGTCGAAGTCGAAGGTCTGCAGCGGCTTGACGAAGGGGAAGCGTGCCATCGCCGTACGCATCGCAATGTTCTTGCTGGTCTTGGCCGCCACCTCTTCACTGAGCACCTGCTCCAGGAATTCCGCGTAGGGAAGCTCTTGCTCGGCAGCATGCTGCAGCAGCGCCTCCAGTCGTTCGCCGCTCTTGAGCAACCGCAGCTTGCGCAGTTGCTCGCCCAGGCGCTCGAGTTGAACTGGTGTCGTCACAGCTACGGCCGCCACCGCGGCGGCAGCTTCCTTGGCGCTTCTGCTCATGCTGAGACCTCCACGTTCGCGCGGCTGAGGAGTTGCTCGTAGACCGCCAGATCGCGCACCTCGACGTCGCGAGTTGGCACGCCGGCCGCATGCGCACGGGGGGCTGCATAGCGCTGGCGGGCATTGCGTGACGAGGCGCCAGGCCCATGTTCGGGTTGCACGCTCAGCTGGCTTCTTCCGGCCAGCACCGGATGCTCGGCTACCACTGCGCCACGGTGCCGGATCACCCACGTACCTCCCTCTCGCACCACCTGCACTGTCCGGCCGATCAGCATGAACGGCACCGAGTAGCGGTTGCCGTCGATGGCCACCAGCCAGTCGTCGGCGACGACCCTATCGCGAACCATCGCCTGCAGGAAGCTCGCGTGATCTGCTGTCGGCACCAGGGCCTGCGCTTCCTCGGCAAAGCGATCAATGGGTCGCTGATGCGTCGTGCCATGGTCGCGCACATCGGCGATCTCGATCTGCCAGGCGGCCAACTGCTCGTTGAAGTTCTCCAGGCTGCTGAAGGTGCGCCCTGGTACGAAGTTGCGCTTGACGTACTTCACCCCGGATTCGACCTTGCCCTTGGTCTGCGCCCGATATGGCTGGCACAGCCGCGGGGTAAAGCCCCAGTGTTCCGCGAATGCTGCGAATGTTGCGTTCAGTCGCGTACGCCCCTCGGCCGAGCCCAACACCACCGTACGCATGCGGTCATACAGCAATGACTCGCAGCGTCCGCCGAAGTGGGCGAATGCGGCCTCGTGGGCTGCCAGCAGATCAGGCATGCGCTGGCGCAGGAACCCAAGTGCGAACCCTCGGCGGCTGTAGCCGAGCGTCATCACGAAGACCTGTACCTTGGTGCGAACACCTCCGAGCGAGACCGTCACCTGGCCCCAGTCGCACTGCGCCTGTTCGCCCGGGCCAGTCTCGAACCGGCGCTGCGTCAACGCGGCTACCGTCGCGTCCATCCGCAACGGCACAACCGCTCGGCGCACGATGACGTAGCTGCCCGTGAAGGCACGCTGCGACCGAAGCTCCTGCCAGAGGATTCGAGCGGAGTAGTCGACCTCGGGCGCACGCTGGGCCAGCCACTGACGGTGCGGGTCTAGCAGGCTGCTCGCCTCTACTCGGCGGTACGGTGCCCAGGCTGCTTGTTGCAGACAGCTGCGCACTGTCTTGCGATCCAGGTCAAGCTCCCGAGCAATGCCCGAGATGCTGAGGCCTCTCGACCGCCGCTCATGAATTGCTTCCCACTGCTGCAGACCAAGCACAGGCGCCTCCGTGTTCTCCTGGAACACGGAGACCGTAACGCCCTTGACGGCGGCACCTTCGATCTGCGGTACATCGGCCGCTTGAACTTCCACTTCCATCGTTCGCTCCTTGGCGTTGATGGGTGGGGAATATTGGACGACCACAGGGGGGATGCGGACGATTTCTTGGACTACCTGGAGGTAGTTCATGTATTCATACGCGGACCGGCTTCGAGCCGTGCAGCTGTACGTCAAGTTGGGCAAGCGCATCGGCTTGACCATCCGGCAGCTGGGATATCCGACGAAGAACGCGCTCAAGACCTGGTACCGCGAGTACGAACAGAGCCACGAGCTGCGCGCCGGTTACAGGCGGCCCGCGAAGTTTTCCCAGGCGGAGAAGGAACTCGCTGTCGAGCATTACCTTGCGCACGGTCAGTCCATCGCGGCCACCATCAAGGCGCTGGGTTATCCCTGCCGGTCATTGCTGTCCGCGTGGCTGGAAGAGCTTCATCCGCAGCGCAGGATTGTCATCGGTCGCTCGCAAGAGCTGGCGCCGGAAGCCAAGCAGTCTGCGGTGATTGCCTTCTGCACGCGGCCGGCCAGCGCACAGGCTGTGGCCGACGAGGTCGGCGTGTCGCGGGGCTCGCTGTACAAGTGGAAGAATCAATTGCTCGGCCACGACGCACCCGCATCCATGAAGCGCAAGCAAGGCGCCCCTACAAACTCAGATCGAGCTAACCTGGAACAACAGCTCGAGACGCTGCAGCAAGACATCAGGCGTCTGCAGCTGGAGAAGGACCTACTGAAGAAGGCGAATGAGCTCCTAAAAAAAGAACTGGGCATCGATCAGCAGCCCCTGACGAATCGGGAGAAGACTCTGCTGGTTGATGCCCTGAGGTCCACCTACACGGTGACGGAGCTGCTGTGCGAAGTGGGTCTGCCGCGCAGCTCCTACTTCTACCATCGAGCCCGACTCGGGGCGGTCGACAAGTACGCCGGCGTGCGCGAGGCCATGACGAACATCTTCGAGCGCAACTACCGCTGCTACGGTTACCGGCGCCTTCACGCCTCGCTGAGCGATCAGTGCGTGAACGTGTCGGAGAAGGTCGTGCGCCGTCTCATGAAGCAGGAGCGCCTGGTCGCCGCGACGAGCAAGCGTCGTCGGTACGGCTCCTACATGGGCGAGATCAGTCCTGCGCCTGACAACGTGTTGAACCGAGATTTCAGCGCCGGTGCGCCCAACGAGAAGTGGCTGACCGACATCACGGAGTTCCAGATCCCGGCTGGCAAGGTGTACCTGTCACCCATGATCGATTGCTTCGACGGCATGGTCGTGAGCTGGTCGATCGGCACGCGGCCAAACGCCGAGCTGGTCAACACGATGCTGGACGCTGCCATCGACAAGGTCGCCGCCAGTGGCGAGCGGCCGGTGGTGCATTCCGATCGGGGCGGTCACTATCGGTGGCCAGGTTGGCTGGCTCGAATCGCTGACGCCAAGCTGATTCGCTCGATGTCACGCAAAGGGTGTTCGCCAGACAACGCTGCGTGCGAGGGATTCTTCGGTAGGCTCAAGACCGAAATGTTCTTTGCCCGGGACTGGCTCTCAACGAGCCTGGAAGAGTTCGTGGCGGCGGTGGACGCCTACATTCGCTGGTACAACGAGGTCCGGATCAAGAGTTCACTGGGCTTTCTCAGTCCCGCTGAGCATCGGCGGCGCCTGGGCATCGCCGCATAACCAGTCCAAGTTTTTGTCCGCATCCCCAGGTGGGGATTATTCGGCGACCACTGACACTCGGGGAACTCCGGTCGGTACTTCGCGGTGCGGAACAGGCTCTCGACGAAGGCGTTGTCGTCGCTCACGCGCGGGCGCGAGTACGAGGGCTTCACGCCCAGCCAGTTGAGCATCGCCACCACCGTAGTGGCCTTGAGCGTGGCGCCGTTATCACCGTGCAGCACGGGTCGGCGCGGCATGGCGGCGATGCCTTCAGCAAGGGCTGTGCGATGCACCAGGTGGGCGGCGTGCACCGAGTCGTCGCTGTCATGCACCTCCCAGCCCACGATCTTGCGGCTGTACAGGTCCAGGATCAGGTAGAGATAGAACCATCGGCCAACCACGCTGGCCGGCAGGTAGGTCATGTCCCAGCACCACACTTGGCCCGGCGCCGTGGCGATGTGCGTCGTTGGCTGCCGCATGGCGCGAGGCGGCTTGGCGCGCCCTCGTCGTGCGGCCTGCCCGTGCTCGCGCAACACGCGGCGGAAGCTGGATTCGCTGGCGATGTACACGCCTTCATCCGCCAGCATGGGCACGATGCGCGCAGGCGGCAGGTCAGCAAAGCGCGGCTCGTTGGCCACGCGCAGAACCTGCTCACGCTCTGCCTCAGTCAGGGCGTGCGTTGGGACGGGCCGCACGGCTTGCGGGCGCGCATCTCCCATGACAAGACCTGCCCCAGCTTTCCAGCGCTGCAGCGTTCTCACGTCGATCCCGGCGATCTCGCACGCCAGGCGCAGTCGAGCGCCATCGCGGTGCGCTTGCGTGATGTTGCGGACCAGATGTCGGCGATCTTCGAGGCCGATCATTCGTCCTCGTCCTTGTGGAAGATCGCCTCGAGTTTTTTTGACAGCACCAACAGTGCCGTCGTCTCAGCCAGCGCAGCATTTTTGCGCCGCAGGTCACGCTCAAGTTCCTTGATGCGACGTCGATCCTGCTTGGTCTGGTTCGGGCTTGCGCGCATCTCCTCTGGCGCGGCCAGGGCCTGGGTGGCGCTCTCGCGCCATGACTGCAAGTCCTTCAGGAACACGCCATTGGCACGGCACCAGGCCGCCTTGGCTGACTCGTCCATCGCAGCGGTGACCAGCACGGCATCAAACCGCGCTGCGGCCGTCCACACCTTCTTGCCTGGCGACTGCGCCAGAGCCTCGCTGTGCCAGCGCTGCAGCGTGCTCACGCTGACGCCAACCTCTCGCGCCACTTCCTCCGCTGGCGCGCTTTCAGGCGGCAGCATGCGCGCTACAGCCTTGTCCTTGAATGCTTGTCCGTACCTTGCCACTGTCGTCCTTCATCGCTGCCCCCATTGTCGGATTTATCGGGGCGACAACTATTCTGACGCGGGGGGATTGCGCGTGAGCGACGAAGGCTATTTCAGCCTCTTCTCTTAATGCCCGAGTCCTCAAGCGGACGTCTACTGCCGTCGTGTTTCGTATGCCAACTCGCACCCAGCGACTTGGCTATGGCGCGCAACCCGACGTCGCGCGAAGGTGGCAGGTGGTCCTGCCTTACCAATTGCTATTGAGTTCGAGGTCTCCAGCCGGGTGATTTGCAAATATTTACACAAAACAAATGCATATATAAATCAATTACTTGGAGTGGCCTGATGAATCAGCATTACGTCGGATTACGTTCAATTAACGTTAATTTCACAGTTGGCTTAAAAGCACCATGCTTTACAGAATGCTGTGAACTCGATTGAATTCGGTTTATGCCAAGCGAAAGAAAGTTGCCGATAGACGATTTCGTGCGAACGAACAGGCCAAATGGCAAGGTGTCTGCACTGTTGGACTATCTGCCTGAAATTCTGACCTTGCGGAGTAAGAAGTACACCTTGCAGCAAATCTGTGAATGGTTGAGCGCAAATGACGTTCGCGTCACCGTCCAAGCACTCTCGAAATTTCTGATTGTAGAAAATCAAAGAGCGCTAGGCAGTAAAGGAGGCCAGAAGCCAAATATCAATGCCATCCCTGCGGCCAAACAGCGTGCCAAAGAACTAAACCGCAACCCCCTGCTTTTGCGGGTGGAGGGTGCAAAGGATGCGGGAACCTATAACCCAGTTCCAGCGAAGATAGAAATTTCGGAAGACTAAATGAGCAACGTTCACTTCATTCTTCAAGGCAAAGGTGGCTGCGGAAAATCGCTCGCCGCTACCCTTCTTGCCCAGTATCTGAGGAGTTCGGGTCGAAGCCTGATTTGTGCCGACACCGATCCGGTAAATGCAACGTTCACTCAATACAAGAGCTTGGATGTTGCCCACGTCGATATCGCTCGCAACGGCACTGTCGTTCAGAGTAAGTTTGATCAGATCATGCAAGTTATCATGGAGTCTGATTGCGATGTCGTGATGGATAACGGCGCCTCCACGTTCCTGCCTCTTACGAAATACCTGGCGGAAAACGATATCTTCCAAATATTCGCAGAGGCAGGAAAACGGGTGTTTGTCCACTCCGTCTTGACAAGTGGTCAGGCGAAAACAGATACGTTCAACGGTTTCCGAGAACTTGTGTCTCGCATCGGTGGCGGCGCCAAGATAGTGGTTTGGGAAAATGAGTTCTGGGGCCCCATTGACTACGAGGGTCACCCATTGCAGCGGACCGCCGTTTTTCGTGACGCCCAAAAGGCAGGAAAGATTGCTGGCTGCGTCAAGATCATCGATTGGAGTCATAACGACGCTTTCGCAGAGGCCGTTCAGCAAATGACCCAGGCGCATTTGACGCTGGATGAGGTCGAAGCTTCTGCCGACTTTAATTTCGTTGTCAAGAATCGCCTGCGCAAGGTTGTTGGCGGTGTTTTCAACGAGCTTGACCAAGTCGCTTGGCAATGACTAGGAGCCGGATCGTCGTTTCAACCGCCTCGCTGAAGCTGGGCATCCCTGGCAGGGACCCCCTTCGACTTCTTATGGATGCGATCAGGCAAGCCGGTTCAGCCCCAACCATTGCGGAGCGCCGAACGACAGTCATTAGGCTCCTTTCAGAGCATGGGGTTCGCATTGATGACCAAGACCCTCTTTTTGATCTGGCAGATGCCTATGGCGCCCACTATAGAAAGATCGCGGGTGAGACGGTCGCGAGCGCTCTAAAGCGCTCACGAAAAGGGCCTCCTGCGGCGTCTCTTTGGCCAATTGCGATCGTCTCTGCTAGCGCTGCGTGGGCGGCTGGCTTAGTTTTCGGGCCAGTCCTCTTTATGCAGCAAGTTGAACCTCGATATGCCCTAGTGGGATTTATCTCAATGTTGTTTGGAGGGCTCCTCGTTGGTGCAATGGGTTGGTTTATTCTAAGAGCCAACGAAGAAGGAGGAAGTGATGCTGGCCGATGACTTCATTCGCGAACTCCATGAAATCAGAGTCGAAGTGCAAATATTCGCCGCCATACAAAATATGGCGCGACTGGATGCCGATCGAGCACTTCAAGCTCTAATCGCTCGAATTGACAAGGGTATTACTGGCGCGCAACTGGTCAATATCAACGATCTCATTGCCATCGCAAAAGAGCACGAAATGAGCGTCGAAAAAGTAAACTCCCATCGAGGAAGGTATTTCGGCACAGTTATTGGATGGAATGAGACCGCAATTCTTGCAAGTTTCAAAGCCAACGCAGCGCACGTCATCCCGAATGATATGGTTCAAAGCATGACGGGATCTATCCGTATTGGGTCGCACATCAACGTTGTATTTGAATCCGGCATGTGCAGCATCGTCGCCCAGCGTTGAATATGCGTTGCACAGAGAAAGCCGGCGCCCGGCCAATCAAACACTTTGACGAAGAAGCCATGACCACCAAGAGCGCACCTGCCGAGCGAAGCCCTCAATTGGTATATCAACTTGATGAGGGAATCCGAAGAAAAATCCTTTCAGAAACTCCAGCTGCAAAGATTCGAGAGCAGATGGAACTTGAGAGGAGCGCTTTCATCCTCGTCTATGGCTCAGCGTTCGGTGACCGCTCCGGCATTGAGTGACGTCACGATCCACAGCCGAATATTTTGCAGCAAAAGTCAGATCATGCAGAAAAAGCCCCTCTCTCACGCCCAGATGGCTTTCGCCATCGCCGTCGCTATCGCCGTTGCCGGTCCCGGCTTCTACTTGGCAGCGTTCAATGGCAGCCCGTGGCTTGCGCTGGCGACCTGCGCGCTCCTGACGGTCTGGCAAAGCCGAAAGAAGCGCGGTTCTGCCGCCAACTAATACTTCAGGGAAGAAATCATGAAATTCGTCGCTATCACGAGCGCCATCGTCGCTGCCTTCGTTCTGACCGCTTGCGGCAAGGGTGATTCCCCCAGCTCCAAAGGAAGCCCGTCCTTATTGCCCGCTGGGGTTTTTGGCACCTACAAGGCTGCTGACGAAAAATCCACATTCACCTTCACCGGTGGGAAAGTTCGCATCACGCCCAAAATCGGCAAGGGCGCTGAATATTCGTATTTCATCGAAGGGAATACTGTGAATTGGATTTACGAGGTGTCTGGCATCTCCGAAAGCTGCGAAATCCAGAGCAGCACGAAGATCTATTGCACTTACTCGCGTCAAGCCTTCAACAAAATCGACTGATACGGGGTTAGTGATGCGACCTTCCCACTTCCTGCGGATCGCGGCATTAGTCGCGTTGGTTGGACTCGCCGGCTCCAACGCTTTGGCCCAAGCGCCGGCAGCGGCAGGCATTGATCCAACGACCATCCTGGGCATGCTTAAGGGATCGATGGCCGGTGCGGTCAACAAGCTCACCGCACACGCGATCTCCTGGCTTGGCGCCTTCGCGACGCTGCAGTTCTTCATGACGAACTACAAGCAACTGACCTCGGATAGCGATTTGCAGGCAACGCTGATTAAGTTCGGTGCCTCCCTTGCCTGGGTCGGATTCGTCCTCTACCTCATCGAGAACGGGCCATCGTTCATCAGTGCAGTCGGCGACAGTTTCTTCACCATCCTCGGCGTTGATATGCCCAGCACCGGGAAGATCATTGGCTATACGTTGGGTGGCTTTGGAAGCATGGCCGTCCTTGCGTGGGGCGTCGGTTATGCGAGCAACACCATCGGCTTCCTGCTTGTTTGCATGGCTCTCGGGTTGCTCGCAATTGGGATGTACTTCGCGTTCAAGATTTTCATGCTGCAGCTTGAGCTGGCGATGATCGTGATGCTGTCGCCGCTCAGCTTTTCATTCCTGGGACTCAACACACTCCGCGACCAAGGTATTGCACCCTTCAAGGCGCTGCTCTCGCTCGCGTATCGCATCATTTTGCTGACCGTGATCTTGTCTGCCTTTGGTGAGGTCAGCGGCGTGCTTGGGGCGCACTTGGATGGCATCAGCAAAGAAACCATCGGCCTGGGCGTAGGTGGCGCCTTGGAAGGCATTGGCTCTGCTATTTCTGCCTATCTGATCCTCTGCTATTTGGTCTTCAAGTCCGACTCCATCGCCGCATCGCTTGCGGCCGGTGCGACCTCGATGGGAACGGCTGACGTGGCATCGGCCGCTGCCGCCGGCGCCGCCATGGGTGCAGCAGTGGTATCGGGTGGAGCTGCGACTGCTGGAGCTGCGTCGTCGGCACCGCAATCCATGCGCGACTTTTTGGGCTCGATGATGGGAGGCGGCGGCTCGGTGAGCAATGCCTCGGTTGTGGGCAGTGCGGACCCGGCGCCTCTGCCGTCGCCTAGCGGCTCGGCAGCCTTCTCCATGGGCGGGCCCGGAGGCGGCACCGGCGGTGCGGCTGGGCCATCTGGCCCAGCCGCTGCAAGCTCCAGCGGTCAAGCGCCGATTGGCAGTGCGGCGGGTGAACCGCAAGCTGGATCGGCAATGCAGGACGCCGGCGCTAGTCCTGAATCGGGAGAAGCTCCAGCCCCGCAGGCTGAGAGTGTGGCCTCCGGCCGCATCGGTCCAGACCTCAGTGCCGACGGGAGCGGGCAGGGCCAGGGTCAGGGATCCGGTCGGTTGGCCAACATTTCCGGCGCTGGTGGCAACGACGTGGCCGAGCTGAGCAAGGCAATCGGCAACTTGGCTGAGCAAGTCGCCAAAGGCCAAGCGCCTAAAAAGCCGACCCTGAAGGACAAGGTGTCTGACGCCAACCGCCACATGGAGAAGGAACAGGATCGCGTTCAGGTCTCCATCAATCCGCATCACCACGACTGAGGGAGGTATCGTCATGGACCATCAGAAACCGAACAAGCGCGGCACGCTGGCCAGGTCGCTGGTCCTGGCGGCCGTCAGCCTGACGGCTGGCCACGCCGGGGCGGGCACGGTCGCCGGCACCGGTGGCTCGACCGAGGTCACGCAGATCATGAACAACCTGCAACTCGTCCAGAGCTACGAGCAGCAGGTCAACGCCTACCTGCGGCAGGGCCTGCAACTCCAGAGCGAGCTGAAGCACCTGATTGCCAATCCCACGTCGGTGCTCGGGCAAGACGTGGGGAACATGATCAACGGCATCGGCAGGATCATGAACGGCGGCCAGTCCATCGGCTACAACCTGGCGCAGATCGACAAGAACTTCGCCAGCATGTTCAAGAGCCCCCAGGCGATGACCTTCTCGAAGGCGTTCACGAGCTGGCACAAGACCAGCACGGACACGCTGGAAGGGACGTTGAAGGCCATCGGCGCCACGCGCGACCAGTACCAGTCCAACCAAGACGCGCTCACGGACCTGTACAACCGCAGCCAGGCAAGCCAGGGCAACCTGCAGGCACTGCAGACGCTGTCGCAGATCAACGTGCGCCAGATCCAGCAGCTCGAAAGCCTGCAGGAGCTGATGGCAGCACAGGCCAGCGCCTCGGCCACCTACATGGCGGCGCAGACGGCCAAGGATCAGAAGATGATCGACATCAACGTTGCTGGTGACGACAAGGACAAGCGGAGCGTTCCCCAGGTGACCTCTGCGCCAGCGCCAAAGTGGAAAGACTTCTGGAAGTGACAGCCCGTCAGCGGAACAACACGAGGACACAGACCCCATGGCAACTTTTAAAGACCTACTCGCGCAGCGCGCCGAGCTGGAGCGGCAGATCGAAGCGACGCGCGAGCAGGAGATGGCCCAGGCCATCGCTCAGGTCCGACAGCTCATGGCCGACTACTGCCTGACCGTCGCGGATCTCGCCGCTGGCCAGCGGCGCGCTTCTGGCCCTGTGGCGGCCAAGTACCGCAACCAGGCTACCGGCGAGAGCTGGAGCGGCCGAGGCCAGCAGCCCAAGTGGCTCGAGGCCGCGATCGCGGGCGGTGCCAAGCTCGAAGACTTCGTGGTCTGATGCTGGCGCCGCGTGGGTTGGTCGATGCTCTGGGATTCTCTCGATCGACTTCGTTGGCTCTCTGCATGGGAGCGAAATGCAGATTGCAGTGCAGGACATTGCCGCGGCTACGCCGACGCAGTGGCGCCGAGCTGCTCCACCGGATTCGCGCACGTTCGTTCGCTTTCGCCGTGCATTCAAGCTGCTGAAACCGACTTCGCTCCAGATCATCAGCAATCAGCGCATTCGCGTGCAGTCAACTGCCTTCTTGGGAATGGGACGGAGCAGTTGACAAGGGCAGGATGCCAGGTCGATATCTTCGATACCGACCCGATCCTGGTCCGCTAGGTCGCTTCGCGCCCGTCGCAGACGCTCAGGGCTCCGCCCCGAGACCCCTTGATAGGCGGCGCCTACCTAGGCTCGGTCGGTGTGCAAGGCAATACTGCTCTTAGAGGGAGTCCAACATGTCAGACCTGCGCGCATACGTTGCCAACTGCTTGATGCATGGGGAGACGATCACCGACCTTGGGAACGGATCGTTCATCCGTGACACGGTGACATTCACTTGCGAGGGCCGCAAGTTCATCGTGACCCAAAGGCCAGAGGTGATCAAAAACTCGGTATCGCAGTTCACCGGCAGGTTCTCCACGACGACCCAGATCTTTGTTCCGAAGGTGGCGAAGTCAGCCGCCCCCGAAGTTCTGGCGGCCATTGACCGCATTTGCTGGCTGCTCTCGTTCGCCTGCCAGTCCAAGGTGGTCTGCTACGGCCATGACTACCCAGCTGAAGTTCCTGGTGGCAAGCAAGCGGTGGTGGGTACGACGCGGTTCTTCCGCCCGGTCTTTGAGATTCGAGACGCGGCGGTCATCACAGACTTCATCGACCAAACGTACCCGGTGTACGCCCAGCTTGAGAAATCTCGCATGCTGAACGTGGCCATCGACTACCAGCTGCAGGCGGACCAGGAGTTGCTGTCAACTGAGTGTCGGCTGGTCTTCGCCTTCGTCCTGCTGGAGAACCTGAAGCACACGTACGCGCACAAGGAAGGCATTCCGTTCGTGAAAGGCTTCTTCAGAGTCGGCCCGAATCCGAAGGACGACACCATCCCGTTCAAGACCATGCTCACGCGGATGTTCAAAGCGGTCAACATGAAGGTGGACGACACGAGGCTGAAGGCCATCGTTGCTCTTCGGAACGACATCGTGCATTCCGGCGTTTCCGCCCTTTCCCAGCACGACCAACGCGCGGTGTACGACGAAGTGCAGGACATCGTTCGCGAGTACCTTCTGCGGCTGCTGGGGTTCAAGGGTTCATACGCCCTGTACTCGAATGTGAACGGTGCACCGGCCGTCATCGCTTGAACCCCGATCCCGGCCGGTGATTCGTCGTGGGCGTGCACCGTTCATCTACCAGCAATTCGTGAGCGATCAATGAGCCACCAATTCGACCTATTCCCGCCGCCCCCGCCGCCCCCGCCGCGCAAGGAGTGCGGCCTGCGCACCCTGTCCTTGTACAACCCATGGACGCGGATGATGGTGTTCTACAAGCTGGACGAGCTGGGCCTGCGAGCCTTCCGTATCCTCGGTCCAGTGAAGCCCAACAAGGCCAACAAGCGGCGCTGGCCAGCGTCGAAGATGCGCCTACACTCTGAGCCTGACTGAGGGCCAATGTTTCCTCCCTAACTGCCTCAGTTCTTCAGCGCCCGCTTACACCAGAGCCGGCGCTTTTTCTTTGGCGGTCAGGCGAGTAGCGGCCCCAGCTCGCGCGTGATCTGCCATAACCTGGCCAGGCTGCGCATGTTGGTCCAAACCTGTCCCTGCGGCAGGCCGTCCTCCGCGTGGATCTGCTCGACGACCTTGGCTAGCATCGACATGGGCGCTTCATCGAGCAGCGTGCCGATGTGGGGTCCGAAGGCGTCCGGCATGGTGCCGGTGCGCAGCGCTTCGCCCAGGACATCAGGCGGGAGGTGCGTCCTATAGCTCGTGCTAGCCGATTGTGCGGCCACGTCAAGCGCGGGCCGCCTAGCTGGTTCGGCCCCGTTCGTGTCGTGTGCTGGATTGGCATTCATGCCCTGCATTCTCTCGCGGTAGGCCGCTGGCTGCGCTTTCCAACTTTGCTAGTTTCAATGTTGAGAAGTGGCGGTGAGGGCGGCCTTTGCTGGGATAGCCAGGCGCTGACGCCCGATGTGCTGTTCGGGCAACGCCGTATCTGGAACTGAGTGGCTCGGGCCAACTGGGCTTTTGCGAGCGCGACCTACAGAACCATCAGGTGCTTCGACCACTTCTAGGTCCTTGCGCGCTTGTTTATGGAGGCGTCTTGACGCGACTGGACGCCGCCAGTCGATATGGGTTACAGTGTCGTCCATGAACAGAAAATTTTGTCCCCTTATAAATCAATAACTTACGGAAGAAATGGACGAAGTGATTGATATAAATTCAGATTTAGCCCAGGTCGTTCGTCTGGCGCTTGCGGAGCAAAGCGAGGATGTGCGATTGTTTGTCGCGCGGCTCGTTCGCAGGTACCGCACCGAGGCGCCGGAATTGGCCGAACAGCTGGACATGTACCTGCGCGCTAAGGTCTCTCGGTCCGCGGCGCCGTTGCGAAAGGCCGTCCAACGACCCGACGTGTCCAGGCCGGCGCTGCCGATTGACGACGAGTCGCGGCTGTCGTTGCTGAAGGCCTTTAAGGATGCGCCGGATCGCGAACCTCCCTTGCTGTCCGCCGAGTTGGAGGAAAGCCTTGGCCAACTGATCGAGGAGCGCCGTCAGGCTGATCGGCTGACGTCAATGGGCCTAGTGCCTACGCGCTCCGCCATCTTTGTTGGCCAACCTGGGGTCGGTAAAACCTTGACAGCGCGTTGGCTGGCGTCGCAGCTTGGGGTCGAGCTCTATGTGCTCGATCTCACCGCGGTCATGAGCAGCCTGTTGGGGCGCAGCGGCAACAACCTCCGCGCAGCCCTCGACTTCGCAAAGCGCACGCCTTGCGTCTTGCTGCTGGACGAGATCGATGCCATCGCCAAGCGACGCAGCGACGATACTGACGTTGGGGAGTTGAAGCGCCTCGTGACGGTGATCTTGCAGGAAGTGGACGAGTGGCCGTCAACCGGGCTACTCCTGGCCGCGACGAACCATCCGGAGCTGATCGACCCGGCACTCTGGCGACGATTTGACTTGGTCGTCGAGTTCAAGATCCCCGACCTGTCGGCGGTCAAGGCTGCAGTCAAGCGCTTCCTCGGACCTGACTTCGCGCTGTTCGGTAGATGGCTGGACATCCTTGCGTTTGCCTTTAGCGGGGAGTCTTTCAGCGACATTGAGCGCGACATCCAGCGCTTCAGGCGCGCCGTGGCGCTCGGTACGGCGTCGGATGCCGAGATGATCGAGGAGTTCATCAGATCGCGCGCGTTGAGCTTGAGTCACCAGGGGCGCATCGACATGGCGATCATGCTGGCCAAGCAAACGCGGCTATCCCAACACGCCATTTCGGAGATCACGGGCGTTAGCCGTGACACGATAAGGAAATACACCGGAGAGCCGACGCCGACAAAGCGGGTCGCTAAGAAGAGGGCTGAGGCATGAGCCAGGCGAACTTCCTGATCGGGAGAGGGGAACTCCTGACACATGAGATCAAGGGCCCCAAGCGCAAGCCCGGCAAGGCGGAGGTCTATACCCTGCAGCAGGCCGTTCAGCGCATGCGCCCTCAGTTCCAGGAGGCTGCCGCTAAGCTGGATGCGTTGCCAGACAACGCGTGTCCTGGTGACTTCGGCGTCGCGCGGCTGACGATGAATCCGAGCTACATCGCCCGCTCGTTCTTTCCCGTCGCAATGCTGCGGACCGTGGGCCTGGAGTCGGTCGGTAGTCGGACCGTGAAGCTCACGCCGGACGGCTGGACGAAGAAGGGGGACCCGCGAGAGTGCACCACGACCGAGCTGTTTGTCGCGGGCAAGCGCCAAGCGTTCCGGCACTTGAAGGCGTGGACGCGCGATATAGAAACCGAGTCTGACGAGGCACTCGACTTGGCGCACATTGAGCGCTTCGCCGCGTTCACGCCTGAGGAGCGCATTGTCTCCCTCGGCAAGAAAAAGGATCGGTTCTTCGAGGTCGGTCTTCACTTGCTGCCCGATGAGGATCGCCTGTTCGTCCAGCGTGCCTTCGCAAAATTTGCCAAGGGCGTCGAAGTCAGGGTCCATGCCGATCTAGGTTTCACTGCGGGCAATCTCTGGTTCGTGCCGGTCGAGGGCGTACACGACAGCATCGAGCGGCTGGCGGAGTTCGTGTTCGTGCGGGTGGTGCGCCCTATGCCCAAGCTGCGCGGCCTGCGGCCGGTCCAGCGTACTGCCGGCGTGCTGGTCGGCTGCACGCTGCCCAGCGAGCAGCCGCTGTCCTCGGAGCCGAAAGTTGCAATTCTCGATGGTGGCCTTCCCAAGCATCATGCGATCGCTCCATGGCTGCGCTCGTATCGCCTGCTCGACGAAGATGCGGACGACGACCCCGACGGCCCGGAGCATGGATTGGGCGTCACTTCCGCATTCCTCTTCGGGCCGATCCAGCCGAACACTTTGGCCGCGAGGCCGTTTGCCTATGTGGATCACCTCCGAGTTCTGGACAAAGATGCCGGTACGGAGGATCCGTTGGAGCTATATCGCACGCTGGGTTTCGTCGAAGAAGTCTTGCTGTCGCGCCAGTACCAGTTCATCAACTTGAGCCTGGGACCGGACCTACCAATCGAGGACACCGACGTGCACGCTTGGACGTCGGTGATTGATGACCTGCTAAGCGATGGCGACACGCTGATGACCGTCGCCGTCGGCAACAACGGCGAGATGGATCGTGCGGTCGGCAATGCCCGCGTCCAGGTTCCTTCCGACTGCGTCAACGCATTGGCTGTTGGCGCTGCGGACGCGACCGACGCGAACTGGTCCAGGGCGCCGTACAGTGCGGTCGGCCCCGGACGGAGCCCCGGCGTGGTCAAGCCTGATTTGATGGCTTTCGGTGGCGATGCAGCTGGGTACTTCCATGTCCTCTCACCCGGGCGCAAGGCCGCTTTGGTGCCTCAACTGGGCACTAGCTATGCGTCACCGTACCTGCTGCGCAACGCGGTGGGTGTCAGGGCGATTCTGGGTGCCGACCTCACGCCGCTGGCAATCAAGGCACTCCTGGTTCACGCCGCCGATGCCTCGACCCACGATAAGCTGGAAGTGGGCTGGGGTAAGGTGCCCGAGGATCTGATGGACGTGATCACCTGTCCGCCCGGCACCGCGCGCGTGGTCTACCAAGGCGAACTCAAGCCGGGCAAGTATCTGCGTGCCACGTTGCCGCTTCCGATCGATGGACTGACAGGCAATATTCAACTGAAGGCGACCTTCTGCTACGCCTCACCCACCGATCCTCAGGACGCCGCGGCATACACGAGGGCTGGGCTTGAGGTCGTCTTCAGGCCGAGTGACAAGAAGATCGAAGAGGGCAAGGCGAACGCTCAGACCAAGGGCTTCTTCGACATGAAGAAGTACGCGACGGAAGAGGAGCGTCGTTCCGACCTCGGCAAGTGGGAGACCGTCCTGCACGGCAGCAAGCGCATGCGGGGCAGCAGCCTGGACAACCCTGTCTTCGACATCCACTACAACGCGCGCGAAGCGGGCGGCCGCGCCGTTGGCGCCGAGAAGATCCGCTACGCGTTGATCATCTCCGTCGAAGCGCCGAAGCATGCCGATCTCTACAACGACATCCTGCGCGCCTATGCCAAGACCCTCGTGCCGATCCAGCCGCAGGTGTCCCTGCCGATCCGCATTCGGTGACGGCGGGCGGAGCAGGGCAGGCAACGAACGAACTGACGGGAAGGAGGAGATCGATGCCGGAACCGTTGAAGAGCAGAGACAAACACGGGGCTCCATTCACGCGGCCGCCCGAGATTGAGGCCTGCTTGGCGAGGCTGGAGTCGATTGATGCCGCGGCTCGCCTGCAGGCCTTCGCCATCCGGTCGAGGAAGAGTACCGGCTATGTGCCGTCGGAAACGCTGACGTATTTCCTGCGCCGCGCCCACGCGACGGGCGCAAAGGACGAGTTCAAGCAGATATTCGGATTGCTTATGAAACGGGTCGGTCAGTCCTTGGTTGCAACGGTTTCGGACTCCCGCATGACCGGGGCGGAAGACATCCGAGAAGAAATCATGGGCCGATTCGCCGAGCGAATCGCCAAGGATTGCAACGGCCGCTTCGCCATGTTGGACTTCTTTGAGGTGCGGTTCGACCTGGCGTTCGCCAGATTCCGGAAGTCCGTGCTGAGGCAGATCGGTCCCTCGTCGGTACTCACCGAGCCGCTGTCCACGGAAAGTGAAGAGGGTCAGGACATTTCTCGGGAGGTCGAGGAAGCGGCGGCCGACTTCCTGGGAGGGGACCCGCAAAAAATTGACGACCCGGCTTTCCGGTTGGAGCTGGAGGCTGCGATTGATGCATTACCAGACGATCAGAGACGGGTCGTTGGCTTGCTGCGGCAAGGTTTCCTGACCCACTCAGAGGATCCCAAAATCATGACTATCTCCAAAATGCTGAACTGCGATCAGAGGACCGTGCGAAATCGCAAAGCCAGAGCGTACAAAGCCCTGAAGGCCGCTCTTGAGGGGGATGTATGAGCACTTCCAAGCCCTTCGCTGCGGACGAGGAATCCGTGCTGATGGCGTTCTCCATGGAGGCCAGCCATGGCCGGGAAATGCTTGAACGCTACATCAGCGAGTACCCGCAGCATGCGACCGCGCTCATCGATTGTTCGATGGATCTGCTTCATGAGCCGCCGGCGGGCGATGTTGCGGCGACCGAGGTGCCGGACAGCGCGGTGGACAAGGCCTGGCAGCGGTTCGAACGGGCTGTCCAGCAGGCCGACGCGGAGGTCGCGAATCCTTTCGCCAAGCTCAATACGAGCGGCTTCAAGTCGCTCGCTCGCAGCCTGGACGTCAGCAATCTCTTCCTGATGCGCGTGCGCGATCGGGCCATCCGTGCTGCCACCATTCCCGCCCGATTCGTCGAGAAGCTTGCATCGGAGCTGGGTGCCACCGTTCAAGCTGTGGGCGCATACCTGCAGGGGCCACCGGGTGTGGCTTCCGGACAGGCTTTTCGGTCAAGTGTGAAGCCGAGTGTGGGCGAACAAATCACGTTCGACCAGGCGGTCACGACTTCACAGCTCACGCCGGAACAGCAGGCGACACTGAAGGCATTGTCGGACTGACCGATGGACACCACCGAGGCCGCTCGCCGGGAAGCAGAACGACTGCACCGCGCGAATTTCGCGGCCGGCGGCGATCCGACCCGACCTCTGGCGTTTGCGCTTCGGGAGGCCACAAGTCGTGGCTTGGATGTGTACGCGCTGCAAGAAGGAGATTCACAGCTCAAGGGGGGGAAAGCCACGTTCGACAGTCAGGCTGGAGGCATCCTCTATGAGGATCGCGGATCGGACTTCGAGCGCGCCTTCTTGATCGCACACGAACTCGGCCATGCCGTGCTGGAAGGCGGCACGCTGGACGTGGTGACGGTGGACGTTCAGCCCGACCGATCGATGGAGGATGCACCTGTCGGCGTTGATCGCGTCCTTGACTACGGGGCGCGAGAACGACGTGAGGTGAAGATGGACCTCTTCGCACGCGAGTTCCTACTGCCGCGCTCTGTGTTGCGCGAGTTGCATGTCAACGAAGGGCTGACATCCGACGCGATCGCGATGCGCTTCGGCGCGCCGCTCGCCGTGGTGCAGCAACAGTTGCTGGATGCACTGCTGCTGCCACCCGCCGAAGAGCAGCACCCCGTAGGCATAGGCTCGGTGGCAGGCCCGCCCACCCCTGACCCCACGCAGGCTCAGGCGGCCGCACATCGTGGCTTGGCGTTCCAACTGCAGGCAGGGCCCGGTACCGGTAAGACGCGGACGCTTGTTCGTCGCATAGAAGGGTTGCTCGCGGGCGGCGTCGATCCCACCGCGATCCTGGTGCTCACCTTCTCCAACAAAGCGGCTAATGAACTGTGCGACAGGATTGCCGCCAGTAATCCTTCCGCGGCGGCGGCGATGTGGATAGGCACATTCCATGCGTTCGGCCTGGACATCGTTCGCCGCTTTCACGACCGGCTGGCGCTGCCGCCGGACCCTCGGTTGATCGATCGGACGGAGGCGATTGAACTCCTGGAGGACGAGTTTCCGCAGCTCGACCTGAAGCACTGTCGCAATCTCTGGGACCCGGCCCTGGATTTGAGCGACATGCTGAGCGGGATCTCGCGCGCCAAGGATGAGGTCGTCGATGCTGCGGGTTATCGCGCGCTCGCGCAGGCCATGGCGGTGCGGGCGGGCACCGACCAGGACGCCACGGTCCGCGCCGAGAAGTGCCTAGAGGTTGCCACGCTTTTCGAGGCGTACGAACGGCTGTTGACCGCGCGTCAGCTGCTGGACTTCGGCGATCTGGTGGCGCTGCCGGTTCGTCTTGTGGAGGGTAGCGCCGAGGTAAGGGACGCCCTGCGTGCTCGCCACGAGCATGTGTTGGTGGATGAATACCAGGATGTCAACCGTGCCTCAGTCCGGCTCCTGAAGGCCATCGTCGGCGATGGCCGCAACCTGTGGGTTGTTGGCGATGCGCGCCAGTCCATCTACCGCTTCCGCGGTGCTTCTGCGACGAACATCGCACGCTTTTCGATCGACTTCCCCGGCGCACAGGCCGCTCAGTTGGGCGTCAACTATCGCTCCGACGAACAGATCGTGAATGTGTTCACCGAGTTTGCGCGCGGCATGCAGGCATCCGTCACTGCTTTGCCGTTGAGCCTGCAGGCCGACCGTGGTTCCACCGGAGCACGCGTTGAGCTTCGCGTCGCCGGGTCGGCTGAGGATGAAATCTCCGCGCTTGCCGCATCGATCACGGCCCTGCACGAGCAGGGCATTGCCTATGGTGGCCAAGCTGTACTGTGCGCGTCCAATGCGCGCCTGAACGCCATTGCCGAAGGCCTTGAGGCCAGGGGCATTCCCGCGCTGCATTTGGGCAGCTTGTTCGAGAGGCCGGAAATCAAGGATCTGCTGGCCTTGCTCTCGCTGGTGACCGACCCGCGGGCGTCCGCGATGGTGCGCGTGGCAACCATGACTCGGCACCAAATGCCGTTGCAGGATGTCATGCGGATCATCGAGCACCTGCGCGCGGCGAATCTAGCTTCGCTAGGTTGGGCGGCTATGCATACCGAGGTGCGCGGCCTGGCTGACGGCAGCCGAGAAGCTCTTGCTCGCCTGTCCACGCTCTTTGCAGGCGCGAGCGCATCAAGCCACCCCTGGGCCTTACTTGCTGGCTGGACGCTGGATGGTCTCGGACTCGCGAAAACGCTTTATCAGACTGGCGATGCGCGAAGCCGCATGCAAGGTCTGGCGATCTGGCAGTTTCTGAACTTCTGTCGCCGGCAGCCAAGAGGGCAGGGCGTACCAGTGCAGCGGCTGCTCGATCGTATTCGGCGCCTCGTGCTGCTCTCAGAAGATCGTGGGCTGAGCCAGCTGCCGCGCGGCGCCGAGAATATCGACGCAGTGCGCTTGATGACCATCCACGGAAGCAAGGGGCTGGAGTTCGATGTCGTGCATTTGCCTGGCATGGTGACATCGGGCCTGCCGCGCAACAACGTGCCGCCGCGTTGTCTTCCGCCGGACGGTCTGATCCATGGTTCGGAGGGACTGACCGGCATCGAGGCGGTGAAGGCCGGCCACGACGAGGAAGAAGAGTGCTTGTTCTTCGTGGCGCTTTCGCGAGCACGCGATAGGCTGCAGCTGTATGCCCACGCTAGGCAGGCCGATGGACGTGCGCGCAGCCCCTCCAAGTTCGTCGCGCCGATCGACCGACTCCTTGTTCGTCCGGCCCCGGTGCCACTGCAAGCCGGCTTGACATCGACGGGCGTGCCGCTTGATATCGCATGGCAAGGGCGTCCGCAATGGACCGACATCCAGGTCAATCTCTTCGAGCGCTGCCCGCGCCGCTTCTTGTACACGCACGTGCTGAGGCTCGGCGGTCGGCGAACCGAAACCGCATTCATGAAGATGCACAACGTCGTGAGCGATGTGTTCGAGTGGTTGAAGCGGGAGTACGAGACGACAAGGCCCACGGTCGACGAGCTGGCAGCGCGCTTCGAGGAGGTATGGCGCTCCAAGGGCGAGACAGAGCATGGATATTCGGAAGATTACCGCCGTATCGGCAAGCGGCTCGTCGACTTCCTCATCGAAAGTCGCAGCCGTGGCGTGGCCGCGCCGGCGCCCCCGATATCGTTGGGGTGGGCGGAAGGCGAGATCCTTGTAAGCCCGGATGGCGTAGCTCACGGAGCCGGTGGCCGCGTCACGGTGCGGCGCGTCAAGACGGGTAAGCAGCGCTCGAATGCCTTCGATGACATCGAGTACACGGTTCTCCAACTCGCTGCCGTCCAGGCCTATGGGCCGCATGCGCAGGTCGAGGTGACCTACCTGGCCAGCGAAACCATCCAGCCGTTGGAAATCTCGTCGCGCAAGCTGGAGGCCAGGCGCGAGAAGCTGCAGGCCTTCCTTCAGGCGATGCAGGCCGGGCGGTTTCCCGCCAAGCCCGAGGCGCGCAGTTGCCCGCGCTGCCCGAGCTTTTTCCTCTGCGGTGACCTGCCCGGAGGGGCGTGGGTCCAAGAAAAACTTTGACCGGCCTTTCCGGTCTGGCGCTGGGCTGCGATTGACTGAGTAAGGGGGTCAGAAAGCCTGCAATCCCGCAGGTGGGGCTCCCCAAGAAAGGCAATCAAATGCAAACCCAAACCCACAGCGGCGATGACCGCTCCGATGTCGAAGATGTCGCCGCGGCGATCCGCGAAGGCCGCAGCCTGCGCCCGGCGGCGCTCTACCGGGTCGTCGTCCTGGACGATCAGCTCCACGAGCGTCAAGTCGATCTCGCCGATCCGGTGCCGACAGCGCGCCAGATCCTCCAGGCAGCCGGCGCGCGCCCGGTCGATGAGCACAGCGTCTACGCGATCCTGACCTCCGGCGAGTTCGAGGACCTGCGTCTGGACGAAACCTACGATCTACGCGCCCGCGGCGCGGAGCGTTTCGTCATCTTCCAGACTGACCGCGCGTTCAAGTTCACGATCGACGACCGCCAACTGGAGTGGGGCAAGCCCAGCATCAGTGGCCGCGTGCTCAAGGCGCTGGCCGGCGTCCCGCCGGAGACCTACGACGTCTACCTCGAAGTGCGCGGCGGCGGTCAGGACGTCCTGATCCGCGACGGCGACCTGATCGACCTGAGCAAGCCGGGCATCGAGCGCTTCATCACGCTGATCCGCGACACCACGGAGGGCCTGCTCGCGCTGCCCGACGCGGACGAGCGCTATCTGAGCAGCCATGGCGTGGTCTTCGAGATGGTGAGCGACGGTGCGCACACGGGCGTCATCTTCAAGCAGCTGCCGCTGCCTGCCGGAACGTTCAACCATGCCGCCGCCGACGTGCTCGTTCTCCTGCCGCCCGGCTATCCCGATGTCGCGCCGGATATGTTCTATTGCGACCCCTGGCTGACGCTGCAAAGCGTGGGGCGCTACCCAACCTGCGCCGACCAGGCCCACGCATTCCAGGGCCGCAGCTGGCAGCGCTGGTCGCGCCACAACACGGCGTGGCGCCCGGGCATCGACGGCCTGCACACCATGCTCAAGCGCATCGAGCACGCCCTGGCGGAGGCGAAGTGATGTCGCCGGCTGCTCTGGACATCGTCCTACTGGAGCCGCACGAGGCGGCCCTGCGCTCGCTGCTGCATAGGGAGAACGGGGCCGAGGCGTCCGCCTATGTGCTGTTCGGCAGGGCCGACATCTCGGCGGACCCCTGGTCGGGCCTACCTCGCACCAGGCTGATCTCGCACGAGGTCATCCCCGTCGCGGCCGATGAGATGGTCTCGGCATCGCCGGTCCATGTCACATGGTCCACCCGCGGCTTTATGAGCGTTCTCTGCGTCGCGAAGGAACGCGGCTTGGTAGCGGGCCTGGTGCACACGCATCCGAACGCGGCAGCGTTCTTCTCTGACCAGGATGACCGAAACGAGGCGGAACTCGCCCGGACGACGTTCAACAAGGGCGTTTCCGGCCTGGCCAGCATGGTGTTCGGCCGCGATGACGCTATGGCGGGCAGGCTCTGGATCGCACCCGGCGAGACAGTCACGGCATCCTCGATCTCGCTGGTAGGCAGCCAGATCAAGATCGCGCGCACGGTGGCTGTAGCTAATGAAGAACAGTTCCTGGCGCGGCAGGCCTCGCTCTTCGGCCGCGGGTTCAATCCTGTCGTGCGCGGGCTGCGGGTCGGCGTCGTAGGGGGCGGCGGCACGGGCAGTGCTGTCGCGATGCTTTTGGCGCGACTCGGCGTCGGCTTTCTGGGGCTGATGGACAAAGACACCATCGATGTCACCAACCTTAACCGCGTGCATGGCTCGCGTGCCACGGACGTTGCCGCCGGCTTGGCCAAGGTGGACATCCTCGCGCGCGAGATTCGCGCGGCGGGTCTCTGCACCCAGGTCGTCACCAAGAAGGAATGGGTCGGCCACCCCGATCTGCGCGACTTGCTGCGCTCCTGCGATGTGCTGTTCGGTTGTACCGACGACCATCAGGGGCGGCTGACGCTCAACCGCCTGGCGCACTACTACGGTATCCCGCTGATCGATGTAGGCCTGCGCATGCGCGCGGCACGCAGCGGCGCGGACTTCGACATGACGGGCCGCGTGTCGACGATTCGCCCTGGCAACCCTTGTCTCATGTGTCTTGGGGTGGCCGATCCGCGCCGCGCTGCTGCCGAAGGGCTCCGACGCAGCGACCCGGCCGAGTTCGAGCGGCGTAAGGCGGAAGCCTACGTAGATGGCGGCGAGGACCCTGCGCCCGCCGTGGTCACGTTCACCACCGCCATCGGCTGCGCGGCCGTCGATGAGCTCATTCAGGGCCTGACTAGCTTTCGCGGTCCAGGGGGCATGACACACAACAGGATTCGCCGCTTCGACCGCGTAGAGGATCGCACCATGACCTGCCGGCCTGTGGCCTCATGCCCGGTTTGTGCCAGCCAGGCGAGCTGGGGGCGCGGCGATGTCAATCCATTCCTCGGCGTGATCGGATGACCATGAAGCGACTTATTGCGTGCGCGCTGCACCGACTCGGGTGGCTGCGCTACGACCTGCTCGTTTCTCCGGTCGCGCAGCATCCGGGCAAGAACGCCGTGCCGCCGGGTGAACTGTGGCTGGTCATCGATACGGGCGTCAAGAAGTGGGCTTGCATGAGCTGCCCAGGCGGTTGCGGGGCGCAGATTTCGCTTTCACTTAACCCGGCTCGACGGCCGCGCTGGTCGGTCCAATCGGACTTCTGGGGGCGCCCAACCGTGACGCCGTCAATTCACCAGCACAGTGCATGCACTTGCCACTTTTGGATCAAGCGTGGCTTAGTCGAGTGGTGCCGACGAAGTGACAGCATCGACGTTTGAAGGAGAGCATCAGGTTGAGCGGCTCGAGTCAAGGCGCTGCATGGCAGCCACCGGCGAACGGAAAAATGGACGAGCACCGGTTAGTGCATCATGCAGCGATCTTCAATACTCATTCGCCATGGCATTATTGATGGCATCATGATCTGTCGTGCTGCAAATGTCTTTGCAAATCAAAGCTTTGTGGCTGTTGTTGATAATTGAGTGGGAGTGAGGAGGCGCCGATGGCGGCGCTGACTGACCTCAGCGCTGTCACACCACGCCGGGGCACTTTGTGCCCCGCGCATTGGACCGAGTCGTCCCGCAGCGATTCGATGGCGCGCCGCAAGCCTGCACTCGTGGCGCGGCGACGAAGGCCGCCTGCTTGGATTGCCCTTCGCCCGTCACGACCGAACAGCGCCGTCCACCGGCCTGCCGCGCCGGACACCCCAGGATTTGCTCGCTAAGATCCCGCCCCATGGCGGCCCGCATCGACGAAGAGATCACCTTCCGCAAACTGGAAATTCTGCTGGCCTTCCTGGAAGCCGGCAGTTTGGCGCGAGCCGCCGAAGCTTTGGGTGTGAGCGCCGTCAGCGTGCATCGCGCGCTCCATTCCCTGGAGACCGGCACGCGGTGCAGCCTGTTCCGCCTGGAAGGCCGCAATCTGCAGCCCAACGATGCCGCCCATGCGCTGGCCGACGTGGCGCGCGAGGTCCTGCAGACCATGGCGCAAGGCATCCGCGCCACGCGTGAAATCGCCGGCTATGCGGCGGACCGTATCCGCATCGGATCGCTCTACTCGCTCACCAGCGGCACCGTGCCGGCGTTGATCATGGCGCTGCGCCTGCGCAGGCCGGACATTCAAACCGAGCTGGTGCTGGGCTCCAACAGCGAGCTGTCGCGCAAGCTGCGTGAAGGGGAGTTGGACGCCACGATCATGGGCCAGCCCGAAGGCGCGCCGGACATCGAGTCGCAATTGCTGTTCGAAGACGAGATCTTCTTCGCGGCACCCGTGGGGTCGTCGTACGCCGCCCAGTCGCAGATCGATCTGACGCAGTGCCGTGACGAGCGATTCGTCTCGCTCACCGAAGGCTACGTCACCCAGGACCGCTTCCGCGACGCGTTCCGCGTGGCCGGCTTCGAGCCCAACGTCGTGATGACGACGAACGACATCTTCTCGCTGATGAACCTCGTGGGCGGCAGCATCGGCTGCACGCTGTTGCCGGGCCGAATCCGCAGCGTGCTGCCGCGCAGCGTGTGTCTCGTGCCGCTCCTGCCCGCGTTCCAGATGCGGCAGAAGATCAGCGTCAGCTTCCTGCGCACGCGTGAGCGTGATCCCAATCTGCTGTCGCTGCTGGCCGCCTGCCGCAGTCATTCCGCCGAGCTTCCCCAGGGTTAACCCACGATCGTTGCGTCCAGCGTAATGGTCTCCAATCGAGGTTGATTGATCGTCCCGGGCGGCGCTTTGACACTGCGCCGCATACCGCCATCCAAGGCGGGCCCCGGAGACAAGCATGAACTTCACTCGTCGTCAGTGGCTGGCCGCCACGGCTGCCGCCAGCTGCCTGCCCGCCACCTTGGCCCAGGCCCAGACCAGCACCCTCAAGATCTCGCACCAGTTCCCGAGCGGCACGCTCAACGAAGGCGACTTCCGCGACCGCCTCTGCCGCCGATTCGCCGCCGAGGTGGAGAAGCGCACCGGCGGCGCCTTGAAGGCGTCGGTCTATCCGGGCTCGTCGCTCATGAAGACCAACGCGCAGTTCTCGGCCATGCGCAAGGGCGCGTTGGACATGAGCCTCGTGCCGCTGTCCTATGCCGGCGGCGAAGTCGCCGAGACGAATGCCGGCCTGATGCCCGCGCTCGTGCCCAGCTATGAGCAGGGCGCCGCCTGGAAGACGGCCGAGGTCGGCAAGCTGCTGTCCAAGGTGCTGGACGACAAGGGCATCATCATCGTGAGCTGGGTCTGGCAGGCCGGCGGCGTCGCCAGCCGCACCCGGCCGCTCGTCACGCCGGACGACGCCAAGGGATTGAAGGTCCGCGGCGGCAGCCGCGAGATGGACATGATGCTGAAGACCGCCGGCGCCTCGGTCATCACGCTGCCGTCCAATGAGATCTACGCCGCCATGCAGACCGGCGCGATGGACGCCGCCATGACCTCGTCCACCAGCTTCATGTCCTTCAAGCTGGAAGAGATCGCCAAGCACCTGACCTCCGGCCGGCAACGCACCTATTGGTTCATGCTGGAGCCGCTGCTGATCTCCAAGGAGGTCTTCAACAAGCTGCCCAAGGCGCAGCAGGACATCATCATGGCCATCGGCGCCGAGATGGAAGTCTTCGCCCGCGACGCGGCCAAGGCGGACGACCAGGCGGCCGCTGCCATCTATGCCAAGGCGGGCGCCAAGGTCTACGACATGGACGAGCCCACGCTCAAGAAGTGGCAGGCCATCGCGCGCGACACCGCCTGGAAGGATTTCGGCGACAAGAACGAGTCCTGCGCCGCCATCCTCAAGGCCGCCCAGAAGCTGCTCTGAGCCTGCCATGAGCCACGGTTTCGAACTCAAGCCGGCGGTGGCCGGCATCGACCCGCACACGCCCGCCGTGCTGATGCCGGTGGCCCGGCTGCTGCACTGGATCAATCACGCGATGGTGGTGCTCGGCATGCTGGCCCTGCTGGTCGCCTCCTGCGTGCTGACCTACAGCGTGGTCTCGCGCTATGTCATGCAGGCCTCCACCGACTGGCAGGACGAAGCCGCGGTGTTCTGCCTGGTCGGCGCCACCTTCATGTGCGGCGCCTTCGTGCAGCAACTGCGCGGCCATGTGGGCATCGAGGCGCTCTCCAGCCTGCTGCCGCGCTCGGTCAACCAACTGCGCCTGGCGCTTGTGGATCTGCTCTGCACCGCCTTCTGCGGCTTCTTCGCCTGGAAGTCCTGGACGCTGTTCCATGAGGCCTGGGCCGAAGGGCAGACGACCTCGTCCTCCTGGGCGCCGCCGCTGTGGATTCCCTATGCGCTGATGGCGGCCGGCACGACGCTGCTGGCGCTGCAGTTGCTGGTGCAACTGACCGCCCAACTGAACAAGCTCTTCCATCCGCAAGGAGTCGCCCGATGAGCATGCTCGCCTTCGGAACGCTGTTCGGCATCGTCACCTTGCTGTTCATGTTCTCCGGCGCGCCGATCGCCTTTGCGCTCGGCAGCGTCGCCACCCTGTTCATGGCCCTGTTCATGCCGGCCTCGGCGCTGGACACCGTCACCCAGAACGTCTACGAGGAAATGGCCAGCATCACGCTGCTGTCCATTCCGCTGTTCATCCTGAAGGGCGCCGCCATCGGCAAGTCGCGTGCGGGCCAGGATCTTTACGCCGCGATGCATGTCTGGATGGGCCGCATTCCCGGCGGCCTGGGCATTGCCAATGTCTTCGCCTGTGCGCTGTTCGCGGCCATGGCCGGCTCCAGCCCGGCGACCTGCTCGGCGATCGGCAGCGCCGGCATTCCCGAGATGCGCAAGCGCGGCTATTCGCCAGGTTTCGCAGCCGGCATCATCGCTGCGGGCGGCACGCTGGGCATCCTGCTGCCGCCGTCGGTGACGATGATCCTGTATGCCGTCGCGGCCGAGCAGTCGCTCGGTCGGCTGTTCCTCGCCGGCATCATGCCGGGCGTGCTGCTGGTGGCGCTGTTCGCCACCTACGCCGCGCTGCGCTATCGCAAGGAGCATGCGCTGGCGGAAGCCGAATACCGCCGCACCGGCGCGGCGTCCGCGCTGCTCGCGCAGGAGACCTTCACCCGCCGCCAGAAATTCGAGATGCTGCCGCGCGTGGTGCCCTTCGTGCTGCTGCTGATCGGGGTGATGGTGGCGCTGTACGGCGGCTTCGCGACGCCCTCCGAGACGGCGGGCCTGGGCGCGCTGCTGGCGTTGCTGCTGATCGCCACCATCTACGGCGTCTGGCGGCCGCGCGACGTGGCGCCCATCCTCACGTCCACGCTGAAGGAATCGACGATGCTGATGTTCATCATCGGCATGTCGCTGCTGTTCTCCTACGTGATGAGCTATCTGCACATCAGCCAGGCGGCGGCGGAGTGGATCGTCGGCATGCACCTGTCCAAGTGGGTGCTGCTCGCCGCCGTGCTGTTCATGGTCATCCTGCTGGGCTTCTTCCTGCCGCCGGTCAGCATCATCCTGATGACCGCGCCCATCATCCTGCCGCCGCTCAAGGCCGCGGGCTTCGACCTGATCTGGTTCGGCATCCTGATGACCATCGTGATGGAGACCGGCCTCATCCACCCGCCGGTCGGCCTGAACATCTTCGTCATCAAGAACATCGCACCCGACATCGAGCTGCGTGACATCATCTGGGGTGTGCTGCCCTTCGTGGTGCTGATGTTGCTGGCCGTGCTGCTGATCTGCATCTTCCCCGGCATCGCGACCGGCCTGCCGGATGCCGTCATGGGCGCGCTGGCCACACCGCACTGAGGAGTCGACGATGAACGCTCCCGCCTGGAACCTGCGTGACCGTGAACGGCGCGAGCGACTCGAGCGCGCCGCCACCGCCCTCGGCCCGCGCCTGCGCGGCCGGCAGGTGGACACCGACGCCGCGGTCGAGCTGCTCGAAGCGGTGCTGCAACCCGGCGATCGGGTCTGCCTGGAAGGCAACAACCAGAAGCAGGCCGACTTCCTCGCCGACACGCTGACGCAACTCGATGTGCAGCGCGTGCACGACCTGCACATGGTGCAGTCGGTGCTGGCGCTGCCGGCCCACCTGGACATCTTCGAGAGCGGCATCGCCCGCCGGCTGGACTTCTCGTTCTCCGGCCCGCAGGGCGCGCGACTGGCGCGGCTGGTGAGCAGTGGCGGCATCGAGATCGGCGCCATCCACACCTACCTCGAACTGTTCGCCCGCTACTTCGTCGACCTCACGCCCAAGGTGGCGCTGGTGGCCGCGCAGGCGGCTGATCGTCACGGCAATCTCTACACCGGACCGAATACCGAGGACACGCCCGCGATCGTCGAAGCCACCGCCTTCTCCGGCGGCATCGTCATCGCCCAGGTGAACGAGGTGCTGGACACGCTGCCCCGCATCGACATCCCCGCAGACTGGGTGAACTTCGTCGTGCCCGCGCCGCGGCCGAATCTGATCGAGCCGCTCTTCACCCGCGACCCGGCGCAGATCAGCGAGATCCAGGTGCTGATGGCCATGATGGCGATCAAGGGCATCTACGCCGAATACGGCGTGCAGCGGCTGAACCACGGCATCGGCTTCGACACGGCGGCCATCGAGCTGCTGCTGCCCACTTACGGCGAGTCGCTCGGTCTGAAAGGCCGCATCTGCCAGCACTGGGCGCTCAATCCGCATCCGGCGCTGATCCCGGCCATCGAGGCCGGCTGGGTGCAGTCCGTGCATTCATTCGGCTCCGAGCTCGGCATGGAGGACTACATCCGCGCCCGCTCCGACGTGTTCTTCACCGGCGCGGACGGCAGCCTGCGCAGCAACCGCGCGTTCTGCCAGGCCGCCGGTCACTACGCCTGCGACCTGTTCATCGGCTCCACGCTGCAGATGGATTTGCAGGGCAACAGCTCGACCGCCACCTTGGGCCGCATCACCGGCTTCGGCGGTGCGCCCAACATGGGCGCCGATGCCCGCGGTCGCCGCCACGCCAGCCCGGCCTGGCTGAAGGCGGGCGGCGAGGCACGAGCGGGCCGGGCCGGAGCGGCCGGCACGCCGCGCGGGCAGAAGCTCGTGGTGCAGATGGTCGAAACCTTCCGCGAGCACATGCAGCCCGCCTTCGTCGAACGCCTCGATGCGTGGACGCTGCAGGAGCAGGCCGACATGGCGCTGCCGCCGATCATGATCTACGGTGAGGACGTGAGCCATGTGCTCACCGAGGAAGGCATCGCCAACCTGCTGCTGTGCCGCAGCGACGAAGAGCGCGAGCAAGCCATTCGCGGTGTGTCGGGCTACACGGCGGTCGGGCTGGCGCGGGACGCCCGCATGGTGGAGAACCTGCGTGATCGCGGCGTCATCCGCCGCCCGGCCGACCTCGGCATCGACCCGCGCGATGCGACCCGCAATCTCCTGGCTGCCCGCAGCATGCGCGACCTCGTGCGTGCCTCGGGCGGTCTCTATGCGCCTCCGAAGCGCTTTCGCAACTGGTGAGGGACTGCCCCATGCAACCCGGTCTCGAAACCCTCGACTACGCCTTCCCCGGCACGCGCGCGGCCGGCCAGTTCACGCCCGTGCTGGTGGGCGTGGTCGGCTCCGGCAACCTGGAGGTCCTGCTGGAGCCGGCCGCCGGCAGCGACTGCCGCATCCACATCGAGACCTCGGCGCGCGGCTTCGGCGCGATCTGGGCCGCGGTCGTGCACGACTTCCATCAGCGCCACGGCCTGGCCGGCGTGCAGGTGTCCATCCACGATATGGGAGCCACCCCCGCGGTGGTCAGCCTGCGGCTCGATCAGGCCGCGCAGGAGCTCCAGCCATGATCTCCTTTTCCGAATGCAGTGCGCGCGAGCGCCTGGCCCTGCTGCTGGACGCGGACAGCTTTCACGAATGGCTGCCGCCCGCGCTCAAGCTCACCAGTCCGCATCTGGCCCAACTCGGCGTGCCGGCCTCATTCGATGACGGCGTCGCCATCGGGCGCGCCACGCTGGCCGGCCGACCGGTGTTCGTCGCCGCGCAGGAAGGGCAGTTCATGGGCGGCGGCGTGGGCGAAGTCCATGGTGCCAAGCTCGTCGGCTGGCTGCAGCGGGCGCTGCGGGACCGGCCCGATGCAGTGCTGCTGCTGGCGGAGTCCGGTGGCGTGCGGCTGCATGAAGCGAATGCCGGGCTGATCGCCGTGTCGGAGGTGATGCGCGCGCTGCTGGATGTGCGCGCCGCCGGCATCCCGGTCGTGGTGCTGATCGGCGGCACCGGCGGCTGCTTCGGCGGCATGGGCATCGTGGCGCGCTGCGCCGATCACATCATCATGAGCGACATCGGCCGGCTGGCGATGTCGGGTCCCGAGGTCATCGAGGCCTCGCATGGCGTCGAGGAATTCGACAGCCGCGACCGCGCGCTGGTGTGGCGCACCACCGGCGGCAAGCACCGCTGGCTGACCGGCGATTGCGACGCGCTGGTGGAGGACGATGTGTCGGCCTTCCGCGAGGCGGCCATCGCGGCGATCACGGCCCTCGACGCCAGCCACCCCGTCACGCTCGAACGACTGGAGGCCGAGCACGCGCGGCTGAGCGCCCGCCTGGACTTTCAAGGCGCCGAGGCGATCGAGCTGTGGGCCGCGCTGGGCCTGCCTGACGCGGCCCGCATTCCCGACCTGGACGTGGCGGCCGTGACCGCCTTGGGAGCCCGCTGATGGACTGGCAACACCTGGCCACGCAGCTCTTCGGGGCTGAGCATGGCATCCGCCGCGATGGCGACTTCCTGCACGGTGAGGTGAGCTTCGACGGCGAGATGCTCACCGTGCTCGGCACGACCGACCATGCCCCGATCGGCGTGCAACTCGCGCTGGCGCAGGCGCGCGTCGTGCTGGACACCGTCGCACGTCATCCGGGCCGAGCGCTCCTGCTGTTGATCGATACCCAAGGCCAGCAACTGCGCCGCCGTGACGAGCTGCTCGGCATCAACCGCGCGATGGCGCATCTGGGCATGTGCCTGGATCTCGCGCGGCGTCGCGGACATCGCGTGCTGGGCCTCGTCTACGACCAGGCGCTGTCGGGCGGCTTCATCACCTCGGGCCTCATCGCGGATGCCTGCGATGCCGTGCCGGAAGCCGAGATCCGCGTGATGCGCTTGCCCGCGATGGCGCGCGTCACCAAGCTGCCGGAGTCGATGCTGGCCGAGCTCTCCAAGGACAACCCGGTGTTCGCCCCCGGTGTGGACAACTACGTCGCGATGGGGGGTGTGCGGCGCTTGTGGGAGGGCGACTTCCAGGCCGCCTTGCGCGACGCGCTGGCGCAGGCGCCGACGGTCGACCGGCGTGCCGAAGACGGTGCCGCGCGCGGCGGCCGGCGGCATGCGGCAGACGTGATCCAGCGCGTGCTGCAGGCGGTCTGATCCCATGGCCGCGCTGCACCGACACCAGATCGCCTGGCTGTCCGACGACGGCTGGCGTCAGGTGCTGGCACGTGGCTGGGAGGGCGATGCGCCGGAATGCGTGCAGCACTGGGCGGCGCACCGACTCCCTCTGGTCGTGACCCGTCAGCCGGAGTCCCTGGCCGAAGGGGAGGTCGCTCTTGCCCTGAGCGGGCCGGCTCGGTGGTCACGGCAGCGATGGATGCTGCCGGTTCCCCGCACGGCGATTGCGTACTTCGACGAGTTCCCGCTGCTGGACCGGATCGCGGCGCAACTGCCTGGAACGGCACGCGCCAGCGCTGTGGCTCTGGTGCAGTTCCTGGCGCAGGAGGGCGTGACGCCTCGCGCCTATGGCAGCTTTGGCTGGCAGGCGATGACGGGATTGGTCTACACGCGCGCGGAATCGGATCTGGATCTTTGGATGAGCGTGGGCGGTTCGGACGAGGCGGACGCCGCCGTCCGCTGCCTCGCGCAGTGGGGCGGCTCGGTGCGGCTCGATGGCGAGCTGGTCTTCCCCGGCGGCGCCGCAGTCGCCTGGCGCGAATGGCAGGCCTGGCGCGAAGGTCGGACGCGCGCCTTGCTCGTCAAACGCCTGCATGGAGTCACCACGGTGCAGACCATGACGTCCCTCGACCGTCAGCCGGAGGGCGCATGACCGCGCAAGTCGCCCGGCTGCCGGAGGCGCTGACACCGCTCGCCATCGGACGTGCGGCGGTCCTGTCGCTGTACGACGAACTGGCGCTCTCGCCCAAGCCAGGCCTCGTCACGCTCAGTTGTCGCGGCAGCCATGAGGACATGGATGCCCAGACCTTCCTGCGCAGCATCCTGGCGCTGCGCGGCTATTTCGTGCGCATCGCCGAGCTGGGTGCCGAGGGCGCCCCCTTCGAGGCGCTCGAGCGCGCCGGCATCGATGCCGAGGCGCGCATGCTCGCCGCGACCGGCGGCATCAACACCCATCGCGGCGCCATCTTCATGCTCGGTCTGCTGTGCGCGGCGGCTGGTGCCGTCGGGCGACGTGCCCCGCCCGAAACGCTTCGCGCCGCGCTACGCCAGCATTGGGGCGACGCGCTGACCCGGCGCGCCGAGCGCCCGTCCTCGCTGCCTGGCGGCCTGGCCGCGCGACGCTACCAACTGCGCAGCGCCTCCGCCGAAGCAGCACTCGGCTTCCCGACGCTGTTCGAAACGGCCGCGCCTTCGCTGCGCGATGGTCTGGCCCGCGGGCTCAGCCGTGCGGATGCGCAACTCGACACGCTGTTCACCACCATGGCCGTGCTCGACGACAGCAATCTGGCCCACCGTGGCGGCCTTGCCGGCTTGCGCCATGCGCAGCAAACCGCGCGTGAGTTTCTCGCGGCCGGCGGTGCCGCTCGCAGCGACGGCCCGGCTGTCGCCGCCGCGATCGGCCGCGAGTTCGTCCGCCAGCGCCTGTCTCCCGGCGGGTCGGCCGACACACTGGCCGCCGCCTGCTGGCTCCATCGCCTGGGTTGAATGAGCCTCGGCCTGCTCTTTCCCGGCCAGGGCGCTCAGCATGCGCAGATGCTGCCGTGGCTGGAGGACACCCCGGCCGCCGCCGCCGCGCTCGCGTCATTGAGCCAGCGCATCGGCGCTGACTGGCGAGCGCGCGCGGCGGACCCGCACTGGCTGCATGCCAATACGATTGCACAGCCGTTGTTGACGGGCGTGAGCCTGGCCGCCTGGCAAGCGATCGCTGCGCAGGTGCCCACGCCGGTCGCGATGGCGGGCTACAGCGTGGGTGAGGTCGCGGCCTTTTCGGCAGCGGGCGTGTTTGATCTGGACACGGCGCTGGACCTGGCGACTCGTCGTGCGGCGGCCATGAATGCAGCGGCGCAAGGCCAAGGGGGCGGCCTGATGTCGGTGCAAGGGCCTGCCGTCGACGCGATCGCGGCGGCTGAGCCGGACCTGTCGCTGGCCATCCGCATCAGCGTGGAGCATGTGATCGTCGGTGGCCCGACGTCCGCGCTTCACCGCGCGGCCGAACGCTGGACCGCTGCGGGCCTGCGCTGCAAACCGTTGCCGATCGCCGTGGCGTCGCATACGCCGTGGATGGCCGAAGCCGCCGAGGCCTTCGCTCAACACCTCGCCACGCTGACCTTGAAGCCCCCTAGGATCGCGCTGATCAGCAACCTGACGGGCATGCCCAGCCGGCAGCTGCAAACGCTGACCTCGGCGCTCTCGGGCCAGATCGCCGCGACGGTGCGCTGGGACGAGTGTCTCGACAGCCTCGCCGAGCGCGGCGTGCGTTGCGTGCTGGAAGTCGGCCCCGGGGCCGCGCTCGCCGCGATGTGGCGGGATCGTCATCCCGAGGTGCCCGCTCGATCGACGGATGAATTCCGCAGCGCCGCCGGCGTGGTCGACTGGGTGATGCAGCAATTGGCGTGAATGGCCGTTCTCAGCGCTGCAGCGCCGGCCGCAGCGTCTCCAACTGACCATCCGAAGGCAATGGCGTCAGGCCGATCAACTGCATCAGCAGCGGATAGACATCGACATTGTCAAAAGGCGGCAGCACCACGCCGGACTTGAACGCGGGACCGGACGCGATGAAGGTGGCCCGCATGTCCGGCGCCTGCTGGTCATAGCCATGTGCGCCGCCCTTGGTCCTTCGCGCGGAGGCCTCACTCGCCGACAGGGTCCAGCCGGGCTCGGCGAGGCAGAAGTACGACGGCACGCGCGCGTTGCGTCCGTAGGCCAATCGCGCCGGGATCTCGGCTTTGCGCCAGCATTCGGCGTGT
Source organism: Burkholderiaceae bacterium (assembly GCA_913776825.1). Classification (GTDB taxonomy): domain Bacteria; phylum Pseudomonadota; class Gammaproteobacteria; order Burkholderiales; family Burkholderiaceae_C; genus Roseateles. The sequence continues at coordinate 35,633 of CAJYPV010000005.1, forward strand.
TCATGCGGCTGCAGCAAGGCGGCTTCCAACTCCGCCTCCCGGCCCGGTGTCGGCTCGAGGCCAGCGAACGGGCCGCTGCTGACGACGCGGTAGCTGCCCGACGGCAGCATTCGGTCGAGACGCACCACCCGCGAGGCGCTCACCGGCGCCATGCCGTGGTCCGACACCACCACCAGATTGGCCACCCGCTGGCGGGCCGCCAGACCGTCGACCAGACGCCCGACGGCACGGTCGACCTGCGCCAGGGCGTCCATCACCATCGCGCTGCCGGGGCCTTGCTCGTGGCCGGCGTGGTCCACGTCATCGAAGTAAAGCGTGAGGAAACCGAAGCCGTCGCTGTCGTCGTCGTGATCGATCCAGCTGAGGAGCTGGTCGGTCCGCCCATCGGCGGAGAGCTTGCCGTCGAAGACCGCGTAGCGCGTCGGCCGCACGCCCTGGATGGCCGCTTCAGAGCCGGGCCAGAACATGGTGGCGGTGCGGATGTGGTGCTTCTCCGCGGTCACCCAGATCGGTTCCGCCTGATCCCACCAGCGGCGATCGGTCACCGCAGCCACGTTGCTCAGCGTGAATCGAACGCCCGGGATGGCGGCGTCTTCCATCGTGTTGTCCACCACGCCGTGGTGGTCCGGGCGCAGGCCGGTGACGAGCGTGTAATGGTTGGGGAAGGTCTTGGTGGGGAAGGACGGCCTCATCGCCTCTGCCCGCACGCCTTGCGCCGCGAGGCGGCTCAGGTGAGGCGTGACGCCACGATCCAGATCATCCGGGCGCAGGCCATCGATGGAGATCAGGATCACCGGCGTGCGCGGCACGGCCGTGGTGGCCGACGCGGCCGACGCCGGCACGGACGCAGCCGGCGGTGTGGTCGCGGCAGACGCCGGCGCGCCCGCCGTCGCGAGGAGTAGCAGGGTCAGTCCCGTGAGCCGGGTCATCCAGGAAGCGGAGCGAAGCGTGTGGGACGCGGGGCGGTCAAGGTGCATGGGCAGACAGGCGAGGGCTGATCCGGCCGCATTCTGACCCGAGGATTTGACTGGGCTGTGGCAGGTCAGCGCGTTGACGCTGCAGGTGTGCGAGCGCTGGCCCGATTCAATCCACCCGCAGCACCTCGAACTGCTGGCGGACGCGGCCGACCTGCACCGTCACCTCGTCGCCTTCGAATTTGCCCAGGATCGCCTGGGCCAACGGCGCGTCGCCGCTGATGACCTGAACGCATTGAGCGCCGCTCTGCAGCTTCATGCCGCCGCCATTCGGTCCGAGAAAGAGATGTTGCTCCCGGTCGTCGGCATCGACGAGGCAGACCAGCGCGCCGATCTGGATGCCGAGTGCGGGGTCGTAGTCGCGGGGGCGGAATTGGCGCCAGTCGGCCATGGCCTGGCGAATGGCCTCGGCGCGCCGCGCTTGGCCGGTGGCCAGGTAGGACGCTTCGAGCCCCAACGTGTCGTACTTGTTCTCGGCGATGTTCTCTTCGTGCGTGGCCGTTTCATGCGCCACGCGTGCGGCCTGCTCGGCCTGCAGCAGGTCGGCGGCGAGCTGTTCCAGCATCTGTTGCTGCAGCAGGAATTTGTCCATGTGAACGCTTGGCATCTCGTACGAGCGGATGCGTCGGGAAGGTGAGGGCCCGGGTGGGCTGACCATGCGTCGCCTGACGGCGGCCAAAGGTCGACATTAGGCCTGAGCAGAACGAAAAAAGGCCGTGGCATTGCGCCACGGCCTTCGTCATTGCGGGAGCGCGCGAGGCGCTCCGGTCAATCCATCACAGCGTGCGGAGCCACGCCAGCAGCGCGTCGCGGTCCGTCTTGGACAGCTGCTCGAAGCGCTGACGCGACTTCTCGGCTTCGCCGCCGTGCCACAGGATGGCTTCGGTCAGGGTGCGCGCGCGGCCGTCATGCAGATAGCCGACCGCTTGACCCTGGGCCACCTTCTCGGTGTAGCCGATGCCCCACAGGGCCGGGGTGCGCCACATCTCGCCAGTCGCCTGACCTTCCGGCAGGTTGTCCGCCAGGGCCGAGCCCATGTTGTGCAGCAGCAGGTCGGTGAAGGGACGAATCGTCTGGTCGCGCAGTTCCGCGAACGGATGGTTCTTGCCCGTCTTCATTTCCGCCGTGTGGCAGGCCGCGCAGCGCAGCGCATCGAACACCTTGCGGCCGTTGGCCACCTGAGCGGCATCCACGCGATGCTCATCCAGCGGCGCGACACCCTTGGGGAAGCCGCTCGGGATGCTGCGTTGCGCCGGCACCGCCAGCAGTTGCATGTACTGCGTCAGCGCGGTCAGGTCGGACTCTTGAATGCCCTTCTGCGCCGGCGCCGTGCGGCAACCTTGCGGGTCGGTCGCGCAGCTGCGGTTCGGATAGACCGGCGAGGTCACCGACATGTCGTTCAGCAGCGCATTGGCCACCTGATGACGGATGCTGACCTTGCTGGCCTTCGCGCCGAAGCGGCCCAGACGCGTCGCGCCGGTTTCCGGATCGAAGGCGAAGTTGGCCTTGCCCAGCACACCGTCCTGGTCCGGCGTGGTGCGCACGCGCGCCAGGATGTCGGCTTCAGGCACCGCTTCCAGCAGGCCCACCCCCAGCAGCGGCATGGCGGCACGGGCCGACCACAGCTGCGGGCTCGGACCGTCGAAACCGAACTTCGGCTTGCGCAGTTCGACCTTGGTGCCATCGGCCAGCGTCACGGTGCTGCTCTCGAAACCGGCGACCTTCACCGCATTGCCCCAATCCTGAGGCGCACCCGAGGTGGACATCGAGTTCATCTGGATGGCGGAGCCATAACGCGGATCGGGACGGATCGAGCCATCGGCCGCCTTGACCGCGACATGGAAGGCCATCTTGTCCAGACGCTGACCCACCGCGAACGGCGCCGGGCTGCGGCCGTTGTTGGTGTGGCACTGGACGCAGGCCGTCGCATTGAAGCGCGATCCCGCCAGGCCCTGGATCGAGGTCATCGGATCATTGCCCGCCTCGGCATGCGCGCCGGTCACGAAGCTGCTGTGCACGGTGCGGCGACCTTCCACGAAGCGCTGCAGGTTCTGCATGCCCGTGTTGTTGAAGGGCTGCTGGAACATGCGCCAGCCTTCGTCCGTGTAGTTGTACGACACGGAGCCGAGACCGCCGGACAGCACGGCATCCGGCAGCGGCGTGCTGTTCAGGCGCGGCTGGATGCCGTACCAGGGACGCAGGCCCGTGCCCATGACGTAGATGACTTCGGTCGTGTAGTAGCGGTAAGCGCCGTTGTCACCGACCGCATCCATCGCCGCACGGCTGGAGAAGAACGAGCCGGTGAACTCGATCGCTTCACCCAGTTGCAGCGGACGCGCCGGGATGTTGACGCCATTCGGCACCAGTACGCCGTTGGCATTGGGGGCCAGGTCTTGATGGCCGGGCATGTTGTCCAGCACGACCGAGCAGCCGTCGTTCGCGCCGATCACGTCCTTGTAGCCGGAGTTCGGACGCGCCAGGGCGTTCTGCGGCGGCTTGGGAACTACCGGGCAGGAGGTCTTGTCGACGAAGCCGTCGGTGTAGGTGGTCGGATCCAGCAGCTGACCCGGCGACATCCAGCCGTAGCCGGTGACATTCGGATCGTCGATGCGACGGAAGAACGAGTGGCCGCCGCCACGCTGGGCCTGCGGGAAGTACTGGTTCACGATCAGGCGCGGCTTGGTGACGCCCGGCACGCGGCTGTTGTCGATGAACTCGACGCCCCAGACGCGGTTCTTGAAGTAGTTGGCGACGAAGTTCAGGTAATTGCCTGGGCCCTTGTCCTGCGGATTGCCATTGGCGTCCACGGTCTCATTGGGGCCGAAGCCGATTTCATTCCATTCCTCGCCGCGCTCGCGACCGTGGCGGCCGATGCCGCGCTGGCCGAAGCGGGTGACCAGCGTGCCGTCCGGCAAGGTGAACTGGATCTGCTCGATCGGGGCCTGCGGCTGATACAGCGCGCTCATCGCCGTGCCGTTCGCGGGGAAGGCGAAGGGCGTGGTGGCCGTCAGCGGAATGCTGTTGTCGCTGCCGGCGGTCTTGAATTCGACCTCGAACAGCGAATAGCCATAGGCCGTGGCGCGGGTCACGCCTTGAATGCGGACGAAGCGCGTCGTCACGCCGAGGTTGAAGTATTCCTCGGTGCCGCCCTTGCCGGCGTCCTGGTTGCGCAGGCGCTTCCAGTCCTGGCCGTTGTCCGAGACCTGGATCTCGTAGGCCTTGCCATAGGCGTTCTCCCAGACGAGCTTCATGTAGCCCAGGGCCTGGGGCGTGCCGAAGTCGTACTGGATCCAGGCGCCGTCTTCAGGCTTGGAGGCCCAGCGGGTGGACAGGTTGCCGTCGATCGAGTTCTTCGCGGACAGGCCGGCGTTCTCCGGGGTCGACGAGATCGTCGCGGTCGGCTTGATCGCCACACCGGGCTTGCTCAGGTCACCGACCGGGGTCTGCGGCTGGGTGGGCGTCGTCGGCTCGGTCGGGTTCGTCGGCGTGACCGGCGGCACGGCGGCGCCGGTGAAGGCCTGGATCTCGAAGATCGAATAGCCGTAGCCGGTCGAGCGGGTCACGCCCTGCACACGCAGATAGCGGCCCTGGCCGCTCAGGCCGGTCAGGTCCTCGATGCCGCCGGCGCTGTTCTCGACGGTCTTGATCGTGGTCCAGGTGCTGTTGTCTTCAGAGGTCTGCAGCAGGTACTTCTTCGCGTGGGCGTTTTCCCAGTTGATGCGCACCCGCGTGATGCTGACGCTGCTGCCGTAGTCCAGCGTCAGCCATTCGTTGTCGGTGAACGCGGAGCCCCAGCGGCTGTTGTCGTCCTTGTCGATGGCCTTGGCGCCGCTCAGGTCGCCGCGCTCCATCGAGCTGCCGGTGGCCGAGACCGGCGTGAGCGCCGTTTCGGTGCCGTTGTCGCCGGCCATGCGCTTGGCGCGCGCCGCGCTGTCGCCCGTGCCGTCTTCGCTGCTGGCGATTTTGACGTCGGCCTGCTGGCCGCTGCCATTGCCGCCGCCGCAAGCGGCGAGCAGCGCGCTGCCCAGTAGGGCGGGGACAAATGCCCTGCCCATCAAGATGCCGAGTTGCTTGAACTCCATGTTGCTTCCCTCCCGTGCCTGTGGGTGCGATCGGTGCGGTGCGGGATCGCTCCCACCACCGATGGTGTTGGACCGGATTGGTCCGGCGCGTGTGCCGCCTATCAGCTCACGACGCGCATGGCTTGTCCCTCCTTGGAGGGGCAGGCGGAGTGTCTGCGTTGGGTTTACCAAGGGGCAAGTTTCAATATGTGTCCAATTGATGCCTCCTTTCGAATGAAATGACGCGAATCGCGCTCGATGTATCGAATCGGACATCCGGCGCCTGATTCGGCCATTCAGCTAATGGCGGCATTCGCCCGAAATGTCCGCAATCGTGACCATCCGATGACAGCGGCGAGAAGACGTCTGGAGACGTTTCCTGGCTCCATTCAATGGCGCGGTGCAGCGCCTCGTGAATCGATCGGAGAGGACGGATGGCGTCGGTCGAATGCGGCCGCAGCGGGGTTTCCAGGCTCTGCCTCGAGACTCACGGCGGATGGAGAGCAGTCTCGATCAGCGCGCGCGGAATGCATTGGAGTCACTATGGCGGGGGCGACGAATGGCGTCCACGCGTCATTCGCCCAGCAGGCGAAGCCGTGATGGGGAATGCGAAGTGGGCGCTAGCCTGGAGTGATTCGGCGAGAGGTAATCGCGTGCTTACAGTTCACGCGGGTCATTCGCACTTCTGCGACAGGTGTGCCGGGCAAACAACATGATTCGATGTGCGGCTTGCCGCGGGCTCGGCAGCGTTGTTTCCCTTGCTTCAGGCCGATATCAACTTCGAAAGTCGGCGCGTCTTGTTGTGAAGCGTCACTCGTTATGCCCTGAAGCAATAAGACTGCACATTGGTGCGACATCGCCAATGCCGCGGTGCGGGCGATACGACCCTTAGGGCTGCACGAAATTCTGTGCTGAGCAACGAGCCGGCGGGTAACGGCAAATCGGCCACCTCCACGCATTGCTGGAGGCTGCGCGTCGCTGCAATTCAGAGAGAATCTGGTCCCCGACTGCAATCCTGGCATGACTGAAGCGCCCCGGATTTTGAGGAGGCTCAACACTCTGAGAGGATTGAGCCATGAGCAAGTCGAACAAGTTCTCACCCGAGGTGCGCGAGCGTGCCGTGAGGATGGTGCAGGAGCACCGAGGGGA
>CAJYPV010000006.1 GCA_913776825.1 Burkholderiaceae bacterium
GACAAGCTGCGCACGCAATCGCTGCGCGATCCGCTGACCGGGCTCTACAACCGGCGCTACATGGAAGACGCGCTGGAGCGCTATATCAGCTTGGCCGAACGCTCTGGCGGCGCGACCTCGGTCATCATGATCGACCTGGACAACTTCAAGCACCTCAACGACGAGAACGGCCACGCCAAGGGTGACAGCGTGTTGCGCGACGTGGCGGCGCAGCTCGTCTCGGCGCTACGACCCTCTGACGTCGTGGCGCGGTACGGTGGCGAGGAACTGATGGTCATCCTGCCCAACTGCGGGCTCGACGATGCCATGATGAAGGCCGAACTATTGCGCGCCCGGATCGAGGGGCTTTCCGAAGCGCACGATACGTCGATCAGCGCATCGTTCGGCGTCGCCACCGTGCCCGAAACATCGACCAGCGCGAGCGATGTGGTGCCCATGGCCGACACCGCGCTGTACGAGGCGAAGAAAGCGGGCAAGAACTGCGTCCGCAGCGTGGAGAAGCGAGTCACGCGCGACGATCTCGCCCCGCCGCGCCTGACGGTGACCGGCTGAGGCTGAGGCCGCCAGGCACGCGTTCGCACCCGCTGGCGAGCGCGAGATAACGCCTGGGGATATCGAGCAGACGGCGGACGTTGCGGCCGGCGCTGGCCTGGCGCAACAGGCTTGGCTCGGCATTCCATCGTGCGACCGGCGAGTGGGGGAATGCGAAAGCAGGACCACACGCTCGGCTTTCAAGGTGCAAGACAACCAACGGGAAAAGCTCGCAAAAGCCCGCCGGCCCCATTTCCGACGCTAGTGCCGGCGGGTCAAAGTCTCACATCGCGGTGCAGGCGCCCGTCTTGAGCACCGGCCGCATGATGCGGGGTGTAGAACGAGGCCTTCGTTCACCCGCACCCGCCGTGTCGGATTGCTCCAACGGTTATCACATTTATCCTATTTGGTTAGTTAAGTCAAGGCGTGCTAGCCTCTCCAGACCTTGAGCACACCCTCCAGAACCCCGTTTTGCCGAACTCACGCAAGTAGAAGTCGCGAAAGTGCGGAGAGCGAGACAGGGCGGCTGCGGGGGCGAAGGAAAGATGGCTCCGCTCGGGCAGCGATCCGGCTTGCGTGGCCCCCCACCCTTACGTCCCGACAACAAAAAAACCGCGCCGGTTGCCCGGCGCGGCCTCTTTGTCAGCTAGGCTGCGGCTCAGTCTTCCTTGAGGAAGGCCGGCATGTGATCGGGATCACCACCGCCGTTGCCATCGCGGCGCGGGCCACGATCGCCGCCACGGCCGCCACCGCGGTCATTGCGATCACCGCGCGGGCGACGACGATCACCGCCACCGCTGCCACCGCGATCACCACCGCCGGAACGGTCGCCACCACCACGCGGCTCACGCGGTTCGCGGGCAGGACGGGTGTCTTCCAACTCGGCACCGGTCTCCTGGTCGACGACGCGCATCGACAGACGAACCTTGCCGCGGTTGTCAATCTCGAGGACTTTGACCTTCACGGCCTGGCCTTCCTTGACCACGTCGGTCGGCTTTTCCACGCGCTCGTTCTTCATCTCGGACACGTGGACGAGGCCGTCCTTGCCACCCATGAAGTTCACGAAGGCGCCGAAGTCGACGATGTTGACGACCTTGCCGTCATAGATCTTGCCGACTTCCGCTTCCTCGACGATGCCCAGGATCCAGGCCTTGGCGGCCTCGATCTGGCTGACGTCGGAGGACGAGATCTTGATCACGCCCTCATCGTCGATGTCCACCTTGGCACCCGTCTCGGCGACGATCTCGCGGATGACCTTGCCGCCGGTGCCGATGATGTCACGGATCTTCGACTTGTCGATCTTGATCGTCTCGATGCGCGGAGCGTGGGCCGAAAGCTCGGTACGAGCCGAACCCAGCGCCTTTTGCATTTCACCCAGGATGTGCGTGCGGCCGGCCTTCGCCTGCTCGAGCGCCTTGGCCATGATTTCCTTGGTGATGCCAGCGATCTTGATGTCCATCTGCATCGTGGTGATGCCGGCCTCGGTGCCCGCGACCTTGAAGTCCATGTCGCCGAGGTGATCCTCGTCACCCAGGATGTCGGTCAGCACGGCGAAGCGGTTGCCGTCCTTGATCAGGCCCATGGCGATACCGGCCACGTGCGCCTTCAGCGGCACGCCGGCATCCAGCAGCGACAGGCAGCCGCCGCAGACGGAGGCCATCGACGACGAACCGTTGGACTCGGTGATCTCGGAGACCACGCGGATCGAGTACGGGAAGTCTTCCTTGGTCGGCAGCACCGCGACCAGTGCGCGCTTGGCCAGGCGTCCATGACCGATTTCGCGGCGCTTCGGGCTGCCCACGCGACCGGTTTCGCCAGTGGCGAACGGAGGCATGTTGTAGTGCAGCATGAAGCGCTCGGAGTACTCGCCCGCCAGCGCGTCGATGACTTGCGCGTCGCGGTCGGTGCCCAGCGTGGCGGCGACCAGCGCCTGCGTTTCGCCGCGGGTGAACAGCGCGGAACCGTGAGCGCGCGGCAGCACGCTGTTGCGGATCTCAATCGGACGCACGGTGCGGGTGTCGCGACCGTCGATGCGCGGCTCGCCGGCCAGGATCTGGCTGCGGACGATGCGGGCTTCGATCTCGAACAGCAGACCGTCGACTTCAACGCCGTCGAATTCCACGCCTTCGGCCGTCAGCGCGGCCTTGACCTGCGCATAGGCATCGCGGCAAGCCTGGGTGCGGGCCTGCTTGGAGCGGATTTGGTAAGCGGCGCGCAGCGACTCTTCAGCCAGGGCGGTGACCTTGGCGATGAAGGGCTCGTCCTTGGCCGGAGCGACCCAGTCCCACGACGCCTTGCCGGCTTCGCGCACCAGATCATTGATGGCGGCGATCGCGATGCGGCCTTGCTCGTGGCCGTAGACCACGCCACCCAGCATGATGTCTTCGCTCAGCTGGTCGGCTTCGGATTCCACCATCAGCACGGCGCCTTCGGTGCCGGCCACCACCAGATCCAGCTTGGAATCCAGCAGTTGGGTCTTGCCCGGGTTCAGCACGTATTCGCCGTTGATGTAGCCCACGCGGGCGGCACCGATCGGGCCGTTGAACGGGATGCCGGAGATCGACAGCGCGGCGCTCGTGGCGATCAGCGCCGCGATGTCGGCTTGCACTTCCGGATTCAGCGACAGGGTGTGGACGACCACCTGCACTTCATTGAAGAAGCCTTCCGGGAACAGGGGGCGGATCGGACGGTCGATCAGACGCGAGGTCAGGGTCTCCAGCTCGCTGGGACGGCCTTCGCGCTTGAAGAAGCTGCCGGGGATCTTGCCGGCGGCGTAGGTCTTCTCGATGTAGTCGACGGTCAGCGGGAAGAAGTCCTGGCCCGCCTTGGGAGCCGACTTCGCCACCACGGTGGCCAACACCACGGTGTCTTCGATGTTCACCAGCACGGCGCCGCTGGATTGACGGGCGATTTCGCCGGTCTCCATCGTGACTTGATGGGGGCCCCACTGGAAGCTCTTGACGACCTTGTTGAACATGCTCATTGCATCTCCTCAGTTTGTGCGACCGCTTGCGGTGCGGTGCGAGAGACCGGGAGTGAAGCTGGGTTTGGCGGGATGCCATTCCAGAGCGCCTGCTTCGTCGGCCGTCCGACCAAGCGCGTTGGAATGACACAGCAGCGCCACGTCAACTCGACTCCAAGGTGATTGAACCACCCGAACCGCACACCGCGGCCGGGCGTTCAGAAACGACAAAGAGCCTGTTGGGTCTCCAGACAGGCTCTTTGCTTTCATGCGCAGATTACTTGCGCAGACCCAGCTTCTGGATCAGCGCGGTGTAGCGGGCTGCGTCCTTGTTCTTCAGGTAGGCCAGCAGGCTCTTGCGCTGGTTGACCATCTTCAGCAGACCGCGGCGGCCGTGGTGGTCCTTGGCGTGCAGCTTGAAGTGGGGGGTCAGCTCGTTGATGCGAGCAGTCAGCAGAGCGACCTGGACTTCGGGGGATCCCGTGTCGTTGGCGCTGCGGGCGTTGGCCTTGACGATGTCGGCCTTGCTCAGATCGGCGATGGACATGATGCGTTCCTTGTTCCGGAATGGTTCGGAAGGTCCGCTGGCATGGCCCATGAGGCGACAGGTGCGCAGACGGTTTCCGAGGTTGACTTGCGGTCACAGGTGAAACCGACCCGTGCCGTGCTAGGCGCCCCACCTGGATGAGCCAGGCAAGAGCAACGCGGAGTATACATAACATCGGCAGTCCACGGACGGCAAGACGCCCGGGACGGCGCTCAATCCGGACGTCGCATCCGGCACGTGGTCGGCTGCTGAGCCTGATCCGCCGCCAGATAACGCAGGGTGCGAAAGCCGACGCCGGAGCCTTCGTTGTCGTGAGGAACACCCGCCTCGCCCGCACGCCGCATCACGCTGACGTACAGCGGCTGTTGCAGTTGATGATCCGACGGCCGCATCCAGCCCTGATGCGCCACGCCGATCGACCACCCATCCAGCCGCAGGCCTTCGAGCGCCCGGGCGATGCGCACCGGATCATCGCTGCCCGCCTTCTCCATCGCGGCGACCAGCATCTCGATCATCAGCTGCATCCGGGCATGCAGATAGTCGTGCTCCGGCTTCGGGAAGCGCTGGCGGAAGGCCGCGTAAAAGCGCTCGGCATCGGCCGTGCCGACATTCGGATGCCATTCCGCCACCGCCAGCACCCGATCCACGCCCGCCTCGCCGAGCACGCCGGGCACGCCCAGCGCGTTGCCATAGAAGGTGTAGAAGCGCGCATCCAGGCCGAGGTCTCGTGCGGCCTTGATCAGCAGCGTCAGGTCATTGCCCCAATTGCCGGTCAGCACCGCCTGGGCGCCGCTCGACCGAATCTTGGAGGCATAGGGCATGAAGTCCTTCACCCGACCGAGCGGATGCAGCTCATCGCCGACAATGCGCAGGTCCGGCCGCCGCTGCGCCAGCAGCGCCCTCGCCTGCTGCTGCAGATGCTGGCCGAAGCTGTAATCCTGGTTGATCAGGTAGAGCGTCTTGAGCTGACGATCCTGCGCGATCACCTCGATGAGCGCCGCCAGCCGCATGTCGGTGTGCGCATCAAATCGGAAATGCCAGAAGCTGCACTGGGCATTGGTGAGCGCCGGATCCACGGCGGCGTAGTTCAGGAACAGCGCGCGACGACCCGGTTCGCGCTGGTTGTGCTTCTCCAGCGCCGCGATCAGCGCGCCGGCCACCGCCGAGCTGTTGCCCTGCAGCACGACCGGCACGCCCTGATCGGTGGCCGCGCGCAACATCGACAGCGATTCCTCGACCGAGCCCTTGCTGTCGAAGCGCAGCAGCGCCAGCGGTCGTGCGCCGCCAGGCAGCTTCACGCCGCCGCGCGCATTGACGCGCTCGGTCGCCCAGACCAGATTGCGAAAGACCGCTTCGCCGCCGTTGCCCAATGGGCCGGACAGGCCTTCGATCAACGCCAGCCGGATCGGCTCCGCCGCCCGCAGGCCCGGGCTCAGCAGCGCCAGGGCCATCATCGCCACGCCGGCGATGAATGGCCGCGCGGCCAGACGTCGCGCCATCGCCCTCACCCGCTTCACAGCTGCGCGAGATCCCAACGCGGGCGGACCTCGAAGCCGCCCCCGCGCGTCAACGACGCCATGTCGCGCTGCAGACGCAGGCCCGCCGCGAGCGCAATCATCGCGCCGTTGTCGGTGCACAGATGCAATTCGGGATAGTGGACCCGCACCCGCCGCTTCTCGCAGGCCGCATTCAGCGCGGCGCGCAGCGACTTGTTGGCGCCGACACCGCCCGCCACCACCAGGCGCTTGAGCCCGGTCTCCTTGAGCGCCAGCAGCGACTTCTTGACCAGCACCTCGACGATCGCCGCCTGGGTCGACGCCGCCAGGTCCGCGCGCTGCGGATCGGTCATGCCGCCCGGTTGCTGCTCCAGCTTGCGCACCTGGGTGAGCACCGCCGTCTTGAGGCCCGCGAAACTGAAGTCCGGCTTGCCGCTGTGCAGCAGCGGACGCGGCAAGGGATAGGCATCTTCGCGGCCGCTTTCGGCCAGCCGGGACAGATGCGGTCCTCCTGGATAGGGCAATCCCATCAGCTTGGCGGATTTGTCGAAGGCCTCACCGGCGGCGTCGTCGATGGTCTCGCCGAGCAGCTCGTAGCTGCCGACGTCATCCACCCGCATCAGCTGGGTGTGACCGCCCGACACCAGCAAGGCGATGAAGGGAAATTCCGGCGGATCTTCGGACAGGAACGGCGACAGCAAGTGGCCTTCCAGGTGATGCACGCCCATCACCGGCCGATCCAGCGCCGCCGCCAGCGAGGCCGCGACGCCCGCGCCGACCAGCAAGGCGCCCGCCAGTCCCGGGCCCTGCGTGTAGGCCACCACGTCGACCTCATCCAGCGACAGGCCCGCGCCCGACAGCACCTCACGCGTCAGCGGCAGCACGCGCCGGATGTGATCGCGCGAGGCCAGCTCGGGCACCACGCCGCCGTAGGCCTGGTGCATGCTGATCTGGCTGTGCAGCGCATGCGCGAGCAGGCGCGGCACGCCGTCGCCGGAAGCATCCACCAGCGCCACGCCGGTTTCATCACACGAGGATTCAATGCCCAGGACACGCATGGCTTCAGTCGCTCCCGCCGGGGATCAGTGGTTTTCCTTGGCGTGATTGATGGAGTACTTGGGGATCTCCACCGTCACATCCTTGTTGGACAGGATCGCCTGGCAGGACAGACGGGAATTCGGCTCCAGACCCCAGGCGCGGTCCAGCATGTCTTCCTCGTTCTCTTCCATCTCGGAGAGCGAGGCGAAGCCTTCCCGCACGATCACATGGCAGGTCGTGCAGGCGCAGACCTGGTCGCAGGCATGCTCGATGTCCACATGATGGTCAAGCAGCGCCTCGCAGATCGAGGTGCCGGACGGCGCTTCGATGGTCTTGCCCTCGGGCGCGTATTCGGGATGCGGGAGGATCTTGATGACTGGCATGGAATGTCCTTGAAGCGGGTCACGGGACCCGGTGCGGCTGAGCGGGCGTCACGGCTCCGGCGTCAGACCTGATCGATGCTGCGGCCGGTCAAGGCCTGCTGGATGCCACGATTCATGCGCGCCGCAGCGAAGCCTTCGGTGCCCTTGGCCAGCGCTTCCACCGACGCATTGATCGCGTCGGCATCCTCGGTCTGGGCCTGGGCGTGGACCTCGGCCTCCAGCGCCGCGATCGCGGCGCGCTCGTCCGCCGTCAGCAGATCGCCGTCCGCCTGCAGGGCCGAGGCGGTGGCGAGCAGCATGCGCTCGGCATCGACGCGGGCTTCGCGCAGCTTGCGGGCCAGCATGTCGGATTCCGCGCTCGCAAAACCTTCGCGCAGCATGCCGGCGATCTGGTCATCGGACAGACCGTAGCTGGGCTTGACCTGCACCGCCGCCTCGACGCCGGAGCCGAGCTCGCGGGCGGCCACGCTCAGCAGGCCGTCGGCATCGACCTGGAAAGTCACCCGAATGCGGGCGGCACCGGCGGCCATCGGCGGAATGCCGCGCAGCTCGAAACGCGCCAGCGAACGGCACTCGCTCACCAGCTCGCGCTCGCCCTGCAGCACATGGACCGCGAGCGCGGTCTGGCCATCCTTGAAGGTGGTGAAGTCCTGCGCCTTGGCCACCGGGATGGTGGCATTGCGCTCGATGATGCGTTCGACCAGCCCGCCCATGGTCTCGAGACCCAGGGACAGCGGGATCACATCCAGCAGCAGGATGTCGCCGTCGGCGCTGTTGCCGGCCAGCTGATTCGCCTGCACGGCGGCACCCAGCGCCACGACTTCATCGGGATTCAGATTCGTCAGCACTTCGCGACCGAACAGCTCGCCGACCGCGCGCCGGACGATCGGCATGCGGGTCGAGCCACCGACCATCACCGTGCCCTGGACCTCTTCGGCCGAGACCCGCGCATCGCGCAGCACACGGCGCACCGCCGCCAAGGTCTTGGCGATCAGCGGCTGCGCCAGCGCCTCGAATTGCGCACGCGAGACCTCGACGGACAACGCGCCAGCATCCAGCGCGCTGCTCAGCACCACGGTGTCCGCATCGGTCAGCGCTTCCTTGGCGGCGCGGGCGGCCACCAGCACGCGGCGTTTGTCCTGGGCGCTGTCGGCGCTCAGACCGGCCTGGGACAGCGCCCAGTCGGCCAGCAGACGATCGAAATCATCGCCGCCCAATTGGGCATCGCCGCCCGTCGCGACGACCTCGAACACCCCGCGCGTGAGGCGGAGCAACGAGATGTCGAAGGTGCCGCCGCCGAGGTCGTAGACCGCGTAGAGCCCTTCGCTGCCGTTGTCCAGGCCGTAGGCGATGGCGGCGGCGGTCGGCTCGTTGATCAGGCGCAGCACGTTGAGGCCGGCCAGCTGGGCCGCATCCTTGGTCGCCTGGCGCTGCGCGTCGTCGAAATATGCCGGCACGGTGATGACCGAGCCGAACAGGTCGTCGTTGAAGGTGTCCTCGGCGCGCTGGCGCAGCGTGGCCAGGATCTCGGCCGACACTTCCACCGGCGATTTCAATCCCTCGCGGGTCACCAGGCTCAGCATGCCCGGCGTGTCCTCGAAGCGGTAAGGCAGCTTCTCGCGATTGGCGACGTCCTCGACCCGACGACCCATGAAACGCTTCACCGAGACGATGGTGTTCTCGGGATCCTCGGCCTGGGCCGCCAGCGCGTCGAAGCCGAACTGGCGACGGCCTTCCGGCATCACCCGCACCGCCGACGGCAGGATCACCCGACCCTGGTCATCCGGCAGGCATTCCGCGACGCCGTGACGGAGCGCGGCCACCAGCGAATGGGTGGTGCCGAGGTCGATGCCCACGGCAATGCGACGCTGATGGGGATCGGGCGATGCGCCGGGTTCGGAAATCTGAAGCAGGGCCATGGTGTGTCTGGATCTCAACGCGGGGTCATTGCGCCGGGTCTGCGCTTGTTGTTGTCAACGCCTCATCAGCCACCCATCTCCGGCTGATCGCGCCCTGGGCGGCCTGTCCCGAGGCCGCCCCAGCTCAGGCTTGTTCGAAAGCTTCCAGGCGCCGATCGATGTCGGCGCGAAATCGGGTCAGGAACATCAGCGCGCGGACCGACTCGGCGGCCGCAGCGGGGTCGTGCTCCTCATCCAGTTGCCGGGCGGCTTGCGCCAGCAGCGCCTGCGTGCGCTCGGCCACCTGGCGATCGATGCGCTGCACGGCGTCGGCCTGCTTGGCGTCATCCAGCGCTTCGCGCCATTCCATCTGTTCCATCAGGAAGGCGGCCGGCATGCGGGTGTTCTCATTGGCCTGCAGCGGCGCGCCGCGCAGTTCGCAGAGATAAGCCGCCCGCTTGAGCGGATCCCGCAGGCGCTGATGCGCTTCATTCACCCGCAGCGACCATTGCATCGCCAGCCGTTGCGACGCCGCACCATCGGCGGCAAAGCGGTCCGGATGCACCTTCGCCGCCAACGCCTTCCAGCGGGCGGCGATCTCGGCGCTGTCCTGGGCAAACTGCTGCGGCAGGCCGAAGAGACTGAAGTCGTCGTCGTCAAGTTTCACGATGTCACGCCGTCAAGGCGCCTGATAACAGGGAGCGAGCGAACGCCTGCGGGCGGATCGTCGTTCCATCACGTGGGCGGCGCCGGCAAGAAAAAGCGCGGCCCTCACGCCGCGCCCTGTCCGACCTGCCGCGACCCGTGGGCCGCGCGCCCGTGGACGTCGTCAGACCCGGAAGGATTCGCCGCAGCCGCAGCGGTCTTTCTCGCGCGGATTACGGAACTTGAAGCCTTCGTTCAGGCCTTCGCGCACGAAGTCGAGTTCGGTGCCGTCCAGGTAAGGCAGGCTCTTGGGATCGATGAGCACCTTCACGCCGTGCCCTTCGAACACCACATCGTCCGGGGTGACTTCATCGGCGTACTCCAGCTTGTAGGCCAGGCCGGAGCAGCCCGTCGTTTTCACCCCCAGCCGCACGCCCACGCCACGGCCGCGCTTGCTGATGTAGCGGGTCACGTGGCGGGCAGCCGCTTCGGTCAGAGTGACGGACATGGTCGACCTCAGGCCGTCGCGGTCGCGCTGGACGCGGCGCCGGCGGCCGAGCCATCAGCGTGGCGGGCGCGGTAGTCGTCCACCGCCGCCTTGATGGCGTCTTCAGCCAGGATCGAGCAGTGGATCTTCACCGGCGGCAGCGCGAGCTCTTCGGCGATGTGGGTGTTCTTGATGGCCAGCGCCTCATCCAGGCTCTTGCCCTTGACCCATTCAGTCACCAGCGAGCTGGACGCGATGGCCGAGCCACAACCGTAGGTCTTGAACTTGGCGTCTTCGATCAGGCCGGTGGCCGGATTCACCTTGATCTGCAGCTTCATCACGTCGCCGCAGGCCGGCGCGCCGACCATGCCGGTGCCGATGGTGTCGTCGCCCTTGTCGAAGGCGCCCACGTTGCGGGGATTCTCGTAATGGTCGATGACCTTGTCGCTGTATGCCATGGCTGTTTCTCCAACGTCTTGTTGATGCGTGCGCGCGGGGCGCTCGTCACGAATATGTGCCGGACCGGCCGCTCAATGCGCCGCCCACTGGATGGCGCTGATATCGACGCCATCCTTGTACATGTCCCACAGGGGCGAGAGCTCGCGCAGCTTGGCCACGCGGTCCTTCAGCAGCGAGACGGCGTAGTCGATCTCTTCCTCGGTGGTGAAGCGACCGATCGTCATGCGCAGCGAGGAATGCGCCAGCTCATCGCTGCGGCCCAGCGCGCGCAGCACATAGCTGGGCTCCAGGCTGGCCGAGGTGCAGGCCGAGCCCGAGGACACCGCGATGCCCTTGATGCCCATGATCAGCGACTCGCCCTCGACGTAATTGAAGGAAGCGTTGACGTTGTGAGGCACGCGGCGGGTCATGTCGCCGTTGATGAAGACTTGCTCGATGTCCTTCAGGCCGTCCAGCAGGCGCTGCTGCAGCGCCTTGATGCGCGGCAGCTCGGTGGCCATTTCCTCGCGGGCGATGCGGAACGCTTCCCCCATGCCGACGATCTGGTGCGTGGGCAGCGTGCCGGAGCGCAGACCGCGCTCATGACCACCGCCGTGCATCTGCGCTTCCAGGCGCACCCGCGGCTTGCGGCGCACATACAGCGCGCCGATGCCCTTGGGGCCGTAGGACTTGTGCGAGGCCAGGCTCATCAGATCGACCGGCAGCGTGGCCAGATCGATCTCCACCTTGCCGGTCGCCTGCGCGGCGTCGACGTGGAACACGATGCCCTTCTCACGGCACAGCGCGCCGATGGTCGGGATGTCCTGGATCACGCCGATCTCGTTGTTCACGAACATGACCGAGATCAGGATGGTGTCGGGGCGAATCGCCGCCTTCAGCACATCCAGGTCCAGCAGGCCGTCTTCCTTCACATCGAGGTAGGTCACCTCGAAGCCCTGGCGCTCCAGCTCACGGGTGGTGTCCAGCACCGCCTTGTGCTCGGTCTTGACCGTGATCAGGTGCTTGCCGCGGCTCTGATAGAAGTGCGCAGCGCCCTTGATCGCGAGGTTGTTGGACTCGGTGGCACCGGAGGTCCAGACGATCTCGCGCGGGTCGGCGCCAATCAGCTTGGCGACCTCCACGCGGGCCTTCTCCACGGCTTCTTCCGCCTCCCAGCCCCAGGCATGGCTGCGCGAAGCCGGATTGCCGAAATGCTCACGCAACCACGGGATCATCGCGTCGACGACGCGCGGATCCACCGGCGTGGTGGCGCCGTAGTCCATGTAAATGGGGAAATGCGGGGTCATGTCCATGGGAAAGCTTCTTCTTCTGACCAACTGATACGGAAACTGGCGCGGGCATCCATCGGCCCGTGAGGGGCCCGATCGATGGATTACTTGCTCAGGGCGTTGCCCAGCGCGAACACGGAATTCGGGGCGGTGATGCGGATCGGCTTGACGACCGGGGTGCTGGAGATGGCGCGCTTGATCGGCGCTTCTTCCACGGTCACGCCCTTGGCGAGCTGGTCGTCCACCAGCTTGCGCAGGGTGACGGAATCCAGGTACTCGATCATCTTGTTGTTGAGCGCCGTCCACAGGTCGTGCGTGATGCAGCGTCCGGTGTCGTCACCCATGCAGTTTTCCTTGCCGCCGCAACCGGTGGCGTCGATGGGCTCATCGACCGCGACGATGATGTCGGCCACGGTGATCTCATCGGAGCGCCGGCCCAGCGAATAGCCGCCGCCCGGTCCGCGGGTGCTCTCCACCAGTTGGTGGCGGCGCAGCTTGCCGAACAGCTGTTCCAGATAAGACAGCGAAATCTGTTGCCGTTGGCTGATGGCCGCCAGCGCGACCGGGCCGCCGTTTTCACGGAGGGCCAGATCAATCATCGCAGTGACGGCAAAACGACCTTTGGTGGTGAGACGCATCGAACTTCTCCTTGGGCCGGTGAAGGCAGCAGGACCTTGAAGCGGCAGCCCGGCGAACCCCGGACCGACTCACAAAGCAGGGTTAACCCCCGCTATAGGTGAGCATTCTACTCGGGTAAGCAAAAGCTTGCTCGGGTAACCCCCGACACATCCCGACGCGCCGGAATCAGGCCGTGCGAGACGTCGCAATTTCCTGCGCGAGTTCTTCGCAGGCCTGCTCGATCAGGTCGAGCACCGCCTCGAAACCGGCCGGGCCGCCGTAGTACGGGTCCGGGATTTCGACGCCGCCCGAAAGCAGCGACAGGCGCGCCTGCAGGCCGGCGGGGCAGCGGCGGCGCAGTTCCCGCAAATGGCCGGCATCCATGGCGATGAGCCGATCGAAGCGCTGGAAATCGTCCGGGCGCAGCGCGCGCGCCCGTTGATCGCCGAGCTCGTAGCCCCTTTTTCGCGCATGGTCTTGGGTGCGCGGATCGGGCGCCTCGCCCGCATGCCAGCCCTCGACGCCCGCCGAATCGATGTGGACGCGGTCCGCCCAGCCGAGCGCCGCCAGCTTGGCGCGGAACACGCCCTCGGCGGTCGGGGACCTGCAGATATTCCCAGTGCAGACGAAAAGCACCGATGTGCGCACACCCGCCATCGCGCCCTGCCCTCAGGACTTCGCGGCCGTGATCGGCACCACATTGTCGTGCACCGCCGCGCCGAACGCCTGTTCCTTGAGCTGGGCGAGTTGGTCGCGCAAGCGCGCCGCCTTCTCGAACTCCAGGTTGCGGGCATGCTCCAGCATCTGCTTTTCCAGCTGGGTGATGCGCTTGCTGAGATCCTTCTCGCTCATCGCCTCGACTTCGGCGATGTCGTGGATCACCTTCGCATCGTCGCGCCCCGGCTTGTCGCTGTAGACGCCGTCGATGAGATCCCGGATGCGCTTGACCACGCCGCGCGGCGTGATGCCGTTTTCCGCATTGAAGGCCACCTGGCGCGCTCGGCGGCGCTCGGTTTCGCCGATCGCCTTGCGCATTGAATCGGTCATGCGGTCCGCATAGAGGATCGCCTTGCCGTTCACATTCCGCGCCGCGCGGCCGATGGTCTGGATCAGGCTGCGCTCCGCACGCAGAAAGCCTTCCTTGTCCGCATCCAGGATGGCGACCAACGACACCTCGGGAATGTCCAGGCCCTCGCGCAGCAGGTTGATCCCCACCAGCACATCGAAGGTCCCGAGCCGCAGATCGCGAAGGATTTCCACCCGCTCCACCGTGTCGATGTCCGAGTGCAGATACCGCACCTTGACGCCGTTGTCGCTGAGGTATTCGGTCAGCTGTTCGGCCATGCGCTTGGTCAGCGTGGTGATCAGCACCCGCTCATTGACCTCGACCCGATCACG
The DNA here is from genome assembly GCA_913776825.1 of Burkholderiaceae bacterium. Lineage (GTDB taxonomy): Bacteria > Pseudomonadota > Gammaproteobacteria > Burkholderiales > Burkholderiaceae_C > Roseateles. The sequence continues at coordinate 13,731 of CAJYPV010000006.1, forward strand.
GATTTCCTGCAGCACATCGTCGACCTGATGCACCGCGGGCCGCACCTCGACGATCGGATCCACCAGACCGGTCGGCCGCACCAGTTGCTCGACCACATTGCCGGCCTGGCGCTTTTCATAGTCGCCGGGCGTCGCGGACACGAAGATCGCCTGGCGCATCTTGCGCTCGTACTCTTCGAACTTGAGCGGCCGGTTGTCCATGGCCGACGGCAGCCGGAAGCCGTAATCGACCAGCGTGCTCTTGCGGGCCCGGTCGCCGTTGTACATGCCGCCGAACTGGCCGATCAGCACATGGCTTTCGTCCAGGAACATCAGCGCATCCGGCGGCAGGTAGTCGACCAGCGTCGGCGGCGGATCGCCCGGCGCGGCGCCGGACAGGTGGCGGGTGTAGTTCTCGATTCCCTTGCAGTGGCCGACCTCCTGCAGCATCTCCAGATCAAAACGGGTGCGCTGCTCCAGCCGCTGGGCTTCCACCAGCTTGCCTTCCTTGATGAAGAACGCCACCCGTTCGCGCAGCTCTTCCTTGATGGTGTCGATGGCGGCCAGCACCCGATCACGCGGGGTCACATAGTGGCTCGACGGATAGACGGTGAAGCGCGGAATCTTCTGGCGGATCTGACCCGTCAGCGGATCGAAGAGTTGCAGCGCTTCCAGCTCGTCATCGAACAGCTCGATGCGCAGCGCCAGCTCCGAATGCTCGGCGGGGAAGACGTCGATGGTGTCTCCGCGCACCCGGAAATGGCCGCGGGTGAACTCCATCTCATTGCGGGTGTATTGCATGCGCGCCAGCTGGGCGATGACATCGCGCTGGCCGATCTTGTCGCCCACCCGCAGCGTCATCACCATCTGGTGGTAATCGCTCGGGTTGCCGATGCCGTAGATCGCCGAGACCGAGGCCACGATCACCACATCCCGGCGCTCGAGCAGGCTCTTGGTGCAGGACAGCCGCAACTGCTCGATCTGCTCGTTGATCGCGCTGTCCTTCTCGATGAACAGGTCGCGCTGCGGCACATAGGCTTCGGGCTGGTAGTAGTCGTAGTAACTGACGAAATACTCGACCGCGTTCTTGGGGAAGAACTCCCGGAACTCGCTGTAGAGCTGCGCCGCCAGCGTCTTGTTGGGCGCGAAGATGATCGCCGGCCGACCCAGGCGTGCGATGGTGTTGGCCATCGTGAAGGTCTTGCCGGAGCCGGTCACGCCGAGCAGCGTCTGGAAGCTCTCGCCGTCATTCACGCCTTCGACCAGCTGCTGAATCGCCGCGGGCTGGTCGCCGGCAGGCGGATACGGCTGAAACAGCTGAAAAGGGGAGCCTTCGAAAGAGACGAATTCGCCCTTCGGCAGCGCTTGCGCCGGATCCTCGACCGCACTGGTGGCAGTGGGGAGAACAGGCTTGGCAACAGTGGTTCGACTCATCAGACTACTCTCAGGGTTACCCAGGGTGACGCCCATTCCCTGCCTACAATCTGCAGGCTTCGCTGGGCGTTCAAAACACGACAGCGTAGCGCAGCCGGCCTTCCCTGTCGGCTCACCGCCTCTTCGCTCTTGCCAACGCACTGTCAGGAAAGCTTCCATGTCCCTGTTCGCCGCCGTCGCCATGGCCCCTCGCGACCCCATCCTGGGTCTGAACGAGCAATTCAACGCCGACCCCAATCCCAACAAGGTCAACCTGGGCGTGGGCGTCTATTACGACGACAACGGCAAGCTGCCGCTGCTCGCCTGCGTGGCCACCGCCGAAGCGCAAATGCAGGCGGCGCCGAAGGCGCGCGGTTATCTGCCGATCGATGGCATCGTGGCGTATGACCAGGCGGTCCAGGCGCTGGTGTTCGGCGCCGACGCCGACGTGCTGAAGGCCAAGCGGGTCGCGACCGTCCAGGCCCTGGGCGGCACCGGCGGCCTGAAGATCGGCGCGGACTTCCTCAAGCGGCTGAATCCGTCGGCCAAGGTGCTGATCTCCGACCCGTCCTGGGAAAACCACCGCGCGTTGTTCACCAACGCCGGCTTCACGGTCGAGACCTATCCTTACTACGACGCCGCCCAGCGCGGCATCGACGTCCCCGCCATGCTGGCCGCACTGAACGCCGCGCCGGCCGGCACGGTCATCGTGCTGCACGCCTGCTGCCACAACCCGACCGGCTACGACCTCACGCCCGCGCAGTGGACGCAGGTGGTGGACACGGTCAAGGCCCGCGGCCTGGTGGCCTTCCTCGACATGGCCTACCAGGGCTTCGGCGAAGGCATCGCAGAAGACGGCGCGGTGATCCAGCAGTTCCTGAACGCCGGCCTGGACTTCTTCGTCTCGACCAGCTTCTCCAAGAGCTTCTCGCTTTACGGCGAACGGGTCGGCGCGCTCAGCGTGGTCTGCGCCTCGGCCGACGAAGCCACCAAGGTCCTGAGCCAGCTCAAGATCGTCATCCGCACCAATTACTCCAACCCGCCCACGCATGGCGCCCAGGTGGTCGCCACCGTGCTGTCCACGCCGGCGCTGCAAGCGCAGTGGGAAGAAGAACTCGCCGGCATGCGGGTGCGCATCCGCCAGATGCGCGAAGCGCTGGTGACGGAACTGAAGGCCGCCGGCATCCAGGAAGACCTGAGCTTCGTGACCCGCCAGAAAGGCATGTTCAGCTATTCCGGCCTGAGCGCCGAACAGATGCAGCGCCTGCGCAGCGAGTTCGGCGTCTACGGCGTGGACTCGGGCCGCATCTGCGTGGCCGCGCTGAACAGCAAGAACATCAAGGCCGTGGCGGCCGCGATCGCAGCTGTGAAGAAGGCGTGAGTTCCGCTCAGGTGATGGCGGAGTGGTCCATCCGGGCCCACCCGCGGTGCATCGCCTGATCGGTTCAGCGGCCGTCGCCCTGGCGCGGCTGACATCAACGGGGTCGATCTGCGTCAGCAGACGACCCCGTTGTCATTTCAGGGACAGCCCTGCCCCCCCCCGTTCGCTCCGTCGAGCAGTCCTCGCACCACCTGCCCGCCGCATCCGATCGGTGTCCACCCGACGATTTTGGGCGATTCGTGACGATTTGAGCGCGCGGACACCCTTTTGACACCCCTGACGCCACGCATCGCGGCGCACACTCCGAGCACTGGCAGGCCTAGAATTGCTGCATTGCACAATGCCAATTCCCGGTGCTTGTCCACGCGCTGTATCCGGCGCGATGTCCGGCGGTTCCACCGTTCCTCCACAGGGGTAGCCAGATGCTCTATCAGTTCTACGAAACCCAGCGCGCCCTCCTGAGCCCGTTCTCGGAATTCGCCAGCGCCTCCGCGAAGCTTTACAGCCATCCGCTCTCCCCCTTTGCGCACATGCCGATGTCGCATCGGCTGTCGGCCGGCCTGGATCTGATGCATCGCCTGGCGAAGGACTATGAAAAGCCGGCCTTCAATCTGCACAGCGTGCAGGTCGATGGGGTGGACGTTGCGATCCAGGAACTGGTCGCGCTGGAAAAGCCGTTCTGCCGGCTGCTGCGCTTCAAGCGCTACACCGACGATCAACAAGTGCTCAGCAAGATGAAGGCGCAGCCCACCGTGCTGGTCGTCGCGCCCTTGTCGGGCCACCATTCCACGCTGCTGCGGGACACCGTCGCCCAGCTGCTGAAGGACCACAAAGTCTTCATCACCGACTGGACCGACGCCCGCATGGTGCCGCTCGAGAACGGCCCGTTCCACCTCGACGACTATGTCGACTATGTGCAGGACTTCATCCGCCAGGTCGGCGCCGATTGCCATGTGATTTCGGTGTGTCAGCCGACCGTGCCGGTGCTGGCAGCGATCTCGCTGATGGCCAGCCGCGGCGAGCCGACACCCCGCTCGATGACCATGATGGGCGGCCCGATCGACGCCCGCCGCAGCCCGACGGCGGTCAACAACCTGGCGATGAACAAGAGCTACAGCTGGTTCGAGAACAACGTCATCTACCGCGTCCCGACCAACTACCCAGGCGCGGGCCGCGAGGTCTATCCCGGCTTCCTGCAGCACACCGGTTTCGTCGCGATGAACCCGGACCGCCACCTCCGCTCGCATTACGACTACTTCCTGGACCTCATCCGCGGCGACGACGACAGCGTCGATGCCCATCGCCGTTTCTACGACGAGTACAACGCGGTGCTCGACATGCCGGCCGAGTACTACCTGGACACGATCAAGACCGTTTTCCAGGACTTCGCCCTGGTCAACGGCACCTGGGATGTGCGCGAGGAGCGCGTCCGCCCGCAGGACATCACCACCACCGCGCTGCTGACCGTGGAAGGCGAGCTGGACGATATCTCCGGCGCCGGCCAGACCCGTGCGGCGCATGAGCTGTGCAGCGGCATCAGCAGCGACCACCAGTTCCATTACGACGCGATCGGCGCGGGCCATTACGGCATCTTCTCGGGTCGTCGCTGGCGGGAAAAGGTCTATCCGACGATTCGGGACTTCATTGCCAAGTACGATGCGGCCCCGTTGACCTCCACCGCCGCGCGCAAACGGGCCAGCACGCCCCGTCGACCGCGCCAGACCGCTGAGTGAATCCTGTTACCTCCGATGAGCTGGTCCATCTACTGGACCAGGCCCTGCCTCAAACCCAGTGCACCCGCTGCGGTTATCCCGATTGCCATTCCTACGCCCACGCGATCGCGCGCGGCGAGGCCGAGATCAATCAGTGCCCGCCCGGCGGCGCTGAGGGCATCGCCCGGCTGGCCGCACTGACCGGCCGCGCCGCGCCCGCGCTGAATCCGGAACACGGCGTGGAAGGTCCGCTGCGGCTGGCCGTCATCGACGAGGACTGGTGCATCGGCTGCACCTTGTGCATCAAGGCCTGCCCGGTCGACGCCATCATCGGCAGCAACAAGGTCATGCATGTCGTGATCGACGACGCCTGCACCGGTTGCGAGCTGTGCATTCCGGTCTGCCCGGTCGACTGCATCTCGCTCAAGGATCTGACGCCCGGTCGCAGCGGCTGGGTCGCCTGGAGCCAGGCCCAGGCGGATCAGGCGCGGCAACGCTACCGCGCGCACGAGATCCGCGTGGTGCGCGCCCAGGAGGCGAATGAAGCGCGGCTCGAAGCCAAGGCAGAGCACAAGCTGGCGCATCTCGAAGAAGAATCACGCCTTACCGATCCGGTCCAACTGGACCGCAAGCGTGCCGTCATCGAAGCCGCGCTGGCCCGCGCTCGCGCCAAGCGAGGCGCCTGATCGCGCGATGGCCACCGGCTGCCCTGCCCCATGAACAAGACCCAAATCCGCGAATTCTTCGAGATCCTGCGTCGCGCCAATCCGTCGCCGCAGACCGAGCTGGAATACGCCAGCGTCTTCGAACTGCTCGCCGCGGTGCTGCTGTCGGCGCAGGCGACGGATGTCGGCGTCAACAAGGCAACGCGCCGGTTGTTCGTCGTCGCCAACACACCGGCCAAGATCCTCGCGCTGGGCGAGGAACGCCTGGCCGACTACATCAAGACCATCGGCCTCTACCGCACCAAGGCGAAGAACCTCTACGCGACCTGCGGCATCCTGGTCGAGCAGCACGGCGGACAGGTGCCCCGCAGCCGCGAGGCGCTGGAAGCGCTGCCCGGCGTCGGCCGCAAGACCGCCAACGTCGTTCTCAACGTCGCCTTCGGTGAGGCCACCATGGCGGTCGACACCCACATCTTCCGGGTCGGCAACCGCACGGGCCTCGCGCCGGGCAAGAACGTGCTGGAGGTCGAGCAGCAATTGCTGCGGCGCATCCCGGATGAATTCCTGGTCGATGCGCACCATTGGCTGATCCTGCATGGGCGCTATGTCTGCCAGGCCCGTCGCCCGCTGTGCGAGCGCTGCGCCGTCATCGACCAGTGCGACAGCGCGCCCCTGTCGGCCGCCCGTTGACGGCCGCTTTCACGCCGGCGCCGACAACGCCCGGTCACGTCTGTGAACCGCCTCGACGCCTACAATCGTTCGATTCCGCCCGCCTGAGGAACAGCCTGAGCCACCATGTCTAGCATCAACGACCTCGTCGATCGTGTGGAGCGCCTGTTGGTGCGCCACGAGGAACTCAAGCGCACCAACACCTTGCTGGAACAGCAGGTGCAAGCCCTCGGTCAGGAGCGCGACAGTCTCCGCTCGCGGCTGGCCGCCGCGCGCGCCCGCGTGGACGCCCTGCTGGATCGGCTGCCGCTGGAAGCCGGCGATTCCGCGCCTCCCACTGAAAAGAGCGGCACATGAAACAGATGGAAGTCACGATCATGGGCCAGAGCTATCTGCTCGGCTGCCCGGAAGGCGGCGAGGCCGCCCTGGCCAAGGCGGTGGCCCGGGTCGACAAGGAAATGTGCGCCATCCGCGATACCGGCCGCATCAAGGCGCGTGAGCGCATTGCGGTGCTGGCGGCGCTGAATCTGGCGTTCTCGCTCAGCGATGCGGCGCAGGCGGCGGGCGCATCCGCCGCGAGTGCGCAGAGCGGTGCGGACGGCGCGATCGCGGGCGTGGCGGGTCTCTCCGGCGCGTTGAACGGCGCAGGCACGCCAGATGCGGCCCTACCCGATCTTGACGCATTGATGAAGCGACTGGATGAAGCCCTTGTCCAGGATGGGCAACTGCTGTGAGCGCCCCTCATCGGCGCGTAGAATCCAAACCGTCCACTGCGTTCGCGTGAGTTTTATATTTCCTTGAACCGATGCTTTCGCGAGCAAGGGCTTGGAACATTGCAAGGCTGGTGTGAGCGTCTCGCGTCAGATGAACCCGAAGCTTTGCTGACCTCGCCCACCTGT
>CAJYPV010000007.1 GCA_913776825.1 Burkholderiaceae bacterium
AGCAAGGCGAGGCCGCAGAGCGGGCCGTAATCATCGCGCTACAAGCACGCATCGCTGCGGCGGGAGCCGATCCATACCGCCAAAACTGGATGCCGCACGACCGAACCTGACTTCGCCGGACGCTTACGGACCTCCGCCGACGCTGGAAGATGTGCTCATCTCGTTCCCTGCGAAGCTCTGGGTTGAAACGAGGATGTGCTCGAAGCTGCTGAAGAGGCGGCTGGCCTTCGCAGAGAACTCGCCTTCCTCGTCGAGCGCGCCGCACCGCTTGCGGCCCTGGCGTGCAACGCCTCAATCTCGGCGATGGCTGGCTGCCGCCGAGCCTCCAGCGGTTCGGCGACTCTGAAAGGCCTAGCCCGCCACGCTGCCAAGTCCGCCTGGTTCAGCCCCTTCACCTCGTCCGCCTTGGCCAAGTATCGGCCTACGAAATCCAGGACGTTGATGTCCAGCCGTAGGCGGTGCTCGTGTTCGGACTCCTTCGTGTCAGGTGGAAGGGTCCATGATTCCTCGGAACACGTCTGAGCACTCCTCCGCCGCGTCCCGCGTAGCGACTCTCAGGTAGTCGTCCCGCCTCAGACGATACGTCTCCGTCTTGGCCGCCGCCAGCGAGTATTCCACCACTTTTAGGTATGCCTCTGGCCAACTGCTTGTCCACGGCGGCCCTCTGGTACGGGGGATGATCGTGCAGACGAGGCCGGCGAGCGCCATGGCCACGCGGACGATCTGCGATACCGATGCACCGCGGAAGAGCCAGCTGTCCCGGCGTAACGGCGCGACGGCCGGCCCTGCCGGCGTCGAGGTGCTGCCCCGCTAGCGAAGGAGGCAGTTGCGAGGTGAGATCGCCCCAGGCTGATGCGCTGGCCGGCGAGCGGGCTTCATGCGCCGGATGGTCTCCGCCAAGTTAAGACCTGGCCCTTCCGGCTCGCGAGGCGCGGCGGCGCATAGGCAAGAATGCGCCACAAGCGCAACATCTGCCGCGCCCTGAGAGCCAACAACAAGACCCATGACCACGCCGACCCTGACCGTTGAACCGATTTCGTCCACGCTTCTATCCCCAAAGATCTGGCTCGCCCCCTATGCGCTGTTGGTTTCCACGCTTTACCTGTGGGGCTACTGGGGCGCCTTCGGCATCAACGTGCTGGACTACATCGGGGTCAGCGACATCATCAAGGCGGCGGTCTACCCGGTGATTTCTGCGTTCGCCTTCATGGCCATTGGCGCGCTCCTTGGCGAGGTGCTGTCTCCTCGCGTCGAGGCCAGCGCCGACGCGAATACTCCAGTAGCGCGGAAATTGCGCAAAGCTGCTCCGTACATCGTCGCTGGCTACTTTAGCCTGATCGTGGTCTTCGCATTGTTTGGCGGCCTGAACAAGTGGCACGTCGTACCCGTCATGCTTGCAATTGCTGGCTATGTGCCCGCAAAGGCGTCTGGATTGCTGTCCAAGGAGATTCGCTCTGACGGATTCCGTTCAATCGTCGTGTTCCTGCTGGTAGCGCTGGTGCCGTTCTCGTTTGGTCATGGTCGCAAACAGGCATACGAGGTGATGGACAGTTCCAAGTACCAAGTTGTCGTGTCCGAGTTGCCCATGAAGAGTTCAGCAACCAAGCGGGCAACTGCGGAGAAGCCGCGCTTCGTCGGCAAGCTTGGCGACCGATTCGCCCTCTACGACCCGGTCGCGCGTTCCGTTTCGCTCATCGCGGCCTCGGAAATGAAGGTGCTCACATTGGCAGACAGCGAGATCCTGTCGAAGGCCATGCCATCCGCTCCGGCTCCAGCGTCCCTACCAGCTTCCAGCACTCGGGCGACCAGCACGCCAGCACCTTCGTCCGCGGTAAGCGCGACCGGCGCTCAGCCTTCCTCTTCATCTCCACGTTCAGGGCTGATTCCCTAAGCCGTGACTTCATCCTCAACCCGCGCGCTCGCATCCAGATCAGCTGTCTGGGTTGGCCGATCCTCTCGTCGGGCCTTCGCTTTCCGAATCAGCCGGACAACTAAACCGTAGCCGCGTAGCGGACATGCGCGTGGACGCCGCGTTTCGGGCGACTTCCGAACGCATGCTGCCCGATGGCTCCATTGACGCGACAACTTCGTCACGCTTCAGCTTGCTTCGAGCTGGCTCGCCCCGGGTGGGGGCTTCAGCCTCCAACACACTTCCAACCAACAATCATCGACAGGGAGTCGACTTGAGTTCACTTGGAATGAATGACCGCGGGGAGGTGCGAAGTGCCTCCGAGTTCAAGAGTGCCTTTCTTGATGGAGAGGGGTCGTACGGGCCATACAAGTGTCCTTTCTGCGAGGTGGCATACGAAGACCGGTGCATCGTGCGACAGTGCGTGAAAGCGCCTCACTTCAAGCTCCCCAATGGCACTGAACATCGCAATGGGTGCAACGGTGAATCAGGCGACGTCGCGGAGGTCGTGGCGATCAAGCCCTCTCGTGCCCCGAAGCGCAAGGTGGTGGGCGACATTGAGATGCCACAGGCGCTTGTGAAGCGCAGACCTCCCCGCGTGGTGAGACCGGCTGGCGCTCCAGGCATCACCGTTCCTGATGCGGTTGAAGTGACGAGGCGTCGCAAGGCCCTGGCTGGCGAGTCAACCATGTCGACCTGCTACACAACGACGCAGCTGCGTGCCATCGTTCAAGCGTTCGAAGGGCTCAAAGACCATATTCGAAGTGAGGCGCCGAAGAAGGGACTGACTCCCGGCACTCCAGCGTACAACGAGTTCTACCGGGATGTCCTGGCCTCGTTCGACCTGGCGCTCTATGGGCAGCACCTGACTTACGCGACTGCTTTCCAAAGCCACAAAATTGTGCCGTGGCGCCAACCGCGGATCAGTTTCGGTTCTGGGCGGGTAACTGTCGAAGGCGACACATGCGTCATCACCGACGTCAACGTGTGGCCAACGGTTCCGAAGAGCAAGGACAACTTGATACCGTTCGTTGTACTGCTCAACCGGGTGCTGCCCGGCAATGGTCCAACGAATCATCGGCACGCGCTCGATGTGATCGAGGGGTTCGCGGCTACTGGTCAGCGCATCTCCTGGCACGGCTATGGGCTTCCGGTCCTTCGAGACGGACGGTTCGTGCTGCAGGTCGGGTCGTTGGATGACCTTTATTGCGCTGCTTGAAGCCGCTGCAACTGGTCAGATGGCACTAGAAAAGAGCTTCGAAAGGTCGATGTTCGTTGGGACTGTGGGATATGGGATGCCTGGTCGAAGATCGAGAGCCACCAGGAAGCCAAGGCCCTCCGCTTCCACCGTCTCAGCAGACTCGGCCCGAATCGTCCGCTCAGCCCACTCCTCGACGGCCCACGCCCTCAACTCGGCAAGCAGGTCCTTATTCTTGGCTTCGATGCCCGCCAGCAGCTCGGAGAAGTGCGCATCATCCAGCCAGGCACGGCGCTCGACGAAGGCCGTGCTGAAGTAGGCAATGTGCGCCGACGGCCCGCCGAAGGCGCTCAGGCCGAGTTGGAGGAAGACCAGGAAGACTTCGAGCGGCGTGCCTCGTTCGGGCGCCGGAGGCGAGGACGCGGCGGTGGATGGGGATGGGGATGGGGATGGGGATGGCGATGGCATTGCGGATCCGGTTGCCGATGTCGATGTCGATGTCGGCGGCGACGACGATGACGGCGCAGCGGGCGAAGGCACCGCCATGATGTCGCAATCCCCCAGGCTCATTGCTCCACCGACCGCTGCGTCAAGGTACGGTTGAGGTGAGCTTCGAGGAAATCCACGCAGACCCGCACCTTGGCCGACGTGCTCAGGCGCGACGGATAGACCGCCCAGACATTCGCTTCCTGCGTGTAGTCCGGCAGCAGTCGGACCAGCTGACCGGACGCCAGCAGCGGCGCCACATCCCAGGTCGAGCGCAGCACGATGCCGCGGCCATTCACCGCCCATTGCATCACCATGTCGCCGTCGTTCGAGGACAGCGGCCCGCGCACCTTGATCATGCTTTCCTGACGGCCGTGACGCAGGCGCCAGACGCCGAACGGATGGTCGCGTTCCTTGATGACCAGGCAGTCATGGGTGGCCAGTTCCGAGAGGCTGCGCGGCGTGCCGCGCCGGTCGAGGTAGGACGGCGCCGCGCACAGCACCCGGTGATTCGCGGCGAGGCGGCGCGCGATGAGGTGGGCCGCGATCTCGTCGCCGACGCGCACATCCAGATCGAAGCCTTCCGCAGCCACATCCACCAGCCGGTCGAACACCTCGAAGCGCACCTGCAGCGCGGGATGGGCCTCCACCAGCGCCGACAGCGCCGGCGCCACGACGCGGCGACCGAAACCGAAACTGCTGCAGATCCGCAAGGTCCCGCGTGGAGACGAGCGGGTGACGCCGAGCTCCTCGATCAGATGATCGACATCGTCCAGGATCTTGAGCGCCCAGTGATAGACCCGCTCGCCGTCCTCGGTCACGCCGACGCGGCGGGTGGTGCGATGCAGCAGTCGGGTCTTGAGCGTGGATTCCAGAATCTGGATGCGCTTGGTGACGTAAGACGGCGAGACGCCCAGCGCCTGCGCGGCAGCGGCGAAGCCGGCCTTGCGGACCACCGCCGCGAACACGCGCAGATCCTCGGGCAAGGGGTCATTGTTCATGCAGTGTGCATACCGGCTTCACATGCGGCGGCATTGTAGGGAGATCGTGTTTGACTAGGATGCGGGCTTCTGCATTTGCATCTTCATCGAAGGACGATCCATGGCTCAGCCCTTGAAAGTGGCCGTCATTCCCGGCGACGGGATCGGCAAGGAAGTGATGCCCGAAGGGCTGCGCGTGGTGCGGGCGGCCGCTCAACGCTTCGGCATTGCGCTCGAGTTCCAGCACATCGACTGGGCCAGCTGCGACTACTACGCCCAGACCGGCCAGATGATGCCGGACGACTGGAAGGCGCAGCTCAGTCCGATGGATGCGCTGTTCTTCGGCGCGGTCGGCTGGCCGGCCCAGGTGCCGGATCACATCTCGCTGTGGGGCTCGCTGCTGAAGTTCCGCCGCGAGTTCGACCAGTACATCAACCTCCGCCCGGTGCGCCTGTTCGAGGGCGTGCCCTGCCCGCTCGCCGGACGCAAAGCCGGCGACATCGATTACCTGGTGGTGCGCGAGAACACCGAAGGCGAATACACCAACCTCGGCGGCGTGATGTATGCCGGGACCGATCGGGAGATCGTCATCCAGGAATCGGTCTATTCCCGCTTCGGCGCGGACCGCGTGCTGAAGTACGCCTATGAGCTGGCCAACGCCCGCGAGCGCAAGCACCTGACCGTCGCGACCAAGAGCAACGGCATCGCCATCAGCATGCCGTGGTGGGACGGCCGCGCCGATGCGGTGGGCCGCGACTATCCCGCCGTGACGGTGGACAAGCAGCACATCGACATCCTCAGCGCGCGCTTCGTGCTGCAACCGGGACGCTTCGATGTGGTGGTCGCCTCCAACCTGTTCGGCGACATCCTGTCCGATCTGGGCCCCGCCACCACCGGCACGATCGGCCTGGCGCCCTCGGCGAATCTGAATCCGGAGCGCCAGTTTCCCTCTCTGTTCGAGCCGGTGCACGGCTCTGCGCCGGACATCTACGGCCAGGGCATCGCCAACCCGATCGCGATGATCTGGTCAGGCGCGCTGATGCTCGATTTCCTCGGCCACCGCGAGGCGCACGACGCGATCCTTCACGCGATCGAGACGGTGCTCAAGCACGGCCCGCACACGCCGGACCTGGGCGGTCGCGCGACGACCGAGGAACTCGGCCGCGCGATCGAGCAATTGGTGCTGTCGCCGGCGGCTTGACGCCCGGATGAGCGGCCGTCCGCGGCCGAGGCGGACTCCGTCGACGCGGACTCCGTTTGCGCGGACTCAGTCGATGCGGAAGGACACGCCGGTGACGAACAGCGTGTCGCCCTTCTTCAGGCCGGGACCGGGATCGCTGTCGTAGCGATGCGAGATGGTCGCGGTCAGGCTGAGCCGCTGGGTCATCGCGACCGACAGGCCGGTGTCGAAGACCGCGCGGTACTGGTCGTTGTTGCGCAGGTTGGGCAGGACGGTGAGCTTCTGGCGGAAGGTGGTGGTGTCGCTGAACTTGTGCGTCGACTCTTCCGACAGCAGCAGCTCGGTGTTGCGATAGCGGTCGCGCGAGACGCCGTCCTGCACCTCGGGCGTGACATAGCGCTCATGGGTGTAGCCGAGACCGGCGGAGACATCGAAGGTCAGGTCATCGCGCCGCACCAGGTGAAGACCCAGACCGCCGCCCACCGAGATCCGGGACGACAGATTCGCCGGCTCGTCCCGCAGCGCATCCAGTTGGCCGAAGCCGAAGATGCGCTCGTTCAGATCGCGCTGATAGGCGCCGCCGGCGGACAGACGCTTTTCGGAGTCCGCATCGTTGTTGTTGACATAGAGGCCACGCGCATTGAGGGTGAGCTTGTCGATGGTGGACGCCTTCACCGCCTCACCGCTGAGGTTGATGGTGGTCGAGTCGCTGTTGCCGGAGGCGACGCTCGCGCCGGCGGTGAACAGGGCGCGCCACTGACCATCGTTCTTCACGGTCACTTGCGCCCAGGTGGCGAACGGTGCGGCGGCCAGGCAGGCGGTGGCGATGATCAGACGGCTCAATGGCGGCATGGGGAGTCCTTGCGGGAGTGTCGAAACGCCCCGTTTGGCAAGGGACGCTCCCGCCTGGCTTCACTTCCCGAAACAGGAGCCGGCCATCGCCGGCGCGCCGCGCAGTCGGTCATCCATCGGATGCAGCGCGGCGACGCGGTTTTCGGTGATCCGGGTGCATCGACTGCCCTGACGAACGAGCGTCGTGCCGGAGCCGCTGGTGCCGGACTGCACCACCACCGGCAGCGTGCCGGCCGCATCCTGCACCGCCCATTCGACGCCGCGCCGCTCGCTGTTCGCGCGGGGATCGCGGGTGGCTTGCTCGGCCATGGATTCGCGCGGGCCGGAGGCGGCGCGTCGCGGCGGCAGCGCGAGATTCAAGGTCGATCGTGGTGAGGTCGCGCCCGCGGCCACGGCCGCTCCGGAGGGAGAGGCCATGATCGCGGGCGCGTTCGAGCCCTCCGTGCTGAGCGGCACGTCATCGGCCATCGCTGGCGGGGCGATCACGGGGGCGGTCGTGGTCGCGGCGGCCGGTGACGTCGGCTGACGCCTCTGGACGGGGTCGCGCATCACCGGCGGCGGAGGCGGTTCACGATCAGCGGGCAGCAGCCGCACCAGCACGCCGGCCGGACCTGTGCGTGCCGTCGGGGCGGTATGTTCCGTGCGCAGCATCAGCACCGCGAGGCCCTGCACCAGCAAAGCCAGCGCCACGCCGACCACCAGGCGGCGGCGCGACGGCGGCGGCAGGCCGCGGTCAGCCATGCGGGACCTCGCCGCGAGCACCGCAGTCGTCGCAGCGGTCGCGCCAGGCATCGTCGCCGTGACGCGCACCGGTTCCAGAGCGCTCGTCGCGCTCGTCTTGCTCGTTTCGCTCGTCTCGCCGGTTGATCCGGTCTCGTCGTTGCGTGGCCATTCGCCTGTCCTCTCCCTGTCGGTGCGCGGCATCCTAGCGCGGCGCCGGGCGCCGAGCGGTGGTCATGGCCGCGTGGTCCGCGGCCAGCCAGCGGTTGTGGCCATCGGCCAGGCCAGACACCTTGCAAGTCCCCTTCGCTGAGCGGGCCGCTGTCTCGCACCCTTTAGCGATGCCGTCGGATGGCCGATATCCTGTCATCCACTCGGCAGGCGCTGGCGACGCAGCCGTCCACGCGCAGCGCGCGGGCGACGCCGACCTCGGACACCGGAGTTCATCGATGGTCAGGATGGTTCGACACCGAATCCAGGGCAGCCGCTCCGATGAGCAGGCCCATCTGCATTTCGCGCTCACGCGGCTGAAGGTGGCCTGGCGGACGCTGGAGCGCGCGGAGCTGGAAGTGCTGCTGCGTCATCTGCTGATGGCCGAGCATCGCTGCACGCTGCATCGCCATGTCGTGCCGGAGCGGCCGACCAACCGCTGGCTGCTGCCGCGCCTGAGACGGCGTCGGCAGACCGTCGCCCGGCGCCTGGTGGCGCGTGGCGGGCGGGTCAGCCCGATGGCGCTCAAGCATGCGCTGCCGCGAGGCAAGGACTGGCCGGGTCTGGCGGCGCTCGTCGGCAAGCAGGTCTGGGCGCCGGCCGACCGTCGATCCGCGCAGCGCATTCCTCGCTCACCGCCGCCAGAGCGACTGGCCGCTTAGCTGCGCCGCGCGCCGTTCAGATCGCCAATCGAGCCCGGTGGGCGGGTCGGCGCCAGCGTGGCGAGTCGCTGGGCCCGCTCAGCGACGCACTGCCCGAGAAGGCGACCACAGCGATGGACAGCCCGCCGCGACCGCCGCGCCGCCGTGAGCGGCAGGAGCCCGTCACTGGCGCTGAATAGAATGCCGCCCATGACCCTCACGCCTCCCCGACCGCTTCCTTCCCCTTTGCGGTTCCTGGCGGGAGACAGCGAGATGGCGCGGCGCATGCGGGAGCATGACTGGTCCGCCACCCCGCTCGGCGAGCCGGCGCAATGGCCCGCGAGCCTGCGCACGATGGTGGCGATGATGTTGTCGACGCGCCATCCCGCCTTCATCTTCTGGGGCCCCGAGCTGCGCTGCCTCTACAACGATGCCTACAGCGTGTCCTTGGGCCCCGAGAAGCATCCCGGCATTCTGGGCATGCCCGGCAAGCAGGCCTTCCCGGAGATCTGGCCCATCGTGGGCGCCGACATCGAAGGCGTGCTGGCGGGCGGCCCCGCCACCTGGCATGAGAACCAGTTGGTGCCGATCCAGCGCAATGGGCGTCTGGAGGACGTCTACTGGACCTATTCCTACGCCGGCATCGACGACAGCCATGCGCCCAACGGCGTGGGCGGCGTGCTGGTGCTGTGCAACGAAACCACGGGGCAGGTGCTGGAACGCCAGAAGACCCAGTCCGACCTGTCCCGACTGGCCCTGCTGTTCGAGCAGGCACCGATCTTCATCGCGGTGCTGAGCGGGCCGGAGCACCGCTTCACCTTCGCCAATCCGTCCTATCAGCGGCTGGTCGGTCAGCGTGATCTGCTGGATCGCACGGTGGCGCAGGCGCTGCCGGAAGTGGTGGACCAAGGCTTCATCCGGCTGCTGGACGGGGTATATGCCTCCGGCCAGCCCTATGCGGCGCTGGCGGCGGAAGTGAATTTGAAGTCGGCCACCATCGGCACCGTGCAGCGGCGCCGGCTGGACTTCGTCTACCAGCCCACCCGCAATGCCGCAGGCGAGGTGGACGGCATCCTGGTGGTCGGCGTGGACGTGACCGAACGACTGGACGCCGAGAAGGCGCTGGAAGTCAGCGAAGAGCAGTTGAGACTGGCGACCGAGGCCAGCGACGTCGGCCTGTGGGACGTGGACCATGTGGCGGAGACGCTCTATTGGCCGCCGCGCTTGCGCCACATGTTCGGCATTTTCAGCGACCGGCCGGTGACGCTGCAGGACGACTTCTACAACGGCCTGCATCCCGACGATCGCGAGGCGGTCGCGGTGGCCTACAACCAGGCCCGCGATCCGGTGCTGCGCGCGGTGTACGACGTGGAGTACCGCACCGTCGGTCGCGAGGACGGGCTGGTGCGCTGGGTCGCGGCCAAGGGCCGGGGCGTGTTCAATGCACAGGGCGAATGCGTGCGGGTGATCGGCACGGCCGTGGACATCACCGGCCGCAAGCGCGACGAGGCCAAGCTGCGGGAACTCAATGAGACGCTGGAACAGCGGCTCACCGAATTCCTGGCCGAGCGCAAGCTGTTCGCCGACATCGTCGAAGGCACCGATGCGCTGATTCAGGTGGTGTCGCCGGAGTTCCGCATCCTGGCGATCAACCGCGCTTGTGCCGATGAGTTCGAGCGGGTGTATGGCCGCCGTCCGCAAGTGGGCGACCATCTGCTGGAACTGCTGGATCCCTGGCCCGATCACCAGGCCGAAGTGCGCGCCGCCTGGACGCGCGCGCTGGATGGCGATGCCTTTGTCGATGAGCTGGAATTCGGCGAGGCGTCGCTGTCGCGGCGCTGGTATGAGCTGCATTTCCATCCGCTGTTCGCGTCGGATGGCCGGCGCATCGGCGCCTATCAATTCGTCTACGAAATCACCGCCCGCCGGGAAGCCGAAGCCCGCCTGGCCCGCACCGAGGCCGCGTTGATTCAGGCGCAGAAGATGGAATCGCTCGGCCTGCTGACCGGCGGCGTGGCCCATGACTTCAACAACCTGCTGCAGGCGCTGAACACCCGCTTCGAGCTGATCCGCCGTCGGCCGGAGGATCAGGCGCATGTCCACAAATGGGCGACCAGCGGCGTGGAGGTCGCGCAGCGCGGCGCGCGGCTGACCGCGCAGTTGCTGACCTTCTCGCGTCGACAGGCGCCGGATGTGCGGGCGGTGCGGCTGTCCGCATTGCTCGACAGCATGCGGGACCTGCTGCGCACCACGCTCGGCCCGACGCTGGACTGCGTCATCGACTGCCCCGATCTGTGGGTGCTGGCGGATGCCACACAGATGGAAATGGCGCTGCTGAACCTGGCGATCAATGCGCGCGATGCGATGGTCGGACCCGGTCGCTTCACCATCGCCGTGCGGGCGGGCGCGACGCCGGATCAGGTGGAAATCCGCGCCATCGACACCGGTACCGGCATGAGCGAGGCGGTGATCGCCAAGGCATTCGAGCCGTTCTTCACCACCAAGGGCATTGGCAAGGGCAGCGGTCTGGGGCTGGCGCAGGTCTACAGCATGGCGGACCGCGCCGGCGGCTCGGTGCGGATTGAAAGCGATGGCCGCACCGGCACCAGCGTCATCGTGACGTTGCGCCGTGCTTCGCCGCCCACCGACACGGCCACGCCCGCGCTGCCGCTGGCGATCGACGGCGCCACCGTGGGCACCGACATCCTGGTGGTGGATGACGACGACCATGTCCGCAGTTCGCTGGTGGCCCTGCTGCGTGGCGCGGGCCATCGGGTGACCGAAGCCAATGGCGGCGAAGCGGCCCTGACGATCCTCGAGCAACACCCGGTGGACCTGCTGCTGTGCGACTTCGCCATGCCCGGCATGAACGGCGTGGCGGTCGCCAATCTGGCGCGCGCCACTCGCCCTGCCCTGCGGGTGGTGCTGATGAGCGGCTATGCCGATGGCAACGAGCTGCGCGATGCGATCGGGCACGGCATGACCCTGCTGCGCAAGCCCTTCGATGCGGGCGCGGTGCAGCATGCGCTGGCGAGCGCCACGGCGCGGCACTGAGACGCGCGTGTGGTCGTCCAGCGACGTGGGGGCACCGACAACACCCGGCACCGCGGCGGGCATCGACTCGACGCCACACAGGGCGTGGCGACAGTGGCGCCGCGCAGGCGTGGTGGCGCGTCAGGGATCGTGGACCTCTGAGCGATCGAGCGGGCGCGTGGCGCGCTCCTCCAATCGACGCAGGTCGTGCTGCACCTGCGTCAGCACGGTGTTCAGCATTTCCAGCGCGAAGGCCTGCTGATCGGCCAGGGCGATCTGCAGCCGTTCGCGGACGGCTGGGGGATGATCCTTGGCATTCACGCCGGTCAGCGACGCTTCCAGGCGTCGCAACTCGGCTTCGGCAATGCGCCAGGTCTGGAGGGCGTTCTCGAGCTCAGGGGACAACATGCCGGCCCTTGAGCAACGAGGATGCCGGACGGCGTCCCGCCGCCCCCTGCATCCTCGTGGTGGGCCGACCCGCGCGGCCGGCCCGGTGCGATCAGAGCTTGTACTCGAGCGACACGCCCGCCGTGCGCGGCGATCCGTAGATCGCGCCGTAGGCCAGGCCGCCGATGTACTTGCGATCGAACAGGTTGTCCACGTTCACGCGAACCGTGGCCTTGCTGGTCAGGTCGTACGAGGCGAAGACATTGGCCACCATGTACGAGCCCTGGCGCACGCGGCCGAACTTCACCTGCTTGCCGATGTCGGACTGCCAACGACCGGCCACGCCCACCTGCATCGCCGGCAGCATCGGCAGGCGGGTGTCCATGCGCAGCTTCAGCGTGCTGCGGGGCACCCATTCGAAGATGTCGTTGCCATCCTGACCGGTGAGCAGCAGGCGGGTGTAGCCGACGCTGACCTTGGCGTCGCGGCCCAGTCGGCCGGTCACTTCCATGTCGATGCCGCGCGACTTCACATCGCGGGGCTCGTAATAGGTCTGACCGACAAGCGGGTTGGCCGGATCGGTGATCGGGCCCATGTCGGTCGCCAGGCCTTCCTGCTTGGTCTGGAACACCGCGAAGGTGGTCAGCAGCGCCTTGTTCAGCCATTCGGCCTTCACGCCCATCTCGGCATTCAGGCCCTTGGTGGGCGCCAGGTACTTGCCGTTGATGTCGGTCTGCTCCTGGTTCTGGAAGATGTCCGAGTAGGAGACATAGCCCATCAAGTCGGGCGTGAAGTTGTAGGTCAGGCCGACATAGGGGCTGGTCTTCTTGGTGTCCGGATACTCGGTGTTGGTGGCGGCGTTGCCATAGATGGACGCGCCGCTGCGCTCCAGCTTCACCGAATTCACACCGACGACCGCATTCAGCGCATCGGTCAGCGACAGGCGCGAGGCGATGTAGAAGCGAGTGAGCGTCTGGTCACCGCGCGTGGACGGCGCACGCGGGCCCCAGGTGGGCTCGGGATAGACGTCGCCGCCGTACGGCACGGCCGGCAGCGGCTCGAATGCGTGATCCAGCGCGGCATAGGTATCCACGGCGGTCTTCTGCTTGGAGCGCGACACGCCGGCCAGCAGCGTGTGCTGACGGCCCAGCGCGGAGAACTTGCCGTTCACATTCACGTCCAGCAGATGGCTGTCGGCACTGCCCAGACTGCGATAGGGCCAGCCGAACAGACCGGTGTTGTCCGGGTTGAGCGCGACGTCGTTGTTGTAGGCGTAGAAGATCCGCGAGGCCTCGTTGTTGTGGCGGTAGTTGTAGGTCAGCTTGGCTTCCCAATCCGCGGACAGACGATGGGCGTATTCGGCGAAGGCGTTGTAGGACTTGTTGTTCCAGTAGGTCCAGTTCTGCGAGGTGGAGGTGCCCACATCGAAATCCGCCTGGGTGCCGTCGGTGCGCATCAGCGTGAGCGAGCCCCACATCGGCGAGTCCTGCTTGGCATCGACCGCGGTGACGCCGAGCGTCAGCACGCCGTTCTCGCCGATCTGGCCGTCCACGACGCCGTAGAGCGTGGTGCGTTTGTCCTTCAGGTCGCGCAGGTAGGAGTTCTTGTCTTCATGCGCGACCACCAGGCGACCGGCCCAGCTGCCGTCGTTGGTGAGGACCTTGTTGTAGTCCAGCGCGGCGCGCTTGAGACCGTACGAGCCGGCGGTGGCGATGACCTCGCCGCCGTCTTCGTTCTTCGGCCGCTTGCGGATGTAGTTGATCGTGCCCGAGGCATTGCCCACGCCGGTCAGCAGACCGTTGGCGCCGCGGATCAGCTCGATGCGCTCGAACAGGAAGGTGTCTTCCCGGCCCACCACCGTGCCCCAGGAATTGGTCATCCCGAGGCCGTCCACATTGGTCAGCTGGATCTCGAAGCCGCGCGAGTTGAAGGTGGCGCGGTTGGTTTCGTACTGCTCGACATTGATGCCGGTGGCCAGCGCCAGGGCCTCATTGCTGCCGCTCAGGCCGAAATTCGTGAGGTCGTCCTGATCGAGGGTGCTGATGCTTTGCGGCGTGTCCTTCAGCTCCAGCGGCAGGCCGGTCGCGCCCTTGGACACGCGGTTGGCCCGCTTCGAGGTGACGGTGACCTTGTCCAGGGTGGTCGCCTCCTGGGCTTGGGCATCGACGGTGGCCAGGCAAGCGGCCAGCGCGCAGGC
The DNA here is from genome assembly GCA_913776825.1 of Burkholderiaceae bacterium. Lineage (GTDB taxonomy): Bacteria > Pseudomonadota > Gammaproteobacteria > Burkholderiales > Burkholderiaceae_C > Roseateles. The sequence continues at coordinate 13,794 of CAJYPV010000007.1, forward strand.
GGTCATCAGGAACGGGTGCTTCATCGGAGATCCAAAAGTGGTGGGGGACTGCCGTACAAGGCATTGGATTACGAATGCCAATGCGAATTGTTCTCGATAAAGATTCTACGCGGGCGCTGGGTGTGTGGTTTTTGAGACGAATCAGGGCGGGAGTGGGCGAAATGCCACCGCGTCAACATCGGTGAGACCGGCCACGCACGCTGCCGCGCCCGGTGATCGGCGGGCGCGGCGACGGGTTCAGCGAAGGTGGAGGCGCGTCAGGCGGATCCGCCGACGCCTCGCGCGGGCCGAGCGAGCTCAGCGGCAGGAGGCGGACTCGATGCGCAGCAAGCCGCTCGGGGCGGCCTTGGAAACGACCTGGCACTCGCTGTATCCGCTCAATGGGCGAACCAACACCAGCGTGGTGGCCCGATAGGCGCAAACAGCGTAAGGCGTCTCGTAGGCGGCAAGTTTCCAGGTCAAGGTTTCGACCTGCCCACCCCGCGAGTCCCGCCGGTTGGTGTGCTGGTCGTAGCGGGTCGCGTCCGCCGTCTCAAGCGGGCCCATCTGGACGCGAAAACCTTCCAACGTGTGCTTGTGATACGGCCGGTCGACGGCAACTTCAAAGTCGGCAGGGACCTGAGTCAGCGTTTGCGTCATCGCCGGCAAACTGGCCGGGCAGTCGAACGGGACGGGCGCTGCGCTCGCGTCGAGCGTGGAAAGGATGGCCCAGCCAGCCAGTAGCGATTTGATTGCGCCATTCACCATTGGATCGTCGCGTATTCGCGTCCATTATGAAAATATGACGTCGGCATTTTTTGTGCAGCCGGATCGAAATACACCTTACGCTTCTGAATTGCCGACGCGCTTGAGTACTGCTCGATAATGTAGAAGCCCACAGTATTGCCCTGAGCATCCTTCAGTGGGCCCGCATATAGGCCAGCGTGTTGTCCGGACGAATTATTCGGATAGAAACCCGCTGCGTTCCAACCTGAGGCGATCGGCGTGCCATCCTGTAGTGCGGAGATGAATTGCGGCGTAAGCGCAGAGCCCTTCTTCCAATTGTTTGGCTGAGTCATCGGCGCATGAGCAAGCTGCTTGACGAGTTCTGCACATTGGGCGGAGCCGTTCTTGTTCAGAATTAGTGCCTCCCCCTCGTATTGGTGAACATTGGGTACTGCACCAAAGTGCTCAACGTAAGCGCGAGTGGCGATCGTGGCGGGCATCGTAATCCTGACCTAGAAAGAATGCCTGAATCTAACGAAGCCTCTTGAGCTGTGCATCAGACTTTCGTCATATCCCATGAGGTCAACACGTTACAACCGCTTCATTTTGAAAAGTTTCGGGTTTATTGGCCATTCTTAGATGAAAAAAAGCCCGCCAGAGAAAGGCAGGCTTTTTCGCAAGAACCCGCGCCTGTCAGCGCGGTCCCGACTCATCGACTCATGACCAATCAGGCCTGTTGAGCCTTGGCGTAGTTGGCGATGCCGTCGGTGATTTCCTTCTTGGCGGCTTCCGGGCCTTCCCAGCCCTTGACCTTCACCCACTTGCCGGCTTCCAGATCCTTGTAATGCTCGAAGAAATGCTGGATGGCCTTCAGGCGCATCTGGTTGATGTCTTCGGGCTTGGTCCAGTGCTCGTAGATCGGCAGGATCTTGGTGGTCGGGACGGCCAGCAGCTTGGCGTCACCGCCAGCTTCGTCGTCCATCTGCAGCACGCCGATGGCGCGGCAGGTCACGACCACGCCCGGCGTCAGCGGGAACGGGGTGATGACCAGCACGTCGACCGGGTCGCCGTCATCGGCCAGGGTCTGCGGCACGTAGCCGTAGTTGCACGGATAGTGCATGGCCGTGGTCATGAAGCGGTCTACGAACAGCGCGCCGCTTTCCTTGTCGACCTCGTACTTGATCGGGTCCGCGTTCATCGGGATCTCGATGACGACGTTGAACTGTTCGGGCGCCTTCGGGCCGGGGGTGACTTTGTGCAGGCTCATGATGGTGGTGGACAGCTGAGGAACCGGTAAAGCGGGGATTCTAGGCGCTCGCCTGATGCGGGCCTGACAGCGCCGCAACCGGCAGTAACGTCACCGTCCGCGCCACCGTCAGCGCCACGCCTCGCGCGCCAACGCGTCGGCCCCGCTCAGGAGCCCGACGACCGCCCCGTCGCCGGCGCGCTCGGGCCGGCCGCCACGCCGATGGGAATGACCCGCACGCCGGCCGGCTTGGCCGACACCTCCGCCGGCGCCGCCGACGGCTGCGCCGCGAACGGCAGGCGGATGCGGGTGACGGACAGGATGTCCACGGCGCCCTGGCGCATCTGGCAGGCCAGATAGAGACCGGTGACCGCCAGAACGACGGACGCGAGGCCGGCAACGATCTTGATGGGGGAAGTTTTCAGCATGGGGGCGCAACGCAACAAGGACGGGAGGATAACAACCCGCCCCGCGCAGCGCTCGCCTCCCCGGCCATCCCACCCGGCCGGATGCGGTCAGACGTCTCGACGCGCCCGCGATCAGGCGGCGCTCATTCGCGCGCGACCGCCTCGACCTGGATACGCAGGTTCACCGCCATCTTGAAGCCCCAGTCCTTGCCGGCGCCCAGGCCGAAGGCATCGCGCTGAAAGCTGCCCGACGCATCGGCGCCGCAGAAGTCCCGCTTGTTCAGCGGATGCGGGATGCACTTGAGCTGGTGCACCGTCAGCGTGAGGGGCCGGGTGACGCCGTGCAGGGTCAGCTCGCCCACCACCTGGCTGGGCACGCCCGCCTTGATGCCGTCGAAGCGGCCTTTGAAGGTGGCCTGCGGATGTTGGTCGACCTGGAAGAAATCCTTGCCGATCGCCCAGGCATTCATCGCGTCCAGCCCGAAGTCGATGCTGGCCAGCTCCATGGTGACGTCGACGCTGCCCGCACCGGTGGCCTTGTCGTAGACGATGGTGCCGGCGCTGCGGTTGAGCTTGCCGCGCCACATCGACAGGCCCATGTGGTCCGCTTCGAAGCTGGGATAGGTGTGGGTGGGATCGATCTCGTACGTCACCGGCGCGGCCAGCGCGGCTTGAACGGTCACCGCCATCAGGGCGGGAATGAGCAGCATCAGTTTCATGGCAATCCTTTGGATGCAGGCCGGCGAGTGCCTCGCCGCGCCAGGGGTTCCCGGGGTGTCGTGCCCCGGCGATCGTCCGCCTCGGGCCTCGAACCGGACAGCGGACCTTCCCTCGACGCATGAAGCGGCCCGGTTTCGACAACCGCGGCGGCTGATTCGGGACCGCCGGGCCGGCAGGCAGCATGCCAGGGACAGGCCTTGCGCGACGACCCTGCAAGGCCTGACACCCCACCCCAAAACCGCTGGTAAACGCCTATGCCACGCGATGGGTGCCGGCTTAGCATCGTTTCACGGACTGTAGCTGTGGCATGCGCGCAGGGCCGGCGCTGCAGGCATCAGGGCGTCTCAGATCAACGGCGGATAGCCAGAGGAGACAACGCATGTCGACAAGTGTGGCGCTGTATTTCGCGCTGGCCTGCGGATTGGCCGCGGTGCTGTATGGCTTCATTCAACGCAGCTGGATCCTGAGCCAGGAGGCCGGCAATCCCCGCATGCAGGAGATTGCCCACGCCATCCAGCAAGGCGCGGCGGCTTATCTCTCACGCCAGTACCGGACGATCGCGATCGTCGGCGTGGTGCTGGCGGTGCTGATCGGCGCCTTCCTCGATCTGCGCACCGCCGTCGGCTTCGTCGTCGGCGCGGTGCTGTCGGGCGCGTGCGGCTTCATCGGCATGAATGTGTCGGTGCGGGCCAATGTGCGCACCGCCCAGGCGGCGACCAAGGGCATCGGACCGGCGCTGGACGTCGCCTTCAAGGGCGGCGCGATCACCGGGATGCTGGTGGTCGGGCTGGGCCTGCTCGGCGTGGGCCTGTTCTTCATGTGGGTCAGCGAGTCCGGCGCCCGTGCCGACAGCGCCACGCTCAAACCGCTGCTGGGGCTGGCGTTCGGGTCGTCGCTGATCTCGATCTTCGCGCGCCTGGGCGGCGGCATCTTCACCAAAGGCGCCGACGTGGGCGCGGACCTGGTGGGCAAGGTCGAAGCCGGGATTCCGGAGGACGACCCACGCAATCCCGCCGTGATCGCGGACAACGTGGGCGACAACGTCGGCGACTGCGCCGGCATGGCCGCCGACCTGTTCGAGACCTATGCGGTGACGCTGATCGCGACCATGGCGCTGGGCGCCCTCACCTTCGGCGGCATGTCGATCGCCGCGCTGATCTATCCGCTGGTGCTGGGCGGGGTGTCGATCATCGCGTCGATCATCGGCTGCGGCTTCGTGAAGGCCAGCCCCGGCATGAAGAACGTGATGCCGGCGCTCTACAAGGGGCTGATCGTCGCGGGCGTGCTGTCCGCCGTGGCCTTCTATTTCGTGACCCGCGCGATCTTCCCGCAAGACCTGACCCTGCCCGATCAGCGCGTGATCAGCGCCAATGCGCTGTTCTTCTGCTGCCTGGTCGGCCTGGTGCTGACGGCAGCGATGGTCTGGATCACCGAGTACTACACCGGGACCGATTACAAGCCGGTGCAGCACATCGCGCAGGCGTCCACCACCGGTCACGGCACCAACATCATCGCGGGCCTGGGGGTGTCGATGCGCTCGACCGCCTGGCCGGTGCTGTTCGTGTGCCTGGCCATCCTGGCCGCGTTCCAGATGGCGGGGCTGTACGGCATCGCGATCGCCGCGACGGCGATGCTGAGCATGGCCGGCATCGTGGTGGCGCTCGATGCCTATGGCCCGATCACCGACAACGCCGGCGGCATCGCCGAGATGGCCGATCTGCCCGCCAGCGTGCGGGATGTGACCGACCCGCTGGACGCCGTCGGCAACACGACGAAAGCCGTCACCAAGGGCTATGCGATCGGCTCCGCCGGGCTGGCGGCGCTGGTGCTGTTCGCGGATTACACCCATGCGCTGGAAGCGCGCGGGCTGTCGGTGAGCTTCGACCTGAGCAATCACCTGGTGATCGTCGGCCTGTTCATCGGCGGCCTGATTCCTTACCTGTTCGGTGCGATGGCGATGGAAGCGGTCGGCCGCGCGGCGGGCTCGGTGGTGGAAGAGGTGCGCCGCCAGTTCCGCGACATCAAGGGCATCATGGAAGGCACCGGCAAGCCGGAATACGGTCGGGCGGTGGACATGCTCACCGCCGCCGCGATCAAGGAAATGATCGTGCCCTCGTTGCTGCCGGTGATCGTGCCGATCCTGGTCGGCCTGCTGCTCGGGCCGGCCGCGCTGGGCGGCATGCTGATGGGCACCATCGTGACCGGGCTGTTTGTCGCGATCTCGATGTGCACCGGCGGCGGCGCCTGGGACAACGCCAAGAAGTACATCGAAGACGGCCACTTCGGCAGCAAGGGCAGCGAGGCCCACAAGGCGGCGGTGACCGGCGACACGGTGGGCGATCCGTACAAGGACACCGCCGGACCGGCCGTGAATCCGCTGATCAAGATCATCAACATCGTCGCGCTGCTGATCGTGCCGCTGCTTCCGGCGGCCGCGCTCACCGGCCCGGTCGCCGCACCGCCGCCCGCGCCGCCGGTCGTCGCGCCCGCGCCGGAGGTGCCCGCCTCCACCCTGCCCTCGCTGCCCGTCCTGCCCGCCAGCGAGCCGGGCGATGGCGCCAGCGCGGCGACGGCTGCGGCGTCTCAGCCCTGAGGCACTACGGGGTCGGCGAGGCCGGAAGCTCGGCGCCCAATCGAGAACCGGTCCGTCCGTAGGCGGATCGCTTCTCGGGGTGCGGCCGACCCGGCCGCGGCGCGGGCGCGGGCGCGGCGCGGGCGCGGCGCGCGATCGCGATCGCGATCTCGATCGCGTCCGGATCACTCCGCGACCGACCGGGCCCGCACCTTGCTTGATCGCGCGACAGGGGCGCTCGCGCCCGTCCCGCCGGGCGAAAACCGCCCTTCCATCCGTCAAATTGACCGATCGAGCGGAGGTGGCGCGGCGCCCTGGTGAAAACGCTGAGAAAAACCGCCCGGCGCCCGCCAGTTTGGGCTTTGAGCGCCTGTCCGCAGGCGGCAGAATTGGCGTCCATAACCAACAGCTTTCAGGGATCTCCGACAACATGACCAGCCAGGCCATCACGCCGCGCGAACTTGACGCCCGCCGCGAGCAACTGGCTGATCTGCGTCGTCTGCTGGCGGAGCAGGAGCGCGATTACGCCACCTGCCGGGCCCGGGTGCAGCGCTTCATCGACCGCTATGTCGCCACGCTCGGCCCGCTCTACATGGAGCTCGACGCGCTGGAATCGCAGCTGTATTGCGCGATGCGCTACCTGCACGAATCGATGTCGCGTCACGGCATCGAGACCCGCGCGCCGGACATTCCTCGCGCCACCGCCCTGCCCCAACTGCAGATGCTTCCGCCGGGCGCACCGCTGCCTCCCGAGCCGGAAGGCGGCCTGATCCAGGTCGGCCCGCCGCCCCTGAAGACGCTCTACCGCCGCGCCGCGATGCGGCTGCATCCCGACCTGGCGCCCGATGAGACCGAACGCCGCCTGCGTGAAGGCAAGATGGCCGAGGTGAACGAGGCCTATGCCGCGCAGGATCGGGCACGGCTCGAAACCCTGCTGCTCGACGCAGGCGAGAGCCTGGTCAAGGTCAAGGGCGGCGATGCGGATGCGGTGATGCAGTGGTTGCGCCAGGCCGAGCGCGCGGTCCAGGGACGGCTGCGGGTGGTGCAGGCGCACCACGCGCTGCTGGTCAACCATCCGATGCATCAGCTCAGCGAGTCGATCGACCGGGCCGAGAAAAAGGGCCTGGAGCCGCTGACCATCATGGCCAATCGGCTGCGCGCCCAGATCACCGAGCGCCGCCAGGAGCTCTACATCGGGCAGCGGCTGCAGCCGGAGTCGCACATGGCCGAGGCCTTCCTGCGCCAGCGTCAGCAGCGCATGAGTGGCGGCGTCGCGGCCTCGCACTGAGCGCCGCGCGTCGGGTCAGCCCGTCTGCCGACCGAGCGCGGGAGTCGGCCCTCGCAGGCCTCTCGGCTGAGCGCAGCCAGGCCTTCTTCGCGATCGCTCTGATCGACGATCGCTCTGATGGACGATCGCCATCGCCATCGCCGTTGATCCTGCAGCCCTGGTTTCAGCGCACCGGCAGCGACGCGGCCCAGGCGGCGATCTCGGGCGCCAGCGCGTCGATGATCTGCGAGGTCGCCCGCACGGCGCCCTGCGCATCCGCGCCGGCGGGCGCCGAGCGGTCGAACACGCGCTTCTGGCCCTCGCCGATCGTGCCGGTCAAACGCAGTTGCAGTTCACTTTGACCGGTGCTGGAGAAGACCTGCACGCAGTCTTCCAGTTCCAGCGTCACGGCCACCGCCGGCGACGTATCCGCGCCAGGCGCGACCGGCGCGCGTGCGATCTGCTGGCGCAGACGCGTCGCGACCAGCACCGGCAGCGGGGCGGCCCAGCGGGTGTCGCGGTAGACGCGGCGCGCATAGGGATCGCTGTAGTTCAGCCGATAGACCACGCCGGTGCCTTGCAGCACTTCGGACGCCGTCACCGCCTGCAGGTCGACCCGACGGGCCAGCGCCTGATCCTTCACCGGCCACGGCGTGGCGGGACCGAGGTCCACCGCCTGCGGCGCCGGACCGCGTTGGCCGCAGGCGACGAGCCCGGGCAGCGACACGGCACCGGTGAGCGCCATCAGCACGGCACGGCGGCGGGAGGAAGTCGTTGGGAAGGTCATGATCACTTTGCCTTCGCGCCGGGGTCGAAGCCGGATTCACCGGGACCGGGCGCGGCGGGTTTCGGTCCGAGGATGAGACTTTGCGGCTGATCGCCCAAGGTCTGCGCGGCGCGCTCCAGCGCCTTGGCCGCCTGACCGAGGTCGTCCAGCACCGCGCGCTGGCGCGGTTTGTCCGACGAGCCGACCAGCGCCAGCTCGACACGGCGCAGGGTGGTCTGCATCTGGGTGGCGGCATCGCCGAGCTTTTCCAGCGCGACCGCGCGGGTCTTGTATTCCTCGACCAATTCGCCGCCCTGACGCGCCAGCGTGTCCACCTGGCCCACCGTGCGCTGCCCCGCCACCATCAGCCCATCGGCGTTCTTGATCAGCCCCGGCAGCGCTTGCGCGGTCGGGCGCAGGTCCGCCATCAGTTGATTCAGACCCGCCGAGGCTTCACGCAACTGCCCCAGCGTGTCGCTGAGCTGCTGCTGGTTGCTGTCGCTCAGCACGCGGTTGATGCGGTCCATGGTGTTCATCGCGCCCTGGACGAGCTTGGGACCGGCATCGGTGAGCTGGTCCAGCACCGACGGCGCCAGGTCGATCCGCCGCGTCACCAGCACGCTGGCCTGCGGGTCGCGCGGCGCGTCGCCATCGTTCAGGTCGATGAAGGACAGGCCGGTGATGCCTTGATAGCCCAGCTTGGCGACGGTGCCTGCGCCGATGGGCGCGGCCGAATCGACCTCGATGCCGACGAGGATCTGGCGCGGCTCTTTCGGATCGAAGCTGATGCTGTCGACCTTGCCGACCACCACGCCGCGCAGCTTGACCGGCGCTTTCACATTCAGGCCGGGCACACCGGCTCGCGCGACGACGGTGAAGTCCTGGGTCGAGCCGCGATCGTCGCGGAACCACAGCACCACCACCACCAGCGCCGCGCCCAGCAGCAGGACGAACAGGCCAGTGGCCAGGGCATGGGCTTTGTTTTCCATGGAGTCGGTCGGGTCCTTTCGTCCCGGCGATCAGGCGGTCATCGCGTCGCGCTGATGAAGCTCGTCGCGGTAGCTGCGAAGGTTGTCCACGGCACAGCGCTGCACATGGCCGAGGAAGAAATTGCGGATGAACGGATGCGGCTGGCGGACCACCTCTTCCAGGCTGCCGATCGCGGCCAGCCGCTGATCAGCCAGTACCGCCACGCGATCGACCAGTGCGAAGAGCGTGTCCACGTCGTGCGTCACCATCACGACGGTCAGATCCATTTCGCGCTTGAGGCTTTCGATCAGCTGGACGAAATTCTTCGAACTGGCGGGATCCAGGCCAGCGGTCGGTTCGTCGAGGAACAGCAGTTGCGGATCCATGATCAGCGCCCGGGCCAGCGATACCCGCTTGATCATGCCGCCGGAGAGCTCGGCCGGCATCTTGATGCCGTCCTCGGCCTTCAGGCCCACCTGCTGCAGCTTCTGCATCACCAGTTCGGCGATCAGGTCCGGCGGCAGGCTTTTCAGCTCGCGCAGCGGCAACGCGACGTTGTCGAACACGCTCAAGGCGGAGAACAGCGCGCCCTGCTGGAACAACACGCCCCAGCGGTGCCGAACCTGCGCCAGATCGGTGGTCTGGCAGTTGCCGAGCTTGTGGCCGAAGATCAGGACCTCGCCCTCGCTGGGGCGCTCCAGTCCGAGCATCAGCCGCAACAGCGTGGTCTTGCCACTGCCGGAGCCGCCGATGATGCCCAGCACCTCGCCTGCCAGCACATCCAGGTCGAGATGCTTGTGGATGCGCACGCCGCCGAGCACGGTGCCGACATCGCGCACCGAGATGACGACCTCGGGCGAGGGGTTCCCCGTGGGCCCGTGGGGCGCGGCGGCGTCAGCTGGAGGGCTCGGCAGTTCGCTCATGTCTTCAGTCCCAGGTCGGAGAACATCACCGCGAAGATCGCGTCCACGATGATGACCACGGTGATCGCGCTGACCACCGACACCGTCGTGCCCGCGGCCAGGCTTTCGCTGTTGGGCTTGATGCGCAGTCCGAAGTGACACGCCACGAAGGCGATCATCAAACCGAACACCATGGACTTGCTCAATCCCAACCAGAGATTGGCCACCGGCACCGCCGCCGGCAGGCCCTGCAGGAATTGCACATAGTCCAGGCCCAGGGTGGCGCGGGCGGCGATCATGCCGCCCAGCAGGATCATGCTGCTGGTCCACACCATCACCAGTGGCAAGGAGAGTGCCAGGGCCGCCATCTTCGGCACCACCAGCCGGATGGTGTGCGAGATGCCCATCACCGAAAGCGCGTCCAGCTCCTGCGTCACCCGCATCACGCCGAGCTGCGCGGTCATCGCCGAGCCGCTGCGCCCGGCCACGAGGATCGCCGCCAGCAGCGGTCCCAGCTCACGCCAGACGCTGATGCCGAGGATGTTGATCACATAGATGTCGGCGCCGAAGTTCTGCAGCTGCTTGGCGGTCAGATAGGACAAGGTGATGCCGACCAGCACGCCCACCAGCGCGGTGATGCCCAGCGCCTGGGCGCCGCTGCGATAGATGTGCGCGGAGATGTCACGCCAGGCGATCAGCCCGGGATGGCGCGCCATGCGGCCGAGGTCGAGCACGACCTGACCCAGCAGCGCGGTGGCATCGAGCAGATGACCCGACAGCTTCACCAGCCCCTGGCCGAGTTGACGCGCGCTTTCATTGCGCGGCGGGCGCGCGGGCTTGCCTGGTTTTGCGCTCAGCCGCGCGAACAGCGCCTGGAACATCGGCGCGAGCGGATCGGCGGGCCAGGTCATCTGCTCGGGTTGACGTCGGCCCCAAGCCTGCCAGAGCAGCAAGGCGCCGGTCGGATCGAGCCGGCTGACCGCGCTCAGGTCCCAGCGGACGTCAGACTTCGGCAAGGCGGACAGCTCCTTGCGCAGCGCCTCGACGCGTTCGCGCAAGGCCAGCAAGGTCCAGTCACCTTCCAGGCGGGCCTGGACATGACCGCCGTCCACCTGACTGCGCAGGAGGCGGGGCGAGGAATCGGGGGCGGTCTCGGTCTCCATGAGCACCCGAGCATAGCCTCCCGCGCGCGCTCCCGACGCGGGACCTTCGTCGGAGAGCGAACGCACCACCGATTCAGGTGAGCTGCTGTCGCAATCGGTCGAGATAGGTGCGGCTGCAGGGCAGCCGACTGCCATCGCGCAAACGCAGGTGCGCGTCGCCGGCCTCGGTCGGTTCGATGGCTTCGATCAGGCGCAAGCGCACCAGATAGCTGCGATGGACCCGCACGAATTCGTCAGGGTCGAGCGTCTGCTCGAAGGCGCTCAGGGTGCTGCGCAGCGGATAGTCGTGATGCTGGCGATGCAGATTGATGTAGTTGCCGCACGCCTGCACCCATTCGATTTCCGCCATCGGCAGCAGAAATTCCTTGCCCAGCTTTTTCACCAGCAGACGCTCGGGGCGTGGGGGTTTGACGGCCGAGCGGACCGGGGGCGGCGATAGCGCGGCATCGGCATCGGCATCGGCATCGATGGGGGTCGCGGGCCTCGTCGACAGCCACGATGGCTCGGAGGGTGCGCCCTCGGCCGGGAGCGCCTCGGACGTGGGGGCGACCGTGAGATGAGGGTGGCTTCCGCCCTCAACGGTCGCGACCGTGCCCACCACCGAGTCGCCGCTCACAGGGACGTGATGCTCGACTGGAGCCGTGATCGACGTGCACGCCATCGCCATGTCAGGCGCTTGCTGGTGGTATTCACCGCGCTGAGCCGCATCTAGGGACGGATCGGCAGGATCGCCCGGCGCATTCGCAACGCCCAGCGGACGCGGCGCGGGTGCGGCCGACGGCGCCTCGGCGAGCCAACTGGCCTCACCCTGCCACCGCCACAGCAGCAGCCGGTATGCGCCGGCGACGGTCACGATGAACGCATAGCTGCGGACATCCTTCAGCGCCTCATAGCTCAGCTCGCGCGCCCACGGGCCGAAGTCGTAGCTGAAACCCTGCGCCGCATAAACCAGCTTGCGCAGCGCCACCATGCCCAGCACATGCACGAGGCTGCACGCGAGGCTGAACAGCAGGTGCCACGGCAGGTGTCGCCGCAGTCGACCCCATCGCAGCGGTTTGGCATCCATCGCCCGGACGATCCACGGCACCAGCAGGATCCACATCAGCGCGCTGGAAAACTCCCAGCTGGCGACTTCCCACCACTCGACCGCCAGGCGCGCACGCTGGACATCCAGATGAACGGTGATGGTGTTGGCCAGCGCCGATCCCAGCAGGACCGTGATCCAGGCCGTCCACTCGAAAGCGGTGCGGCGTCGGAGATAGAAGCGCAGCCAGTCGTCCTGTGTCATGGCGACGCAGTGTAGGCGCGGGCCATCCCGCTTCGTCCCAGAGGCGGCGCGGCTCGTCACACCACCGGGGCGGCTCGTCACATGGGCGCGGTCTCGCGAGCTGGCGGACCGAAGCTGCAGGCCATGAAGCGCCATTCACCCCCCCTCCTCCAACCCGCCGACGTCAACGTCGATGTCGCCGCGTTGCCTCCGAATCGCCACGCACCGACGTCATCGGTCGCCGGCCGGCGGTTGGCCGAACTGGACTGGCTCCGGGTGATCGCCTTCGGCCTCCTGATCCTCTATCACGTGGGCATGTTCTATGTGAGCTGGGACTGGCATGTGAAGTCGCCGCGCCTCATTGAGGGGCTGGAGTCGTGGATGGTGTGGCTGAACCCGTGGCGGATGTCGCTGCTGTTTCTGATCGGCGGCGCCGCGCTGGGGCTGATGGCGGAACGTGGTCAGGCGGGATTGCTGGGGTTGCGGTCCAAACGCCTGCTGCTGCCGTTGATCTTCGGCATGAGCGTCATCGTGCCGCCGCAGGCGTATCTGGAGGTGGTCGAGAAGCTGCACTACAGCGGCAGCTATCGGGACTTCCTGACGCTCTATTTCCAGGCCTATCACGGCTTCTGCCGAGACGGCCATTGCCTGAGCCTGCCCACCTGGAATCACCTGTGGTTCCTGCCCTATCTGTGGCTTTACTCGATGGTCGCCCTGCTGGCGCTCAAGGCGAGCCGCTGGAGCACCCATCCCGCCTGGGCGCGGCTGGCCAGCGGGACGCGACTGCTGTGGGTGCCCTGGCTGCTGTTCGCCTGGCTGCGCCAGCACTGGATGGCGCAGCATCCCATCACGCACGACCTGGTGAACGATGTCTACAACCATGCGCTGTCGTTCTCGATGTTCGTGTTGGGCATGGCGCTGTTCGGGCACCGCGACGATCGGCATGGTGCGTGGGCGGCGGCGCGCCGATGGCGCTGGCTGGCGCTGGGCCTGGCGGTGGCGGTGCAGGTGGGCTTCACCCAGTGGGCGTCCGTCTATGGCGACGCGGAGATCCCGCCAGCCGATCTCATGGCGCTCAGAGCGCTCTCAGCGGCACGGCAGTGGCTGCCGATCGTGGCCGCGCTCGGCTGGGCGAGGCAACTGCTGTCTCATCGAGATGGGCCGGCGCTCAGGTGGCTGTCGACCGCGGTGTTTCCGTTCTACATCGTGCACCAGACCGTGACCGTGATCAGCGCGCACGCCCTGGCGCCGCTGCGATGGCCGCTGGTGGTGGAGGTCCTCGCGGTGATCGCGCTGACCGCGCTGGGTTGCCTGCTCGCCGCCTGGCTCACGATGCGAGTGAACTGGCTGCGTCCCTGGATGGGCGTCGCGCCGCGTCAGGCGGGCGGGAAATCGAAGGCGCCATCGACCGGAGCGCAGGCATCCGCCACCACCTAGCGTTGCCCGAGGCCATCGCCCATGACAGCGGGCGGCTTGCGCCTTCGATTCGAGGCGCACCTGATCGAATGCCATATCCGTGTGCGCATCGATCGACATCGACAGATTCAACACGGAAATAGAAAAAGCCCGGCACCTTTCGGTACCGGGCTTCTCATTTCTTCTTATTAGTTGGTCGGGGTGGCGGGATTCGAACTCGCGACCCCTTGCACCCCATGCAAGTGCGCTACCAGGCTGCGCTACACCCCGACGAAGCCTCAGATTCTATACGCAGTTTTATGCGTCATGCAAGCAAACTCTCGCGAATGGCCAACAATTCTTCGCGCACCTGGTCGAGAGAGAGTTTCTCAAGCGACACCGTCGTGTGCGCCGCGCCATCCGCGACGTCGGCGGCGAGCGCGCGTTGGAAGTCGCGGCCATGTCCTTGATGGGCGGCGGCGACCAGCGCTTCAGCGCGGAAGTCCTGGGCGCTGTGGGAGGGGCCGGATTCGATCAGCTGGTTGCGGGCACCGCTGATGGTGAAGCCCTGGTCATACAGCAGATCGCGGATGCGGCGGATCAGCAGCACTTCGTGATGCTGGTAGTAGCGGCGATTGCCGCGCCGCTTCATCGGCTTGAGCTGGGTGAACTCCTGTTCCCAATAGCGAAGCACGTAGGGCTTCACGCCGCACAGCTCACTCACCTCACCGATGGTGAAGTAACGCTTGGCAGGGATGGCGGGAAGCGCGATGTCCATTGGAATCAGGTGCTCCGGCGGCTGGGAGGGAGGTCAGACTCTACTCGAAGTCTCCGGCCGTCGGCGTGTTGCCTTGGACCGCTTCTTTCAATTTGTGACTGGCATGAAAAGTCACCACATTGCGGGCCGCAATGGGGATGGCTTCGCCGGTGCGCGGGTTGCGTCCCGGCCGCGGCGCCTTGCGTCGGATGTTGAAGTTGCCGAAGCCCGACAACTTCACTTCCCGGCCGCTGGACAGGCTGTCGTGAATGATGTCGAAGAAGGCTTCGACCATGTCCTTGGACTCGCGCTTGTTCAGGCCGAGCTTGTCGAACAGCAGTTCGGCCAGCTCGGCCTTGGTCAGCGTCGGCGTTTCCAGACTGCCGAGCAGCACCCGGGCCTGCGCATTCAATTCGTCGTCGCTCATGGGCTTCCCTCTCTCCCTCTCACCTCATCGGCCGGCGGTCAGCCGCGCAAGCGCGCGCCGAGTTGGCTGCTCAGTTGCGCCATCACCTTGGCCACCGCCTGCTCGATGCGCTCATCGGTCAGGGTGTTGTCGTCATCCAGCAGTTCCAGTCGGACCGCCAGGCTGCGCTCGCCTGCCTTCAGCTCGCCCGATGGTTGGGCGGGCTTGAAGACGTCGAACAGACGCGCGGAGCGTACCAGGGCTTCTCCGCTCGCTTGGATGGCTTGCATCAAAGCGGCGTGCGTGACCTGTTCGCCGACGATGACGGCCAGATCGCGCTGCACCGCCTGCAGACGCGGCACGCCCTTGCCTTGCGGCAGGCTGCGGGCCAGCACTGCATCGAGCGCCAGCTCGAACAGCACCGGCGCGCTCGGCAGCTCGTAGCCCTGGCGCCATTTCGGATGCAGCTCGCCGATCACGCCGATCGCCTCACCGTCCAGCAGCACGCGGGCGCTGCGGCCCGGATGCAGCGCGGGATGCTCGGCAGGCTCGAAGCTCAGCACGCGGGGGGCGAACAGCGCTTCCAGATCGCCCTTCACATCGAAGAAGTCGACCGCGCGGTCCTTCTGCGCCCATTGCTGCTGGTCCGCCGGGCCCCAGGCCAGGCCGGCGAGCCGCATCGGCTGCGCGATGCCGGCGATGGTGGTGTCGCTTTCGGTCACCGACGCATCACGCAGGAAAACGCGACCGATCTCGAAGACCCGCACCCGCGGCGCCTTGCGCGCGAGGTTGTTGCGCAGCACCTGCACCAGCGAGCCCAGCAAGCTGGTGCGCATCACCGACAACGGCGCAGCGATCGGGTTCAGAAGCTGGATCGGCTCGGCATTGCCGGCCAGTTCCTGCTCCCAGCGCGCTTCGACGAAGCTGAAGTTGATCGTCTCGAAGTAATCGCGCGCTGCCATCGCATGGCGCAGCGCATGCACCGCGCGGCGCGACTCCGACCGCACCTTGCCGACCACCGGCGCCAGCGGCGGCGTCGAGGGCAGCTTGGGATAGCCCATCACGCGGATGACTTCCTCGATCAGATCTTCCTCGATCTGCAGGTCGAAGCGGAAGCTCGGCGGGACCACGGTCAACACGCCGGGCGCGGTAACGGTGAAGCTCAGACCGAGCCGCTGGAACACGGCTTCGCAATCCGCCTGGGTCAGCGGCATGCCGATGATCTTGGCGGCGCGGTCCACGCGCAGCGCGACCGGCTGGCGATCGGGCAGCGCGACGGTGTGATCGTCCATCGGGCCGGCCTGGCCGCCGCAGATGTCCAGAATCAGCTGGGTGATGCGCTCGATGTGGTCCACCGTGCCGGCGGGATCGACACCGCGCTCAAAGCGATGGCCCGCATCGGTGGAGAAATTGAAGCGGCGCGAGCGGCCCATCACCGCCTTCGGCCACCAGAACGCGGCCTCGACATAGACATGGCGCGTGGCGTCCGACACGGCGGTCGCATCGCCGCCCATGATGCCGGCCAGCGATTCGACCTGCTCACGATCGGCGATCACGCCGACCTGCTCATCCAGCGCGATGGTGTTGCCGTTCAACAGCTTCAGCTGTTCGCCGGCCTTGGCCCAGCGCACGATCAGCTCGCCATGGATCTTATCCAGGTCGAAGATGTGGGACGGGCGGCCCAGTTCGAACATCACATAGTTGGAGATGTCGACCAGCGGCGACACCGAGCGCTGACCGCAACGGGCCAGGCGGTCGACCATCCAGGCCGGCGTCTTCGCCTGCGTGTTGACGTCGCGGACGATGCGGCCGGAGAAGCGACCGCACAGGTCCGGCGCCTCGATGCGCACCGGCAGCTTGTCCTGATGGCTCACTGCGACAGGCTGCAGGCTCGGCGCCATCAGCGGCGCACCGGTCAGCGCCGAGACTTCACGGGCGATGCCATAGACGCTCAACGCATGCGCCAGGTTGGGCGTGAGCTTGAGCGTGAACAGCGTGTCGTCCAGGTTGAGGTGCTCGCGGATGTTCTGGCCGATCGGCGCATCTGCGGCCAGCTCCAGCAGACCGCCGTGATCTTCCGACAGCTTCAGCTCACGGGCCGAGCACAGCATGCCGAAGCTCTCGACGCCGCGCAGCTTGCCCTTGCCGATCTTGAACGGCTTGCCGTCTTCGCCGGGCGGCAGCTCGGCACCGACCGTGGCCAGCGGCACGCGAATGCCCGCCCGCGCGTTCGGCGCGCCGCAGACGATCTGCAGCAGCTCCGGACCGCCGGCATTGACCTTGCACACCCGCAGCCGATCGGCATCGGGATGCTGCACCGCCTCGACGATCTCGGCGACGACGATGCCGTGGAAGGGCGGCGCCACCGGGCGCAGTTCTTCGACTTCCAGGCCGGACATGGTCAGCAGCTCGGCCAGCTCTTGGGTGTTCAGCGCGGGATTGCAGAAGGACCGCAGCCAGGACTCAGGGAATTGCATGTTCTCTCTCTTGCGCTCTAGGGCGACTCAAACGGCGATGGGCGACAGGGCTTACTTGAACTGCGACAGGAATCGCAGGTCGCCGTCGAAGAACAGCCGCAGGTCGTTGACGCCGTAGCGCAGCATGGCGAGCCGGTCGATGCCGGAGCCGAAGGCGAAACCGATGTAGCGCTCCGGATCCAGGCCCATGTTGCGGATCACTTGCGGATGCACCTGGCCCGAGCCGGAGACTTCCAGCCAGCGGCCCTTCAGCGGACCGGAGCCGAACATCATGTCGATCTCGGCGCTGGGCTCGGTGAACGGGAAATAGCTGGGGCGGAAACGGATCTCCATGTCCGTCGTCTCGAAGAACTGCTGCATGAAGTTCACGTAGACGGACTTGAGGTCCTTGAAGCTGATGTTCTCGCCCACCCACAGGCCTTCGACCTGATGGAACATCGGCGAATGCGTGGCGTCGCTGTCGACGCGATAGGTGCGGCCCGGCGCGATGACGCGGATCTCCGGCATCGGCTGACCGGCGTCGATCAGGGCGCGATGCTTCTTCACATGCTGGACCGCATAGCGGATCTGCATCGGGCTGGTGTGGGTGCGCAAGACATGACCCCCTTCGATGTAGAAGGTGTCATGCATCGAGCGCGCCGGATGGTCTTCCGGCGTGTTCAGCGCGGTGAAGTTGAACCAGTCGTTCTCGATCTCCGGGCCGTCCGCCACATCGAAACCCATCGAGCCGAAGATGGCTTCGATGCGCTCCATCGCGCGGGTGATCGGATGCAGGCCACCGGTGCCGCGCTGACGGCCCGGCAGGGTCACGTCCAGCGCTTCGGCCTTCAGCTGCTTTTCCAGCTCGGCATCGGCCAGCGCCTGGCGGCGCGCGGTGAGAGCCGCTTCGATGCCCTGCTTGAGCTGGTTGATTTGCGCGCCGCGGGTTTTCTTCTCCTCGACCGGCAGGTTGGCCATGCCCTTCATCAGCTCGGTGACCTGGCCGGTCTTGCCCAGGAATCGGGCCTTGGCATTTTCCAGATCGGCGGGCGTGTTGGCGGCGGCGAAATCGCCGGTGGCCTGTTGCAGCAATTGATCGAGGTCGTTCATCGCGGGGCGACTAGAAATTCGGAGGGCATCGGCGAGGATGCCGAAATGAAAAAAGGCCGGACACGCGGGTGTCGGCCTTCTAAAGAGGCGCCTCGGCGAACCGAGGCAGCCGTCTGCCGTGCGTCTTGAGACGCACGGGCAGTTGGCAATTAAGCGAGCGCGGCCTTCACCTTGGCGAAGATGCTGGCAAAACCAGCAGGATCGTTGACGGCGAGATCGGCCAGGACCTTGCGGTCGATGTCGATCTGGGCCTTCTTCAGGCCGGCCACGAACTTGCTGTAGCTCAGACCCAGGCCACGGCTTGCCGCGTTGATACGGGCAATCCACAGCTGGCGGAACACGCGCTTCTTGGCACGGCGGTCACGGTAGGCGTACTGGCCCGCCTTCATCACCGCCTGTTTGGCGATGCGGAAGACGTTCTTACGACGACCACGGAAGCCCTTGGCCAGAGCCAGGACCTTCTTGTGACGAGCACGTGCGGTAACACCACGTTTGACGCGAGGCATGTTGTATCTCCTTGTCTAGGCTGGATTACAGACCAGCGAAGGGCAACATCGCAGCGATGTGGCCCATGTTGGTCTCATGCACGTTCGCGGCGCCGCGGAGCTGGCGCTTGTTCTTCGTGGTCTTCTTGGTCAGGATGTGGCGCTTGAACGCTTGACCGCGCTTGACGGTGCCACCCGGACGAACGCGAAAACGCTTCTTCGCGCTGCTCTTGGTCTTCATCTTGGGCATGACTGCTCCTTCTATGTGCGTCCCTCCAGGCGACCGCGGGATTCACGGTACTTGATGGCCTGAAGGAGACTAATCGACCTGCCGACGACCCATCGACAGATCAAGACCGGAACGAACAGCCCGAAGGCCACCCATCCCAGCAAACAAAACCGGGCCACTGCCCGGTTTGGTTTGCCCCCGCGTCGGGAACAAAGGCGGTGGCCGCGAGGCCGTCCGCCGAGCCGCTTCCATGAGCGGCTTGTTGGCTCGGGGCGGGAGACGCTGCTCCCATTCCGAGCGCCCGGACGACGTCACCGCCGTCCGGTGTGGCCTGCGCAAGCGCGGGGCCAGGTCAACGCTTTTTCGGCGCCAACACCATGATCATCTGCCGACCTTCGAGCTTGGGCATGTGCTCGACGACCGCCACATCCGACAGTTCATCACGAATGCGCTCCAGCATGCGCATGCCGATGTCCTGGTGGGTGATCTCGCGGCCGCGATAACGCAGCGTGACCTTGCCCTTGTCGCCATCTTCAGCAATGAAGCGACGCAGGTTGCGCATCTTGATCTGGTAGTCGCCTTCGTCCGTACCCGGACGGAACTTGACTTCCTTGACCTCGATGACCTTCTGCTTCGCCTTGGCTTCCGCGGCGCGCTTCTGCTCCTGGTATTTGAACTTGCCGTAATCCATCAGCCGGCAGACCGGAGGGACTGCCGTGGCTGCGATCTCGACCAGATCGACGTCCAGGTCACCGGCCATGCGCAGTGCCTCTTGAATGCTCACGATGCCCAAGGGCTCGTTTTCTGGACCATTCAAACGGACTTCGGAGGCGATGATTTCGCGGTTCAACCGGTGCTTGCGCTCGGGAATCGCACGACGGTCAGCAAAAGTAGCGATGGTGGTTACCTTTCAGCGGGCCCTGGCACAGGTCCGAGTGATCTATACAACGCAAAAAGCGCCCGACTCAGGCCTTGTCGGTGATGGTCGTCGAGAGCTTCGTAACGAAGTCCTCCAGCGACATCACACCCAGGTCCTGGTTGCCTCGGGCGCGCACTGCAACCGCGCCGTTCGCCTTTTCCTTGTCACCAACGACGAGGATGAACGGCACCTTTTGCAGCGAATGCTCGCGGATTTTATACGTGATCTTCTCGTTACGCAAATCTGCGTGAACCCTAACCCCTTGTTTTTGCAGCGCTTTCACAATATCAGCGACGTAATCGGCCTGGGCATCGGTGATATTGGCCACCACGACCTGGGTCGGCGCCAGCCAGACGGGCAGCGCGCCGGCGTGCTGTTCGATCAGGATGCCGATGAAACGCTCCAGGCTGCCGACGATCGCGCGGTGCAGCATCACAGGCACATGGCGCTCGCCGTCTTCGGCCACGTACTCGGCGCCAAGACGGCCCGGCATGGAGAAGTCGACCTGCATCGTGCCGCACTGCCACTGGCGACCGATTGCGTCCTTGAGCGTGTATTCGATCTTCGGACCGTAGAACGCGCCATCGCCCGGGGCGATGATGAACTCCACGCCCGACGCGCGCAGCGACTCCATCAGAGCGAATTCCGCCTTGTCCCAGACTTCATCGGAGCCGATGCGGGCTTCCGGCCGGGTGGCGACCTTGTAGATGATGTCGGTGAAGCCGAAGTCCTGATAGACCTTCTGCAGCAGCGCGGTGTAGGCCACGCACTCGGCCAGGATCTGGTCTTCGGTGCAGAAGATGTGACCGTCGTCCTGGGTGAAGCCGCGCACGCGCATGATGCCGTGCAGGCCGCCGGTGGGCTCGTTGCGGTGGCACTGGCCGAACTCGCCGAAGCGCAGCGGCAGGTCGCGGTAGCTCTTGATGCCGTGCTTGAAGATCAGGATGTGGCCGGGACAGTTCATCGGCTTGAGCGCGTAGTCGCGCTTTTCCGATTCGGTCGTGAACATGTTGTCGCGGTACTTGTCCCAATGGCCGGTCGCCTCCCAGAGGCTCTTGTCCAGCAGTTGCGGACCCTTGACCTCCTGATAGCCGTTGTCGCGGTAGACGCGGCGCATGTACTGCTCCACCTCCTGCCAGACGGTCCAGCCCTTGGGATGCCAGAAAACGACGCCAGGCGCATGCTCGTCGATGTGGAACAGGTCCAGATCCTTGCCGAGCTTGCGGTGATCGCGTTTTTCAGCCTCTTCCAGCATGCGCAGGTAGTTCTGCAGATCGTCCTTGGTGGCCCAGGCCGTCCCGTAGATGCGCTGCAGCTGTTCATTGCGATGGTCGCCACGCCAGTAGGCGCCGGCCACCTTCATCAGCTTGAAGTGCTTGAGCTTGCCGGTGGACGGCACGTGCGGGCCGCGGCACAGGTCGGTGAAGCCGCCTTCGGCGTACAGCGACACATCCTGACCTTCCGGGATGCTGGCGATGATCTCGGCCTTGTAGGCCTCGCCCAGCCCCTTGAAGTACTGCACCGCCTCGTCACGCGGCAGCACCGAACGGGTGACCTTCTCATCCTTCTTGGCCAGCTCGCTCATCTTGGCCTCGATCGCCGCCAGATCCTCCGGCGTGAACGGGCGCTTGTACGAGAAGTCGTAATAGAAGCCGTTTTCGATGACCGGGCCGATCGTGACCTGCGCCTCGGGGAACAGCTCCTTCACCGCATAGGCCAGCAAGTGGGCGGTGGAGTGGCGAATGACCTCCAGGCCGTCGGCGTCCTTGTCGGTCACGATGGCCAGGCGGGTGTCCTGATCGATCAGGAAACTGGTGTCGACCAGCCGGGCGTCATCGCCGGCGCCGATGCGGCCGGCCAGCGCGGCCTTGGCCAGGCCGGTGCCGATCGAGGCAGCGACGTCCGCCACGGTGACCGGATGCGGGAACTCGCGCTTGGAGCCGTCGGGCAGTTGGATGGAAATTTGCGACATGTGCGGGGTACTCCAGAAAACAAAAAAGCGCGGCCACTTGCCGCGCTTCTTCTGGGGTGCTGGTCTGGGTGGATCGATCTGCGAGAGATCGGACACCGGACAGCTGATGGAAAGACGTGACGAGCCGCGGCCGACTAAACCTTTGCAGTGGGGGTCGTAGTTCGCGGTGTCATAACCTGATCGCCTTTCCCGGTCCTTGTGAAGGAAAAAGAGGCATCAAGTGTAGCGCACAACCTTCGCATCACGGCGCACGACGGCCCCGCCCCGGCGCTCAAAGGGCCCCCACTTCCAGCGTGGATCGGCTGCATGCCTGCTGAAACTCGTCCCGCAGCCGCTCCCCTTCCCTCACCGCCCGCAGCCAGGCGCGGGCTCGGCCGGGTACATCGTTCAGATAGTGCTGGAAGTCGTTTCGGTCTGGCAGCTTGGCGTTGGGCAAGGTCTGGATCCACTCGGCGCTGGGTGTGAGCAACACCACGTTGTCGAGGAACGCACTGCTGCGATGACGCCGCTTCAGGCCCTTGTCCAGCCATCCGGGGATCACCTGCGCCTGGAAATGCGGATAGAGCGCGATGCCGTCGCCCACCATCGCCGCATAGTTCAGGTGCAGGTGATAGTCGGTGATGCCGCCGTCCCAGTACGCCCCGGCGGGGGCGCCGGCGATGTCGTGCACCGCCTGCAGCCAGAACGGGATCGAGCAACTGGCCAGCAGACTGGGCTTCAGGTTGCCGGCATCGAGCGCCACCTGGTGACTGCGGTAATCGGCCAGCGGCATCGGCAGCGGCGCGCGGCGGTCCGAAAACACCACGCGCTCCAGCCAGGCGCCCATGGCCTTGCGGGACATGGCATTCGCCGCGAAGGCGCCCAGATACCCAAGCGGCGTGCGCACCCGACCTTCCCGGCCCAGCACATGGCGACCGCGTGACGTGAAGACATGCAGACGGAACTGCGGATGACTGAGCACCGCGTCCTCCCGCCCGCCGAAGATCTCGTCGAGCTTGCCCGAGAACGCCCGCGAGACCGTCGCGGACGTCGGCCGCTTGCCTGGTTCGGCGTCGTAGTCCTGATGGGCGTAATCGTGGGCCAGGCGCTCGAATTCGGCGCGGGTCTGCGCGGCGTCGCGCGACAGACAGGCTGTCGCCATCCGCCACGCGCCGATCGAGGCGCCGAGCAGATGCACCGGCTGCCCGCCCGACGGCAGGAAATCGCCGAAGAGATGCGCGTCCAGCGCGCTCAGGATCAGGCCCTTGGGGCCGCCGGCCGCGCCGGGCACGACATGCACATCCTCCGCGCGCAGGCCGCGCTCGCGCAGGCGCTGTCGTGCGCGGGGTCCGGCCAGAATCTGCAAGGCCTGCATCGGCGGGTCATCCTTTCATCGGCGACCCGCCGCGGTCGGATCGCTCAGAGCTTCATGTCGAGGGCCAGACCCACCATCGTGCGGGAGACGCGGTCCGCATAGGTGTAGTCGCCGCTGGCCACCGTCGTCAGACGCGTGTTGCCCAGCGGGGCCAGATTATTGGCCGAGACGCGCAGGGACGTCTTGGGACTGAAACTCCACTGCGCAAACAGATCGAGCTGACGCGAGCGCCATTGATCCAGCGTCTGGCGCTCGGTCTGCTGGGTCGTGTAGCCCGGCGTGTAGACGAGGGTGGACCCGATCGTCAGCGGCAGCCCGCTGAAGCGGTAATCGAAGCCCACATTGCCCGACCACGGCGGCTGCTGATCCAGACGATTGTCCGGACCAGACAGCGCCTTCACCCGCGAGCGGTACAGGCTGAGCGAGGTGCGCAGATTGAGCGCGGTCTTGGGATCGAAGAAGGCGGGCAGCAGTTCCCCCGCGCGGCCCTTCAGCTCCATCTCGATGCCGCTGGTCGTGGCGCGGGAGACATTGGTCGGCCGCATCACATAGCGCGGCACCGGCACCAGCGCGGTCGGCGCGTCCAGCGTGGTGACGTTGCGGATCAGGTCATTGATGTTGCGATGGAAGAAGCCCAGGCTGAACAGGCCGCCGCCGGTCATGTAGCGCTCATAGGCCACATCGAGGCCCGTCGCCAGTTCCGGCTTGAGGCGCGGATTGCCGACCCGGTCCGGCGACAGCTCATCATTGCTCTGGGTCTCGACCGGATAGTTGCTGTTGAGCGCATACCGGCCCATCAGCTGCGTGATCTCGGGCGACTTGTAGCTGCGGGTGAGACTGGCGCGCACCATCTCACGTCCTTTCGGATCGAGCTTCCAATTCAGGTGCAACAGCGGACTCAGCACGCTGCTGCTGTTGCTGACCTCCACGCCGATGCCGCGGCTGGTGGTGGCGATCCGCTCGCTGCGCAGGCCGATGGATGCCGACCACAGCGGATTGATCTCCCATTCGTCCTGCACGAAGAAGGCGCGCCGGTCGATGCGGGCCTGGAAGGCCTCGCCGTTGATGGCCGGCAACTGGTCCACACCGGCGACCGTGGTCGTGCGGGTTTCGGTGCGACGTCGCCATTCCAGATCCCATCCGACGCTGACGGTGTGATCCTCGCCCAGCAACTGGCTGAACTTGCCGCCCTGGGTGAGACCCCGGTCGGTGTTGCCACCGGTCGCGCGGACCGGCCGGACGTCGTTGAGCATCCGGTTGTCCCAACTGGCCTTGGCCTGCTGCACGCCGGCCTTGAGCTCGAACTTCTGGGTGTCGTTGAAGCGCTTGCTCCACTGCGTGTTGGCCCGCAGCATTTGCCAGGTGCCGTCGCTGTCGGAACTGTCGTCCAGCTTGGGGCTGTTGTAGTTGCCGCCGTTGACGACCCGCGTGTCGCTGTTCCACTGACCGCGCTGCGCGAAGCCTTGCAGGGTGACGGTTTCGTCGTCGCTCAGGCGCCAGTTCAGCCGTGGCGAACTGTTGAAGCCGTGACCATGGTTGCGGGTCTGTGCCTGCTGGGTCGCGACGACCGGTTGATCGTTCTCATCGGTCCCCGGGCGGCGCACATTCAGTTCCTGCCGGTTCAGCCACATGAAGCCGGACACCGGCAGCGTGAACGACACCGGCCCCAGCTTCTCGCTCAAGGTGAAGCTTCCGGACGGCCGCGGACTCTCGATGTTGTAGCCCGCGCCCAGACGCAGCTCGCGTTGCGACACCCGCGGTGGTTCCTTCAGGATCACATTGATCGATCCCGCCACCGATTGGGCACTCTGATCGGCCGTCGCGCCCTTGCTGACCTCGATGCGCTCGATCTGCGCCGGATCGAGTTGATCCAGCTTGAATCCCGGTGGCGCCGGATCGCCATTGATCAGCACCAGCGTGTAGCCGCTGCCCAGCCCGCGCATGCGCACCGCACCATCGACCATGCTGATGCCGGGCAGGCGCTTGAGCACATCGGCCACATTGGTGTCGCCGTATTTGTCCAGCTCATCCCGGCCGTAGACCTGCTTCGCGACCGAGGCCTTGCGGCGCAGGTCGTTGTCGGACTGACGACCGCCGGTGATCTCCACCCGATCCAGTCGACGCGAAGGCGCCTCGCTGCCCGGCGGGCCTTCCTGCGCAAACGCGGGCGTGAGCGCGGTCCATCCGGCCACCGGCAGGCAGGCGAGCAGGCAGGCGCGGGCAATGGCGTGGGTCTTCAAGAGGAGCTCCAGGGATCAGGGATCAGGGATCAGGGATCAGGGATCAGGGATCAGGGATCAGGGATCAGGGATCAGGGGATCGGGGGATCAAGCGATGGGAACCCCGGCAACGGGATTCGATTCGGCGCGCAGCGTAAGCCGGCGGATGCGGGGCGTCATCGTCACTGCGACCGAATGCGATTTCCGAGGGTTCAATGGCTGCCTGACATCGCCAAACTGCTGCGACTTCGCCAGCGGAGCGATCATCGCTGCGCCACATGACGACGACTCGAGGCTTCACCGCGATCGAGGCTCGCCGCGACGTCGATCGTGACGAGTTGGACATCCAGATGTGAAAGCGGCGGATCGCTGCAGCGATCCGCCGTCGTCGAGACGCTGGCCGGCGTCAACCGCCGGCCGTTCAGCGCTCAGCGCTCAGCGCTCAGCGCTTGAGCTTCGCGAAGGCCGCGGCCATCGCGCCGCCCGCTGCCGGCGCACTGGCGGGCGATTGGCGACCACCACCGCCCGCGCGCTCGTTGCGGCCGGCGGGACGGAAGGCGTTGTCGCCGCCCTTGCCGGCGCCACCGCGCGGCGCGGCGGCGTCGAGCTTCATCGTCAGCGAGATGCGTTTGCGGGCGAGGTCCACCTCCAGCACCTTCACCTTGACGATGTCGCCGGTCTTCACGACTTCGCGGGCATCGTTGACGAATTTGTTGGCCAGCTGGCTGACATGCACCAGACCGTCCTGATGCACGCCCAGATCGACGAAGGCGCCGAACTGAGCCACGTTGGACACCGTGCCTTCCAGCACCATGCCTTCCTTCAGATCCTTCAGGTCTTCGACGCCGTCATTGAAGCGCGCCACCTTGAAGTCCGGCCGCGGATCGCGGCCCGGTTTTTCCAGTTCGCCCAGGATGTCCTTGACGGTGATCGCGCCGAAGCGCTCATCGGCGAAGGCATCGGGACGCAGCGCACGGATCACGTCGCTCTTGCCCATCACGTCGCTGATCGGCCGACCGACCTGGGCGAGGATGCGCTGCACCACCGGATAGGTCTCCGGATGCACGCCGCTCATGTCCAGCGGGTTCTCGCCGTCGCGAATGCGCAGGAAGCCGGCAGCCTGCTCGAAGGTCTTCGGACCCAGCCCGGTGACATCCAGCAATTGCTGCCGATTGCGGAAGGCGCCGTTGGCATCACGCCAGCGCACGATCGCATTCGCCACGCTGGCCGACAGGCCGGACACCCGCGACAGCAACGGCGCGGAGGCCGTGTTCAGGTCCACGCCCACCGAGTTCACGCAGTCTTCGACGACGGTGTCCAGCGTGCGGGCCAGTTCGCTCTGGTTGACATCATGCTGGTACTGGCCGACGCCGATGGACTTCGGATCGATCTTCACCAGCTCCGCCAGCGGATCCTGCAGGCGACGGGCGATCGACACGGCGCCGCGCAGCGACACGTCCAGCTCCGGCAATTCCTTGGACGCGAACTCCGAGGCGGAATACACCGACGCCCCCGCTTCGCTGACGACGACCTTGTCGATCACCGTGCCCGGCGCCAGTTGCTGGATGCGCTTGATCAGGTCGGCGGCGAGCTTGTCGGTTTCGCGCGAGGCGGTGCCGTTGCCGATGGCGATCAGGTTCACGCCGTGGGTCGCGCACAGACGACCCAGGGTGTGCAGCGAGCCTTCCCAATCGCGCTTGGGCTCATGCGGATAGACGGTGGAGGTGTCCAGCACCCGGCCGGTGTCGCTCACCACGGCGACCTTCACGCCGGTGCGGATACCGGGGTCCAGCCCCATCACCACGCGCTTGCCGGCGGGTGCGGCCAGCAGCAGATCGCGCAGGTTTTCGGCGAAGACCTTGGTGGCGACCTTCTCGGCCTCTTCACGCAGGCGGGCGAACAGGTCACGCTCCAGGCTCAGCGAGAGCTTCACCTTCCAGGTCCAGGCCACCGTCTTGCGGATCAGCTCATCGCCAGGCCGCTTGGCATGGCTCCAGCCGAGATGACGGGTGATGCGGCCTTCCGCCAGCGACGGCTGGCCGGGCACGACTTCTTCATCCAGCGCCAGCTTGGCATCCAGGAATTCCTGGGTGCGGCCACGGAAGACCGCCAGCGCGCGGTGCGAGGGCACGTTGCGGATGGGCTCGGCGTAATCGAAGTAGTCGCGGAATTTCGAGATGTCGGGATGGTTCTCGTCCTTGCCGTCCATCAGCTTGGACTTGAACAGGCCCTCTTCCCACAGCCATTCGCGCAGCTTGCCGATCAGCACCGCGTCCTCGGCCCAGCGCTCGGACAGCAGGTCGCGCACGCCGTCCAGCACCGCATAGGCATCGGCGAAACCGGCATCCGGATTCAGGAAGCTGGCGGCCTCGGCCATCGGGTCCAGGCTGGGGTCGGCGAAGAGCTTGTCCGCCAGCGGCTCCAGGCCGGCTTCGCGGGCGATCATGCCCTTGGTGCGGCGGCGCGGCTTGTAGGGCAGGTACAGGTCTTCCAGTTCCTGCTTGGTCGGCGCGGCGGCGATCGCGGCGGCGAGTTCGGGGGTCAGCTTGCCTTGCTCCTCGATGCTCTTGAGCACCGCTTCGCGGCGCTCTTCCAGCTCGCGGAGGTAGGACAGGCGCGACTCGAGTTCGCGCAGTTGCACGTCGTCGAGCCCGTCGGTCGCTTCCTTGCGGTAGCGGGCGATGAACGGAACGGTCGCGCCACCGTCCAGCAGTTCAACAGCGGCATTGACCTGCGCCGGGCGCACGTTCAGCTCGGCGGCAATCTGAAGCAGGATCTTGTCCAAGACAACTACGGGCCCGTGGCCGGGCCATGAGGCACAAAGGAGCGCGGAAGTTTGCCATCATTTGGCCCACCGCCCGACCGGCCCGCGGACCTCCGACGATCAGCCCGGACCGGGCGGCCGCGGGCGCGGCACGAAACCGACCTGCAGGCCGAAGATCTGCACCACCTTGTTCAGCGTGTCGACCGTCGGATTGCCGATGTCGCGTTCGATGGCCCGCAGCGCGGCGACGCTGATGCCGCGGTGTTTGGCGAACTCGGGCTGGGTGAGCCGACTGCTTTTGCGCATCAGCTTGACCGCTTCGCCGATGGTCACTTCGCCCTTGGCGACCTTGCGATACATCTCTTCGCGCAACTCGCGATCACGGTTGCGGTCGACATGGCGGAGGCGTTGGTCCATGGGGTGAGGGTCCGGCGGGTCAGTTCAGGCGGGCCAGTTGCTCAGCCTGTGTGTCGATGCTGCGACGGCACTGTTCGAGCACACGGGGCTCCACGCCGCAGGCATCGGCCAGCGCCGGCAGTTGGGCCACCACGCCGGAAAAGGCGCGAAGGCTGGCCACCGTGGCGTCGCGCTCAGCGGCTGGCAGCGCACCACTTCGGGACAGTTCATCAACCACCTCACGCCAGTCATCCAGGCGGTGACCGTCCCCATCACGCCAATGAGCGCTGCGGGGCACGACATCAGGGTCCATGAACATCGGCGCGAAATCGAATACGGGTGTGAGCCGAATCTCGCCGTCCAGGGTGCGCTGCATCGCGGTGTTGCGCGCATGGTTGTCGGTGTTGCGCATCGCGAGGTTCAGCACATCCCGCTTGAGAAACTCCAGCGCCTCGCCAGCCGCATCGGTGGCGTGTTGCCGGATCGCGGCCAACAGCTCGTTCTGCGTCACCGCGGCGCCAAAACCTCGCAGGCCAGCCAGGCTGGCCAGACTTTCCTGATGCAACCGATGCACCCGGCCATTCACGACCTGTCGGTCGAATCGGCGCACGAAAAGCATTTCCCCATGCAGCTGGATGGCGGGATCAGCGTCCGGTCTGTTGACCGGCGGATGGGACTGCCGGGCGCCGCCGAGTTCGTCACCGATCGCGCGCAGGCCGCAGGCCTTGGCGAGCCGCAAATAGGCGGCCTCGTTGCGCAGCACCGCGCGGTCGTCGTCGGAACGACCTCGCGGCAATTTCATCAACCAGTGAGCCCGCGCCTGATCGTCCGGCAAGGCCAGATCCGCGTACCAGCCCCCCTCGGCGTTCTGGGCCATCAGGTATTTCGGTGCGACGCCCTGCACGCCGGTTGTCCCGGCAGCCAGCATGGCATGCAGCGAAATGTGTTCCAGGAATTCGTCGCTGCGCTGGAGGATATCCTCAAGGCGCAGTCCGCCTTCTGTGAGGCGATCAGTGTCCCGCTTGGCTTGGGCGTCAAAGAAACGCATGGCTGAATCCAGCCGGAGACGACCAATGGGATTGAAGGCACCGGCCATCAACAAAGGCAACACCACGCCGTCGCCATCGCCCCGACCCAGCAGCTTCAGCAGGAAGTGGCGGCCCTTGCCTTGCGGAACCATGTCATAGAGGAACGGCGGCGGGCGATGCTCGGCGTCGTGACCGGCGTCGAACGCGACCGGCAAACCCAGCGCCAATGGCTGAGCTTCGTCCGAGAACACGTACTCCGTGAGGTACTCAAACCGGCAGCGATCGTCGCTCAGAGGGCGAAGTTCCGCTGCGGGGACCCAGTCCCCGTTCAAGTGGATTTCGATGATGGCGGCTTCATTCCCAGGCATTTGGCAATTTAACCATCAAGATCGTCAAATCACCAAAGCAAGTGCCAGTATTTTGACTATCCAAATAGTCCAATTACTAATTCGCGCGACACCTTATCGGTAGCAAAGGCCAAGGCGCGAGACCCGGCCGTCACCCATCACGCCACGTACGCGGCCGCCCCATCCCCCGCCACCCGACCACTCGCCATCGCGGCGGTGAGCAGATAGCCGCCGGTGGGCGCTTCCCAGTCCAGCATTTCTCCGGCGATGAAGACGCCGGGTCGGGCCTTGAGCATCAGTTGCTCGTCCAGCGCCTCCAGCCGCACGCCGCCCGCCGTGCTGATGACCTCGGCCACCGGACGCGGTGCGCGCAAACGTAGCGGCAAGGCCTTCAAGGTGCGGGCGAGGATCACCGGATCGGCGTATTCCTCCTTGGACAGCACTTCATGCAGCAGGCCGGCCTTCAAGCCGTCGATGTTCAACCGGCTCTTCAGGTGGGAGGACAGCGAGCGCGATCCGCGCGGATACGCCACCTGCTCGGCGACCCAGTCCGCCTCGCGGCCGGGCAGCAGGTCGAGATGGATCAAGGCCTCGCCGCGCTGGGCGATGGTCTCGCGCAGCAGCGCGGAGGCGGCATACACCAGTGAGCCTTCAATGCCGCTGGCGGTGACCACGAACTCGCCCTGGCGGGCGAAGCGCCGACCGTCGATGCCTTCCGCGCTCAGCGCGACCGGCTTGATCGGCTGTCCGGCGAATTTCTCGACAAAGAACGGCGACCATCCGGGCGCGGCATCGGCGGGCGCGTCCGGACGGCGCGGGCCCAGGTCGAAGCCGCAGTTGGCGGGCCGCAGCGGAGCGACCTCAGCGCCCGCCCCCGTCAACAGCGGCACCCAGGCGCCGTCGGAACCCAGTTGCGGCCAGGAGGCGCCGCCCAGCGCCAACACCACCGCATCGGCACGATCGAGACGCTCGCCGTCGGGGCTGGTGAAGCGCAGTTGGCCGTCGTCGGTCCAACCGTGCCACCGGTGGCGCATGTGGAAATAAACGCCCTGCCCGCGCAGACGCGACAGCCAGGCGCGCAGCAACGGCGCCGCCTTCAAGGTCTTCGGGAAGACGCGGCCCGAGGTGCCGACGAACGTCTCCACCCCCAGGTCCTGTGCCCAGGCCCGCAGCGCGTCGCCGTCGAAGCGATCCAGCCAGGCGGCCACCGCCGGCTGGCGCTCGAAATAGCGACTGTCGAAATCTGGGCGGGCTTCGGAGTGCGTCAGGTTGAGGCCGCCCTTGCCGGCCAGAAGGAATTTCCGCCCCACCGAGGCCATGGCGTCATAGACATCCACCCGCACGCCCGCCTGGGCCAGCCGCTCCGCGGCCATCAGGCCAGCGGGACCACCGCCGATAACGATGACATGGCGAGGGGAATCAGTAGAGGTCATGGCGAAGAGGGAGCAACTGCGGAAGGCCGGGCAGTGTGCCAGAGGTTGCTTGCGGACGGTCGCCGACTCATTGGAGAAGCGCGCTGCAGGATGCGACGGCGACGCGTCGTGAAGCTCCAAAAATGGAGAGGAGGCGCCACCACCCTCACCCCGCAGCCGGCAACTCCAACGTGAACCGACTGCCCGCCCCGCTCTCGCTGTCCACCAGGATCCTGCCGCCCATGCGTTCGACCAGTTGCTTGCAGATCACCAGCCCGATGCCGGTGCCCGGCTGATCGACGCGGCCGAGCCGGTTGAACGGCTGAAAGAGCTGCGCCCGCTGATCAACCGTCATGCCCAGGCCGTTGTCGGCCACCTCGATGAGGAAACCCCGCGGCAGCGATTCGGCACGCACCGTGACCCATCCGCCGCGGCGGTTGTACTTGATCGCATTCGAGATGAGGTTGTGCAGCACCTGCTCCAGCCGGATCGGATCCGCCTTCACCTGCGGCAGCGTGTGGTCCTCATCCGGCGTCAGGCCGAGCCGCAGCGCCACGCCCGCAGCCTGCGCGGCCGGCTGGGCCAGCTCGACGCAGCGCCGCAGCAGCGGCCCCGCCTGCACCGGCAGCGATTGCACGGTCAGGCTGTTCGACTCGACCCGCGACAGCAGCATCATGTCTTCGATCAACACGAGCAAATGGCGCGCAGCCTCCTCGATGTGCCGAACCCGGCCCTGCTGCAGCTCGTCCAGCGGCCGCCGCGGATCGCAGGCCAGCAACTGGCTGAAGCCCAGCACCGCATTGAGCGGCGTGCGCAGTTCATGGCTGGCCTGCGACAGGAACTCGCTCTTGGTCCGGCTCGTGATCTCCGCCGTCTCCCGCGCGCGGTCCACATCCTGCAGCCGCAGACGCTCGGCCAATTCGCGCTGCAGTTGCTCGCCATGTCGCCGCACCTGACGCTGCAGCGCACGGTTCCACAACAGCATCACCCCCAGCCCCAGCAACACCGCCGCCAGCGCCAGACCGAAGGCCCACAGCGCGCGACGCTGCCAGCGATGGGCCTCGGTGTCCTGGGTAATCCAGCGATCCGCGATCGCCTGCCGCTCGCCGTCGCTGATGCGCAGCAAGGCCTTGTCCAGGATGCGGCCCAACATCGGCCAGTCACGCCGATAGCCGATGCCCAGCGCATACGCATAGCCGATGTCATCGACCACCCGCAGATTGCCGATGCCATC
Organism: Burkholderiaceae bacterium; assembly: GCA_913776825.1. GTDB lineage: Bacteria > Pseudomonadota > Gammaproteobacteria > Burkholderiales > Burkholderiaceae_C > Roseateles. The sequence continues at coordinate 46,261 of CAJYPV010000007.1, forward strand.
GCGGCGCATCAGGTAAGTCGCGCCCGCCAGATCCATCACCGCGGCGCCAACTTCGCCCGAGGCCAGCCGGCGCAACACGGTGCGGTCGTCGATGTCGAGTTGCAAGGGATTGGTGGCATAGCGCTCGCGCAGGAACTCGGCCACCACATAACCGCGTGCGACCGCCACCGGCTCGCCGGGACGCAAGGGGCCGCGGTCATCGCCCGCGCGGCGCAGCAGCACCGCCGGCACCTGGACGTACGGCCGGGTGAAACCGAGGGTCTGGGCGCGCTCCGGGGTCTCCCGCAGCGACATCATCAGATCCAGCTCACCCCCCGACAGCGCGGCCAGGTTGCCGGCGAAGGTCTGCGGCGGCTGGAAGTCGAAGCGCAGACCCGTCAGCTCGGACAGGCGCTGCGCGTAATCCACCGAAAGGCCGGTGATCCGCCCCTCGTCATCCTGATAGCTGAAGGGCCCGTACATCGCCGAGCCGCCGACCCGCAGCGTCGGATGCTGCAGCACCCAGGCCCGTTCCTCGGGCGTGAGCCAGTCGCGCGGATCCGCATGGCCCTGCGTCGCGGACGACAGCCACAACACCGCCGCCGACAACACGATCGCCAGCACGGCACAGACCCGCAGCAGCAGGTGTTTCAGGGAGGGACGCAAGGCGGTGACCACGCCCGGATTCTGGTCCCGCGCCGTCGCTCCCGGCTGTCCGTACAACCCGCATCCAGGGGTGGTCGCGGATGGAATAAATCACGCCCGGCCCCGCTTCGATGGGGCCGGCACGGGGTCGGGCGCGCCACAGGCGACGCCCGCGCCGTCAGCTCCGCAGCGCCTGCCGCAGCTGCGCACCGATCTCCGGCTTGTCGTGGAACGGATCGGTCGGATTGCGCGCCTGCATCACATCCTCCAGCCGGGTCTGCACGCCGTGCAGCGCCTTGGGATGGCTGAAGATGTAGAAGCGCTGCTCGGACATCGCATCGAACACCAGCCGCGCGACATCGGCCGCACTGAGCTTGCCCGCGCTGACGGCCTTGTCGGTCATCGCCTGGGAAATCAGCTGGCTCTTCGTCGGCGCGGAGGCGCCCAGCGCTTCCGGTCGATTGCGGTGGCTCTGGGTGATGCCGGTCGGCACGAAGAACGGGCACAGCACCGAGCAATGCACCTGGTCGGTCACCAGCGCGAGATCCTGGAACAGCGTCTCGCTGAGCGACACCACCGCATGCTTGGACACGTTGTAGACGCCCATGTTCGGCGGATTCAACAGGCCGGCCATCGACGCGGTGTTGACGATGTGACCTTCCCACTCGGGATCAGCCTGCGCGGCTTCCAGCATCATCGGCGTGAAGAGCCGCACGCCATGCACGACGCCCATCAGGTTCACGCCCAACACCCATTCCCAGTCGCGCAGGCTGTTCTCCCAGATGAGACCGCCCGATCCGACGCCGGCGTTGTTGAACACCACATGCGGCGCGCCGAAACGACCGCGCACCGCGATGGCCAGCGCCTCCATGTCCTCCGCCCGCGACACGTCCACGCGCCGGGCCAGCACCGGATGCCCGGCGAATTCGGCCGCGGCGCGCTCCAGCGCATCCGCCTGCACATCACACAGCACCAGGTTCATGCCGTGCGACGCCGCAATCCGTGCCACCTCCAGGCCGAAGCCCGAGCCGGCGCCGGTGATCACGGCGGTCTTGCCTTGATAGCTCTTCATGCCTTCGCCTCCGCTTTCAATGCATAGCCGATGCGGGGAAAGTGCACCTGCACCCGTCCCGCGCGCTCATCATCCCGAAGCAGCGTGATGCGGCGAGGGTCCAAGCCCACCAGCTCGCCGACGACCGCGTCCCGGGCGTAGTCGGTCGGCGTCACCGTCACCCGATCACCAGCCTGGAAGCCCAGACCCGGCTGCACCGAGACCGTCGTCGGCGTCGCGGCGCGAGCCAGCTCGATGGCCTGCGCGCCATCCAGCTTGCCCCGTCGCTCGCCGTGCCCGATCGCCGCCACGCGCGCCATCCAGGCACGCAGCGCGTCATGCGGTCCCAGGATGTCCGCCTGCGGGCCGGCGCGGCTCACGAACCAGAGCGGGTGATAGACGCTGAGATCGGCGATGCTGGTCAGATCGCCGAGCAGCCACGGTCGGCCATCGGCGAGCATCGCGTCCAGCCAGCTCAGGTATTGGGTCAGCACCGCCGTCGCATCGGCCCCATTCATCCGGGGCATGCCTTCGCTCATGGCCCGTCGGTCCTGCACGAACGCAGCCAGCATCTCGGGCGGCGCGCCGGCGAAGATTGCCGCCACGCCGGCCGGCTGCATCGCATAGGGCAAGGCGGTCCAGAACAGGTCGGTATCGGCCCACTGCGCCAGCATGCGCGCCTGGCCAGCCACGGCCAGCGGGAACAGGCTGGGCGTGGGCTGGCGGGCTTCCAGCACCTCGGCGATCAAGGCCGTGTCGCAGTAGATGTCCGCCCCGATCTGCAGAAACGGCGTGCGCCGATAACCGCCGGTCAGCGCCACCACATCCGGCTTGGGCTGGATCATCGGCACGGTGACCGATTGCCAGGCCAGGCCCTTGAATCCCAGCATCAGCCGGGTCTTCTCCGCGAACGGCGAGCTGCCGTAGTGATGCAGGATCAGCGCAGAGGTCAACGCGCTCTCGCTCATGGGGATTCCCTTCGCATGTCGATGTGAGGAATGCCGTCCTCGTCATACACCTCGGAGATCGGCAGGAAGCCGAAGCTGCCGTAGAAGTCACGCAGATGGGCCTGCGCGCCCAGCTCGATCGGCACGCCCGGCCACAGGCGCTCGCAGTGCGACAGCGCCTGCTGCATCAGCACGCGGCCCAGGCCGCCACCACGCGCGGCCGGCGCGGTGATGACGCGCCCGATGCGGGCCGCGCCCTCGCCCAGGCTGGGCGGCAGCAGGCGAGCGTAGGCGTGAAGCGCGCCATCGTCGGCGCGACCGGCCAGATGCCAGACGCGGTCATCCAGACCATCCGGGTCCAGGTAGACGCAGCGCTGCTCGACCACGAACACCTCCGAACGCAGCCGCAGCAGTTGGTAAAGCGCCGTCGGCGTCAGCTGCTCGAAGGCGTCGCAGGTCCAGTGCAGATCCGCCATCAGATCAGCTTGACCAGTTGCTTGCCGAAGTTGCGGCCCTTGAGCAGGCCGAGGAAGGCCTCCGGCGCGCTGTCCAGGCCCTGCGCGATCGTCTCGCGGTACTTCAGCTTGCCGGTGGCGACCAGCGTGCCGAGTTCCTTCAGCGCCTCGGGCCAGACCTCCATGTGCTCGGAGACGATGAAGCCTTCGATCGTCATGCGGTTGACCAGGATCAGCTGCGGTGCGCTCATCGGAATCGGCTCGCCGTTGTAGCCGGCGATCATGCCGCACATGGCCACGCGGCTGAAGGGATTGGCGCGCTGCATCACCGCATCCAGGATCATGCCGCCGACGTTCTCGAAGTAGCCGTCGATGCCCTTCGGGCAGGCCGCCTTCAGCGCGGCCGACAGCGACTTCACATCCGCATGCTGCTTGTAGTCGATGCACTCGTCGAAGCCGAGCTCCTCCACCACATAGCGGCACTTCTCCGCGCCGCCGGCGATCCCCACGGCGCGCGCGCCACGCACCTTCGCCAGTTGGCCGACCGCGCCGCCCACCGCGCCGCTGGCCGCGCTGACCACGACCGTCTCACCCGGCTTCGGATTGATGATCTTCACCAGGCCGTACCAGCCCGTGACGCCGGGCATGCCCACCGCGCCCAGATAGGCCGACAGCGGCACATGGGTCGTGTCCACCTTCTGCAGCACGCCGCGCTGCTGCGCATCCACGACCTGGTACTCCTGCCAGCCGCCCATGCCGACGACGCTGTCGCCGACTGCGAAATGACTGTTCTTCGACGCGACCACTTCGCCGACGGTGCCGCCGATCATCACCTCGTTGAGCGGCTGGGGCTGCGCATAGCTCTTGCTGTCGCTCATGCGGCCGCGCATGTAGGGATCGAGGCTGAGGTAGTGATGGCGCACCAGCACCTGGCCGTCGGTCAATTCGGGCAGCGGCACGTCCACCCGCTTGAAGTTCTCGACCACCGGCTCGCCGGTGGGACGCGATGCAAGTTGGATCTGACGATTGATCTGGCTCATGGAATGCTCCTCTGAAATCTGGGGCCAGGCATTGGCCTGCGTGCATTCGACCATGTTCCGGGCCCTGCGCGTGGTCGCTGGCGTGACAGCGCGCCTGCGCGCAGGCCGCCCGTGCGGTCATGAACTCCCCGTGGCGGGGTGGGACTCATTCCATGAAACCCATTCAATGACACGTCATGCACCTCACCCGGCTCGGCTCCCTGGCCAGCACCGCTCCCTCCGATCCCTCGTCTGTGGGCGAAGGCCTTCCCACCGCCGAGACCGTACCCGCCCTCGCTGACCCTGCCCCCCGCCCACTCGCCCCGCTCAGCCCCAGTGCCGGCCGCTCGATCGAGCCGTCGCCGGCCGGCAGCCGGCAGGCCACGCCCTGCTGCGCGGCGGCGCTCCATCCCGGGGGCCACCACGCCCGCTCGCTGGAGCAGGCCTTGTCCCAGGCGCTGTCGCTGGCGCGCGAGAGCAATGGCCATGCGCCCACGCTGCTGCTGGATCTGAGGCCGTTTCCCGCCAGCAGCGTGCGCGACATCCCGTCAGACATCTGGCACCGGCTGGCCGGGCAGGTGCGGGCGGTCCAGATGCCGCCCGGCTGGACTTCCCGCGACGTCGACTGGCTGTCGGCGCTGCGCGAGGTCGACATGATCGAGTGCATCGATCTGCCCTCCGAGCGGCACCCGTTCCACGGCCTGCCCCGCTCGGTCAGCGTGGTGATCACGCCGGAGCCGCATCCCGACTGGCGCTGCGCCGAACATCGCCACCGGCTCTTCCTCAGCACGGCGGAATCCGCTGGCCATGCCTATCTCAACGCGTTCTCGAGCCAGCACGCGGATGCCGCCGCGTGGACCTTGCGCCTGGCGGCCGACGGACCGCAGGATCACTGGCCCAGCGCGGAACACTATGCGCGCGCGGCCGAGGCCGCCCAGCAACTGGCCGTGCGGGCTCGCGCGCACATGCCGCATGGGGGTCAGGACCTGCGCGGCTGGCTCGTCCCGGCGGACCAGGCCAAGCTGATCGACGCGGTCATCCAGCGATCCCCGGTGACGCTGCTGTCGCCTCAGGGGCGGGCGGCCATGCTGGCCCTGCAGCATCAAACGCGCCTCCCCGGATCGCTGACCGTGCTGTCGAGCTGGCAACTGCATGTGATCGACGTGGCGATCCGGGCCGCCGTCGACGCGTTGTTGCTGCCCGGCGCCTCGCCGCCCGCCATCAAGCCGGTCTCCGCCTTGATGGAACTGGCGCAGCGGCGCTATCTCGAAGCCGAGGCGCTGCAGCCGCCGAGCCATCGTTGCCGCCCGGGCAGGGGCCTCCGCCCTCCTCCGCACATCCTGTCCCGCACCTTCAGCGCCCCCGCACCCGCGACCCACTCTCCGCCTGTTGGACACGCGACCCCACCCCGCTGGTCGACGGGGCCGCTGCATTTCCACAGCACGCTGCCGCAAACGCAGCAAAACCTGTCGATGGCCGAGGCACTCCTGCTCACGCCCTGGGCCTGCGGCCCGAGCCTGCGCGCCGAGCGGCCGACGCGCCAGACCCTGCCGTCCGCGACCTCGCGACCTCGGCGGGAGCCCTGGCTCGCGCAGGTCGTCCAGCATGTCCTGCCCGCGCTGCCCCGACCCTTCGGCAAGCCGCCGCATGTCCCGGCCGACGCGGCCGCGACGACACCGGCGTTGACCAGCCACCCCGCGCCGAACGGCGCCTCGGCTTCGCGCGTGACGACGACCGCCTCACCGCGCGAGGACCTCGTCCGCGCCACGCTGTCCGCCGTCTCCTCACCGTCCACCGAGCGCGCGGCGGACCGCTCAGGGCCTCAGGTCACCCCCAGTTCGACACCTGTGGGTCGTCGCGCGGTCGCGCCGCCGCCCTCCGAGCCCTTGGACGAGGTCGACGGGCCGCTCGACGAGGTCGACGGGCCGATGAGCGGGTCCGATCCCGAGCTCTCTGAACCGGAAGCCACCGCGGCGGTCGCGCCCATGACCGACGCGGACCAGACTCCGCCGCAACGGTCAAGCGCTGCGACGAACTTGGCGATGCAGCTGGGAACGAACTCACTGGATCGGCGCCGCCCGCCCGCCCCCTGGTCATCGACGGACTGGGAGCCCGCCGTGCGCAGCAGGCTCGGATCGGGCTCCTTGATCCCAGCGTCGACGGCCGCGCGAGGCGGACGCGCCAGGCCGGCCAGCATCGCGGGCCATGCATTGGCCGACGAACCGTCCCGTGATTCACCGCGCACACGCGCCGCGCCGTTGGCGCGTGCCGAAAGCGACCTCGACGCCCGGACACGCCGTCAGCCGCTGCTGAGCCGACTGCGCAAGCTGCTGTCACCGCCCCGTCGCGCCGGGAACGGCCCGGAAGAGCGCTTCCCGACGTTGCCGCCCCTGCCGCCAGCCGCCCCGCTGACGGCCTGGAAGCCGGACCGCGTGCCCACGCTGCGGGCCGCAGACGACGCGCCCACATCCGTCGTCGCATCGACGTCAGCCTCGACGGCACCCGCCACGGGTCGTCGCACCGATCCCTGGTCGACGCGGCTCAGCGAGGGGGCGAGCCCCCGCTGAGGCCGCCAGTTTCGGCGGGCGCGTCGGCGCGTCAGTCCTCCCGACGCTGCAGCGATTTCAGGCTGCGGCCCTTGCCGGGCAGCGCGCGCAGGTATTTGAAGGTGCCGGTCGAATGGGCACAGAGCCGGCCGTCCTCGCCCAGCACGCGGCCTTCGCAGAAGGCCATCGTGGTGGTGCGCTGGAGCAGTCGTCCGATGGCCCTCAGCGATCCTTCGCCGGGCCGCATGAAGCTGGTCTTCATTTCCACCGTCACCACACCCGGCCCGAAACCCGGCTGATGGCGGTGGATGCTGCGCGCCGCATGGGCCATGGCGACATCCAGCAAGGTCATCAACACGCCGCCATGCGCCACCTGCCAGGAGTTCAGATGCGGCTCGCGGATGTCCACCCGCAGTTCGGCTTCGCCCTCGTCCATGCGGACCAGCTCGAAGCCCAGCTGCTGCACGAAGGGAATGTGGACCGGAAAGTCGATGGCGGGCGACGGCGCCTCGGTCGGCGGCAGCGCGCCGGCCTCGGGATCGGAGGTGGGTGTGTCAGACGGCAGAGTCATGGAACGGGGTTGTATCAGCTTCCATGCACCGCCGACACGCCACCGTCCACCGCCAGGATCTGGCCGGTGATGTGCTTGCCGGCGCGGCTGGCGAAAAGCAGCGCGGCGCCCTTGAGGTCTTCGTCATCCCCGATGCGGCGCAGCGGCGCATGCGCGGCGAGCGTGTCCTCGCCCAGTTGCGCCATCAGGCCTTGCGTCATCTTGCTGGGGAAGAAGCCCGGCGCCAGCGCATTCACGGTGATGCCATGCACGCCCCACTCGCCCGCCAGCGCCCGGGTGAAGTTCACCGCCGCGCCCTTGCTGGTGTTGTAGGCAATGGTCTTCATCAGCCCGCTGTTGCCGCTCAGGCCGGCGATCGAGGCGACGTTGATGATGCGGCCATACCGGCGCGGGATCATGCTTTGACGCGCCGCTTCCTGGCTCATCACGAACAAGCTGCGGATGTTGAGGTTCATCACCTTGTCCCAGGCGGCGACCGGATGCTCTTCGGCCGGGGCGCCCCAAGTGGCGCCGGCGTTGTTGACCAGGATGTCGATCTGCCCCAGCCGTTCCATCGTCTGCGACACGATGGCGCGTGCCTGGGCCTCATCGGCGGCATCGGCGGCGATCCAGCGGGTGTCGATGCCGCGGGCCTGCAGATGGGCCATGGCCTCTTCCAGATCCGCCGCCTTGCGGGAGCTGATCATCACCCGGGCACCGGCTTCGCCCAGCGCCTCGGCGATCTGCAGGCCCAGCCCACGGGAACCACCGGTGATCAGGGCCACCTGGCCGCTCAGGTCGAAAAGGTCTCGGACATGGCTGGTCATCGCTGTCTCCTGAAGGGCGCTCGACGGCGCCTGTGATTGGAACAATGGAATCGCTGGAATCGCTGAATGGCGGAATGGCTGAATGGCTGGAGCCATTGGGACCGGGCGGCCCTGCCGGTCTGAGCCGGTCATCACAGGCCGCCCTCTGCAGGAACGATCCGTCGGACGCCGCGCCCGCCCCCCTGCACCACGGCGACGGAGACCTGCCTCAGAACCAGGCGTCCTGCATCTCTCGGGTCAAGGCTTCGCGGCGGGCGACCACGCCCAGCCAGGCATGGATCTTCGGCAACTCGTAGGCGAAGAAATAGCGCTGCGCCGACCGCTTGCCGTGGGCGAAGTCGTCCTCGCGCCGCACGCGCCCGGCCGTCAACAGGCCGGTCGGGGCGGGGAGACCGTCGGGCGACTCACCCGCGGCCTCACCGGCTTCGAGCGCGAGCACCACATCCAGCCAGATCCACGCCAGCACGGTGTGTCCGAAGGCTTGCAGATAAGGCGTCGCATTGGCAAGCGCTTCTTCCGGCACGCCGGTCGACCAGGCCTTCTTGGTCGCGCTGCCCACCGCTGCCAGCGCGGCGGCCAGCTCATTGGCCGACTCCGCCAACGTGCTCACCTGCGCGGCGCGCTGGACCGTGGCGTTGATGCGGGTGGCCAGCGCCATCAGGGCGCGGCCGCCGTCCATCACCACCTTGCGGCCGAGCAGGTCCAGCGCCTGGATGCCGTGGGTGCCCTCATGGATCATGTTGAGCCGGTTGTCCCGCCAGTACTGCTCGACCGGGAAATCGCGGGTGTAGCCATAACCGCCCAGCACCTGGATGGCGAGCGAGTTGGCTTCCAGGCCCCATTCGCTGGGCCAGCTCTTCGCGATCGGGATCAGCACCTCCAGCAGGCGATCGGCTTCTGCGGCGGTCTCGGGCGGCGCGGTGTGCAGGTCATCGACCAGACGGGCGCAGAACAGCGCCAGCGCCAGACCGCCCTCCACATAGCTCTTCTGCGCCAGCAGCATGCGCTTCACATCGGCATGCTCGATGATCGGCCGCTGCGGCTGGCTGGCGTCCTTGCCGGCGACGGTCATCGGCCGGCCCTGCGGCCGCTGCCGCGCATAGGCCAGGCTGGCTTCATAGCCGGCATAGCCGAGCATCACCGCGCCCAGGCCGACACCGATGCGAGCCTCGTTCATCATGTGGAACATGCAGCGCAAGCCCTGCCCCACCTCGCCGACCCGATAGCCGATCGCGCCCGCGCGACCGCCCGGCCGATGGCGACCCTCACCGAAGTTGAGCAGGCAGTTGGTGGTGCCGCGATAGCCGAGCTTGTGATTGAGGCCGGCCAGCACCACGTCGTTGCGCTCACCGGTCAAGCGGCCGTCGACATCCACCAGATGCTTGGGCACGATGAACAGCGAGATGCCCTTGGTGCCGGGCAAGGTCTTGCCATCCGGCCCAGGGATCTTGGCCAGCACCAGGTGGACGATGTTCTCGGTCAGCTCATGCTCGCCGCCGGAAATCCACATCTTGTGGCCCGTGAGCCGATAGCGCGGACCGAGCGGGTCCTCCGCATGATCAGCGCCATCCGGCTCGGCGCGGGTGGCGACATCCGACAGCGACGACCCCGCCTGCGGCTCCGACAGGCACATGGTGCCGAACCAGCGGCCGCTGAATTCGTTCATCGCGAACACGCGGCGCTGCGTGTCGGTGCCGTGAGCCATCAGCAGATTGGCATTGCCGTTGGTCAGCATCGCGTAGCCACCGAGCGCGACGCTGGCCTTGCTGAAGAAGCAGTTGGCGGCCATCTCCACCACGCAGGGCAGCTGCATGCCGCCATGCGCATGGTCCTGGGCCGCAGCCAGCATGCCGGACTCGACATACGCGGCCAGCGCCTCATGGGTGGCGCGCGGCAGATGGACGCGCTCGCCATCGAAGCGCGGCTCTTCCACATCCACCAGCCGATTGAACGGCGCGAACTTGTCCCGGGCGATCTTGTCGCAGGTGTCCAGCACCGCATCGACCGTCTCGCGGGAATGCTCGGCGAAGCGCTCACGCGTGGTCAGCGATTCGGTGCCGAGCCAGTCATGGAGCAGGAAATCCAGGGTCTCGCGCATGCGCGCTCCTCATCGAGTTCAACGGGCACGCGGGCCTTGCGGCCGGTCGGGCAGGCGCACCGAAGGACGCGCCGGAGCGCTGTCCTTCGACGCGCCCGCGTGACTCACAGCACTTCGAACACGCCCGCGGCGCCCATGCCGCCGCCGATGCACATCGTCACGCAGACCCGCTTGGCGCCGCGGCGCTTGCCTTCGATCAGCACATGGCCGGTCAGGCGCTGGCCCGACACGCCGTAGGGATGGCCCAGCGCGATCGCGCCGCCATTCACATTCAGCCGGTCCATCGGAATGCCCAGCTTGTCGGCGCAATACAGCACCTGCACCGCGAAGGCCTCGTTGAGTTCCCACAGGTCGATGTCGGACACCTTCAGACCCAGGCGTGCCAGCACCTTGGGCACGGCGAAGACCGGGCCGATGCCCATTTCATCGGGCTCGCAGCCCGCGACCGCGAAGCCGAGGAAGCGGCCGATCGGCTTGAGGCCCTTCTTCTGCGCATAGGACTCGCTGACCATCGCGCAGGCGCCCGCGCCATCGCTGAACTGGCTGGCATTGCCGGCGGTCACCACGCCGCCGGGCAGCGCGGTCTTGATGTTCTTGATGCTCTCGTAGGTGGTGCCGACCCGCAGGCCTTCATCGATGTCCACCGTCACTTCGCGGGTGATCATGCCGAGCGTCTTGTCGGCGATGCCGCGGGTCACGGTGATGGGGGCGATCTCGTCGTTGAACAGGCCTTCGGCCTGCGCCGCGCACGCCTTCTGCTGGCTGGCCGCGCCGTATTGGTCCATGCGCTCCTTCGGGATCTTGTAGCGCTGGGCGACGTTCTCGGCGGTCTGCAGCATCGACCAGTAGATCTCGGGCTTGTTCTGCGCGAGCCAGCTCTCCTGCAGCATGTGGCGGTTGGCCTCGTTCTGCACGCAGGAGATGCTCTCCACGCCGCCGGCCACGAACACATCGGCCTCGCCCGCGATGATGCGCTGGGCGGCGGTGGCGATGGTCTGCAGGCCGCTGGAGCAGAAGCGGTTGATGGTCTGGCCGGAGACGCTCACCGGCAGGCCGGCGCGCAGCGCGATCTGGCGGGCGATGTTGCTGCCGGTCGCGCCCTCGGGCGTGGCGCAACCCATCAGCACGTCTTCGACCTCGCCGCCGTCGATGCCGGCGCGCGCCAGGGCCGCCTTCACCACATGGCCGCCGAGCGTGGCGCCATGGGTCATGTTGAAGCTGCCCTTCCAGCTCTTGGCCAACGGCGTGCGTGCCGTGGAAACGATCAGTGCCTTGCTCATGTCTGTTGCTCCGTCAGTCGCCCGTGGCTGTGAGGCCGCCGATTCATTCGTTGAAACCCTTGCCCTGCTCGGCCAGTCGGGCCAGCAGCGGTGCCGGCGTCCAGAAGCTGGCGTCGTCATTCGGGTTGCGGGCAAAGCGCTTCATCGCCTGCACCACGTTGTACAGACCCACCGTGTCCGCATAGCACATCGGGCCGCCGCGCCACAGCGGGAAGCCGTAGCCGGTCAGGTAGACCATGTCGATGTCGGACGCGCGCAGCGCAATGCCCTCTTCCAGAATGCGCGCGCCTTCATTGACCAGCGAGAACACCAGCCGCTGCACGATCTCTTCGTCGCTGATCTTGCGCGGCGTGATGCCGAGCGTGGCGCGGTGCATGTCGATCATCTGCAGCACGACCTTGGACGGGATCGCATCGCGGCGGCCCGGCAGGTAGTCGTACCAGCCCTTGCCGGTCTTCTGACCGAAGCGGCCCATCTCGCACAGCACATCGGCGGTGCGGGAATAGCGCAGGTCCGGTTTCTCGACATAGCGCCGCTTGCGGATGTACCAGCCCACATCGTTGCCGGCCAGATCGCCCATGCGGAACGGCCCCATCGCGAAGCCGAAGCGCTCGATGGCCTTGTCCACCTGTTGCGGCGTGCAGCCTTCTTCGAGCAGAAAGCCGGCCTGGCGGCTGTACTGCTCGATCATGCGATTGCCGATGAAGCCGTCGCACACGCCGGAGACCACGCAGGTCTTGCGGATCTTCTTGCCCAGCGCCATCGCCGTCGCCAGCACCTCCTTGGAGGTGGCCGCGCCGCGCACCACTTCCAACAGCTTCATCACATTCGCCGGGCTGAAGAAGTGGGTGCCGATCACATCCTGCGGACGCTTGGTGAAGGCGGCGATCTTGTTGACGTCCAGCGTCGAGGTGTTGGTGGCCAGGATCGCGCCCGGCTTCATCACGCTGTCGAGCTGGCGGAACACCTGCTCCTTGACGGCCAGGTCCTCATAGACGGCCTCGATGACCAGGTCCGCGCTGCCGATCTCGGCGTAGCTCAACGTGCCATGCAGTTGGGCCATGCGCTGGACATATTTGTCCTGCTTGAGCTTGCCCTTCTGGACCTGCGCCTCGTAGTTGCCGCGGATGGTGTTGATGCCGCGCTCCAGCGCGTCTTCCTTGGTTTCCAGGATGACGACCGGCAGTCCGGCATTCAGGAAGTTCATCGCAATGCCGCCACCCATCGTGCCCGCGCCGATGATGGCGACGCTGCGGATCGACCGCAGCGGCGTGTCTTCCGGCACATCGGGAATCTTGGCCGCGGCGCGCTCGGCGAAGAACGCATGGCGCAGCGCCTTCGATTCGGGCGTGAGCATCAGCTGGGCGAAGGCCTCGCGCTCGGTGCGCATGCCGTCCTCGAATTTGGCGCTGACCGCTGCCGACACCGCCTCCACGCACTGCAGCGGCGCGGGGAAGTGCTTGCTCATCGCGGTGACGGTGTTGCGGGCGAACTGGAAGTAGCCCTGCGCTTCCGGATGCTGCGCCTTCAGGTCCCGCACGCGCGGCAGCGGACGCTGGTCGGCGACTTCCATCGCATAGGCCACGGCGCCATCGATCAGGTCACCGTCGATGATCTTCTGGAACAGCACCTGCCCCGGCACCTGGGCCAGCAGTTCGCTGGCGACCGGCTCACCGCTGACGATCATGTTCAGCGCGGGCTCCACGCCGAGGGCGCGCGGCAGTCGCTGGGTGCCGCCGGCGCCGGGCAGCAGGCCCAGCTTCACCTCGGGCAGGGCCACCTTGGTGCCGGGCGCGGCCACGCGGTAGTGGCAACCGAGCGCCAGCTCCAGGCCGCCGCCCATGCACACGGTGTGGATCGCCGCCACCACCGGCTTGGTGCAGGACTCCACCCGATTGATCAGCGACAGCAGGTTGGGTTCCGCCAGCGCCTTGGGCGAGCCGAACTCACGGATGTCCGCGCCGCCCGAGAACGCCTTGCCGGCGCCGGTGATGACCACGGCCTTGATGGCGGGATCGTTCTCGGCCTGCTCGATGCCGTCGGCCGTGGCCTTGCGGGTGGCATGGCCCAGTCCGTTGACCGGCGGGTTGTTCAGGGTGATCACGGCCACCGAGCCGCGTACTTCGTAACTGGCACTCATGGTTTTCCTTCCAGTACTGGTGAGAGTCCTCGCCGCCGGTGTTCTCCGCACCGACATCTCGAATCAAAGCCGTGACGCGACTGGATCGAAGGGACATCGATCGACCCGGGCCCAGGGGTTGAACGGATCGAAAAGAACGATCGTTCGATTCTAGGCAGGCCTGAAGCGCCCGCATTGTCTCTGCTGTGACAAGGCGCCACCAGACGGAGAAGCGAGGACAGGCCGGCCACGGCCCGGACGGCGCTGGCCCTTGGACCCGCAGTCATCGCGGCGCGGCGTCGGGGGCATGAGGGCGTGCGATCTGCGCAAGGAAAACGGGCGCAGAGAGGTCGCGGATGGCCGAATGCGGAGCGCGGCGCGCGGGCGGCAGCTCGACGCAGGTCGACGCATCGCAGCGCAGCGCAACGCCGGTCGCGCGCGGCACGCGGGCCTGAGGGACCGGCCGGCAGGCCGAGGTCCGCGTTCAGACGGAGGCAGCGAGGCGCACGCAGCGGCGCGCCTGAACGGCCCGCCAGGCGCCGGAGAGCGCGCCTGGCGATCAACGATCAACGCATCCGGGGACGGTCGATCTGCGTGGGCTCGAAGCCGCTGTTGTCGTGCTCGTCCTCGGCAGTCGAGAACATCCCGCCGGCGCCGGGATCGGACATCAGCAAGCCGTTGGCGACCGCGCGCGGACGCGGTTCGATCATGGGGCCGAGCGTGTCGGGCGGGCTGATGGTGTTGGCCGCGCGGCGCCGCACGCGTTCGGCGATCAGGCGCAATTCGGTGAGCTCGAGTTGCAGATGCTCGATCTGGCGGCGCGCCTGGTTGTTCTGCTGATCCAGCAGTTCACGAGACGCCTTCAATCGATCGATCAGCCGCCGGGATTTCTCCAGACGGCGAGACCACCACCAACTGGCGCCCAGCCCCGCGAGCGCGAGGCCCGCGACACCGGTGGCGACACTGGTCCAGGGTTGCACGAAATCCATGGCCCGACCTTTCATTTGTATGTTGTGCGATCAATGTAGTCCGGGCTGCCCCGAATTGGCGGGCTGCGCCCCACCCAGATCAGGGGACTCGCCCCGGCCTCGTCCCCCCGCGATTGAGGCGTGCGTCACGGCGCGGCGTCCCCTCTTGCATCGACGCGCCCGGTTCGCTCGCCTGCGAGAGGCGATGACGCGTCCAAGCCGCAGAACCAGGCCCGACAAGAGCCCGTACTGAGCGCGCGGCTCACGACCGCCGCGCTCGGGCCGACGCCATCGAGGCCCTCGATGGTCTCGGCTCGCTCGCGTTGTTCGCGCCGTTGGCTGTGCGCAGGCGTTTGTCCGCGCTTGCCGTCCCCCGCCCGCTTCCGAGACCTCCACGCGACATGAACATCGATCCCCATTCATCGACGCCCCCCGCCAGCCACCCCGCGCCGCCAACCGCCGACCAGCCCCCGACGCCGATGGACAGCTTCGCCGAGACCAGCCCCGCCGCACGCGCGCTGGCCCGGTCGCTCACGCAGGCGATCAACCGGGACGATGCCTGCATCGATGTCCGCAACCATGCACCCGAGGTCCTCGCCGACCTGCCCGATGCCACGCTGAGCTTGATCGGCCGGCAGATGCAGCATCTGCGACTGCCCGCCGGATGCCCGGCGACCCAGATCAATCGCTGGCTGCAGCATGCGCCGCGCTTGCGGACGCTGGAGCTTCCCCAGGTCCAGATAAGACGGCACGGCGAGCCCGCCATCGACCTCACCCCGGCGGCCCGGTTGACAGCGGTCGTGACCCCGGTGCCGCGTGCCGACACCTTCATCAATCCCCGCCGGGTTCCGCTGGGGCCGGACCTGCTGACGCGACAACATGCGGTGCTGAGACATGCGCCGCCCCATGCCGCCAGAGCCTTGGTGCACGCCAACGTGACGCCTGAAGCGTCGGCTGAGCCGCCGAGGGGCTCACGGGCATCACGACGTCAGCGGCCGTCCACGATGATCGACGTCTCGCAGGACTTGGCGAACGACGCCGCGGTGATGCCTGGGCCGGGGCCGACGCACGACCGCGGAGCGGCTGTCCAACGCCCCTGCGGGCCTGTTCTTCCGGATGTCGTTCCGGCCCAGTTGCGGTGGAAGGAACGGCCCGCCCGCGAGCGGCCGGATCGAGAGCCCTCGGGCCACCTGAAACTCCAGCAGCGCCGCCAACTGAGGGACATTCCCGCCGTTCGGGCCCAACTGCTGGCCTGGATGACGCCAAGACCGGATCCCACCCGGCCGCTGCGCTTCGATCCGAGCTTGCTCGACGACAGCCAACCCACGGCTGCCGACGTGCGGCGCGTGATCGATTCCGTGCCGGAGCGCTTGCTCCCGTTTCACGCCCGCGACAGCATCACGGCGGCGCGATGCTTCATGTGGGGTGTCGGTCTGGTGCTCCGCGATCACTATCTGCACGAGGCGCTGACCGCCCTGCAGCATGTGGAGGACCTCGCGACCGTCCGCACCGTCGATGGCCCTCGATTGCGCACCGAAGCGGAAATGAACGCGGTGAGCGCCTTGCGGGACTGGGTGACCGAGGTCCAGGAGCCGCCACGCATGCTGATGCGAGACGATGTCGCGGATCAATTGATCCGGCTGTGGGGGGATCAGCGCCCTTCTGCCGAGCGCGCGCTGCGGTTCCTCGCTGGCGCCGGTCCGGTGGAACTGCCACGGCCAGCGCTGCTGCTCGCGCTGGGCCCGCGCACCGCACCCATCCGCCTCATCCTGGAGCTCACCAGCGCGCGGGATAACGCCGCCTTTCGCGCCAGCTTGAGCGCCCTGCCCATCGACACCGTGGAGATCCGACACCTGCCGGATCTGCCGCTCCGCTCGAACCGCGCGACCGCTCGTCAAGACAACCTGCCGGGCCTGGATGCCGGCGGGGAAGCGCGCGCTGCGCCCTCCCATGCGGCGGCGGGCTCGCCGTCCGCCTGGCTGATGCCCTCGCTGGACCTGACCCAGGCGGACGGGCCGCTGCCTCCGGGCGCGATCGACGCGCTCGGCGCACAGTTTCCGCGCCTGCGGCAAGTGCTGCTGCCCGGCGACTGGCCGCATCACGCGGCAGACCGCACCCGTCGCCCGCTGGGTGCGCCGCTGCGACGGTCCCTGGAGGCAGAGGGACGGGCGGAGTCGCCAGCGACGGATCGATCCGAGGCGCTGCGGCCGTCCGGCGCACCCGCCCTGAGGGCGACGACCCCGCTGATGGACACCGTGTCCGATGCCCGTCTGCGGCAGGCCCCGACGCTGGATCTGAGCGCCTTCGACGTCGCCGAGGTGAGCGCCTTGCCGGCGCAGACGCTGCAAGACGTCGGTGCATCGCTGCGCCATCTGAGCCTGCCGCCAGGCCTGTCAGCGTCCGCCCTGAACGACTGGCTGCGCCGCTGCCCGAACCTGAAGCGGCTCGATGCGCCGGACATCCAGTCCGACCCGCGGGAGCCCCTCGACCTCGGGTTGGGGCCCGCCGACCTGACGCTCCACACCTCCCCGGGCTGGCTGCCGTCGATGATGCGTCGGGGCCGCCCCGAACCCCGCGTCTTGCCGACGGACGACGTGGCCCCGATCCACCTGCCTCTGGACCACGACGGCCCGCTGCCTGCACGTCTGCAAGGCCTGCAAACCCATGGACCGCTGCGGCCCTTCGCCCGGCCGTCGACCGAGGCGCTCGCCGACCTCCGCGAGCTGCTGACCGGGGCCCGCCTGACGCCCGCCAGCTCGGCCCCGCTGGCGCTGGGCGATCACAGCGAGGCCGCCCGCATGCGGCAATGGCTGCATGGGGTGCCGCATACGCTGATTCCGATGTCGATGCGGCCCGTCTTCGCGGAACTGGTCGGTCTGCCCTACGAGCGCGTCCTCGGCCATGTCCATGCCGATGGCCACGGATTTCAAACGCCGGTGACGCCCTGGCTGGGCACCTCGGTGTCCGGCACGATCGACGTGCTGCTGCGCGAGATCGATCGAGCGCTCCATCGCAGCACACCGGAGGGCCGACGGATGAAGACCGATGAGGAACTCGCGCTGCGCGCCTCGCTGCTGCGCTGGGCCGAGCCGGGGGATGACGGGCGGGAACAGCGCGCGTTGCGGGAAGCGGTGGCGGAGCGCCTGATGCGTCCGTGGGACGGTCTGGTCCAGGGACCGATCCTGCTGACCGATGAACTGTCCGGCCCCGCGAAACTGGGTGGCTCGGCACAGGCGCTGATGGAGTTGCCGCCACGGCATCTGATGCGGTCCCTGGGGCTCAGCGCGGATCCCTCGGAGGGGTCGCCGATCGACCTGCAGTTGCACCTGCGTCAGCCGGGCCCGCTGGACCACGCGGAATTCCTGAACCGATCGGCGCAGCTGCCTTTCCGTCTGGTCCGGCTGTACAGCCTGCCCGAAGGCGCTGCGCCCGTGAGCTGGCTGCCACGCAGCACGCAGACGCTCGACCTGCTGCATGTGGCGCAGCCGTTGGACCTGTCGAGCTGGATGGACGCGTTGGCCAGCTTTCCCCGGCTCACACGGATCGAGCTGCGCCCGGATCAATGGACCGCGCTGGCCGCCGAGCAGGCCGCGCTGGACGATCCCAGCCGGGCCGATCCGCTGGCCCTGCGCATCGCGACCGGCGTGATCCGGCGCTATCAGCCCAGCGTCATGGAGCGCGTGGCCGCCGGCGAGCGCACGCTGAACCCTGCGGACTATCCGGCGGAGATGCGCGAGGCGATCGACCGTTCCTGGACCTCGCTGTTCGGCGCCGACGCGCCGCGCCCGCGCCTGCCGGATCGCGCCAGCGCGCCGGTCTGATCCGTGAACCGGTCAGTAGGCTGATGGGCTGATGGGCGGACGGGCCATCACGGGGCGCGCTGCCGCGCCCCGCCTCGGATGCCCCTTCAGACTTCCAGCCACTCCTTGCGCACGTAGGCGTTGGCCCGCAACTCGGCGGGCGTGCCTTCGAACACGATGCGGCCGTGGCCCATCACATAGCAGCGCTCGGAGATTTCCAGCGCGATGGCCAGCTTCTGCTCCACCAGCAGGACCGACACGCCGCGCCGCTTCAACTCCTTCAGATAGTCGGCGACCAGCTCCACGATCTTCGGCGCGAGGCCTTCGGTCGGCTCGTCGATCATGATCAGGTCCGGATCGCCCATCAGCGTGCGGCACAGCGTGAGCATCTGCTGCTCGCCGCCGGACAGCACGCCCGCTTCGGTGTGCTGGCGCTCCTTGAGGCGCGGGAACATGCGGTACATGTCGTCGTAGCTCCAGCGCGGCGGTCGACCGCGGCGGCCGGACTTCTCGCCGAGCATCAGGTTCTGATGCACCGTCAGCCGGGCGAAGATGTCGCGGTTCTCCGGCACATAGCCCAGGCCCTGATGGGCCACTTCATAGGCCTTCTGACCCAGCAGCGGCCGCCCGCCCCAGGTGATCGATCCGGTGCCGTCCACCTGGCCCATGATGGTCTTGACGGTGGTGGAACGGCCCGATCCGTTGCGACCCAGCAGGCTGACGATCTCTCCGGGGCGGACCTCCATCGTGACCCCGTGCAGCACATGGCTCTTGCCGTAGAAGGCGTGCAGGTTGTCCAGCTTGAGCGTGCGGCCGTCCTGGACTGCTGCGCTCTCGCGGCCCGTGTTCATCGGGCCAGCCGAGGGCGCGGTCTGATGCGACGGCTTCGCCTGATCGGCCTGATGAGCGGGATGGGCGCTGGCGACGTTCGAATCGTTCATGGGTTTCCTCTCGTCCCGTCGCGGGTCATGCGCCGGCGGCTTGCGCTTCGGCGAGCACCGAGCCCAGGTAGGCTTCCTGGACCCGCGGATTGGCGCGCACCGCCTCGGGCGTGTCGAAGGCGATGACCTCGCCATACACCAGCACCGCGATCTTGTCGGCCAGGCCGAACACCACGCCCATGTCGTGCTCCACCGTCAGCAGCGTGCGACCTTCCGTCACCTGGCGGATCAGCTGAATGAAGCGATGGGTCTCGCTCTTGCTCATGCCGGCGGTGGGCTCGTCGAGCAGGATCACCTGCGCGCCACCGGCGATGGTGATGCCGATCTCCAGCGCGCGGGCCTCGGCATAGGTCAGGTTCATCGCCGGCACATCGCGCTTCTTGTCCAGATGGAGCATCTCCAGCAGCTCGTCCGCCCGGTCATTGAGTTCATCCATGCCGGCCAGGAATTTCCAGAACGCATACCGGTGGCCCATCGACCACAGCAGCGCGCAGCGGATGTTCTCGAACACCGACAGCCGGGTGAACAGGTTGGAGACCTGGAAGCTGCGCGACAAGCCGCGGCGGTTGATCTGGTAGGGCGGCAGCTGATCGATGCGTTCGCCGAAGAGCCGGATCTCGCCGCTGGTGGGCGCAAAGCGGCCGCTGATCAGGTTGAACAGCGTGGACTTGCCGGCGCCGTTGGGGCCGATGATCGCCACCCGCTCGCCGGGCTTCACCGCGAGTTCCGCGCCTCGGATGATTTCGCTCTTGCCGAAGCGCTTGCGCACCTCGCGCAGTTCCAGGGCATAGGTCGTGCTCACAGGCTCTCCCGACGCTTGATTTCCTTTTCGATGTCCGCCTGGACCTCGTCCCAGTCGCGCTTGAACTGGCGCCGTACCAACTCGAACAGCCCGAGTCCGGTCACGAGCACGAAACCGGCACCGAACCACGCATTCGCCGACCGTGCATTGAGGGTGGCGCCCAGGTAATGCAGCTCCGGGCCGAGCGCTTCATTGAGTTGCAGGTGATAGAGCATCTCCACCATCGCCGAGCCGCCCAGCAGCGCGGTCAGGCCGGTCGCGCCGAGGGCCAGATAGGCGGTCCACAACTCGCGCAGCCGGCCGAAGGCGGCGACCCGCAGATTCATCATGATCAGCGCCGCGAAGCCGCCGGGCGCATACATCACCATGAACAGGAAGATCAGCCCGAGATACAGCAGCCACGCCTTGGTCAGCTCCGACAGCAGCACCAGCGCCACCACCATCAGCACCGCACCGATGATCGGGCCGAAGAAGAAGGTGGCGCCGCCGAGGAAGGTGAACAGCAGATACGCGCCGGAGCGGGCCGCGCCGACGACTTCAGCGGTGACGATCTCGAAGTTCAGCGCGGAGAGTCCGCCCGACACACCGGCGAAGAAGCCGGAGATCAGGAAGGCGAGGAAGCGCACCCACTGCGTGTCGTAGCCGATGAACTGGACGCGCTCCGGGTTGTCGCGCACCGCATTGAGCATCCGGCCGAGCGGCGTGCGGGTGAAGGCGAACAACAGCGCGGTGCAGACGAAGCAATAGAGCGCGATCAGGTAGTACACCTGGATCTGCGGACCGAAGCTGATGCCCAGCACCGGCTGGCCGACCACCCGGTTGCCGGAGATCCCGCCCTCCCCGCCGAAGAACTCCGGCAGCATCAGCGACATCGACCAGATCAGCTCGCCCAGGCCCAGCGTGATCATCGCGAACGGGGTGCCGGATTTCTTCGTCGAGACCCAGCCGAACAGCGCCGCGAAGCCGAGCCCGGCCAGACCACCCACGATGGGCACCAGGCTCACCGGCAGCGCCCAGTGCCCGGCGGAGACCAGGTTCAGCGTGTGGATCGCCAGATAGGCGCCCAGCCCGCTGTAGACCGCGTGGCCGAAGCTCAACATCCCGCCTTGTCCGAGCAGCAGGTTGTAGGCCAGGCAGGCAATGATCGCGATGCCCATCTGGGACAGCATCGTCTGGGCCAGGCTGCTGGTCCAGAGCAGCGGGGCCACGATCAGCGCGGCGGCATAAGCGCCCCAGATCAGCCACCGGCCGACGTTGTAGGGCTTGAAGTGATAGGTCGAGCCGCGCGGCGCGCGGCGGCGGTCCACGTGGGGCTGATGGGCGCTGGCATCGGCCGCTGCGCTCGCGGAAGAGGTGGATGAGGTGGCCGATGCGGCGGCGGACGTCGGCATGGGCGCGCGGTCCTGGGCGGGGCTGGGGGCGGGATTGGGGGGTGAGGCGGGCATCACGGCGGCCATGGGTCAATCCTCTCGCGTGCCGAGCAGGCCTTTGGGGCGGAAGATCAGGATCAGCACCATCAGCAGGTAAGGCAGGATGGGCGCCACCTGGGCGAGCGTCAGTTTGAGCAGTGGATAGCCGAAGGTCTCGGGGCCGAGCTGGAACACCTTGGCGAGTGAGGCGTCCACGGTGAGCGGCAGGGTCTGGAGCAGGCCGATCAGGATCGAGGCCACGAAGGCGCCGGCGAGCGAGCCGACGCCGCCGATCACCACCACCACGAAGATGATGGAGCCGACGATCACGGCCATCGCCGGTTCGGTCACGAACGTGATGCCGCCGATCACGCCGGCGAGTGCGGCGAGAGCGCAGCCGCTGCCGAACACCAGCATGAACACGCGGGGCACGTTGTGGCCGAGGGCTTCGACCATTTCGGGGTGTGTGAGTGCGGCCTGGATCACCAGGCCGATGCGGGTGCGGGTGAGCAGCAGCCAGAGGGCGAGCAGCATGAACAGCGCCA
This sequence comes from Burkholderiaceae bacterium, assembly GCA_913776825.1. Taxonomy (GTDB): domain Bacteria; phylum Pseudomonadota; class Gammaproteobacteria; order Burkholderiales; family Burkholderiaceae_C; genus Roseateles. The sequence goes on from CAJYPV010000007.1 coordinate 68,242, forward strand.
CCAGCATCATGAACGCGCGGGTGAGCGGGAACTTGGAGCAGCTTGCTGCGGCGCAGAGCGTGGTGGGCGCGTCGCCCCAGACGAGTGAGAGGGCTTGCCCGGGGGCGTGGACCAGGGTGAACGCGGCGCCCTGAAGGGAGGGTGGTGGGGTGAATGGGAGGGCGGTGCGCCCCCAGACCAGTTGCACGAGTTCGAGCACCACATAGGACAGGCCGAACGTGATGAGGAGTTCGGGAACGTGGCCGAACTTGTGCACGCGGCGGAGGGCGCCGCGTTCGAACAGGGCGCCGAGGGCACCGACGACCAGGGGAGCGAGCAGCAGCGCGGGCCAGAAGCCGATCCAACCGGTGATGGTGTAGGCCACATAGGCGCCGAGCATGTAGAAGCTCGCGTGGGCGAAGTTGAGCACGCCCATCATGCTGAAGATCAGCGTCAGGCCCGCGCTCAGCATGAACAGCAGCAGCCCCGAGGACAGCCCGTTCAGCAGATTGATGAGGATTTGTTCCACGTCTTGCTCAGCCTTGATTCAAAGAGACGCGCCACCGCGCACACCATTCCGCCCACCCAAGCTCTCCCAAGAGCCGCCTAGGCGACGGCCAAGCCGTCCGCCAGCCCAGCACCCGCACCCAAGAGCGCCTAGGCGACGGCGCAGCCGTCCGCCAGCCCGTCCCCCTCCCCCAAGAACCGCCTAGGCGACGGCGCAGCCGTCCGCCAGCCCGCTCCGCAGCGCTCAGTGAAGGGGGGGAGGGGCGTCGCGAGCGGGCCGAGGTTGGGTTCGCGGCGCACAGCCGTACGCCCGTACGGCGAGCACCGCGAACCCAAGATCGGCCCGCGCAGTAGCCCAGCCCCCCCTTCACCGTTTCATTTGGCAGGAGGTGGGGGTGCTGGAGATGTAGGGGTCGAACGTCCTGACCGGCGCAAAGTTATAGCCCGTGTTCTCCACGCTATAGCTCCGCTTCGCATCCGCCTTCTGCCACACGGTGAGGAACAGCGTCTGCTGCAGCTGATGGTCGGTCTTGCGCATCTCCACATCGCCATTGAAGCTCTTGAACTTCAAGCCCTCCAGCGCCGCCGCCACCTTCACCGGATCGGTGCTCTTGGCCATCGCCATCGCGTTGCTCAACGCGTTGTAGATGTGCAGCACGCTGCCGGTATAGAAATCGTCATTGAACTTGGCCTTGTACTCATTGGCCCACTGCTCGGTCTGCCCACCCATGCTGTTGTGGTTGTAGGAGATCTGGAACACCCGCCCTGCCCCGTTCGGACCGATCGCCGTGGGCGTGCCGCTCACGCCGGCGTAGTAGGTGTAGAACTTGCCGTTGTAGCCGGCCTCGTTGGCGGCCTTCACCAGCAGCGCCAGGTCCGAGCCCCAGTTGCCGGTGATGACGCTGTCCGCGCCCGCGGCCTTGATCTTGGCCACATACGGCGCGAAGTCGCGCACCTGCGCCAGCGGATGCAGATCCTCGCCCACGATCTGCACATCCGGCCGCTTCTTGGCCAGCATCTCCTTGGCGTATTTGGCGACCTGCTGGCCGTGCGCATAGTTCTGGTTGAGCAGGAACACCTTCTTGATGTCGGGCTGGTCCTTCATGAAGGTGGTCAGCGCTTCCATCTTCATCGAGGTGTCGGCATCAAAACGGAAATGCCAGTAGCTGCATTTGCTGTTGGTGAGATCCGGATCCACCGCCGAGTGATTCAGATACAGCACTTCCTTGCCGGGATTGCGCTCGTTGTGCTTGTTCACCGCATCGATGATGGCCATCGCCGCACCCGAGCCATTGCCCTGCGTCACATAGCGCACGCCCTGGTCGATGGCGGACTTCAGCGCATTCAGCGACTCCGCCGGGCTGAGCTTGTTGTCGATCGCGATGATCTCGAACTTCACGCCCGCCGGATTGCTGGCATTGAACTTCTCCGCGAAGAACTGGAACGACTTCACCTGGTTCTGACCCACCGGCGCCATCAGCCCGGACAGCGGATCGATCCACGCGATCTTCACCGTCTCGCCCTTCTGCGCCTGAGCGCCCGCGCTGGCCAGCACGGCCAGCATCGCCACCGACAGGCGTCGGACCCAAGGCCCTGATCCGCCGCTGCCGTCGACGACGGCGAAGGGACCACGGCGCTGTTCACGGGGCTTGCTCATGTTTGTCTCCTGAGGGGAAGGGGGATGGTGGGGTGTCGCAAGAAGACGTCTTCTTCTTCGACACTTCTTTCTCTTCTTCAACAACGGCTGCGGGAAACGAGCTGGAAATCGGTGGGATGGCCGAGGCAGCGGCGGTGGCGGCCGTAGCGGTGGTGGCCGTGGCGAGAACAGCAGACGGTCACCGTCCCGCACCCTCAACAACAGACATCGCTACCGGCCGCCGGGCTCACAGGCCGGGCAAGCGGTGGTCGCGGAACTGTTCCCGCAGCTTCAGCTTGAGCATCTTGCCTGTGGCGGTGTGCGGGATCTCGTCGACGAAGGCCACGTCGTCCGGCACTTGCCACTTGGCGATCTTGCCGTCGTAGAAGGCCAGCACCTCATCGCGGGTCAGGCGCACGCCCGGCCTGGTCACGACGACCAGCAGCGGGCGCTCATCCCATTTCGGGTGCGCGACCGCGATCACCGCGGCCTCATGCACGCCGGGATGCGCCATGGCGATGTTTTCCAGCTCGATGGAGCTGATCCACTCGCCGCCGGACTTGATCACGTCCTTGCTGCGGTCGGTGATCTGCATGAAGCCGTCGGCATCGATGGTGGCCACATCGCCGGTGGGAAACCACTGGCCGGCATCGCGGCCATCCGCGCTGGAGACCGGCACCAGCGGGGAGTCGTCATGGCCGAAATAGCGGTCGATCACCCACGGACCACGCACCACCAGATTGCCCGCGCTGCGCCCATCCCAGGGCAGCTCGCGGCGCTGGTCATCGACGATGGTCATGTCGATGCCGTAGATCGACTTGCCCTGCTTCTCCAGCAGATGGCGCTGCGCTTCGGGCGACAGCTTCAGTTGGGCGCTGCCCAGCTTGGAGAGCGTGCCCAGCGGCGACAGCTCGGTCATGCCCCAGGCATGGATCACCTCGACGCCGTAGTCGTCCATCAGCGTGCGCAGCATCGCCGGCGGGCACGCCGAGCCGCCGATCACCGTGCGCTTGAAGCTGCTGAAGCGCAGTCCCTTGGCGGCGACATGGTTCAGCAGGCCCAGCCACACCGTCGGCACGCCGGCGCTGAAGCTGACCTGTTCCGACTCGAACAACTCGTAGAGCGAAGCCCCATCCAGATGCGGCCCGGGGAACACGACCTTGGCCCCCACCAGCGCCATGCTGTAGGGCAGACCCCAGGCGTTGACATGGAACATCGGGACCACCGGCAGGATCACGTCGCGCCGGGAACAGCCCATCGCATCGGGCAGCGCGGCACCGAAGGCATGCAGCACGCTGCTGCGGTGGCTGTAGACGGCGCCCTTCGGATGGCCTGTGGTGCCGCTGGTGTAGCAGAGCGTGGAGGCGGTGTTTTCGTCGAAGGTGGGCCAGACATAGTGGCCGTCCTCCGCATCGATCAGCTCGTCGAAGCAGAGCAGCCCCGGCAGCGTGGTCTGGGCCGGCATGTGGGCGCGGTCCGTCATCAGGATGAAGTGGCGCACGCTGCGCAGTTGCGGTGCGATCTTCTCGACCAGCGGCAGGAAGCTCAGGTCGAAGCACAGCGCCACGTCGCTCGCATCATTGGCGATCCAGGCGATCTGCTCCGGAAACAGGCGCGGGTTGATCGTGTGGCAGACCCGCTCCGAGCCCGACACCCCGTAATAGATCTCCAGATGCCGATGGCCGTTCCAGGCCAGCGTGCCGACACGGTCGCCGGGCGCGAGCCCCAGCCGGTCCAGCGCTTGCGCCAGCTGGCGGGCGCGGCGCTCGACCGCCGACCAGGTCGTGCGATGCAGGTCGCCTTCGCAGCGCTTGCTGACGATCTCGGTCTCACCGGCGTGTCGGGCCGCGTGCTGGATCAGCGAAGCGATCAGCAGCGGCACCGACATCATCTGGCCCATCAGCGCCATGTGTGTCTCCTGGATCTTGTCGGTCCTCTCACGCGGACGAGGGGCGGATGCCCTTCGCGCCACGCGGCGGCCATTTGTTCGGACCAGTCTAATGTGCGGGTCTGTGCGATTCGCGTCACCCTAGTGACGCAGCCGTGTTTGCGGCATAGGGGATTTCCTGGGCGGTGCCTCGGTTTTTGCGAGCCCTCCCGCGAATGAGCGTGCGCCGCGCCCGACCACTGCCCAGGCAACGAGCGCGTGCGCACGAGGACCGATCCGACACATGGACCGGTCCGACGCCTCGACGGTCGCCCCATGTCCTCGGCGGCGTCAATGAGAAACCTCGATCGCTACACTGACCCGATGAATGCGCCCGAGATGTTTGCGCCGCCCTGGAACGGGACCGAGGCGGCCGCCTGGACCAACCGTTTCGTCGGACTGGGACCGGAGTTTTTCACCGAGCTGAAGGCTGCGGGCCTGCCCGATCCGCATTGGGTGGCCACCAGTCCGGACTGCGCCGCGCTGCTGGGCTGGTCGCCGGACTGGTGGCGCGAGCCGGCAGCGCTGGAGGTCTTCAGCGGCAACGCCGTGCAGGCCGGCATGCGGCCGCTGGCGAGCGTCTACAGCGGCCATCAGTTTGGCGCCTGGGCCGGGCAACTCGGCGACGGCCGCGCGCTGTGGATGGGTGAGCTCGCCACGCCGAACGGACCGATGGAGCTGCAGCTCAAGGGCGCCGGCCCGACGCCCTACTCCCGTCGCGGCGACGGGCGCGCGGTGCTGCGTTCATCGATCCGGGAATTCCTGTGTTCCGAAGCGATGGCCGCGCTCGGCATCCCGACGACGCGTGCGCTGTGCATCACCGGATCCACGGCCCTGCCCGTTCGGCGCGAGACGCTGGAGACCGCCGCCGTGGTGACCCGGGTGGCGCCCAGCTTCCTGCGCTTCGGCCATGTCGAGCACTTCGCTCATCATGGCCATCCGGCGCAACTGCGCGCGCTGTTCGATTTCTTCGTGCGCCACTACGCGCCGGAATGCGCCGACGCGCCGCAGCCGGTGGTCGCCGTGCTGGCGAAGATCGCCGGCCAGACTGCCGAGCTGATCGCGCAATGGCAGGCGGTGGGCTTCATGCACGGCGTCATGAACACCGACAACATGTCGATGCTGGGGCTCACGCTGGACTACGGTCCATTCGGTTTCATGGATGGCTTCGATCCGGGGCACATCTGCAATCACTCCGACCATCAAGGCCGCTACGCCTTTGCGCGCCAACCCCAGATCGGCTTCTGGAACCTGCATGCGCTGGCGCAGGCCTTGCTGCCCTTGATGCCGAATGCCGAGACCGATCCCGAGGCGGCCGGCGACGAGCTGCTGGAAGCGGTCGAGGTCTATCGCGGCCGCTTTGGCGACGCCATGCTCGGCGCCATGCGCGCGAAGCTGGGGCTGCTCGATGGTCGTTCTGATGCGCCCCCTGATGCCGGCCTGGACGCGGTCGAGCGCGCCGATCAGGACCCCGCCCTCGCCGCCGATGACGGCAGCCTGGTCGACGACTGGCTGCGGCTGCTCGCTGCCCAGCGCACCGACTACACCATCGCCCATCGCCGGCTGGCCGCCTTCCGGCCGGATCGACCGGTGGATGATCCGGTGCAGGCACTGATCCGCGATCTGTTCCTGGACCGCGCCGCTTTCGATGCCTGGGCGCTGCGCTTTGCCGCGCGCTTGAATGCCGGCGTGGCGGCCACATCTGCAGGGTCTGGCGCTGTCGGTGCCGATCGCTGGGTGGACCGCGCCGCGCGCATGAACGCGGTCAACCCCGCCGTGGTGCTGCGCAACCACCTGGCGGAGACCGCCATCCAGCGAGCCCAGGCCGGCGACTTCAGCGAAGTCGAGCGGCTGCTGGCGGTCCTGCGCCATCCCTTCGACGAGCCGACCCGCGCCGCCGATGCCGATTTCCCGCCCGACTGGGCCCATCATCTGGAGGTCTCCTGTTCATCATGAGTCACGACCACAACCACGACCGCCAAGACGCATCCTCGTCCCCCAACGCGCCGGTGAGCCCCCATGAGCGGGATCGGGCGCAGGACTATCCGGTCCGCAAGAGCGACGCCGAATGGCGCGCGCAGCTGGATCCGGTGCAATACCAGGTCGCCCGCCAGGCCGCCACCGAGCGCGCCTTCACCGGCAAGTACTGGGACCACTGGGAAGCCGGCCGCTACAACTGCGTCGGCTGCGGCACGCCGCTCTTCCAGGCCGACACCAAGTTCGACGCCGGCTGCGGCTGGCCGAGCTACTACGAGCCGATCAATTCGGAGGTGGTGGAGCGGGTGGTCGACGAGAGCCACGGCATGGTGCGGGTGGAGGTGCGCTGCAACCACTGCGGCACGCATCTGGGCCATGTCTTTCCCGATGGACCCGATCCGACCGGCGAGCGGTTTTGCATCAACTCGGCCGCGATAGACTTCGTCCCCCAGCGCTGAGCGCCGCAGACCCTTTGATCGAATGAAGTTGTTGCTCGATTTCCTCCCGCTGCTGTCGTTCTTCGTGACCTTCAAATATGCGGATGGCCGGCAGGATTGGGCGGCGGCTTTCGCCACCGACCACCTGGGATTCCTGGTGTCCGGCGGCAAGGTGGACGCGGATGTCGCCCCGGTGTTGCTGGCGACGGTGGTGGTCATGGCGGCCACCATCGCCCAGGTGGTGTTCCTGAAAGCGACCCGGCGCAAGGTCGACCTGATGCTGTGGATCAGCCTGGCGCTGGTGACGGTGATGGGCAGCGCCACCATCTATTTCCACAGCGAGACCTTCATCAAGTGGAAGCCGACGATGCTCTATTGGGCGTTTGCGATCGTCTTCCTGGTCAGCCGGCTGGTGCTGGGGCGCGACCTGCTGCGCAAGATGCTGGGCGGTGAATTGCAACTGCCCGATGTCATCTGGGGACGGCTCAACTGGGCCTGGGTGAGCTTCTTCATCGCGCTCGGGTTTGCCAATCTTTACGTCGCTTACCACTTCAGCACCGAGACCTGGGCCAACTTCAAAGTGTTCGGCGTGACCGGTTTGATTGTGCTGTTCGTGCTGGCGCAGGGGCTCTACATGGCCCGTCATCTGCCCGAACCCAGCGAGCCCGCCGAGGGCACGCCCGGCCCTGGAAAGTCCCAGCCATGAACGCCGAATCGCCCACAAACCCGATGGCCACGCCTTCTGCGGAGATCGAGGCCCGTCTGCGCGCGGCGCTGGATCCGGTCACCGTGCTGCGTTTGCGTGATGACAGCGCGCACCACGCCGGTCATGCCGGCGCCCGCGAAGGGGGCCACTATTACCTCGAAATCGTGAGCCCGCGCTTTGCCGGTTTACCCAGGGTGGCGCGACATCGGCTCGTATATGATGCCCTCGCCGATCTGATGAAGAAGGGTATTCACGCACTGGCCATCGAGGCCCGCGCGCCCGACGAACAGCAGAAACAGGTCCAGTAAGCAGCGCCGTTCACGGCGCTTTGTTTTGGAGCGCATGACGCTCACCGGGAGCTCTGAAAGGCCCTTTATCCATGAAGAAGTTTGTGATTGCGGCCGCCGTGGCGGCCATCGGCGCCGTGTCCCTGCCGGCCCTGGCGCAGAACATCGCGACGGTGAACGGCAAGGCCGTGCCCAAGGCGCGTGCCGATCTGCTGATCAGCCAGATCGCCAAGTCCGGTCAGCCCCGCAGCCCGGAGATGGAAGCCAAGGTCAAGGACGAGGTCGTGCTGCGTGAGATCTTCATGCAGGAAGCCGAGAAGCGCGGTCTGGCCGCCACCCCGGACTACAAGGCCCAGCTGGAACTGGCGCGCCAGTCGCTGCTGATCCGCGAGCTGTTCGCTGACTACGCCAAGAAGAACCCGGTCACCGAAGCCGAAGCCAAGGTCGAATACGACAAGTTCAAGGCCCAGGCCACCGGCACCGAATACCACGCCCGTCACATCCTGGTCGAGAAGGAAGACGACGCCAAGGCGCTGATCAAGCAGCTCAATGGCGGCGCCAAGTTCGAAGACGTGGCCGCGAAGAACTCCAAGGACACCGGTTCCGCTGCCAACGGTGGCGACCTGGGCTGGTCCGCACCGGACGCTTTCGTGCCCGAGTTCAGCCAGGCCATGGCCAAGCTCAAGGCCGGCGAAATGACCCAGCAGCCGGTCAAGTCGCAATTCGGTTATCACATCATCAAGCTGGAAGAATCGCGCGACGCGCAGTTCCCGGCCTTCGATGACGTGAAGGGCCAGATCATGCAGCGCATGAGCCAGCAGAAGGTCGCCGCATTCCAGGAAGAGCTGCGCACCAAGGCCAAGACGGACTACAAGTTCTCGGCCGCCAACTGATCTCCCTGAACTGATCGCTCTGATCAGCCTCTCGACGCGCCGGCTTGCCGGCCGTCATACTCACGGGCCCGCGTTGCTGATTCGTCAGCCGCGGGCCCGTGTCATTGCAGCCGGTGCCCGGTCGCGCCCGTCCGGGCCGCCGCCCGCTGGGATGCCTCCCGCTCCTCCGCGCCCCTTCAGCCCCGCTTTTCGCCCGCTCGCGCCGGCGGCGAGCATCGCCGCAGCCACTGCCTTCCATGACGGCCACCCGCATCGCCAAACGACTCCTGCCCTCGCCTGAATCCCTGTCCCAGACGCCGGGGCTGAAGTGGCTGGGCGCCTATCTGCGTGAACGGCCCTGGTTGTGGGTGGCGCACCGGCGGCGCGTCGCGCTCGGGGCCGGTTTGGGATTGGCCGTGGGGGTGATCCCGTTGCCGACGCAAATGCTGATGGCGGCGGTGGTGGCCATCGCCTGCCGGGCCAATGTGGCCGCGGCGATCGCGGCGACCTGGCTCACCAATCCGCTCACGCTGGTGCCCATCTGGGGGCTGGCGATCTTCCTCGGCCGACAGGTGCTCGGGGTGCACGGGCCGATCTCCGCGCCCAGCGAATTGGCGCTCGACTGGAGCGAACCCGGCAGTTGGTGGCCGGCCGTGAGCCAGTGGCTGTCGCAGCTCGGCGCGCCGCTGCTGGTCGGCTTGCCGCTCGCTGGCGCCGTGCTGGGAACGGCGCTGTATGTGATCGTCTATCTCGGCTGGTGGGTCGTGATCCGGATGGAGCGCAAGCGCCGGCTCAGAGAGCGAGAACTGCGGATCTGATCAGGCGCCGGTCGCGGGCCGTGTCCGCGCCTGCTGTACCGATCGACCAGTCACCGGCGCGCCCGGCGTTCTGCGCGCCGCGCCGCGCTGGGCCGCGACCGATCAGACTTCCATCAACGTGATGTCCTGCAGATGCCCGGCTGAGATGCGCAGCTGACGCTCACAGCGCGCCGCGATCGCCTGGTCGTGGGTGACCATGATCAGCGTGGTGCCCAGCTCGCGGTTGAGCTCGAACATGAGGTTCATGACCTGCTCGCCGGTGGCGAAGTCCAGGCTGCCTGTGGGCTCGTCCGCCAGCAACAGATCCGGCTGCTGGACGAATGCACGGGCCAGCGCCACGCGCTGCTGTTCACCGCCGGACAGCACACGCGGATAGTGGGAGAGCCGCTGGCCCAGGCCCACGCGCTCCAGCATCTGCCTGGCCTGCGCGCGGGCCTCGCGCTCGCCGCGCAGCTCGAGCGGCAGCATGACGTTTTCCAGCGCCGTCAGATGCGCGAGCAACTGAAAGCTCTGGAACACGAAGCCCAGATGCGCGCCGCGCAAGGCGGCGCGGCCGTCCTCGTCAAGCGCGAACATGTCCTGCCCGCGCAGGCGCACGGTGCCGGTGGTCGGCCGGTCCAGGCCCGCGAGGATCGCGAGCAGCGTGCTCTTTCCCGATCCCGATGCGCCCACGATGGCGACCGATTCCTTGGCCTGCAGCTGAAAGCTGATGTCATGCAGAATGGTCAGCACGCCGCTGGCGTCCTGCACCGATTTGCTGACGTGATCGACTTCGAGGATGTTCTGAACCATGAATCAACCGCAGATGCGCCGCCGTGAGTGGATGCAGCACTGTAGCGCCTATGCCCTGACCGCTGCCCTGGGAACGGCATTGGCTGGACCTGTCGCCGCACAAGGCCAAACCGCAGCCGCGAAAGCGGGCGCAGCGCGCCGCATCCTGGTGCTGGGCGACAGCCTCTCCGCCGAATACGGCCTGGCTCGCGGCACCGGCTGGGTGGCGCTGCTGGAACAGCGCCTGCAGACCCAGAAGCTGCCGGCCGAGGTCATCAACGCCAGCATCAGCGGCGACACCACCTCGGGTGGCCGCTCCCGCCTGCCTCCCCTGCTGACCCAGCACCGCCCGACCCACCTGGTGATCGAACTCGGCGGCAATGATGCGCTGCGCGGCCTGCCGCTCGCCATGACCCGGGACAACCTGCGGGCCATGGTGCAGGCCGGCAAGCAGGCCGGGGCCAAGGTGCTGCTGGTGGGCATGCAGATCCCGCCCAACATGGGCGCCCGCTATGCGCAGGATTTCGAGAACGGCTTCCGCGTCGTCGCCGAAGAGCAGAGCGTCCCGCTCGCGCCCTTCCTGCTCGCCGGCGTGGCCGACCGCAAGGACGCCGCCGACTGGTTCCAGGGTGACCGCATTCACCCGCTGGCCAAGGCGCATCCGGTGATGCTGGAGAACGTGTGGAAGTCGCTGCGACCGATGCTGTGAAGCGGGCGGCGGGGCGCTCCGCCTGATCGTTGAGCGTCGGTATCGGCGGCCCCGCCGGTGCACTGTCTCCGCGCGGGAGGTGCCGGCAGGCGACCTCTTGCTCCGGCATCCGAAGCGCCGGCTGCGACTCATCGCCGCGAAGCCGGCTCGCGATCGATCAGGCACATCACCTTCATCGGTGAGTCCTCCCGAGCTCCAAGTCAATCTGGCAGACCGCGGCCACAGCTGTTGGCGATGGCGGTGACCTGAGTCTGCGTCGACGATCAAGCCTTCTGCGTGCAACGCCGCACTGGCCGTTGTTCGTGTCGTCGATCGGTTGATCTCCTCCCCCTGGCCCGTTTGGGCACGACCCTTGCCGAATTCCGCGATCAACCAGGAGCTGATCATGGAACGATTCAAGGACAAGACGGTCATCGTCACCGGCGCCGCCTCCGGCATTGGACGCGGCGTCGCCGAGCGCTTCTCTCGCGAGGGCGCCAATGTGGTGCTCTGCGACCGCGAAGCCGATGCGCTGGCGAAGGTCGGCCAGACCTTGCCCGAGGCCCGCACCCTCACCCAGGTCTGTGATGTCGCGGACTTCAGCCAGGTGCAGGCGCTGGTGAAAGCCGCCGTCGACCGCTTCGGCGGTCTGGATGTGATGGTGAACAACGCCGGCATCGCCGCAGATGGCAATGCGCTCGAGGTGTCGATGGACGACTGGCAGCAGACGCTGGCCGTCGACCTCGGCGGCGTGTTCCACGGCTGTCGCGCGGCGCTGCCCGAGCTGCTCAAACGCCGGGGCTCGATCATCAACACCGCGTCGGTGTCCGGTCTGGCCGCCGATTGGGACATGTGTGCCTACAACGCAGCCAAGGGCGGTGTGGTCAACCTGACGCGCTCGCTGGCGCTGGACTTCGGCCGCCAAGGCGTGCGCATCAACGCGGTCTGCCCGTCCCTGACCCGCACCGGCATGACCGAGGACATGCTCGAGGACCAGGCGCTGGTCGACAAGTTCATGGAGCGCCTGCCCCTGGGCCGCGTCGCTGAGCCCGCCGATATCGCCGGCGTGGTCGCCTTCCTGGCCAGCGACGACGCCCGCTTCGTCAACGGCGTGAACCTGCCGGTGGATGGCGGCGTGATGGCGTCGAACGGGCAACCGCCGATGTAAGAGGCGGCGCCGGGCGGCACCGCGCGGGCGCGGGCGCGGGCGGCATTGGCCGATAGCGGTCGACAGTGGCCGGCATCGGCCGACATCGGATGGCGACCGCTCCGGCTCATCCGTCCGGCATGCAGTTCACGCCGCGGCGCGGCCGCTTCGTCGCTCGGCCCTGGAGGTCATGGCACTCGATGACGACACTGCATTCATCGACAACGCCAACGCCTTCAGGAGCCCACCATGACCACCGCCCGCCACCTCGCCCTGCCCTCCGCCACCAGCATCACCATCAAGGCCGTCATCTTCGGTGCCCTGGCCTCGATGGCTGTCGCCTTCGGCATCGCTCATGCGGAAGGTCAACGCGAACTGCGGGCGTCGATCGTGACGCTGGATCCGGTGGTCATCACCGTGAAGCGCGCCCAACTGCCGACTGTCTACATCACCGGCCGCCGTGACGCCTCGGCTGATGACCGTCAACTGGCCTCCGCAGAATGACCGAGCGCCGACGAGGTCCCGACATCGGGCCGATCCATCGCCATACCGCTTCCCCGCGCCCAACGCCTGACACTCGTCAGGCGTTTTTCATTGGAGCCGCGGGCCACGTGCCCGTCAGACCGCGTCCAGGCCAGAGCGCAGCGCGGGAAGTGCCGAGAACCAGCGTTGCCGCGCGTCCAGCGCGACCGGTGCGTCGAATCCGCTCTCCACCAGCAGCGTTGCCAGCGCGGGCGCATCGAGCGGCGCCGCGCAGAAGGCATGGGTCCAGGTGTCGTCGCCCATCGTGTAGGCCAGCACCATGTGGACGCGCTCTTCACCATCCGTCCGCGTTCGCGTCACCTTGCGCAGCGTCAGGAGCCAGTCCCCTGACTGTCCGACCACGCCGACCGTGGCCGTCCGCAGCCAGTGCGCATCGTGGCAATAAAGGATGAGCCGCCCGCCGGGCGCCACATGTCGGCGCGCCGCCGCGAGGAACGTGCGACGGACAGCGGGATCGCCATGATTGATCAGCCCGCTGGGCAGCAGCACCACGTCGAAGCGCTCCCGCAATGCGAGCGACTGGATATCGGCCTGCACCCGCCGCACCCGGTCCGACACATGCGCCAGCATTTCCGCCGAGTTGTCCACGCCGGTGACCTGGCAGCCCCAGTCCAGCAGCCGATGGGTGAGCAGGCCGGTCCCGCATCCCAGCTCCAGCACCGTCGCACCCGCCGGGAATTGCGCCTGAATGCCGTCCAGCTCACCGGCATAACGCGTACGGCGATAGACCTCGACAGAGCAGCCATCCTGCGTCTGGGCGCCTGGGCCTCGACCTTCAAACGTCATGGTCGTGGCTAGGGCTTCGCTCGGCTCGTCGGCCGCGTCTTCGCTGCGCATCGGTCGCTCCCGGATTGGCTGGCGGCAGCGTAGCACCCGTGCTCGGCACCGTACTCGCGGCCCGCACCGTCACTCCGGCTCATCCGTCCCGCTTGCGTTTCACTCCGCGCCGCTGCCGGTTCGTCGCTTCGCCCTGGAAGCTCACGCGGTCGATGACGACACTGCATTCATCGACAACGCAATGCCAACGCCTTCAGGAGCCCACCATGACCACCGCACGCCACCTCGCCCTGCCCTCCGCCAACAGCATCACCATCAAGGCCGTCATCTTCGGCGCCCTGGCCTCGATGGCCGTCGCCTTCGGCATCGCTCATGCGGAAGGTCAGCGCGAACTGCGGGCGTCGATCGTGACGCTGGATCCGGTGGTCATCACCGTGAAGCGCGCCCAGCTGCCGACCGTCTACATCACCGGCCGCCGTGACACCTCGGCCGATGACCGCCAAGTCGCACTCGCCGAGTAAGCCCCCCGATGAAGGCGGTGGAGCGATCCACCCGAAGGCGCAAGTCCGATCGCCTTCCCTGCAAGGCCCAGCATTCACGTGCTGGGCCTTTGTCATTGCGTGAGCGGATCCGGGGCGGATCGCGTCACGCTGTTGGCGAGGAGATGAGTGTCCATGGCCACGGTGCCTGCTGTGGGCGATCAGCTCGCTCTACAGCGTCGGCTGCCTGGGCATCCTCGGTTGGATCCTGATCGGCGGGCGCTGAGCCCGCGTCACGCACCGGCGCTCACGGCCGCTCCGGCTCATCCGCCCCGCTTGCGTTTCACGCCGCACCGCTGCCGGTTCGTCGCTTCGCCCTGGAAGCTGCCGCCGCCGATGACGACACTGCATTCATCGACAACGCAATGCCCAACGCCTTCAGGAGCCCACCATGACCACCGCCCGCCACCTCGCCCTGCCCTCCGCCACCAGCATCACCGTCAAGGCCGTGATCTTCGGCGCCCTGGCTTCGATGGCCGTCGCTTTCGGCATCGCTCACGCGGAAGGTCAACGCGAACTGCGGGCGTCGATCGTGACGCTGGATCCGGTGGTCATCACCGTGAAGCGCGCCCAGCTGCCGACCGTCTACATCACCGGCCGCCGTGACGCCTCGGCCGATGATCGCCAGGTCGCCTCCGCCGAGTGAGGCCGAGGCCCAGACGGCCCGCCCCGCTGCGCGACGAGCGCGGCCCAGTGACAGTCAGATGAGTGCCTCCGGCACCACGCCCCCCAACGCCAAGCGCTCAAGCGCCGCCGCTTCAAAGCGCTGAAGTCGGCTTCTCCGGCACCGACGCCGCGGCCTCCTCGGTCGGTGTCGCCAACGGTCCCGCCGCCGCCCCACCGGCCGCCCCGGCCACCGCCCCCACCGCGCCGCCCACCAGCACGCCCAGCGGACCCGCCACCGCGCTGCCCACGGCTGCGCCTGCCGCCGCTCCCACGATCACGCCACCGCCGGCCAGGACCGACTTGCGCTCGCGCTCGGCCTCGTCAGGTGGAATCGCATACTGGGCGTCCGGCGACGGGTCCTGCGACGGCACGCCGTGTCCGGGCCGGGCCTGTTCCGCCAGATCCTGGTCGACGACGGGAGCGGCCGAGGCCGCTGAATCGGTGGTGTGCATGGCGATCTCCTGGTTGGAAGGAGGCGCAGCCCCGCGCATCGATCGGTCCACCGATCAATGGAGCGCCGGAGCGACCGGGATCGGTCCGGCGCGAAGGCCCCGTCCCCAAGCACGGGATGCGGGCAATCCCGCCTCCCGCCGCGCCCAACGTTCGCAGCCCGGCGGTGCACGCGCTGCGGATCAGCCCACCGGCGCGCGACCGCCAATTCGCTGCATCAGCTCCACCGCGCCGCGGCCGAGACGCTGCGCCACTTCGCCGTCCCAGTCGGAATCGAAGGCGCCGGATGGGCCGATCGCGGTGAGCGCCAGCACCATCTGCCCGTCCGCATCGAACACCGGCACCGCCAACGCGCTGACGCCCTCGACGATGCCGCCCACCGACCGGTGCACGCCGCGCTGGCGGATCTCCGCCATCTCCCGCGCGAACTCGGTCCAGCTCGGCACCGCCCGACGACGGTCGTGACGACCGACGCGGGCCAGATCCATCGGGCCGCGCTGGCGGGCATCCGTCAGCAGGGCCTTCACCTCGGCCACCGGGCGGTGGGCCGCGAACAGCGGGCCGGAGGCCGTGTCGAACAGCGAGACCACCGTGCCGTGCCGCATGGTCACATGCACCGCCGCCGGGGAATCAGCGGTGCGCACGATGGTCGCGCCCTGCGAGCCCCACACCGCGATCGCCACGGTGTGGCCGATGTCCTGCGCCAGGTCCTCCAGCATCGCTGTGGCTTCCCGGATCGGATCCAGCTGCCGCATGCCGATCAGGCCCATCTCCATCGCCAACGGCCCCAGTCGGTAATAGCCGGTGGCCGGATCCTGGCTCATCAGCCCCAGCTTGCAGAAGCTCACCAGGTAGGGATGCGCCTTGGCCGGCGTCATGTCCGCCGCCTGGGACAGCGCCTTCAGCGGCATCGGCTGCCCACGGGCCGCCGCCGCTTTCAGCAGACGGCCGCCGACCTCGATGCTCTGGATGCCGCGACGGTCATCGCTGGCGCTTTCTGAAGCTTCAGCGGGATCGATGGGCGGGCGGGCGGCGGAGGCGTCGGCGTCGTTGTCTGGGCTCATGAAGGCACCGGAAGACCGGATTGGCGAGTTCGTTATTGTTGAACAGGTTTCACGCCGGCGATATATTCGCGGCGCCTGAAAGTAATTCGTTGATGACAAACGCATTCGCTTTGGACAAATCCGATTCGATCCCGCCCTCGGCCGCCGCCACGGCCACCGCCACGTGAGGAAAGCCCGCCCATGAGCAAGCAATTCGCCAGTCAGGCCGATCTCGAGGAGAAGCAGGTCTCCTTCGTGAAGCTCAGCGAGAACGCCTATGCCTACACAGCCGAGGGCGATCCCAACACCGGCGTGATCATTGGCGACGACGCGGTGATGGTGATCGACACCCAGGCCACGCCCGCGATGGCGCAGGACGTGATCCGCCGCATCCGCGAGGTCACCGACAAGCCCATCCGCTATGTCGTGCTCAGCCACTACCACGCGGTGCGCGTGCTCGGCGCCTCGGCCTATCAGCCTGAGCAGATCATCGCCAGCCGCGACACCTATGACCTGATCGTCGAACGCGGCGAACAGGACAAGGCCAGCGAGATCGGCCGCTTCCCGCGCCTGTTCCGCGATCTGTCCTCGGTTCCGGCGGGTCTGACCTGGCCGACCATGACCTTCACCGGCGCGATGAGCGTCTGGCTGGGCTCGCTGGAAGTGCAGTTGCTGCAGCTCGGCCGCGGCCACACCAAGGGCGACACCGTCGCCTGGCTGCCGCAGCAGAAGATCCTCTTCTCCGGCGACCTGGTGGAATTCGACGCCACGCCCTATGCCGGCGATGCCTATTTCGCCGACTGGCCGCAGACCCTCGACCGCCTGGCCGCGCTGGATCCGGTCGCCCTGGTGCCGGGCCGCGGCGCCGCGCTGACGACGCCCGAACGCGTGGCCCAGGGCCTGGCCGGCACCCGCGCCTTCATCGCCGATCTGCATGCGTCGGTCCAGGCGGGCGTCGCCCAGGGCCAGGATCTGCACGCGGTGTATCAGTCGACCTACGCTTCGATGAAGGCCCGCTACGGCCATTGGGTGATCTTCGACCACTGCATGCCTTTCGATGTGACCCGCTGCATGGACGAGGTCACCGCCCATCCCGACCCGCGCATCTGGACCGCCGAGCGCGATCAGGCGATGTGGAAGGCGCTGGAAGGCTGAGGCCATGAGCACCCCGCAGGCGGTGGACGCACGCGCGCTAGAGGTCGTGGAACCGACGGCCGATGAGGCCCTGCCAGCTCGCGCCGGCGACAGCGCGCAAGCCATCGAGGCGCGCGATGCTCAGCCGACCCATCAACCGGACGTTCCACCGGACTATCAGCGCATCCGCTACCCCTACCGCCGCCATCCCGATCAGGACCTCGCCATCCCGGCGCGGCATCCGGTGGTGGTGGTCGGCGCCGGGCCGGTGGGGCTGTCGCTGGCGATCGACCTCGCCCTTCAGCAGGTGCCGGTGGTGCTGCTGAACGACGATGGCCGGCTGTCGGTGGGATCGCGGGCGCTGTGTTTCTCCAAGCGCAGCCTGGACATCTTCGACCGGCTGGGCTGCGGCCAGCGGCTGGTCGATCGCGGCGTGTCCTGGGAAGTCGGGCGCGTCTTCTTTCGCGATGAGCAGGTCTATCAGTTCCATCTCGCAGCCGACGGCGGCCAACAGCGCCCGGCCTTCGTGAACCTGCCGCAGTACGAGGTGGAAGGCGCGCTGGTCGAGCGCGCAATGGCCCTGCCGCTGCTGGACCTGCGCTGGCATCACCGCGTGGTCGACCTGGGCGCGCAAGCCGGCGATCTTCGCGCCGACGACGATGACATCGGCCATGCGCCCTCCACCCGCGATGCCGCACCCACCACGGCGGCCGCGACGGCCGACGGCCCTGTCGCGCTCCGCATCGAGACGCCCGACGGCGACTACACCCTGCTCGCAGACCATGTCGTGGCCTGCGATGGCGCGCGCTCGACGATCCGTCAGCGGCTGGGCCTGGACAGCCAGGGCCGCCGCTTTCAAGACCGTTTCCTGATCGCCGATGTGCGCATGCGCGCGCCCTTCCCGGCGGAGCGCTGGTTCTGGTTCGACCCACCCTTTCATCCGGGCCGCAGCGTCTTGCTGCATCGCCAGCCCGACGACGTGTGGCGCATCGATTTCCAGTTGGGCTGGGACGCCGACCCGGTGCTGGAGCAACAGCCCGAACGGGTGCTGCCGCGTGTGCGCGCGCTGATGGCGCAGGCCTCGCGCGCGGCGGGCGGCGATGGCGTGACGCCGGAGATCGAGCTGGTCTGGGCCAGCGTCTACACCTTTGCCTGCACCCGGCTCGCCCGCTTCCGACATGGCCGCGTGCTGTTCGCGGGCGATGCGGCGCATGGGGTGTCGCCGTTCGGCGCCCGTGGCGCCAACTCCGGCGTGCAGGATGCCGACAACCTCGCCTGGAAACTCGCCAGCGTGCTTCGCGGCGACGCTTCGGACGCGCTGCTGGACAGCTATGCCCACGAGCGCGAAGCCGCTGCCGACGACAACATCCGTCATTCCAGCCGCGCCACCGACTTCATCACGCCCAAGAGCGAGATCAGCCAGGTCTTCCGCGATGCCGTGCTCGATCTGGCCCGCGACGTCGACTTCGCCCGTCGGCTGGTCAACAGCGGCCGGCTGTCGGTCCCGTCGGTGCTGGCGGACTCGCCCTTGAACACGGCCGAGCCCGATGAGGAAACGACTTTCTCTGGACCGATGCAGCTGGGCGCGGTCGCGATGGACGCGCCGGTGATGGTGAACGGGCAGCCCGACTGGCTGCTGCGCCACACCCAGCCGGGCCGGTTCACCGTGCTGGTCTTTGCGATCGAGCCCGGCACGAGCGCGCCGCTCTCGACCCAAGCGGTCCTCGACGGCTTGAAGCCCGCGTTCGATGGCCTCCCGAATCCAACCGTCCTGGTCATCCAGGACCCCCAGGCGCCACCGCTGCCTGCCATGGACGTGCCGGTGCTGATCGATGCCCAAGACCTGATGCGCGAGCGTTATGACGGCCGTCCTGGCACCATGGTGCTGCTGCGGCCCGATCAGCATGTCTGCGCGCGGTGGCGACGGGCCGATCCGGTTCGGCTCGCCGCTGCGGTGCGTCGCGCGCTGGGCAAGCCGGAATGAGCATGAGCGGTGTGGATCGACCCTCCGCGGCGTCCGCCGCCGTGATTGCCGCCGTGATCGCCGCCCCTGGCGATGCCCCTGCTGATGCCCCTTCCGACGCACCAACCGACACGGGATGCCTCGACGATGGCCCTCATCACCCACGCCCACCTCGACGCCGGCGACGACTTCTACGAAGCGCTGCTGGCCGCCCATCAAGACTTGTCGCCGCTGGAAAGCCAGGCGCTGAATGCGCGCCTGATCCTGCTGCTGGCCAATCACATCGGCCGCCAGGAGGTGTTGCTGGAAGCGCTGGCGGTGGCGCGGCGGGCGGCGCCGCCGTCCGCGATGCCCACCACCGCGCACGCCAGCCCGCCATCCGGTCCGTCGATGTCCCCGTCGATGTCGCCGTCGACGTCCCCGTTCACGCCAACCGCCACGCCACCGAGCGCCGCGGCGCTCTCTCCATCCGATTCCTCGACCTCCGTCCCCGAGACGCCTGCTTCCCACAAGGACAGCCATGAACGCTCCTGACCCCGCCATCACCCCCATGACGCCCGAGGCCGCCGGCCATCCCCCGCCGGCCGCCGGCGCCCTGCGCTACCAGCATGGCTTCGGCAATCAGTTCGAGACCGAGTCCGTGCCCGGCGCGCTGCCGCAAGGCCGCAACAGTCCGCAGCGCGCGCCGATGCAGCTCTATCCCGAGCTGCTGTCGGGCTCGGCCTTCACCGCGCCACGGGTGGAGAACCGGCGCACCTGGCTGTATCGCCGGCAGCCCTCGGTCGTGACCGGCGCCTTCCAGCCCTATGACGCGCCGTTCTGGACCACCGGTGCCGCGGGCGGCTTGCCGGTGCCTCCGGATCCGCTGCGCTGGCATCCGTTCCCGCTGCCGTCCGACGATGCGGAGGTGGATTTCATCGACGGGTTGAAGACGCTGGTGGCCAATGGCGACCCGGAAGCCCAGACCGGCATGGCGGCGCTGGTGTATCTCTGCAACCGCTCGATGCATCAGCGCGCGCTGATGAATGCGGATGGCGAGATGCTGATCGTGCCGCAGCAAGGTGGCCTGCGCCTGGTCACCGAGATGGGTCTGCTGGACGTGGTGCCCGGTGAGATCGCACTGGTGCCGCGCGGCGTGAACTTTCGGGTCGAGCTGCACGATGCCACCGCGCGAGGCTATGTGTGCGAGAACTACGGCGCGCCCTTCCGGCTGCCGGAGCTGGGCCCGATCGGCTCCAACGGGCTGGCCAATCCGCGCGATTTCCAGGCGCCGGTCGCGGCGCATGAGCCGAACGCGCCGTATGAGGTGATCCGCAAGTTCGGCGGTCAGTTGTGGCGCAATCAGCAGGCGGTCACGCCCTTCAATGTGGTCGCCTGGCACGGCAATCTGACGCCGCTGAAGTACGACACCGCCACCTTCATGACGATCGGCTCGATCAGCTTCGATCATCCCGATCCGTCGATCTTCACCGTGCTGACCTCGCCCAGCGACACGCCGGGCACCGCGAACTGCGATTTCGTGATCTTCCCGCCGCGTTGGCTGGTGCAGGAAGACACCTTCCGCCCGCCCTGGTATCACCGCAACCTGATGAGCGAATTCATGGGCCTGGTTCATGGCCAGTACGACGCCAAGCCGGAAGGTTTCCGCCCCGGCGGCGCCAGCCTGCACAACAGCCATGTGCCGCACGGCCCGGATGCCGACGCTTTCCAGGCGGCGAGCACCCGCACCCTCACACCGCAAAAGCTGGAGCACACCCTGGCCTTCATGTTCGAAAGCCGCTGGCGCTTCCGCCCGACCGCCTATGCGATGAGCGGCGGCGCGCTCGATACCCAATACGCCGCCTGCTGGCACGGCCTCCACGACCACTTCTCGACCCGGACCACCCCATGACTGCCTCGCTCATTGCCGCCGACACCTGGCGCCACCTCGACCACACCCACGATCCGGCCATCACCAGCTGGGTCGCCAGCGCCAACACGCCGGAGACCGATTTCCCGATCCAGAACCTGCCCCTGGGCATGGGCCGGCGCCGGGCCTCGTCGGCCGGCGGCACGACCACCGCAGCGGTGGAGACCTTCCGTCCGATGACGGCGATCGGCGACCAGGCGCTGGACCTGCTGCGCGCGGCGGATGCCGGCATCTTTCCGGAAGCGCTGGCCACCGTGCTGCGCGCCTGCGAATCGGTGGGCCTGAATCCGCTGATGGCGGCCGGCGCGCATCTGCGCGGCGATTGCCGGCTGGCGCTGTTCGCCGCGCTGCGCTCGGATGCGCCGGACACGCTGCCCGCCGCGCTGACCGATGCGTTGATCCCGCTCAGCGAGCTGGAGTTCAGCCTGCCTTGCCGCGTCGGCGACTACACCGACTTCTACGCGGGCATCCACCACGCCACCAGCGTCGGCAAGCTGTTCCGCCCCGATCAGCCGCTGCTGCCCAACTACAAATGGGTGCCGATCGGTTATCACGGTCGGGCCTCGTCGCTCGGCGTGAGCGGCCAGAGCTTCCATCGCCCGCTCGGCCAGACCCGCGCGCCCGACGCCGACGCCCCGAGCTTCGGCCCCTGCAAGCGCCTGGACTATGAGCTCGAAGTCGGCGCGCTGGTCGGACCGGGCAATGCGGCCGGTCAGCCGATCGGCATCGATGCCGCCGAGCAGCATCTGTTCGGACTGGTGCTGCTGAACGACTGGTCGGCGCGCGATGTGCAGGCCTGGGAATACCAGCCGCTGGGACCCTTCCTGTCCAAGAGCTTCGCCACCACGCTGTCGCCCTGGGTGATCACGCCGGAAGCGCTGGCGCCGTTCCGTCGCCCGTTCCAGCGCGCCGAAGGCGATCCCGCGCCGCTGCCCTATCTGGACGGTCGCGCCAACCGCGAGAGCGGCGCCGTGACCATACAGCTGGAAGTGCATCTGCAGACCGCCGCGATGCGCGAGGCCGGCGACGCGCCGGTGCGCCTGATGGGCTCGGACTTCGCCGAGGCCTACTGGACCTTCGCGCAGATGCTGACCCACCACAGCAGCAACGGCTGCAATCTGCAGCCCGGCGACCTGTTGGGCTCCGGCACCCAGAGCGGCGCCATGGCCGATCAGGGCGGCTCGCTGCTGGAGCTGACCCAGGGCGGCAAGCAACCGCTGACGCTGCCCAACGGCGAGCAACGCAACTTCCTGCAGGATGGCGACAGCGTCCGCCTGGTCGGCTTCTGCACCGCCGACGGTCGGCGACGCATCGGCTTCGGTCCGTGCGTGGGCACGGTGCTCCCCGCTCTGAGCTGAGCTGAGTTCGTCTGCGTTCGGCTGCATTCGGCTGCATTCGGCTCAGTTGAGCTGACTTGGCGCGCCGAGATCACGGCCCGTTCGGCTCCAAAGAGAAACGCCGCCTGGCAAATGCCGGGCGGCGTTTTTTGATGCGGATGACGGACGTGCTCAGCGCTCGGTCTGGCGGCCTGGGCCATCGTCCCGGCCGCGCGGTCCTTGGGACTGCTGGGGCGGTGGTCGTGGCGCCTCGACCCGGCGCGGCTCCTGACGCGGCGCTTCCATCCGTGGCTGAGCTTGAGGCTGCGGCTGCGGCTGCGGCTGCGGCTGAGCCTGCGGCATGGGCTGCGGCATCGGCATGCGCGGGGGCTCGGCGCGCGGTGGCTCGAAGCGTGGCGCCTCCATTCGGGGCGACTCCCGACGCGGCGGCTCAAAGCGCGGTTGTTCCATGCGCGGTTGCTCCATGCGGGGCGGCTCCACGCGGGGCGTTTCCACACGCGGCGCGGCGGGCGGACCCATCCGCACCGGCTCGTCACGGCGATCCGGGCGGGGCCATTCGCGGCGGTCCTCCACACGGCCGTCACGTCCACCGTCGTTGCCGTCACGGCGGTCCCGGCCGTTCATGTCACGACCCGGCCAGCCGGGACGGTTGTCCCGATCGCCGTCGCGGCGGTCATCCGGCCGGCGCACGTCCGGCCCGCGCATCGGCACGATCACATTGGGCGGCAGCGCTTGGGACGGCGGCTCGTTCGCCGCGGGCTGAGGCAGGGCCCCATCGGACGAGTTGGGCGAGGTCGGCGATGTCGGCGAGGTCGGCACCTGAATCGGCGGATGACGCGTCGGCGCGTTCGTCGACCCGGACGGCGTCTGCGGCACCGGGCCCATGGATCCGGCCCCTGGCTGGATCACAGGGCGACCGAAGTTCCGATCGTCCGGGCGGCCGACATTCCGGTCATCCGGCCGGCCGTCGGGGCGTCCATCAGGTCGACCATCGGGTCGGCCATCGGGACGACCGTCCCCGCGACCGCCGGGACGTTCCGGCCAGGCACGCTGCGGCATCAGCGGCGTGCTGACCAACACCGGTCGGGCGGGCGGCGGTTGCTGGGTGAAGAGCCGGCCGTGCTCGCGCTCGAAGCGGTAGGCCGGCAGCGGATCCTGCGGCCGATGCACCCGGCCCGGATCGACATTCGGATTCAAACGGCGCCAGTAGTCCGGGCTGTAGCGATAACGCGGCACGAACACTTCGCGCGGCGCCAGGGGCACCCAACCGCCATAGACGGGCGGCGGCGGGCGGCGCCCACCGATGGTGATGCCCACGCTCACGCTGGAGCCACCGACCCAGCCGACCATCGCCGGCGAATACACCGGCCGGGCGGCGTACGGCCCCGGCACCCAGCACCAGCGCTCGCGCCAGTAGGTCCAGCGACCGTAATGGAACGGCGCAAAGCCCCAGGGCGCATCGTCCACCCAGGTCCAGCCCCAATGGCGGCTCCAGACCCAGCGTCCGTAGCGATACGGCGCCCAGTCCTGCACCACCAGGGTGGTCGGCACCCAGACCTGACCGTATTCCGGGCTGGGCTCCCAACGGCCATAACGCGCCAGTTCTTCCACGCCGGTCATCTCCGGCGACACCACCTGCGCCGGCAGCGGCGGCAAGGCGTCGGCGGAACGGGCATCGCCGAGCATGAACTGCGCGAAGCTGTCGCGCTCCAGCGGCTGGCGCTCGGTGCGGGCGCCGTTGTCCCACCAGAATTCGGCCTGCTCGTTCGTCGCCAGCCAGACCGGCTGGACCTCGGCGGCCCGCGAATCGAAACGCAGCTTGCCCTGCCAGGACTGCGCCTGGCTGCCGCGGGCTTCCTGGTTCACCCGGTACAGGCCCTCGCGCTCGAAGCTGAAGCGGCCTTCCAGCGTGCGGATCGACCATTCCTCGGCCGCTTCCTGATTGCGCAGCCGCAGACCCGCACCGCCGGCGATGATCTGCACGGTGATGCGGTGGTCGTTGAGCGCATCGAATTCGATCTCGCTGCGGCCATCCAGCCACAGCGTGGAGGAGCCGATGCTCAGCGTGGCGCGGCCATCGTCTTCGCTGCGCAGGCGGTCGCCTTCCGCGACGGTTTGATTGCGCTGGATCTGAATCCATTCCCGCGCGTCGGCGTCGTACAGCCACACCGGGCCGATGACCTCGGCCACCCGGCCCGCGCGCGTCGGCGGATCGGCCCAGGCGGCGCCGGAAAGCGCCAGCGAGGCGCTCAAGCCCAGCATCAGCGCGACGATCAGCCGCTGCCAGGCGCTGCGCCACGGCGACGCGTTCAGCAGCCGCCAGACCGTCTGCCAGGTGGAGAGCCCCTGCTTCGCTGCAGCGTCGCTCCGAAGAGGTCCGAACGCCGGGCCCGCAAGGCGCGGCTCGGCATTCGGTGACGGCAAGGATCGGATCGACTGTGTCATGCCACGGGCTCCCCCAGCTGAACTTGTTTAACGTGCCGACACCAGAACGGTGCACCGTCGCTTACAACTTGACGCGGTGTTGCCGGCCGGTCAACGCCTGTTCGTCAGCGAAACCGTCTTGGCCGCCGCTTCAATCGTCGGTATTGGGATCCATGCCGGGGAACAGCACCTCGGTGTAGCCGAAGCGGCTGAAGTCCTTGATGCGCATCGGATACAGCGTCCCGATCAGGTGATCGCATTCATGCTGCACCACGCGGGCGTGGAAGCCGTCGGCCTCGCGGTCGATCGGTTGGCCCGCCGCATCGAAGCCCTGATAGCGGATGCGCGACAGCCGCGGCACGACGCCGCGCAGGCCAGGCACCGACAGGCAGCCTTCCCAGCCGTCTTCCATCGCGTCGGACAGCGGCGTGATGGTGGGATTGATCAGCACCGTCATCGGGACCGGCGGGGCCTCCGGATAGCGCTCGTTGCGCTGGAAGCCGAACACCACGACCTGCAGGTCCACGCCGATCTGCGGCGCGGCCAGGCCAGCGCCGTTGGCGGCCTTCATCGTGTCGAACATGTCCTCCAGCAACGCCTTCAGCTCAGGCGTGTCGAACGCGCGCACCGGTTGGGCGTGGCGCAGCAGGCGCGGGTCGCCCATCTTCAGAAGTTCACGGATGGCCATGGAAATCCTTTCATTCCTGTTCGCCTGAAAGCCGTCACGGCGCGCCACACGGTGGCCGTTCACGTAATCTGCGGGGATTCTAAGAAGTCGATGGAGACCCCTTTTGAGCACGCCCTTCTCGTCGCCGTTCTCGTCGCCCGACCGCGGTGACACGCCGTCCGTGTCCGGCTCGCTGCCGTCGTTCATGGAGGACCTCGGCGACGGCATCTTCGCCATCGACACCGCCTTCCAGCGCGACCATTTCGATGCGGCGTTCCTGATCGTCGACGCGGGCCGGGCCGCCTTCATCGACACCGGCACCGCGCTGGCCGTGCCGCGTCTGCTGGCCGCGCTCGACGCGCTGGGCCTGGCGCGCGACGCGGTGGATTGGGTGATTCCCACCCATGTGCATCTGGATCATGCGGGCGGCGTCGGTCCGCTGATGCGCGAGCTGCCCGCCGCCACCGTGCTGGTGCATCCGCGCGGTTTGCGACATCTGGTCGACCCGCGCGTGCTCTGGGCCGGCGCGCAGGCGGTGTACGGCGAGGAGGAGATGCGCCGCTCCTACGGCGAGCGGGTCGCGGTGCCGGAAGCGCGCGCGGTGGCGAGCGTCGATGAGCAGCGGGTCACGCTCGGCGGGCGGACCCTGCGGCTGATCGACACGCCCGGCCATGCGCGTCATCACCTGTGCGTGTGGGATGAGCGCAGCCAGGGCTGGTTCACCGGCGATACCTTTGGCTTGTCCTATCGCGAGTTCGATGACCCGGTGCGCGGCGCGTGGATCCTGCCGACGAGCTCACCGGTGCAGTTCGAACCGGACGCGCTGCGGGCGTCGGTGGAGCGGATGATGCAGGCCCGCCCGTCTCGCATGTACCTGACCCACTACAGCCGGGTCGGTCGGGATGTCGAGGATGTGCGCCGGCTCGCCGACCGGCTGCTGGCGCAGGTCGATGCGATGGCCGCGATCGCGCTGCGCCTGAGGATGGCGCCGGACCGCCATGGGGCGCTCAAGCGCGATCTGCTGGCGCTCTACCAGCGCGAGGTCGCCGCGCATCTGGGCACGGGAATGACGCCGGAGCGGGTCGCCGAGCTGCTGGCGATGGATGTGGAATTGAATGCCCAGGGGCTGGGCATCTGGGTGGACAAGGTCGGGGCATCCGGCGCCTCGCCATTGCCGAGTGCCTCAGGTGCCTCAGGCGATTCCGGCGCTTCCAGCGCTTCCGGCACCTGAGACGTCTCTCGGCCGCATCGAGCCCACGAAGGGCTCGCACAGGCAGGACCCGGCGGCGCAGACCAACGCCGGCAGGTCCCGCCCTGCGTCAGGCATCCAGGTTGAGTTCCTGGATCTTGCGCGTGATGGTGTTGCGGCCGATGCCCAGCTTCTGCGCGGCCTCGATGCGCCGCCCGCGGGTGAGGTCCAGCGCGGTCAGGATCAGGCTGGCTTCGAAGCGACGGGTCAGCACATCCCAGACATCCGGCTCGCCGGCGGCCAGCAGGCGACGCGCTTCACGGGCCATTTCGGCCACCCACGCATCCGGCGAGGGCGGCAGCGAGACGCCCGGCGCCGGCAGCGAGGCGGGCGCGCTCAGCAGGCCCGAGCCCACCGGCGTGACATCGCTGCTGCCGTTGCCGTGCGACGCGGCCGGGCCGGCGGCGCTCAGCAGTTCCTGCGGCAGGTCCTTGGCTTCCACCACCAGGCTGGGCGCCATCACGCTCAGCCAGTGGCAGATGTTTTCCAGTTGGCGCACATTGCCCGGGAAATCGAAGTTCACCAGTCGCTGCAGCGCTGCTTCGGACAGGCGCTTGGTCTCGACGCCCAACTCCCCGGCGCTGCGCTGCAGGAAATAGCGCGCCAGCAGCGGCACGTCTTCGCGGCGCTCGCGCAGCGGCGGCAGGCGCAGCCGGATCACGTTCAGCCGATGGAACAGGTCTTCGCGGAAGCGGCCGTCCTTGACCAGGGTTTCGAGGTTTTGATGCGTGGCCGCGACCACCCGTACATTCGCCCGCTGCGGGCTGTGGCCGCCGACACGATAGAACTGGCCATCCGACAGCACCCGCAGCAGCCGGGTCTGCAGGTCCAGCGGCATGTCGCCGATTTCATCGAGGAACAGCGTGCCACCTTCGGCCTGCTCGAAGCGACCGCGCCGCGTGGCCTGCGCGCCGGTGAAGGCGCCGCGCTCATGGCCGAACAGCTCGGATTCCAGCAGGTCCTTCGGAATCGCGGCGGTATTGATCGCCACGAACGGGCCTTCGGCGCGCGGGCTGTGCTTGTGCAGCGCGCGCGCCACCAGCTCCTTGCCGGAACCGGATTCGCCGGTGATCAGCACCGTCACATGGCTTTGGCTGAGTCGGCCGATGGCGCGGAACACATCCTGCATCGCCGGGGCCTGGCCCAGCATCTCGGGCATCTGGACCTGGGCCTCTTCCATCACCGATTCCCGCTCGCTCTCTTCCTGAGCGCGGCGGATCAGCTCGACCGCGCGCGGCAGGTCGAACGGCTTGGGCAGGTATTCAAAGGCGCCGCCCTGGAAGGCGGAGACCGCGCTGTCCAGGTCGGAATAGGCCGTCATGATGATCACCGGCAGACCCGGCAACTGCTTCTTGACGGTGTTGAGCAGCTCCAGACCGGAGCCCCCGGGCATCCGGATGTCGGAGACCAGCACCTGCGGTGTGTCTTCCTCCAGCGCCGCGAGCACCTCGCGGGTCTGGCTGAAGCTTCGCACCGGCAGGCCCTCACGGGTGAGCGCCTTCTCCAACACAAAACGGATCGAATGGTCGTCGTCAACAATCCAGATCGACTTCATCTATGGCTCCCCTTTCCCTCGTTGTCGGCTTGTGACCGCGGCTCAAGGCAAAGGCAGGGTGATTCGAAAATCGGTCCGGCCGGGTTGACTGTCGCAATCGATCATCCCCTGGTGCTGTTGGGCGATCGTCTGCGCCAGCGTGAGTCCGAGACCCGAGCCCCCATCCCTGCCCGATACCAGCGGGAAAAAGATGCGGTCCTTGATCTCCTCGGGCACGCCCGGGCCGTTGTCTTCGATATGCAATTCCAATGCCAAGCGCCAGCGTTGCTTGCCAATCGTCACCTGTCTGGCGACCCGGGTGCGCAGCGCGATCTGGGCATCGCCTTGCGCGATGCGCTCATGCAGCGCCTGGGCCGCGTTCTGAACGATGTTGAGCACCGCCTGGATGAGCTGCTCGCGATCGCCACGGAAATCCGGAAGCGAGATGTCGTAATCCCGCAGCAGCTTGAGCCCGCGCGGATACTGCGCCAGCACCAGCGTGCGCACGCGCTCGCAGACCTCATGGATGTTCACATCCCCCACCACCTGCGCCCGGCGGTGCGGCGCGAGCAGGCGGTCGACCAGCGACTGCAGCCGGTCGGCCTCGTGGATGATGACTTCGGTGTATTCCTCCAGCTCGGCCCACAGATCGGTGGGTTGCAGCTCCAGCGCGAGCAATTGCGCCGCGCCGCGGATGCCGCCCAGCGGGTTCTTGATCTCATGCGCCAGGTTGCGCGTGAGCTCCTTCGTCGACCGCACCTGGTCGAGATTGCGCTCCTCGCGGTCCTGACGGCTTTGCTGGGCGTTCTCGATCAGCTCGATGACCAGCCGCTGCGGGTCGTCGGTCTGGCTGACGATCACATGCACCGGCAGCAGATCGTCGTGCGCGCGCGGACCGCGACGGATCTGGGCATCGAAGCGGCTGCTGGAGAAGTCGTTGCGGCTGACACCGTCCAGCGCATCCAGCAGCCGGGCGGTGTCGGCGAACCATTCGAGCAGGTTGCTGCCCTGCACCGCGCGACGCGGCAGGTTGAACAGCGTCTCGACGGCGGTGTTGGCGAACTCGCAGGTGCCGTCCGGGCGGACCACCGCGACCAGCGTGGCGAGCAGGTCGAAGGCCTGATAGGGGCCGGGTTCCGAGCCGGGACGCGGCGGCGCTTCAGCGCCTGCCTTGGCGCTCGGCTTGGCGTTCGACTCGGCGTTGGACGCGGGTTTGGGCTCGGGGTTCGACAGGGCGTCCGACCCGGCGCCGGACTTCCGCTTGGCGGGCGATGCCGCTGCCGGCGAAGGCGACCCCGAGCGCGCGCTGGTGCGCGCCGGCTTGGGGGCCGCTGAGGGGGAGGAAGAGGTCGAAGGCGCCGCGGAATCGGGCGCCGGAGTGGATGGGGCGTTCATCGTGCTGCGTCGTCGCCACCGTGGCGGAACGCAGCCTGCACCACCGCGCCTGGATCAGGGCGGCAGCTTGGCGAGTTCGCGCTTGATGGCCTGGATGTCGCTTTCCTGGCGCGCCACGCTGGCCTTGAGCTCAGCGGTGCGATCCAGGTACTTCTGGTAATTGCGTTCGTCGCCACGCCGCTCGGGCTGGCCGTTGTTGTATTCCTGCTGGACCTTCGCGAGCCGTTCCTCGGCCTCGCGCAGTTCCTGCTCGAGCACGCGGCGGCGCTCGTTGTCACGCACGCGCTGGTCCTTGGGGTCGACACGCAGGTCACCTTGGCCGCCGGACGCGCTGGGCGTCGGCGAGGCGGCCGGCGCATTCTTGGGCTTGATCGGCGAGAACACCGTGATCGGTGTGCCCTCGATGCTGCGGCAACCCTTGTCCGCGGCTTCCTTGGCCGACAAGGCATCGGTGTAGAGCACCGGCGGACCGGGGCAGCGGTAGACCACCGCCTGCGCGGCGGCGGGCCCGGACGCGGTGACGGCCAAGGCCGCCCACGCCATCCAACTGACCGCATTCCCTCGAGGACACCCAACCCGCTTCTTGTGCATTGCCTGCTTCCCACTGACCTGAGTCGATACTCATTGTGACGCAAGCCGGGCGCTCGGGGGAAACGCTCATCCGCTCTCGCTGTTGCGAGGTGTATGCAGCGGGAACTCCGCACACCCGAGGGCCGTCCGCGGGGGTCAGGTCTGGCAGGAGGCGAGGTCGCCGCGCTTGCGCAAAGCGCCAGGATCCGCGATCGAACCCACCGGTTGCGCACCGCCCAAGAAAAAGGGACGACCGAAGCCGTCCCTCTGGGATCGCCGAGGACGCCGCGAAGGCGCCGAGTCGGCGGAGCGGGCGGGACGTCGTGTGCCGTGGGGACATGACGCCCTGCCCTCTCGCCATCACAGCGAGTAGTACATGTCGAACTCGACCGGATGGGTGGTCATGCGGAAGCGCTGGACTTCCTGCATCTTCAGCTCGATGTAGGCGTCGATGTAGGCATCGGTGAACACGCCGCCCTTGGTCAGGAATGCGCGGTCCTTGTCCAGATACTCGAGCGCCTGATCCAGGCTGTGGCAGACGGTCGGGATCTTCGCGTCCTCTTCCGGCGGCAGGTGGTACAGGTCCTTCGTGGCGGCTTCGCCCGGATGGATCTTGTTTTCCACGCCGTCCAGACCGGCCATCAGCAGGGCCGAGAAGGCCAGGTACGGGTTGGCCGACGGATCCGGGAAGCGCGCTTCGATGCGGCGGCCCTTCGGGTTGGCCACATACGGAATGCGGATCGAGGCCGAGCGGTTCTTGGCCGAGTAGGCCAGCTTCACCGGGGCTTCGAAGCCGGGGACCAGACGCTTGTAGCTGTTGGTGCCGGGGTTGGTGATGGCATTCAGCGCGCGAGCGTGCTTGATGATGCCGCCGATGTAGTACAGCGCGAAGTCGCTCAGACCGGCGTAGCCGTCACCGGCGAACAGGTTCTTGCCATCCTTCCAGACCGACTGGTGCACATGCATGCCGGAGCCGTTGTCGCCGACGATCGGCTTGGGCATGAAGGTGGCGGTCTTGCCATAGGCATGGGCCACGTTCTGGATGATGTACTTCTGCAGCTGCAGCCAGTCGGCGCGCTGGACCAGCGAACTGAACTTGGTGCCGATTTCCATCTGGCCGGCGTTCGCCACTTCGTGGTGATGCACTTCGACCGGGATGCCCATCTGTTCCAGGATCAGGCACATCTCCGAGCGCATGTCCTGGCCGCTGTCGACCGGGGGCACCGGGAAGTAGCCGCCCTTGACGGTGGGACGGTAGCCGCTGTTGCCGTGCTCGTATTCCTTGCCGGTGTTCCAGGCCGCTTCTTCGGATTCGATCTTCACGAACGAACCGGACATGTCCACATTCCAGCGGACGCTGTCGAAGATGAAGAACTCGGGTTCCGGACCGAAGTAGGCGGTGTCGCCCAGGCCGGACGACTTCAGATAGGCCTCGGCGCGACGGGCCAGCGAACGCGGGTCGCGCTCATAGGCCTTGCCGTCGGTCGGGTCGATGACGTCGCAGGTCAGGATCAGCGTCGGCTCTTCATAGAACGGGTCGACGTTGGCGGTGTTGGGGTCCGGCATCAGCAGCATGTCGGACGCTTCGATGCCCTTCCAGCCGGCGATCGAGGAGCCGTCAAAGGCATGGCCCGACGTGAACTTGTCTTCGTCGAACGCGGACACGGGCACGGACACGTGCTGTTCTTTGCCGCGCGTGTCGGTGAAGCGGAAGTCAACGAACTTGACCTCATGCTCCTTGACCAGGTTCATCACGTCGGCGACGGTCTTGGTGGCCATCAATCACTCCTAGGGGGACTGGATTAGAAAGAAAGATTCGGCAGACAGGCTGCGCAGCGGATCTCATGCCCACGGGGACGACCACCACGCCTCAAGCAGGGGTTCATTTAGCAGTTTGCATGCCAACAGATGTCCGAACGATGACGCCGCAGGCGCCAGCTCGGTGCATCCGGCGCCATCCCGCGTGCGGCGCGCGCCAGCCGGGGGCGCCCCTCTGGCGCGGCGTGCTCGCAAGCCACCGCGCCAGGCAGGCGTCGGCATGAGCCCGTACCGCCGCGGTGCATCATCGCACCATTTCAGTGCTGATGGTGGCACCAAACTGGACAACGCCCGCGCGCAGCGCGTCGTAGGCGGCCACCAGCGCGTCGTCCGGTGTGCCGGCGGCGCCCTTGACCCCGAGTTCGATGTGGCGACCCCAGGTCGGGTGGTCCACGCTGGGCAGCGAGAAGACCTTGATCCCGGGGAAGTCCGCTTCGATGCGTTCCATCAGCGGCGTGAGCGACGCTTCCATCGCGCCCTGCACGATCAGCGAGCGCTCGCGCAGGCCGACCGTGCGATGCAGCTCGGCATGGCGCTGGTCCAGCACCCATTCGATCATCGGATGGGCCATGACCGGGAAGCCGGGAACGAAGTACACGGTGCCGACCGAGAAGCCGGGGATCTTGTTGTAGGGATTCGGGATGACGTCCGCCCCCGCCGGGAAGACGCCCATCTCCATGCGGCGGACCGTGTCCGGATGCGCGCGTTCGGCGACGGTGCCCTGCTCGCTCGCCATCTGCTGCACCCGCTGCCAGATCCACTCGGCCGCCTGGGGATGCAGGGCCATCTCCCGTCCCAGCGCAGCCGAGGCGGCCTGGCGGGTGTGGTCGTCGGGCGTGGCACCGATGCCGCCGCAGCTGAACACCAGATCGCCGCTCTCGAAGGCGGCCTGGAGTTCGCGGGTCAGTTGTGCGCGGTCATCGCCGAGGTATTTGGCCCAGGACAGCGACAGGCCACGGGCCGACAGCAGCTCGATGACCTTGGCCAGGTGCTTGTCCTGACGTTTGCCGGAGAGGATTTCGTCGCCAATGATGATGAGGCCGATGTTCATGATCGAGCGAGGCTCCAGGAATGAAGGCGCGGACCGACGGGTCGGCGCCGCAGATCGACCCGCCGCGCTGGCGCGAGATCGGGCCGGGTGGATTGAGGTTCGGTCGCGCTGATCGATCACGGCCCACTTGGCAGCGATCGCGCAGCGTCCGGTCGTCCGGTCGTCCGGTCGTCAGATCGGCCGGAGCGCGAGGGTCAGGGCTTGAGCGGCGCCGGTCGATCCGCGCCCGGCGCGCCGAAGTCGGGGTCATCTTCCAGACGGGGCGGCGCGGTCGCGTAGTTGGCGGGCAGCACTTCCATGACCGGATCGGGCTCGCGCGGGGTGACGGTGTCGGTCCGGCGCATGTCCTGCAGCGCGGCCAGCGCATAGTGCGAGAACCACAGCGAGCTGAAGGCGAAGACCAGCGTCGACAGGAACACGAACAGCAGCACGAACAGCGGCGCGAACACCAGCGTCAGCGCGCTGAAGGCCCACAGCGCGGCCGGCGCGGCGCCCAGGTAACCGGTGACCAGGCCGAGCAGCATCAGCGGCAGCCGGTGTTCCGACAGCAGCGCGCGGCGCTCCGGTCCGGACGCGAATTCGGACAGCACATCGAAAGTGAAGACGCGGTAGCAGAGCCAGCCCAGCGTCAGCGGCGGCACGATCAGCGCGACCGGCGGAATCAGCCAGAACGGCAAGGACAGCACCAGCACCACCATGGCCACCAGCGTATGGCCCAGCGACCAGCCCAGGCTGGCAAAGAAGCCGGCACCGCGCTTGCGTTCCAGCCCCGGGAAACGCCGTTGCGCGACCAGGTCGGCCAACGCGGGCGTCATCATCGCGGCGACCGCCAGCAGGCACAGCATGACCAGCACCGGCGAGGCGACGACGATCACCACCATCGGCGCGAGCACGGTGCGGAAGCCGCTGGCGCCCAGGCCGTCGAGCCACTTCAGCAGGCCTTCCACCAGGCTCCAGGATTCCAGCGTGGCACGCACGCCGGCCACGGCGGATTCCCAGAAGAAATACGACAGCACCGCGCTCAGCGCCGCCAGCAGGATCAGCGGCAGCAGCGACCACCCGATCACCCGCGGATGCAGACAGTAGGCGGCAGCGCGCCAGAAACCGTCCGCGATGCGGCTCATGGGCTTGATCATCAGTCGTCCCCTCCGGAGGTCAGGCGTGGTGCCGCCGAGGTGGCGGCGGTGGTGGTGATGGGGGTGTGGGCACTGACGGACGTCCCGTGGCCCGCCAGCGTCGGACCGTGGGCCGACGCATCGGTGGATGAAGGACTCGCCGAGGCGGTGCTGGACCCGGTGATCGACGCGGCGCTCGATGCGGTGAACGCCGACGATGCCGCTCCAGCCGCTGAAGGTGGCGCCGAGGTCGCGAAGCCGGCGCGATGACCGCCGACCATGCGGCGCAATCCCAGCCATTGCTGCGACCAGAAGCCCTGGCCGTAATCGCGGCCGCCCTCTTCCGGCAGTTGATCGCGGATGCCGGTGGGGTCCCAACGGTCCTGGAAATTGGCGGTGCGGAAGATCACATCCCAGATCGGGAACAGCACCGCGAAGTTGTGGCCGCCCAGCGTGCCCCGGCCGGCGCCTTCATGGCCGATGCCGATCGAGTGATGCAGCCGGTGAAAGCGCGGGCTCACCAGCAGGCGTTCACCCCAGGCGCCGAAATGCAGCCGCAGATTCGCATGCTGCAGGTTCTCCAGCAGTTGCGACAAGGCCACCAGCGCCACGAACTGGCCGGGGCCGACACCGATCAGCCGCGCGACCAGCGCCACCGCGCTGTCGATCAGCAGGTCGTCCAGCAGATGGTTGCGGCTGTCGCTCCACATCGTCATCTGGCGCTGGCTGTGGTGCAGCGAGTGCAGGCCCCACCACCAGTTGAACTGATGCTGGGCCCGATGCAGCCAGTAGTTCAGCAGGTCGAAGGCCAGCAGATAGAGCACGAAGCTGGCCCACGGCGTATCGGTGACACCGGGCCAGACCGCATCGAGCTGGAACGTCGGGATGCCCCACAGCCGCAACTGGCCGGTCATGCTGTCGAAGACCGGCACCATGGTGAAGAACATCGCGAGACGGAACAGGCCCAGCCGCTGGATCAGGGTGTAGATCACATCGATGCGGATGGCGCGCCGATCGGTCACCGGCTCGGCGGGACGCCAGCGCTGCAGCGCGCCGAAGATCAGCAGCAGCACCGCCAGTTGCAGCAGGCCGACCAGCAGCCAGCCGGTCGCGTCGAAGGCGTCCTCCAGCAGGTTGCCAAACCCCAGGCCGAAGACGATGGGTTGCACCACGCCTTCGAACAGCGCCTGCTGCGCCTGGCCAAACAGATCGGTGAACCAGTCCATCACGTGATCAACGCTCCCCTTGTGCTCGGGTTGATGTGGGTGCTCGTCCGGGCCTGAATCCGAGGCGACCGCCGTCAGTTCGACGCCCGCGCCCGGGCGCCACCCGGCGCCTGCGCCACATGGGCCTCGCCCGGACGGCGCGCCACGACGGGCTCGGCCGGTCGCCGCATCCAGGCCGCATAGTCGGGATGATCGCGCAGCGGCGCAAAGCACATGCCGCGGGATTTCAGTCCCTGCAGCAAGGGCTCCAGCACCGTCGGCGCCCACGGATCCTGGCGCGACCAGATGCCCAGATGGGCCATCAGGATATCGCCCGGCTTGATCCGGCGCAGCGCCTGCTCCAGCAGCGCCTGGTTGGGATAGCGGTCACTCGGCAGTTCATCGCCCAGGAAGCCGGACGGACTCCAGCCGACATGGCGGAAACCGCAGGCTTGCGCCGCCGCCAGCAGCGCGGTGGAGGTGCGGCCCGCCGGCGCGCGGAAGATCATCGACATCGGCCGGCCGGTCATTTCCAGGAAGCGCTGCGCGGGTCGCTTGAGTTCTTCGCAATACTGCGCCGCGCTGAGCTCGACCATCTGAACGGGCTGCTCGCCCGCCGCGCGTCGGAAGCGGAAACGGCCATCCGGCAGATCGGCCGCCCAGGCATCGTGGAACCAGGTGTGGGAGCCGAAGTCATGGCCCTGCGCGGCCAGCGTCTTCCACCAGGGCGCCCAGCGGTCGTCCAAGGTCTGGCCGCCGTCCATCGTCGGTTCCTGGGCCAGGAAGAAGGTCGCCTTGGCGTCGAAGCGCTTGAGCGTGTCCACGATCAGCGGCGCGACGCCCATGTGGCCGGTATCGAAGGTCAGGTAGACCGGTTTGTCGCAGGGCGCACCCTGGGGCTGCGCACCGACGCCCGGCGCTGCCAGCGAAGCCGCCAGCAGCGTGAGCAACGCGCGTCGGCCGACTGCCGGACGAGAAGAAGCCGTCACGATCGGGGCCTCACTGGCGCGGCATCTGGTCCAGGGTCCAGACCCCGTGCGGCGACTTGCCGACCTTCACCTGCTGCAGGATCTGCTTGGTCTGCAGGTCCATCACGGTGAGCTTGCGGGCCCAGCGCGAGGTGAACATCAGCGTGCGGCCATCAGTCAGGATTTCCATGTCGTCCGGGCCGCCGGGCGCGCGCAGGGTGTCCACCACGGTGAAGCTGTCCAGCGCGATCTTGCTGATGGTGTTGGCCGCGCGGTTGCTGACCAGCACATGGCGCTTGTCGCCCAGCGCGCGGAACGAATGGGCGCCGTCGCCGGTCTCGATGCGCTTGACCAGGCGCGGCTGGGCGACGCCGCCCACCTCGTAGACCTCCACGCTGCGCTCACCGGTCAAGGCGACCAGCAGGTACTTGTCGTCCGGCGTGAGGTAGATGTCGGCCGGCAGCTTGCCGACCGGGATCTTCCAGCGCGGCGACATCGTCGTCAGGTCGATGGCCAGCAGCTCGCTGCTGTCCTGCAGGCTGGCGTAGACCACCGTGCTCTTGTTGTCGATCGACAGATGGCTGGGCGTCTTGGGCGCGGAGAAGCGCTTGGTCAGGACCAGCGGCTGCGCATCGCTCTGCGGTTGCCACTTGTAGATGTCGACATGGTCCAGCCGATTGCCGGCCAGCACCAGCCACTTCATGTCGGGCGAGAAGCGCAGGTGGTAGGGATCAGGAATGCCGCGCACGGTGCGCTGCACTTCGGCGGTGACCGGGTCGAGGAAGGTCAGCGAATCACCCAGCGCATTGGCGACCACCATGGTCTTGCGGTCGGGCGTCAGGTAGAGATGGTGCGGCTCCTTGCCCGTCGGGATGCGCTTGAGCTCGCGGAAATTGCGTGGGTCGATCACGCTGATGTCGGCGTCGAGCGAGTTCAGCACG
The DNA here is from genome assembly GCA_913776825.1 of Burkholderiaceae bacterium. Taxonomy (GTDB): domain Bacteria; phylum Pseudomonadota; class Gammaproteobacteria; order Burkholderiales; family Burkholderiaceae_C; genus Roseateles. Next base: position 105,292 of record CAJYPV010000007.1, read on the forward strand.
AAGATCGGACGGCTGGCGGCCTGACCGGCATCGGGAGCCGTCGAGGGGGCGGTCGCCGAGGTGGGAGCGGGCGCCTGGGACGCGGTCTGGGGCGCGCCGCGGGCGGACGCATGGGCGGGACCGTGCGCGGGCGGGGCCACATGGCGCACCGTGGCGCCGGCGCTGGTGGCCCAGCCGGCTGTGGACAGGACCGTGGCGGCGACCAGCGTCCGCGCGAAAGAGAACAACATCGGGGATCCTTGAACGAGGCGGCAGCGGCGATGCCGTGACAGCCCTCAAGTGTAGGCGGGATGCCTGGCGGGACAGCCGCGAAACAGCGCGCCGGATCAGCGTCAGATCTGCTTGCTGTCAAGAATGGGTCGACGGGAGCGCCGAACCGCGCCCGGGTCGGCCGTGGTCGGCCGTGGTCGGGTGGGTTTCCCGTGACGAGCCACCAACGGCGGACACCGGGCACCGTTCATGCCAAGGAAGCGCATGCGCGCCCGCTCTTACCGGTCCCCTGCCCTGGCCATCGCTGGCCAGCGTCGTGACGCGACGAACCGTCTCGCAGCCCGGCCTTCCCAGGCCGGGCCGCGCGCGGGCTTATTCGTCGTCGCCGCCCAGCAGGCCGCCGAGCAGGCCACCGGTCGCGAAACCGCCCAGCATCGAGCCTTCTTCGCGCGAGCCGCCGCGTTGCGGTGCGGCCGCGAAGACCCGCGAGGCCAGGCGCGAGAACGGCAGGCTCTGCAACCAGACTTCGCCCGGGCCGCTCATCTTGGCCAGGAACAGGCCCTCGCCACCGAACAGCGCGGTCTTGATCTTGCCGACGTACTGGATCTCGAAATTCACGCTCGGGGTGTAGGCGACCACGCAGCCGGTGTCGACCAGCAGGGTCTGTCCGGGCTGCAGCGTGCGACGAACCACCGTCCCACCGGCATGCACGAACGCCAGCCCATTCCCATCGAGCTTCTGCATGATGAAACCTTCACCACCGAAGAAGCCGGTCGACAGCTTCTGCTGGATGGCAATGCCCAGCGACACGCCGCGCGCCGCGCACAGGAAGGCATCCTTCTGGCAGATCAGCGTGCCGCCGAGCTTGCCCAGGTCCATCGGCAAGATCTTCCCGGGGTACGGCGCCGCGAAGGCGACCCGCAACTTGCCCTGCCCCTGGTTGGTGTAGATGGTGGTGAACAGCGATTCGCCGGTGACCAGGCGCTTGCCGGCGCCCAGCAGCTTGCCGAAGAACCCGCCCTGGTTGGCCGAGCCATCACCGAACACGGTGTCCATGCTGATGCCGGCATCCATGAACATCATGCTGCCCGCTTCGCCGATGGCGGCTTCCCCCGGATCCAGTTCGACCTCGACGAACTGCATCTCGGCGCCCTTGATTTCGTAGTCGACTACATCCATGCCCATGGTGATCACCTTCAGTCACAACTCGTTGAAACGGGCCGGATATTAACGTTTCCCCACCTTCCTATACTTGAATCATGACGCCCATGCCCAGCGACGACAGCGCTCCCACGCTCAAGCCCGGCGACAGCTATGTGCAGTCCTTCGCACGTGGTTTGTCGGTCATTCGCGCCTTCGGCGCCGACGCACCACGCCAGACGCTCACCGAGGTGGCCCGTCGCTGCGGTCTCACCCGTGCCGGCGCCCGGCGCATCCTGCTGACCCTGCAAACCCTCGGCTATGTCCGCGCCGAAGGCCGGCTCTTTGAACTGACCCCCAAGATCCTCGATCTGGGCTTCGCCTATCTCTCGTCGCAACCGCTGTGGCAATTCGCCGAGCCGCTGCTGCAGCAGCTCTCCAGCGAGCTGAAGGAGTCCTGCTCCATCGCGGTCCTGGAAGGATCGGACATCGTGTTCGTGCTTCGCATGCCGACTCGAAAAACCATGGGCATGACCTTGGGCGTGGGCAGTCGGCTTCCGGCCTGGTGCACGGCGATGGGCCGGGTGCTGCTGGCCTCGATGCCGGCGGAAGAGCGCGAGCCGCTGCTCGCCAACCTGCCGCTCAAGGCCTACACCAGCCGCACGGTGCGCGATCAGGAGGCGTTGAACGCCGCCATCGAACAGGCCCGGCAACAGCAATGGTGTCTGGTGGATCAGGAGCTGGAGGACGGCCTGATCGCCCTGGCCGTGCCGGTGACCGGCCGCCATGGCCGCGTGATCGCCGCCATCAACATCAGCACCCAGGCCAGCCGCACCCCGCCTCAGATCCTGCTGGAGCAAGGCCTGCCTCGCCTGCAGGAGACGGCGCAAAGCCTGTCGCGGCTGCTGCAGATCAAAGGCTGAGCGCGCGTCCGACGCCGCGAGTCGCTCGCCATGACGGGCGCTCGCTCATCGGCCCGTCGTGGCGACGGCCGCGGGGCCCGCTCATGCATGACGGTCGGCATCGAAGCCCGACCGATCAAACCGCCTCCAGCCCCCAGGCAGCCAGCCGCTCTGGATGCCGCTTCAACCACTCCGTGGCCGCCGACTCAGGCGTCCGGCCGCCGCGGCTGATCTGGTCATCCAGCGTGGCCACCACCTCATTGCCGAGCGAGATGCGGCGCATCCACTGCAAGGTGCTCGCGGGCAGCTTCGCCGCAGCCGATCGCCGCAGCACCAAGGTCGCCTCGTCCTGACCCCGCAGCAGACCGAGCGGCTCGCGCAATGCGCGGATGCGATGGCGGTGATGCAGAAACTGCGGATGCCATAGCGGCACGACCGCCCACTCGCCGGCCGCGATCGACGACTCGAAGGCATCGACGCAATCCGTCAGGCTGCCGTTGTGAAACGCATAGCCGGCCTCCGCCAGGCGATAGGTCTGCATGATTTCGAGCGAGAAGCGGCTGATGCCCGCCCCGGGGCCGATGCCCTGAATCGCCTTGCGCATCCGCGCCGCGACCTCCGGCTTGAGCAGATCCGCCACGCACTCGACTGCCTCGATCGGCACCTGATCGGACACGCCCCAGATCGCATACGGTTGATAGAGCACGCCCAGCTTCAGCAGCTGGTCCTCGACAGGCGCGATGTATCCGCCATGGCTGCCGGGCAACCAGGCCGAAATCGCCAGGTCGATGTGATCGTCCGCGAGCAGCTTGAACAGCGCCTCATGCGGCGCATGGCGGACCTCGAATGCAATGCCGTCACGCCGCAGCAATGCCGCGATGACGCCGCTGCTCGCGGTATGGAACGAGAGGTCGATGACGCCCAGGCGAAGCGGCGGGACGGCGGGCGACGGTCCCGCCTCGAGGTCGCGAACAGCGCTGTTCATGCGTTTGCCTCCGATCCGGAGCGCGCCACCACGGGCACGCCTTGCGCATCGGTGCGCCAACTGGCCGGCTCGCTCGCATCGAAGATGAACTCGATGCGCACCGCATTCGGATCGGTCACGAACAACTGGTGCTCGTTCAGCGCAGGCACGGTGCGCGGCTCATACGGCACCGACAAGCGCCGCAGCCGCTGCTCCAGCGCTGGTAGGTCCGTGCAGCGCAGGGCGATGTGGTCCACCGTGCCGCCACCCGGCTGGACGACGGCCTCGCCCAGATAGCGGTGGAGCGCCTCGTTGCCGCCCGCGGCGAGTTCCGCCAGGTGCAGGATGGGCCGGCCCTGGGCATACAACCAGGCGCCCGGAAAACCGAATGCCGGCCGCGGCCCGGGCGTGAGCCCGACCACAGTCTCATAGAACGCCAGCGTCTCGGTCAGGCGCGGCGTGCGCAGTGTGAAGTGATCAATCCGTTGGACCGGCATGGTCCGCTCCTCAACAACCAGGGGCGTCCACGGTAGAGCGTCGCCCTTCGGCGGACAAGCCGGCAAGTTGACGAGGAATCAACTCGAATCGGTGGGCGTGCGGCTCAGCCCAGCAGGTCGGCGGTGATCCGGCGCGCCCATTGCTGGACCGCGCGGATCCAGTCCGGGCGGGCCCGAACGCCGGGACTGCCGTCCCTGCGATGCGCCGACAGGCCGATGGCCGCAAGCGGAAAGCCGGACCGGTCGCGAATCGGCGCGGCGATGCAATGGATGTCCGGATGGTTTTCGGCCTCGTCGAAGGCCACGCCGGCATGCACCACGTCCCGCAGCGCGACTTGCAGCATCGTGGCCGAGCTGAGGGTGTTGGCCGTGAACTCGCGGAACTCGATGCGATCGATCAGGCGGCGCTGTTCGGCAGTGGGCAGGTAGGCCAGCAGCGCCTTGCCGACGGCGGAGCAATACAGCGGTTCCCAGTCACCTGGCGTTTGTCGCACCGCCAGATCGCCCGGACCCGGGGCGACTTCCACCAGCCGAACGCCCTCGCCACTCAGCAAGGCCAGATGGGCCGTCTGGCCGGTGTCGGCCACCAGACCGTGCAAGTGCGGCGCGATGCGCTCGGTCAGTCGGGTCTGCGCCCCGAGCCCGCGCGACCACAAGCCCAGGCGCGCGCCGGGCGAGAAGGTCTTGTCGGCCGCATGCCGTCGCACCAGCGCATGCTTTTGCAGCGTCGCCAGAAAGCGCAGCGCCGAGCTCTTGTCGATGGCCAGCGCATCCGCCACGTCCTGCAGCCGCAGCGGCTGCTGCGCATGGACGATCAGGTCCAGGATGCGCAGGCCCTTGTCGAAGGAAGCGATCAGCGTGGGCGCCGCAGCCGCTGGGGGGACGCCGGTCTCCTCGCTCATCCCATGTGCAGGCCGCCGTTGCAGCTGAAGTCCGCGCCGGTGGTGAAGCCGGATTGCGAGCTGGCCAGCCAGGCGATGATGGACGCGATCTCATCGGGTTCGCCCAGCCGCTTCACCGGGATCTGCGCAATGATCTTTTCCAGCATGTCCGGACGGACCGCCTTGACCATGTCGGTGCCGATGTAGCCGGGGCTCACCGTGTTGACGGTCACGCCCTTGCTGGCCAGCTCCTGGGCCAGCGCCATCGTGAAGCCATGCATGCCGGCCTTGGCGGCGGAATAGTTGGTCTGGCCCGCCTGGCCCTTCTCGCCGTTGACCGACGAGATGTTGATGATGCGGCCCCAGCCCTTCTCCACCATGCCGGGCACCACCTGCTTGGTGACGTTGAACATGCTGTTGAGGTTGGTGTCGATGACCGCATCCCAATCCTCGCGGGTCATCTTGAGGAACATGCGGTCGCGGGTGATGCCGGCGTTGTTGACCAGCACATCGATCGCGCCGTGTTCCGCAACGGCGCGATCGAACGCGGCGACGGTGGAATCCCAGTCCGCCACATTGCCCACCGACGCGTAGAACTGGAAGCCCAGCGCCGATTGCTCATTCAGCCATTTGGTGTAGTCGCGGCTGGGACCGCAACCGGCGATGACCTTCATGCCATCACGATGCAGACGCTGGCAGATGGCGGTGCCGATGCCACCCATGCCGCCGGTCACGTAAGCGATTTTCTGAGTCATGGTTGCCTCCTGAATGGACCGCCATGCGCCGCGCCTTTGCGCTGGCGGTCCCGATGTGAGTGTGGACAAGACGCGAGTCGAGAGCAGACATCCGGCCGGTCGCCCGCGCGGCGGGCTCGGCGGTCAACGGTCATCGATGGATGTCGGTTGGGCGTGAGGGGCTCAGCGCTCCACGCACAGCGCCACGCCCATGCCGCCGCCGATGCACAGGCTGGCAATGCCCTTGCGCGCATCGCGATGGATCATTTCATGCAGCAGCGTCACCAGGATGCGGGCGCCCGACGCGCCGATCGGATGCCCCAGCGCGATTGCGCCGCCGTTGACATTGACCTTGCTGGTGTCCCAGCCCATTTCCTGATGCACCGCGCAGGCCTGGGCGGCGAAGGCTTCATTGATCTCCAGCAGATCCAGGTCCTTGGCCTGCCAGCCCGCGCGCTGCAGCGCCTTCTTCGAGGCCGGCACCGGCCCCATGCCCATGGTGGCCGGGTCCACGCCGGCGCTGGCATAGGAAGCGATGCGGGCGAGCGGCGTGAGACCCAGCGAGCGGGCCTTGTCCGCGCTCATCAGCAGCAGGCCGGCGGCGCCGTCGTTCAGGCCCGACGCATTGCCCGCGGTCACCGTGCCCGCCTTGTCGAAGGCCGGACGCAAACCCGCCAGCGCGTCCGCACTGGTCTTGCGGTTGATGAATTCATCGGCGGCGAACACGATCGGGTCGCCCTTCTTCTGCGGCAGCGTCACCGGCACGATCTCGGCGGTGAAGCGGCCGGCATCCTGCGCAGCCGCCGCCTTCTGCTGGCTGGCCAGCGCCAGCTCGTCCTGCTGGGCGCGACTGACGTGGTAGGCCTTGGCGACGTTCTCGGCGGTGATGCCCATGTGGTACTGGTTGTAGACGTCCCACAGGCCGTCGACGATCATCGTGTCCACCAGCTTCCAGTCGCCCATCCGCTGTCCGTCACGCGAGCCCGGCAGCACATGCGGCGACAGGCTCATGTTTTCCTGACCGCCGGCGATGATGACCTCCGAATCGCCATCGCGGATGGCCTGCGCGGCCAGCATGACCGCCTTCAGGCCGGAGCCGCAGACCTTGTTGATGGTCATCGCCGGCACATGCACCGGCAGGCCCGCCTTGATCACCGCTTGCCGGGCCGCGTTCTGACCGACGCCCGCCTGCAGCACCTGGCCGAGGATCACTTCATGGATCTGGTCCGCCGGCAGGCCGCTGCGGCGCAGCAGGTCCTGGATGACGATCGCGCCCAGCTCGCTGGCGGGCGTCTTGGACAGCGCGCCGCCAAACTTGCCGATCGGCGTGCGGGCCGCGGCGACGATCACGATGTCTTGGGCTGTGCTCATGTCTCTCTCCTGGTTGGCGTCGAACAGTGGGGAGCGTCGTGCGGGAACCGCGTCGTGGCGCGTCAGGCGCGCTGCTTGACGTAGCGCCCCGGCGCCGGCTCGATCGGGGGGTATTGGCGGCTGCCCGGCGAGCGCGGAGCGGCGGTCATGCCGCCAGCGTGCGAGACCAGCCAGTCGGACCAGTCCGGCCACCAGCTGCCGGGATGTTCCACGGCAGTCTTCAGCCAGGCCTGGCCGTCGGCGGGCAGCGCGGCGGTCTTGCCGATCCAATGGCTGCGCTTGTTCTTGGCGGGCGGATTGATCACGCCGGCGATGTGGCCGGACGCGCCCATCACGAAGCGCCGCTTGCCGCTGAACAGCTGGGTGTTGCGATAGGCCGCTTCCCACGGGACGATGTGGTCCTCCCGCGAGCCGTAGACATAGACCGGCGCCTTGATCGCGCTCAGGTCGACCGGCACGCCGCAGGTGGTCAGGCGGCCGGGGACTTTCAGGTCGTTCTGCAGATAGGTGTGGCGCAGATACCAGCAATACATCGGGCCTGGCAGATGGGTGGCATCGCCATTCCAGTACAGCAGGTCGAAGGCTGGCGGCGCGTCGCCCTTGAGGTAATTGCCCACGACATAGTTCCAGACCAGGTCGTTCGGTCGCAGGAAGCTGAAGGTGGTCGCCAGTTCCTGGCCATGCAGCAACCCGGGACCATTCGGCGCATGCTCGCCGATGGTCAGTTCGCGCAGCCGCACCGAGGCTTCGTCGATGAAGACATCCAGCACGCCGTTGCTGGAGAAGTCGAGCAAGGTGGTCAGCAGCGTCACGCTGGCGGCAGGCTGCTGGCCGCGAGCGGCGAGCACCGCCAATGCGGTCGACAAAATCGTGCCGCCCACGCAGAAGCCCAGCGTGTTGATCGTCCGGCTGCCGGTGATCGCCTGCACCACCTCGATGGCCTGGATGGCGGCCTGCTCGATGTAGTCATCCCAGGTCCAGTGCACGCAGCTCGCATCCGGATTGCGCCAGCTCACCACGAAGGTGCGGTGACCTTGCGCGACCGCATGGCGGATCAGCGAGTTCTCCGGCTGCAGGTCCAGGATGTAGTACTTGTTGATGCAGGGCGGCACCATCAGCAGCGGACGCTGATGCACCTGAGGCGTGAGCGGCCGGTATTCGAGCAATTGGAAGAAGTCGTTCTCGAACACCACGCTGCCTTCGGTGGTCGCCACATTGCGGCCGACCTCGAAGGCGGTCTCATCGGTCTGGGACACATGGCCGCGCCGCAGGTCTTCCATCAGCAGTTGCATGCCTCGGGCGATGCTTTCGCCCTGGGTGTTGAGCGCGCGCTGCTGGGCTTCCGGATTGAAGGCCAGGAAGTTGCTCGGCGCCGTCGCGTCGACGAATTGCTGCACGGCAAAACGCACCCGGGCGCGGGTCTTCTCATCGCCCTGCATCTGCTCGGCGAGTTGCTGCAGCGTGCGGGCATTCAGCAGATAGAGCTCGGCGGTGAAATGGCCGAGCCGGTTGTCCGACCAGGACGCATCCGCGAAACGACGATCCTTCAGCGGCGCCGCCGGGGCGCGGGCGTCGGTCTGCGCTTGAGACTGATGGGCCTGATGCGCCTCATGGGCCTCATGCAGCGAGCGATTCCAGAGTTCACCGGCCTGGCGCAGATAGTCCTGCTGCAGCGCGGCCAGGGCGTCCGGCGCGATCTGCAGCGACTGCCATTGCTGGACCGATTCGCCCAGCCCCTGCGCCCAGCCGGACATCATCTCGGTGGCCTGGCTGAGCATCGTGGCCAGATTCGGCAGGCCCGACGACGAACCGGGACTCGCACCGACCTGTGGCCCTGCTGCAGAACCCGCCGCATCAGCGTGGGCGGGGGCGTCGTTCTTGCCGGCGGCGTGCATCGCGCTCATGGGTCTCCTTGTGCTGAGATGAGCAAGAAGCTTGCCACAGCCATCCCTTCGGAGGACAGCGCAGCCTTCGCATATGCTCATGGACGCTTGTAGTCCGTTCAGCTTACCCCCGCGTGACAAGCCCTGGCGACATCCTCCGAAGCGGTGTCGCCAGCTTCCGGTTTCAGCGCAGAACTTTGACGCTTTTCATGTACCTCGTCGCCATCGCCTGGATGTATGTCGTGCTGCTGATGGCCGCTGCCGAAGCGACCAGTCCGCAAGGCACGGTGCTGGGCGCGGTGTTCACCTTCGTGCTGTATGGCGCGTTGCCGCTGTCGATCGTGATGTACCTGCTGGGCACGCCGGGCCGACGCGCCGCTCGCCGACAGGCCGACGCTGCGGCGCGCGCCTCAGCGACGACCACCGCCACGACACCCGCGTCTTCACCGGCATCGGAAGCGTCATCGACATCGACATCGCCATCGCCATCAGCAGCCGCCTCGGCGCCCGCGATGGAAAGCGCGATCGCCGCGCCCAGCGACGCGCCGCCCGATTCGGATCAATCGATCGACGATGCGGCCACGGCCGCGCCGGCCGAACCGCCCTCGTCAACGCCGTCATCGCCTGCCGACGCCGCCCCTCGCCGGGACGACTGACCCCGTCGCTCAGCGCAGCCGAATCACCGCGGCCATGCGACCGCTGGGCTGTCCATCGACGCGTTCATGGCGGAACGAGAAGAACCGCGACGGCTCGCTCACGGTGCACCAGTGGCCGCCGCTGATCGCGGTGGCGCTCAGGCCCAGTTGCTGCAATCGACGGCGCGCCAGGCCGGCCAGGTCCGCGCGCCAACGCGGCTCGCCGGCCTCATTGGGCTGAAAGCGGAAGAGCGGCTGATCGCCATGCAGCGGGGCGACCTCGAAGGCCGCCAGCACATCCGCGCCGACTTCGAACGCGGTGGGGCCGATGCAAGGCCCCATCCAGGCGTGCAGCCTGGAAGGATCGGTGCCCGTGACCTCGCTCAGGGCCGAGACGGTGTGATCCAGCACGCCGCCCGCCAGGCCGCGCCAGCCCGCATGGGCCGCACCGACCGCACCAGGCGCGGCGAACAGCACCGGCAGGCAATCCGCCACCATCACCGCGCAGGCGAGCGACGGATCGGTGCTGATGCTGGCATCGGCCGGTGGCGGGTCCGCGTCAGGCGCGGCGTGCGCGGCGTGCAGTCGCAGCACCGTCGTGCCATGGACCTGCTTCAGGAACACCGGCGCAGCACCGATCGCACGGGCCACACGGGCGCGGTTCTCCGCCACGGCGGCCGGATCGTCGCCCACGGCGCGACCCAGGTTCAGACTCGCATAGCCGCCGGCGCTCACCCCACCGGCACGGGTGGTCATGAAGGCGTCGATCGCGGGGATGTCGGCGGGCAGGGACCAGTCGGGGGCCAGCCAGTCCGGATCGCGCGCGCCGTGATCGGCGGCGTGCGCGGACGGATCGGGGCGCGCGGGCATCACGGTCGTCGTCATCGGCTGGGAGCGCGGGGCCGAAGCTCGGTCATTCCGCATCGGGACAGGCATTCGGATGGGTCAGCCGGAACGCGTCGAGCGTCATGCAGTGATCATGGATGCGCATCAGCGTCGGCAGATGGTCCAGCCGGCAATCGAAACGCTGCGCATTGAAGATCTGCGGGACCAGCAAACAATCGGCCATGGTGGGCGTGTCGCCGACACAGAAACGCCCGGCGCGGCCTTCCTGCGCCAGGCGGTGTTCGACCACGCCGAGCCCGCTCTCGACCCAGTGGCGGTACCAGCGGGTCTTGTTGTCCTCGCTCACGCCGAGGTCCTTCACCAGGTAGCGCAGCACCCGCAGGTTGTTGAGCGGATGGATCTCGCAGGCGATGTCCTGCGAGAGCGCGCGGATGTGGGCGCGGGCCAGCGCATCGCCCGGCAGCAGCGGCGGCGTGGGATGGGTTTCGTCGAGGTATTCGATGATGGCCATCGACTGGGTCAGGCTGGCGTCGCCGTCGCGCAGCAGCGGCACGAGGCGGGAGGCGCTGACCGCCGCGTAGGACTCCTGGAACTGCTCGTTGCGCGCGAGGTGGACCGGCTTGTAGTCGACGTTCAAGCCCTTGAGCGCCAGCGCGATGCGCACCCGCCAGGATGCCGACGAACGGAAGTAGTTGTAGAGCTCCATGCGGGTCATCATGCCATGCGAGACCGCTACACTGCGCCCATGTTTCAAGCCCGGCGCTACCAGCATTGCCCCACCTGCGGCGGCCTGATCGACTACCGCATTCCGGCCGACGACAACCGCGAGCGCGCCACCTGCACGGTGTGCGGCGCGGTGCATTACGAGAACCCGCTCAATGTGGTGGGCACCTTGCCCGTCTGGCAGGACCAGGTGCTGCTGTGCCGGCGCGCCATCGAGCCGCGTCTGGGCAAGTGGACACTGCCCGCGGGCTTCATGGAGCTGGGTGAAACCGTGGCCGAAGGCGCCGCCCGCGAGACCGTCGAGGAAGCCGGCGCCCGCTTCGAACTGCAGAACCTGTATTGCGTGATGAACGTGGTGCGGGTCGGCCAGGTCCATCTGTTCTATCGCGCCGCGCTGTTGAGTCCGGAGTTCAATCCCGGTCCCGAAACGATGGAAGCGCGCCTGTTCCACGAACAGGACGTGCCCTGGGACGACCTCGCCTTCCACACCGTGCGCGACACGCTCCGTCGCTTCTTTGACGACCGCCGCCGTGGCGAGGGTTATCCGCTGCACACGGCGGACATCGCCTGAGGTCGGGCGCGCGTTGGCAGCGCGCTGCGGCTCGACGCGCTCAGTGCCCGCGCACTGAGCCGTCCGTCGATCAGGGCTTGATGCCCTGCGCCGACGCCCACGGACCGGTGATGCCGTCCAGCTCGCAATCCCACAGCGCCTGCGCATCCAGCGCATCGGTCACGCCTTCGGCATAGACCTTCAGCGCGAGGCTGCGCAGCATCACCACCAGGCTGCGCACGAAGGCGGCCCGACCGGCATCGGCCGACACGCCGGACACCACCGAGCTGTCCAGCTTCACATAGTCCAGACCCGCCTGGAACAGGCGCTCGATCTGCGCCAGTCCGGCGCCGGCATGTTCCAGACCGACCAGCGTGCCCAGCGGCCGCAACTGGCGGCCCAGTTCCTGCAGCGCATCGAAGTTCTGCACGGCCGCCGGCTCGGCCACCTCCACGCCCACCAGCCGCCGCACCGAGGTCGGCGCGGACTGCACCAGCTCGCGAGCCCGGGCAATGAAGCTGCCATCGTTGAGCGAGGCCGGCGCCACATTGATGCAACGCGCGCGCTGGTCCTGCTGCGCCGCCTGCAAGGCCAGTCCGAGCACCTGCAGATCAGCCTCGGCGCTCAGACGATGGCGCAGCGCCAGCGGCAACCAGCGCGAGGCCGGCTCGAATTCACCCATCGGATTGAGCTTGAGCTGCAGCGGACATTCCAGATGCAGCACCTGGCGGTCACGACCGATCAACGGGAATTCCAGCAGCCGGCTGCGCTGATTCGCCAGCGCATCCGAAATCAGCGCGCGCCAGGCCCGCTCGCCCTGCGCCACTTCTTCCGAAGGCGGCGCCTGACGAAGCTCCAGCACCACGCCCTCGCCCAGCTCGGCCTTGGCCAGCGCGGCATCCGCGGCGGCGAACCAGGCGCTCATCGGCTGGTCGCGCGGCAGCTCCACCGCCCCGAGCGCGACGCCAATGCCCTGCCCCAGCCCCTGCAGACCCGCACGCAGCGCGTCGGCCAGCGCGGTGGCGGTATCGCCCACCACGCCGGGCGCCGGCAGCCACAGGGCGAAGTCGGAGCCATTCAATCGACCCGCGAGGCAGCCGCGCACCTGTTCGGGATAGACCCGCAAGCCCTGGGCGATCGCCATCAGCGCCTGATCGGTGGCGCCATGACCCAGGCGCTGGTTCAGGCCCGGCAGATCCCGCAGCCGGATCAGCACCAGACCGGCACGCAAGGGACCATCGTCGCGCTCCAGCGCGGAGCTCAGCTCGGCCACGAACTGGCGGCGATGGGACAGCCCGGTCAGTTCATCGCACAGCAACTGGTGATGCAGCGTGCGCAGTTGCTCGGCCTGCGCTTCGAACATCTGACGGGTGCGGACCACCATCGTGTTCATCGCGCTGGTGAGCTTGCGCATCTCCGGCACCTGCGGCTCGAGCACGGTCTCGAAGCGGCCCTGGCTCACGCCTTCGGCCTGCCGCACGGCGGTGTCCAGCGGACGGCGCAGGCGCGACAGCACGATGGCCGCCGCCACGCCGGTCACCAGGCCGACCAGCAACAGCCACAGCGTGGAGTTCAGGCTGGCACGCCAGAGCGCTTCATGCACATAGCCGGTCTGGCCGCGCACCTCGACTTCGCCGACCGCGCGCCAGCCGTCCGACACCTTGGCCACGCCCGGCGCGACATTCAGCGGCAGCACCGCGACGAACCAGCCGGGCGCATGGGCGATCTGGGGTGTCTCGATGTGGCGCTCGAAGACCGCCTTGCCTTGCGCATCCCGCCAACGCACCGATTCATAGGCGCCGGCATCGAACTGTGCCGAGATCAGCAGGGACATCAGCTCCGCGTCGCCCTTTTGCTGCGACAGCGCCAGCGCCAGCGCATTGGCGTTGTCATTGTTCTTGAGCTGGGCCTGGGTCTGCAGCAGCTCGCGCAGCGACCAGGTGCTCACCGCCACGCCTCCCAGTACCGAGGCCAGCACCGCGCCCAGCACCAGGCACCAGATTTGTCTTATCAGCGACATGTCGTGAATTCTCCGTTGCCTCCGACGGCTTCCCGATGTCGTCGCGACCTCACTGGAAACCCTCCTCCTTCGCCCGGGCCAACAGGTCGCGCCACAGCGACAACCGCACCAGCGGATTGCCGGCCGTGGTGCTGCCCACGCCTGTCCAAAGCCCTTCGCCGTTGAAACTGAACACCGGCGAGAGATCGTCCCGCTGGGAAGCGCGACGGATCTCGGGGTTGATATTGTCCAGAATCAAAGGCTCCGCCTCCGGCTGCGCATAGTAGGCGAGCACCATGTGTGCCTGCGCGCGTCCCTGGAACTGGGCTCGTACATACACCATGCGCAGCCGGCTTTGCGGCACGCCGGCTTCCAGCAGCGTCATGTACTTGGCGATGGCGTAGTCCTCGCAATCGCCGCGGCCCTTGTCCAGCAGCTCCAGCGGCGTGGCCCAGTAATCGATCCGACCCCACACGGTCTGGTCGTCCTGGAAGGCGATGCGCTGGTTGAAGAAGTTGTTCACGAGCGCCAGCCGCTGGCCCTCGTCGGGCACGGCGGCGGCCTTGTCGGCCACCTGGATCATGGCCCTGACCTGCGCCAGCGTGCGGGGCGAGAGCCGCGCCGCCTGGTCGGTCAGGCGATCGCGGTCCCAGGCCCAGGCCGTGGCGGCCCACAGCGTGATCGCGCACATGCACACCGCCAGGCCCGGCGGGACCCGGCCGGCACGAACGTGGCGGTGTCCGGTGGCGAAGCGCATGCGCAGGAATGTATCCGTCTCTTACAACTACCCTGGGCGACAGGCGACAAGACCCGACACAAGCGGCAATTTGCCGCAGAGGTGTGACCGCATGTATCCAGAGGCGCCGGGATAATCCGACGCGACCATGAAGACACAAGCCGTCCACCAGGAACTCGAACAGGCCCGTCACAACGGACCGCTTCGTCAGATCCAGATTCCGCCCTGCCCCGAACTGCTGCAGCGTCTGCGCAGCGCGATGGCCGTGTCCCCGCAACCCGATCTGAATGAGGTCGGCCGCATCGCGGCGGCGGATGTGGCGATGTCGGCCACGCTGCTGCGGGTGGCCAACAGCCCGCTGCATCTGGTGGCAGGCCATGTGCCCTGCACCACCGTCGGCCAGGCGATGTACCGCCTGGGTCTGGATGAGAGCGCAGCCCTGATGCAGGCCTTCCTGGTGCGGCACGCGATTCCGGTGAACAGCCCGCATCTGCTGCGCTTCTGGCAGCGGTCGACCAAACGCGCGGTCGCGATGGGTTTCATCGCTCGCCAGTTGCCGGGCATGCGGGCCGACCTGGCTTATAGCGTCGGCCTTTTCTGCCATGTCGGCATGCCGGTGCTGCTGCAAAGCGTGCGCGGTTATGGCGCGACGATGGTGGAAGCCGCAGCGCGCATCGACCGCCCGTTCATCGCCACCGAAAACGCGAATCACCGCACCGACCATGCCGTCGTCGGTGCGCTGGTGGTGAAGGTCTGGAACCTGGGCGCGGAGATGATGACCGCCATCCGGCTGCATCACGACTTCGAGGCCTTGCAGGACACCGGCGTGGATCCGGAGATCCGCACACTGATCGCGGCCAGCCTGATCGCCGAGCACCTCATGCGGCAGCACGAAGGACTGGACGAAGACCTGGACTGGGCCGCCAACCGCGCGGCCGCGCTGGCCTGGTTGCATGTGTCGGACGATGACCTCGAGCAATGGGACGAGGCCCTGCGCCCGCTGCTCGACGAGGCCTGAAGCTGCCCGACCGTCTGGCCATCGACGCTTCGGTGCTCAAACCCGCACCGCCACGCGCGCAGCCGCCAGGTCCCAGCGCGCGCAGCCGACGCTCTTGAACACCCGGGTGCGCCGGTCGTCGACCGGTCGCTGACCCAGCACCAGGTCATCCAGCGCCAGTTGCGGCTGGAACAGTCCCGCGGCCATCAGGTCGCCGGCCTCGGCCTGGGCGCCGACCGGGTCATCGACCCAGACCTGCGCATCACGGACCAGCTCGGGCGGCAGCTCGACCATGTCCTCGCGGAAGGCGCCCACGCCGATGACGACGGCGCCCTCGCCCACGCCCGGCCGCAACACCGGCACCCGGCTGGTGGTCGCGCAGATGATCACGTCCCAGTCGTGACGCGCCTGGGCCTCGGGCACCAATGACGCCAGGCCCAGCTCGGCCACGAACGGCGGCACTTCCTGATGGCCCTGCACATGGATCGCCGCCTGCGGATGCAGGGCCTGCACCGCCTGTGCATGCGCGCGCGCCTGCACCCCACCACCGACGACCAGCACCCGCCGCGGCGCCGACCGTTGCAGATGCTGCAGCGCCAGCAGGCTCACCGCCGCCGTGCGCCGCGCCGTGAGCGTCGGGCCGTCCAGGACCGCCAGGCGCTGACCGGTGCGGCTGTCCATCACCACCACTTCGCCGGCAATCGTGGGCAGGCCGAGCGCCGCATTGAGCGGATGCACGCTGACCAGCTTGGTGATCGACAGGCTGTCGCTCAGGCACGGCATCACCAGCAGCACGCCATCCTGCGCCAGCGGCAAGACCTGGCGCGGCGGGCAGGTCAGGCGGCCCTCGCGATGTTCACGGCAGATCTGCGCGATCTCCTCCATCAGCAGCGCCCAGGGCAAGGCCCGCGCGGTCGCGGCGGCGTCCAGGACTTGCATGGGCAACGGCATGGGCAAGGGCACGGGCAGACGGGCATCGGCATTCATGGGATCGATCATCGGGGACGGCCGCGTCGGGCACACCTGTCAGAGGTGTCAGAGCGGTTGTGTGCGGCAGCGCACACAAGCCTGAAAGAAGCAAAGCCCGGCGCTTCGCAGGGCCGGGCTTTGCGGGGGCTCACCTCAGCGCCTTATTTGCGCGGAGGCGGCACGTCGGTGCAGGAGCCATGAGCCACTTCCGCCGCCAGGCCGATGCTTTCGCCCAGCGTCGGATGCGGATGGATGGTCTTGCCGATGTCGATCGCATCGGCGCCCATTTCGATGGCCAGCGCGATCTCGCCGATCATGTCGCCCGCATGGGTGCCGACGATGCCGCCGCCGATGATGCGATGAGTCTCCTCATCGAACAGCAGCTTGGTGAAACCTTCGTCGCGGCCATTGGCGATGGCGCGGCCCGAGGCGTTCCAGGGCAGCAGGCCCTTCTTCACCTTGATGCCGCGGGCCTTGGCTTCGTCTTCGGTCACGCCGACCCAGGCCACTTCCGGATCGGTGTAGGCCACGCTCGGGATGACGCGCGCATCGAAGCGCGACTTGGCCAGCGCCTCGTCGCCCAGCAGTTCACCGGCGATGACTTCCGCCGCCACATGGCCTTCATGCACCGCCTTGTGGGCCAGCATCGGCTGACCGACCAGGTCGCCGATGGCGAACACATCGGGCACATTGGTGCGCATCTGGACGTCGACCGGAATGAAGCCGCGATCGGTGACGACCACGCCGGCCTTCTCCGCGCCGATCTTCTTGCCGTTGGGGCTGCGGCCCACCGCCTGCAGCACCAGGTCGTAGACCTGCGGCTCCTTGGGCGCGCCCTCGCCTTCGAAGGTCACCTTGATGCCTTCCGAGGTCGCTTCGGCCGACACCGTCTTGGTGTTCAGCATGATGTTGTCGAAGCGCGGCGCATTCATCTTCTGCCACACCTTGACCAGGTCGCGGTCCGCGCCGGTCATCAGCGTGGGCAGCATCTCGACGACATCCAGGCGCGCGCCCAGCGTCGAATAGACGGTGCCCATTTCCAGGCCGATGATGCCGCCGCCGACGATCAGCATGCGCTTGGGACGGGTCGTCAGCTCCAGCGCGCCGGTCGAGTCGATCACGCGCGGATCATTCGGCATGAAGGGCAGACGCACGGCCTGCGAGCCGGCCGCGAGGATGATCTTCTTGAACTTGAACGTCTGGGTCTTGCCGGTGCGGGCTTGCGCCTCGCCGCTGGTTTCCTCGACGCTCAGGTGATGACCATCCAGCAAGCTGCCGTAGCCACGGATCACCGTGACCTTGCGCATCTTGGCCATCATGTTCAGACCGCCGGTCAGCTTGCCGACCACCTTCTGCTTGTGGGCGAGCAGCTTGGGCAGCTCGACCGTCGGCTCACCGAAGGCTACGCCCAGGTCGGCGAAATGCTTGACCTCATCCATCACCGCCGCCACATGCAGCAGCGCCTTGGACGGGATGCAGCCGACGTTCAGGCAGACGCCGCCCAGCGTGGCATAGCGTTCCACCAGCGCGACCTTCAGCCCCAGGTCCGCCGCGCGGAAGGCCGCCGAGTAACCGCCCGGGCCGCCGCCCAGCACGATGAGGTCGAACTCGCCGTCAGCGCTGCCGCCGTAGCTGGCCGCCTGCGGTGCGGACACCGGCGCTGCCGCCGGTGCGGAAGCGGGGGCCGAGGCGTTTGCAGCTGCGGGTGCAGGTGCGGGAGCCGCCGGCGCGGGCGCTGGCGCGGCGGCGTCCGCCGCTTCGCTTTCCAGCGTCAGCAGCACGGTGCCTTCATTGATCTTGTCGCCGAGCTGGACCTTCAACTCCTTGACCACGCCGGCCTGCGACGACGGGATTTCCATCGACGCCTTGTCCGACTCCACCGTGACCAGGCTTTGCTCCTGCTTCACCGTGTCGCCGACCTTGACCAGGACTTCGATGATCGCCACGTCCTTGAAATCACCGATGTCGGGGACCTTGACTTCAACCAGTGCCATTTGTGTCTCTCACTGTCTGTTTCTTAGCGCGCCGGGCGGGCGCCGCGCGGCCTGACAGCCGCGGGGCGCTCACCTGACCGGGGGTGATGGCAGGCCATCACCGATAGCCACTTCACAGGGCGATGCGACGGAAGTCCGCCAGCAGCGATGCGAAGTACACGTTGAAGCGGGCCGCTGCGGCGCCGTCGATCACGCGGTGGTCCCAGCTCAGCGACAGCGGCAGGATCAGGCGCGGCACGAACTGCTTGCCGTCCCACACCGGGCGGGTCGAGGACTTGCACACGCCCATGATCGCGACTTCCGGCGCATTGATGATCGGCGTGAAGTAGGTGCCGCCGATGCCGCCCAGCGACGAGATCGAGAAGCAGCCGCCGGTCATGTCGGCCGGGCCGAGCTTGCCGTCGCGCGCCTTCTTCGCCAGCTCCGCCATTTCCTGGCTGATCTGGAAGATGCCCTTCTTGTCGCAGTCGCGGATGACCGGCACCACCAGGCCATTGGGCGTGTCCGCCGCGAAGCCGATGTGGAAGTAGTTCTTCAGGACAAGCTGGGCGTTGTCGCCGGTGCCGTCGAGCGAGGCATTGAACTCGGGGAACTTCTTCAGCGCCGCGACCGTGGCCTTGATCATGAAGGCCAGCATCGTCACCTTGATGCCGGACTTCTCGTTCTCCTTGTTCAATTGAACGCGGAAGGCTTCCAGCTCGGTGATGTCCGCATCGTCATGGTTGGTGACATGCGGGATGGTGACCCAGTTGCGGTGCAGGTTGGCGCCGCTGATCTTCTTGATGCGCGAGAGGTCCTTGCGCTCGACCGGGCCGAACTTCTCGAAGTCGACCTTGGGCCAGGGCAGCAGGCCCGGGAAGGCGCCACCGCCGGCAGCCGGTGCAGCGGCCTTCTGCGCGACGGTCTGGGCCTTGCCGGCCATCACCGCCTTGACGAAGTCCTGCACATCGCTTTCGGTGATGCGGCCCTTGGCGCCGGAACCCTTGACCTCTTCCAGCGGCACGCCCAGTTCACGGGCGATCTTGCGGATGCTGGGCGACGCATGCGGCAGCTTGCCTTGCGGCGCGGTCGGCTCATGCGGCGGCAGTGCGGCGGTGGGCACCTGGCGCTCGGCCGGCGCGGGGGCGCTGGTTTGAGCGGGAGCAGGCGCCGCAGCGGCTTGAGCCGGTGCGGGCGCCGAAGCCGCCGGAGCGGGCGCGGGCGCAGCGGCGCCGGTGGCTTGCACCACCGCGATCTTGCTGCCCTTGGCGACCTTGTCGCCGAGCTTGACCAGCAGCTCCTTCACCACGCCGCCGTGCGACGAGGGAATCTCCATCGACGCCTTGTCGGATTCGACGGTGATCAGGCTCTGCTCGGGCTTGATGGTGTCGCCGACCTTCACCAGCACCTCGATCACGGCCACTTCATCGAAGTCGCCGATGTCGGGGATGACGATGTCCACCGGACCCGCCGAGGCGGCCGGTGCCGGCGCGGCTGCGGCCGGCGCAGAGGCCGCTGCAGGCGCCGGAGCGGCGGCGGCCGGAGCAGCGGCGGGCGCCGGGGCGGGCGCTGCTGCGCCAGCGTCAGCGGACTCGATCACGACCAGCAGCGAGCCTTCGCTGATCTTGTCGCCGATCTGAACCTTGACTTCCTTGACCACGCCCGCATGCGAGGACGGGATCTCCATCGAGGCCTTGTCGCTCTCGACGGTCACCAGGCTTTGTTCCTGCTTGACGGTGTCGCCGGGCTTGACCAGCAGCTCGATCACCGCCACTTCCGCGAAGTCTCCGATGTCCGGAACCTTGACTTCAACCAATGCCATGTTGGATGTCTCCAATGAATTTCAGTGCCACGCCCCGCTCACCATCCCCTTGAGCATCCTGCCCGTTGGCCGCCGCCACCGGACCGACCGGTGGGGTGACCCCGGCGCGTCCAGCGCGCCGGTGCGAAGGACGGGGTGTGTGCGGGTTGCCGGGAATCAAGCGTACAGAGGGTTGACCTTGTCGACGTTGATGCCGTAGCGCTTGATCGCCTCGGCCACGGCGGACGCCGGGATCTTGCCTTCGTCGGCCAGGCTCTTCAGCGCGGCGACGACGATGTAATGGCGGTTGATCTCGAAGTGCTCGCGCAGCTTGGAACGGAAGTCGCTGCGACCGAAGCCGTCGGTGCCCAGCACCTTGTACTGGCGACCCGTCGGGATGTAGGCGCGGATCTGCTCGGCATACGCCTTCATGTAGTCGGTCGAGGCGATCACCGGACCCTGCACCTTGCTCAGCTGCTGGGTGACGTAAGGCACGCAGGCCAGCTCGGTCGGGTGCAGCAGGTTCCAGCGCTCGGCGTTCTGGCCGTCGCGGGCCAGCTCGTTGAAGCTGGGGCAGGACCAGACATTCGCGCCGACGCCCCAGTCGGCTTCCAGCAGCTTCTTGGCGGCCTGGCTTTCGCGCAGGATGGTGCCCGAGCCCAGCAGGTTGACCGTCAGCGGATGCGGCGCGGCATCTTCCAGCAGGTACATGCCCTTGAGGATCTGTTCCTCGGTGCCGACCTTCAGGCCAGGCATCGGGTAGTTCTCGTTGAGCAGGGTCAGGTAGAAGAAGACGTTCTCCTGGTTCTCGACCATGCGCTTCAGGCCGGAATGCAGGATCACCGCGACTTCATGGGCGAAGGTCGGGTCGTAGCTGATGCAGTTCGGGATGGTGCCGGCCAGGATGTGGCTGTGGCCGTCCTCATGCTGCAGGCCTTCGCCGTTCAGCGTGGTGCGACCGGAGGTGCCGCCCAGCAGGAAGCCGCGCGCCTGCATGTCGCCTGCCGCCCAGGCCAGGTCGCCGATGCGCTGGAAGCCGAACATCGAGTAGTACACGTAGAACGGGATCATCGTGCGGTTGTTCGTCGAGTACGACGTCGCCGCGGCGATCCAGCTGGCCATGCCGCCCGCTTCGTTGATGCCTTCCTGCAGGATCTGACCGGCCTTGTCCTCGCGGTAGTACATCACCTGGTCCTTGTCGACCGGGGTGTAGAGCTGACCCTTCGGGTTGTAGATGCCGATCTGACGGAACAGGCCTTCCATGCCGAAGGTGCGGGCCTCGTCGACCAGGATGGGCACGGTGCGCGGGCCCAGTTCCTTGTCACGCAGCAGCGTGGTCAGGAAGCGGACATAGGCCTGGGTCGTCGAGATTTCGCGGCCTTCGGCCGTCGGGTCCAGCACGGCCTGGAAGGTGGCCAGTTCCGGCACCTTCAGCGATTCGTCGGCTTGGGGGCGACGCTTGGGCAGATAGCCGCCCAGCGCCTGACGGCGGGCCTGCAGGTACTGCATTTCCGGCGTGTCATCGGCCGGCTTGTAGAACGGGATCTTGGCCAGTTCGCTGTCGGGGATGGGAATGTTGAAGCGGTCGCGGAAGGCCTTGATGTCCTCGTCCTGCAGCTTCTTGGTCTGGTGCGCGGTGTTCTTGCCTTCACCGATCTTGCCCATGCCGTAGCCCTTGACGGTCTTGATCAGCATGACGGTCGGCTGGCCGACGGTGTTCACCGCCTGGTGATAGGCGGCATAGACCTTCTGCGGATCGTGGCCGCCGCGGTTCAGGCGCCAGATGTCCTCATCGGACATGTTCTCCACCATCTTCAGCAGCTCCGGATGCTTGCCGAAGAAGTGCTTGCGCACGAACGCGCCGTCATTGGCCTTGTAGGCCTGGTAGTCGCCGTCCAGCGTCTCCATCATGACCTTGCGCAGCAGCTCCTGCTTGTCGCGCGCCAGCAGCGGATCCCAGTAGGAGCCCCAGATCAGCTTGATGACGTTCCAGCCAGCGCCGCGGAACTCGCCTTCGAGTTCCTGAATGATCTTGCCGTTGCCGCGCACCGGGCCGTCCAGGCGCTGCAGGTTGCAGTTCACGACGAAGATCAGGTTGTCCAGCTTCTCGCGGGCGGCCAGGCCGATCGCGCCCAGCGATTCCGGCTCGTCCATTTCGCCGTCGCCCAGGAACACCCAGACCTTGCGCTTGGAGGTGTCGGCGATGCCGCGTGCGTGCAGGTACTTCAGGAAGCGCGCCTGATAGATGGCCATCAGCGGGCCGAGGCCCATCGAGACCGTCGGGAACTGCCAGAACTCGGGCATCAGCTTCGGATGCGGATAGCTGGACAGGCCCTTGCCGTCGACTTCCTGACGGAAGTTGTTCAGCTGCTCTTCGGTGATGCGGCCTTCCAGGAACGCGCGGGCATAGATGCCGGGCGCGCTGTGGCCCTGGATGTAGAGCAGGTCGCCGCCGTGCACGCCGTCATCGCCGTGCCAGAAATGGTTGAAGCCGCATCCCAGCATGGTCGCCAGCGAGGCGAAGCTGGAGATATGGCCGCCCAGGTCGCCGCCATCTTCCGGATGCAGGCGGTTGGCCCGCACCACCATCGCCATCGCATTCCAGCGCATGAAGGCGCGCAGGCGCTCTTCGATCTCGATGTTGCCGGGGAAGCGCTCTTCCTTGTCGGCGGGGATGGTGTTGACGTAGGCGGTGGTGGCCGAGAACGGCACATCGATGCCGGCCTGGCGGGCATGGTCGATCAGCGTTTCGAGCAGGAAGTGGGCACGGTCGCCACCCTCTTCACCGATGACGGCGGACAGCGCGTCCAGCCACTCCCGGGTTTCGAGAGCGTCGGTGTCGTTGGCGGCTGCGCCTAGGAAGGACTGGGGCTGCGCGGACATGGGGGTCTCCTGTTTCTTGTCGCCGATGCGAAGGTCTAGCGAGAGGTCTAGCGAATGTCGAGCTTAGGCACGAAGTCCGGTCCGGACCTCTGCTGAAAGGGTCATGGCCCTGCGGCCGGAAGGCGCTTGCGCGACGACGCGCGCAGGGCTGCCCACCGGGCCCCGAGGCCCACGGCGCGGGAGTTTCTCACAAGGTTTTGATTTTCCAAATAGCGCGACGACGTTTCACATTGTGAGAGTTCAATGCTGCACCGCACCATCGTCCGCAGGCCGCGCGGACGCGGCATCGGCGCCCTAGATCGATCAGGGAATGCCCGAGTGCCCACGTCCCGGGAAGGGCGACAGCGACCGAGATAATCCCGCCCATGCTGTCCCGCCTCGATGTCCAAGGCCATCTCCGCCGCACCCTGACTCCTGTCAAACGTCTGGTCTCGTCCTGGTGGCGGCGGCAATCGCCCTCCCGCCAGGACCGCTTCGCCACGCTGGGGCCGTTGCTGTCGGTGCTGCTGTTCCTGGCGGCGATCGTGTCGGCCTTCTGGTACTTGCGGAACGAGGAAATCGAGCGCGAGGCCGAGGGCGTGAAGCGCGACACCGAGATGGCGCAGCAGCAGATCCGCTCCCGCCTGATCGACAACGAGGACCTGCTCAGCCCGCTGACCCGCGATGTGGTGAATCGCGCCTCCGATGCGCTGGACTTCAGCCAGAAGGCGATGGCGATCGCCCGCAGCCGGCCGGAGATCACCCACATCACCTGGCTGAGCGCCAAGCGCGAGCGCCGCGCCAGCGTCGCCGCCAACGGCGACCAGGCCGAGACGCTGATGACGCTGTCGGGCAATGACCCGTCCATGCCCAACGGCCATGCCAACAGCGAGCCGGAGCGCGCCTTCCAGGCGGTGCGGGACCGCCGCACGCGGGTCTACTCCGCGCCGTTCGCTGACGCCAACAACACCACCGTCTTCCAGCTGATGCTGCCGGTGACCGATCGCAACGGCTTCGCCGGTGTGCTGATCGCCGAATACACGGTCGATGGCTTGCTGCGCTATTCGGTGCCGGCCGAGGTCACCGCCCGGCATGCGGTCGCGATCCTGGATCCGCGCGAGCAGGTGGTGGCCAGCACCGTGACCCCGATGCCGGGCCGGCGCCTGACCCGTGCGCCGATCTATTACGAAGTCCCGATGGCGCCCGCGCCGGGCCTGGTGTTGCGCGGCCAGGGATATCGGACCTCGATCGGGCTGATCTCCAACACGCTGTTCTGGATGGTGATGGCGCTGTCGGTCCTCACCGTCTGGATGCTGCTCGGCACCTGGAAGCACATGCGACGTCGGGCGCAGGTCCAGAACGCGCTGGCGGCGGAGACGAATTTCCGTCGCGCGATGGAGAACTCCATGCTGACCGGCATGCGGGCCATGGATCTGGAGACCCGCATCAGCTATGTGAATCCGGCCTTCTGCGCGATGACCGGGTTCTCGGAGAACGAGCTGATCGGTCGCAAGCCGCCCTTCCCTTACTGGCCGCCGGACCGCTACGAGGAAAACCTGCGGCTGCTGCAGC
This sequence comes from Burkholderiaceae bacterium, assembly GCA_913776825.1. Classification (GTDB taxonomy): domain Bacteria; phylum Pseudomonadota; class Gammaproteobacteria; order Burkholderiales; family Burkholderiaceae_C; genus Roseateles. Next base: position 129,537 of record CAJYPV010000007.1, read on the forward strand.
AGGAGATGCAGGGCCGCAGTCCCGCCGGCGGTTCCGAAGTCAAGGTGATGCGCAAGGACGGCAGCATCTTCGACGCCCGCATGTATGTCTCGCCGCTGATCGACCCCAAGGGGAAGCAGAACGGCTGGATGACCTCGATGACCAACATCACCGAGGCCAAGCGGGTGCGCGATCAGCTCTCGGCCTCGCATGAGCGCTTCACCACGGTGCTGGAAGGCCTGGATGCGGCGGTGTCGGTGCTGTCGGTGCAACAGGGCGAATTGCTGTTTGCCAATCGCAGCTACCGGCTGTGGTTCGGCGCCGATCCCAAGGGCCATGCGATGTTGGCCGGCTCGCAGCTCACGGGCACCAGCCTCAAGGACGAGCCTGAACCCGATACCGATGAAGAGATCGATGAATTCGGCACCCTGCCGCCGCAACAGCTGAGCGAGATCGGCGCGGATTCGCGCGAGGTCTTCATCGCCCAGCTGGACATGTGGTTCGATGTGCGCGCCCGTTATCTGCAATGGACCGATGGCCGGCTGGCGCAGATGCTGATCGCCACCGACATCACCGCGCGCCGTCATGCGGAAGCGCAGCAACAGCAGCAAGCCGAGAAGGCGCAGGTCACCAGCCGGCTCATCACGATGGGCGAGATGGCGTCGAGCGTGGCCCATGAACTCAACCAGCCTCTGACCGCGATCAGCAACTACTGCAACGGCATGGTGTCGCGCGTGCGCAATGACAACATCGTCAAGGACGATCTGATCATGGCGCTGGAGAAGACCGCCAAGCAGGCGCAGCGCGCCGGTCAGATCATTCACCGCATCCGCGCCTTCGTGAAGAAGAGCGAGCCTCAGCGCCAGCCGGCCTTCGCCGCCTCGATCGTGGAGGACTCGGTCGAACTCGCCGGCATCGAGCTGCGCCGGCGCAATGTGCAGATCCACACCTATGTCGCGCAGCGGCTGCCGGTGATGCGGGTCGATCCGATCCTGATCGAGCAGGTGCTGCTGAACCTGTTGAAGAACGCGGCCGAAGCCATCGACAACGCTGCGCTGCCGCCCTCGCGCCGCCACATCGAGCTGCGCGTCGTGCCCAAGCACACCGCCGAGCTGGGCGCCAACATCGAGTTCTCGGTCACCGACATGGGCCCCGGCCTGCCGGAGGAAGTGATCGAGCGCATGTATGAAGCCTTCTTCTCGACGAAGGCTGACGGATTGGGCATTGGCCTAGGGTTATGCCGGTCCATCATCGAGTCCCACCAGGGCAGGATACGCGCCGAGAACCTCTACAATGGCGCGTCCATCGTCGGGTGCCGGTTCGCGTTCACGATCCCCGTGGACATCCCGCGACCCGAGCCGACGCTTCCCACCCCGGACAAGGATCGGGAAGCCGGCACGGGGACTGCACACAACACCGCAGCAACACCATGAGCTTGATTCCGAAGAAGGGTAATGTCTACGTCGTCGATGATGACGAGGCAGTGCGAGATTCCTTGCAGTGGCTGCTGGAGGGCAAGGACTACCGGGTCAAGTGCTACGACTCCGCCGAAAGCTTCCTGAGCCGCTACGACCCACGCGAAGTGGCCTGCCTGATTGCCGACATCCGCATGGAAGGCATGAGCGGCCTGGATCTGCAAGACAAGCTGATCGAGCGCAAGAGCCCGCTCCCGATCGTCTTCATCACCGGCCACGGCGATGTGCCGATGGCGGTGCAGACGATGAAAAAGGGCGCGGTCGACTTCATCGAGAAGCCGTTCAAGGAAGAAGAGCTGCTCAATCTGGTCGAGCGCATGCTGGACCAGGCCCGCGGCGCCTTCGCCACCCAACAGGAAGCCGCCAGCCGCGATGCCTTGCTCTCGCGCCTGACCACCCGTGAAGCGCAGGTGCTGGAGCGCATCGTCGCCGGCCGCCTGAACAAGCAGATCGCGGACGACCTCGGCATCAGCATCAAGACGGTGGAGGCGCACCGCGCCAACATCATGGAAAAGCTCAATGCCAACACCGTGGCCGATCTGCTGAAGATCGCGCTCGGTGCCAACACCCCCGCCAAGGCCGGTTGATCGACCGGCGCATTCAACGAGGCCGCTGCAAAGCGGCCTCTTTGCATTCTGGTCCGATGATCCCGAGGGCGCGACGACACCGCAGGTCGCCAGCGCCGGATCGGATCACCGAGCCGCTGGATCGACCGTTCGCCCGAGCGCTGAGGGCCGCCTCTTGGTCGCACGCCGCCGCGAATGGCCGATCACCTGTGACCCCTGCCCGCGCGCGATCCAGCGCGGGCGGACGGATGCGGTGATGCGCCGGCCCTCGTGCCCGCCTCGCTCGCGTCCCTCTCAGTTTTTCTTTTCTCGCTGTACTTCCGGAGTTCCGCTCATGACCGCCCAACTCATCGATGGCAATGCCCTGTCCAAGCAACTGCGTGCCGACGTCGCCACCCGCGCCGCCGCGCTCACCGCCCAGGGCGTGAAGCCGGGGCTGGCCGTGGTGCTGGTCGGTGACAACCAGGCCAGCCAGGTCTATGTGCGCAACAAGGTCAAGGCCTGCGAAGACGCCGGCATGCATTCGGTGCTGGAGAAGTACGAGGGCGACCTGTCCGAGGCCGATCTGCTGGCGCGCGTCGACGCGCTGAACAACGATCCCAGCATCCACGGCATCCTGGTGCAGTTGCCCCTGCCGCCGCACATCGATGCGCATCGCGTGATCGAAGCCATCGCGCCGGAGAAGGATGTGGACGGCTTCCACGTCGCCAGCGCGGGCGCGTTGATGGTCGGCCAGGACGGCTTCAAGCCGTGCACGCCGTATGGCTGCATGAAGATGCTGGAGTTCATCGGCGTGAGTCCGAAGGGCAAGCATGCGGTGGTGATCGGCCGCAGCAACATCGTCGGCAAGCCGATGGCCATGCTGCTGCTGCAGGCCCATGCGACCGTCACCGTCTGCCACAGCGCGACGCCGGACCTGGCCCACTTCACCCGCCAGGCCGACATCGTCGTGGCCGCGGTCGGCAAGCGCAATGTGCTGACCCGCGACATGGTCAAGCCCGGCGCGGTGGTGATCGATGTCGGCATGAACCGCAATGACGACGGCAAGCTCTGCGGCGATGTGGACTTCGACGGCGTGCGCGAAGTCGCCGGCTGGATCACGCCGGTGCCGGGCGGCGTCGGCCCGATGACGATCACCATGCTGCTGGTCAACACGATCGAGTCGGCCGAGCGGGTCGCGGCGGCCCGCCGCTGAGCCCTTTCCCCCCCTCTTTCCCCCCTCTTTCCCCCCTCGTTTGGGCGGTTCCGCGCGGTTGAATCGGCCTAGGTCCACCCCAAGGTGGGCCTTGTGGATCGCGTGACGACGGTCGACGATAGTCAGCCTCTCATCGGCGCGATAGAAACCCCAACGTCAGTCCCAGGTGAAAGACTGAGACACTCACCTGGCATTGACCGACCCTTGAGGACTGCATGGACCAGAACGCCGCCCCCAATCCGCTGTTGTCGACCGCGCCGCTGCCGGACTTTGCCGCCATCGAGCCGGCCCACATCCAGCCGGCCATCACCGCCTTGCTGCAGCAGGCGCAGGACGCGCTGGACCAGGTCACCGCCGCCGAGGCGCCGGCCGACTACGACACGCTCTCCCGCGTCCTGAACGTGGCGACCGAGCGCCTGGGCACGGCCTGGGGCGCCGTCGGTCATCTGAACGCGGTGGCCAACACGCCGGCGCTGCGCGAGGCCTACAACGCCATGCTGCCCACGGTGACCGAGTTCTACACCGGCCTGGGCGCCAATGAAGCGCTGTTCGCCAAGTACAAGGCCATCGCGGCACAGGACGGGCTGACGCCGGAACGCCGTCAGTTGCTCAAGCATGCGATTCGCGATTTCGTGCTGTCCGGCGCGGAGCTGCAGGGCGAGGCCAAGGCCCGCTTCGCCAAGATCCAGGAGCGCAGCGCCGAGATCGCCCAGAGCTTCTCCGAACACGTCATGGACGCCACCGACAGCTGGGCCTATTACGCCAGCGCGGACGAGCTCAAGGGCGTGCCGGCCGATGTGGTCGCCAATGCGCGCGCCGCGGCCCAGGCCGAGCAGAAGGACGGCCACAAGCTGACCCTGCACTTCCCGGTCTACATGCCGGTCATCCAGTACGCCGAGGATCGCGGCCTGCGCGAGCGGCTCTACCGCGCGTACGTCACCCGGGCCAGCGAGCTGGGCGACAAGCCGGAATGGGACAACTCCGCGCTGATGAGCGAGCTGCTCAGCCTGCGTCAGGAAGAAGCCCGGCTGCTGGGCTTCCGCAATTTCGCGGAAGCCTCGCTGGTCCCCAAGATGGCCAGTTCGCCGGCGCAAGTGCTGGACTTCCTGCGCGACCTCGCCCGCCGCGCGAAACCGTATGCGCAACGCGATCTCGACGAACTGCGCGCTTTCGCCAAGGCCGCGCTGCAAATGGACGCGCTGCAGGCCTGGGACCTGCCGTATGTCTCCGAGAAACTGAAGGAAGCGCGCTATGCGTTCTCGGACCAGGAAGTGCGTCAGTACCTGACGCTGCCCCGCGTGCTGGAAGGCCTGTTCCGCATCGTCGACCGTCTCTTCGGCGTGCAACTGGTGCCGGTTGCGGCCTCGGTCTGGCATGAGAGCGTGCAGTTCTGCGAGCTGCGCCGTGATGGCCAGTTGATCGGCCAGGTCTATCTGGACCTGTTCGCCCGCAACGGCAAGCGGCCGGGCGCGTGGATGGATGAGGTGCGCAGCCGCTGGGCGCGTCCCGACCTGCCCGCCAGCGCACAACAGATCCCCGTGGCCCACCTGGTCTGCAACTTCCCGCAGGGCGCCGACGGCAAGCCCGCGCTGCTGACCCACGACGATGTCATCACCCTCTTCCACGAATGCGGCCATGGCCTGCACCATCTGCTCACGCGGGTGGCGGAGCTGGGCGTGTCAGGCATCTCCGGTGTCGAGTGGGATGCGGTGGAATTGCCCAGCCAGTTCATGGAGAACTTCTGCTGGGAATGGGAAGTCATCCAGCAACTGTCCAGCCATGTGGAGACCGGCGCCCCGCTGCCGCGCGCGCTGTTCGACAAGATGATGGCCGCGAAGAATTTCCAGGCCGGTCTGCAGACGCTGCGCCAGATCGAGTTCGCGCTCTTCGACATGCGCCTGCATGCCGAGCCCGGCTCGGAAGCGCGCATCCAGGACCTGCTGGAAGAGGTCCGCGGCGAGGTGTCGGTCAATCCGCCGCCTTCGTTCAATCGCTTCCAGCACAGCTTCTCCCACATCTTCGCCGGCGGCTATGCGGCGGGCTACTACAGCTACAAGTGGGCGGAAGTGCTGTCGGCCGACTGCTGGAGCGCCTTCGAGGAAGAAGGCGTGTTCAATCCCGACACCGGCCGCCGCTACCTGGACGAGATCCTGTCCATGGGCAGCGTGCGGGACGCGATGGACAACTTCAAGGCCTTCCGCGGCCGCGAGCCGCAGATCGACGCGCTGCTGCGTCATCAAGGCATGGCGTGAGGTCCGCGCCGGTGGGCGCGTCCCTCGCAGCACCGCGGCCTCGGCGGCGGCGCTGGCACCTCAGCTCGCGCTGACGCCCGACGCTAGCCGGGCGCGACGGTGCCAGCGCTGCAGTGCCGGCGCGCTGCGCCCGCGCTCCGGCGCCAGGGTTCAGGTGCCAACGTTCCGAGCCCGTCCGCCGCGCTCGCCCATCGCGCCATGTGCGCTCAGAACCCGACACATGACACGCTGACTAGCCAATCTCATCATGGCTCATGAGGTTGCCTGCATGTATCCCTCCCACGCGTTTCCCTCCGGCGCTGGCGCCAGCCCTTTTCATGCCGAGCCGGTGGAGCCCTCCATCCTCGACGACGTGCTTGACCGCGGCAAGCTGCCAGGGGGCTGCCGGCTCGTCGTCGACGACCAGCACGGCGAAGCGGAGCTTCATGACCCGGCTGGCCAATGTCGCACCCGCTTCCGGTATGCACCGCCGGCCAGTCAGGATCGGCGCGCTGCGTCCGAGCGGTACCAGAGTTTGCGAATGGTGCTGGATTTCGCCGACCGCTACCTGCTCAAGTCGACCCACGCCGACAACTGGGCGCTGGTGTCCGAGCTCACCCTGGATGGCGATGTCTTGCGCATGGGATCGCTCCCCCTGGCGCGTGTGGATCCCAGCCGGCCGGACCGATTGAAGCCACTGCCGGACGTCAACCTGGATCTGCGCTTCATCGCCGGCCAGATGAAGTACCCGACCGTCGGCGACTTCGCCAAGAATTGGAGCCGGCTGCCCGACCTCAACGAGGCGATCGCGGCCGCAGGGCCCCGGGAGCGCCGACGTGACAGCCATTACGACGAGACCTACCTGTTCCAGGTCACGGGCGAGGTCGACACCTTGCGAGGCCTGGTGGCGAAGCATCCCCACGCCACCCGTTGCTTCATCCTGGACCACGACGGCGTGCAGCGGGAACTGCCGGTACCCGGCTATCAGCCATCCCCGAAGCCCATCGACGAACGCCGGATCCGGTTCACCGTCAACGGCGATTCACGGCGCCAGCATGGGCGTCCGGAGATGGCTTTCGCAGGACGCACGCCGACGGCCTTGAGCGATGCGCTGGTGGCGGCCTCGCAAGCGATCGCGACGCACGACGGACATGGCCATGTCGTGGTGCCCAAGCGGGTCTCGTTGATCGGCTCCCACATGGGCATCGAACCGTTCCTGCCACCGCCTGCGGAGGGCGCGCCGCAAGCAGCGGCCACTGCGCACCAGCCGTGGGACATGTCGCAGTCGCAGCCGCAGCCGCAGCCGACGCACTATGGCGAAGCCTTGCTGGCCGCGCTGAGCGAACGCTTCGGGTCGACGGATCTCTCGGTCACGGTGCGGCGCGACTCGTTCCTCGTGCTAAACCCGAAACAGGCCGACGCGCCGGACAAAGGCAGCGCCAGCAATCTGATGCAAGTGGACGATGGGAATCTCGTGGGCCGCAAGTTGGTGCGCGGCCAGGATGGCGACTATCTCCATCAAGCGCCGGGCGGCACGGAGCTGGTCAGTTGGGATGCGCACGGGCGCCTGCAGCGACGCGACAAATACGTCGATCACGGCCAGGCCTTCATCAAGCAGACCACGCAAAAGCCCATGGGCCTGATGGCTTGGCTGGCGGCAGCCGGTCCGGACGTGGATCCGCCGGCCGGCGGCTCGCAACGGCACCGCCTGTGGCATCCGTTGTTCGGTTCGAGATCCATCGACGACACGGCGGTGTCGACATCGCGCGAACCGCGTCCTCAGGCCCTGCCGCCGACGGATCAGGGCACCGGTCGGGAGGTGATTCAGTTGGGGGAAGTCACCACCGACCTGAGCACGCTGCGCGCGATGGGGCTGAATCCCAATCACCGGACGACCGACGCGCTGCTGCGGGATCTGCGGCAGCCGTCGGCGTTTCTGAACTTGCGCTTCGATCCTCGACTGCTGATGGACTTCATCAGCCAGGGCCCGGTCGCCCCACGCATCCAGGCCTTGCGGCTGATCAAGCAGATGCTGCGCAATCAGCTGAGGCCGACCCAGCTGTTCAGGCCACTCACGCCGGGCGCCTTGCCGGCCGACTCGAAGCAGGCCGCCGATCTGGTGCGCCTCATCGGCAGTGCGGTGGATGATCAACTGCGGGTCGCGCCCAGCATCTGGCACGCGCTGTGGGGCCCCAACGCCACACCACCGGTTCCCTTGCCGTGGCGCACCGATCCGAAGAAGCCGGTGTCATGACCGGATGACGGGATGACTGGGTGACGGGATGACCGGGTGAGCGACGAGCCGTCGACGAGCACCGCTCGCCGACGAAACGGCCCCCTGACGCCTCGCCGGCGACAGGGGGCCTCATCGATGGATCAGGCGGGTGGCGCGCGGGCGGCCATGCCCCGCGCATCCGATTACTTGAAGTCGCCGACCGTCGAGATCACGAAGCCGTCCAACCGGACATGCCGACGCCAGGCGGCATTCACCTGAGCGACGGTCAATGCCTGCACCGCCGCATCCTGGCGGTCCATGTCTGCCCAGGTTTCCGACTGGTCGCCCAACAGCATCAGCATGCTGGCGAGCTCGCCATCATCGCCGCGGGCCTGGCGACGTCCTTCCATCAGGCTGGCTTTGGCGCGCGCCAGTTCTTCTTCGGTGATGCCGGTCTCGGTCATGCGCCGCAGTTCGTCCTGCACCAGGCTGATCATCTGCGCGCGGTTCTGCGGCGCGAAACTGCCGCCCACCGACAGCACCGCTTCATCGCCGAAATGCGCGGCCGCCAAGGACGCTCCGACGCCATAACTCAAGCCCGCCTGCCCGCGTACCCGCACGGTGAGACGGTTCTCCAGAGAGCCGCCGCCGAGGATGTGGGTCGCGACCATCAGCGGCAGGAAATCGGCATCGCGGTCGCTGAGCGCGAAGTCCAGCCGCATCCGCAGCTCCGCGCTGGTCTTGTCGCGGGCGATCACGTCGAAGCGGGCCGGCGGGATGGTGCTGGCCTGGTCGAGGGCGCGGACGAAGCGCGGCGACTGCGGCTTCTTCCAGGCGCCGAACAGCCGATCCACGGCGGCCTCCAGCCCATCAGGCAGCGCGCCCACCACCGCGACCCGCGCCTCGTTGGCGGACCAGTAGTCCGCATGGAAGCGCTGCACGTCCGCCAGCGTGGTCGCCTTGACGTCGGCGATCCGCTCGTCAAGGGATTGCAGGTACTCCGGATCGCGCGGACCGACGCCGCGCGCGCGGTTGTAGTGGTCCCGCACCGCCTCTTGCCGCAGCACCTCGAGCTCCTGCCGCGCGCCTTCCAGCCCCGCGAGGGCGGCAGCCTGTTCCCGATCGAAGGCGTCTTTCGGCAGCAACGGGCGCTGCATCAGATCCGCCGCGAGCTGCAGCGCGTCGATCAAGGTGTCGCGTTCCGCGGCGATCTGCAGCTCAGCGCCCTGGTCGCCGCTGGTCAGGCTCATGCCGGCCTTCAGTTGCACCAGACGATCGCGCAGCGCCTGCTTGGACCAGCCCGTCGAACCTTCCGACAGCAGCGTGGCCAGCACCTCGGTGCCTCGATGCTGGAAGGTTTCGCGACGCTCGCCCCAGCGCAGCGCCAGGCGCAACACGACCGTGTTGCCGCGGGTGCGCTTGGAGAGCGTGGACAGCTCGATGCCGGACGGCAGTTTCCGGGTCACCGTGCGTTCCGCCAGTTGTTGGGGCGATGGGTCGAAGCGCTCGCCGTCATCGATCTTGGGTGGTCCCTTCAGCCCCGCCAGGCGCTCCGCCAGCGGCGGCGCAGGCGGGATCTCGACCCGTTCGACCGCTTGCGCCGGCAGGTAGCGTCCCACCGTGCGATTGGCTGGCCGCAGGTAGGCGCGTCGGACGCGCTCCACATCGGCCAGCGTGACCTTCGGCAAATCCTCCATCAACTGGAACAGCAGGCGCCAGTCGCTCACGCCCAGGCTGGAAATCTGCTGGATCAGCGCCTGCGGATTCTTCATCTGCTCGCGATAGCTGGTCAGCGCCAGTTCGCGCACCCGGGCCAGTTCGGCCTCGTCGAACGGCGGCGTGTCACGCCCCTCCACCACCGCCAGCAGTCTGGCTTCCACCGCGGCCACATCGGCGTCCGGCGGCAACAGCGCGAAGGCGCGCATGCCACCCGCATCGGTAGCGCCCAGGCCGGAGAGCTGCGCGGCCAGCGCCAGCCGCGTCTCCACCAGCGACTGATAGAGCTGTCCGCTCGGCTGCAGCGACAGCAGCAGTCCCAGCACCTGCAAGGCGGCGGAATCCGGATGCGCAAACGGCGGCACATGGTAGTAGGCCAACACCGCCGGCTGGCCGCCGATGCGTCGCACCACCACACTGCGCTCGCCGTCCTGCGGCGGTTCGGTGGTGTAGGGCTGCGGCACCGGCGTCTTCGGCTTGACCAACGGACCGAAGCGCTGGCCGATCAGCGCCAGCGTGCTGGCCGCGTCGAAACGGCCGGCCACCATCAGCGTCGCGTTGTCGGGGCGATAGAAGCGTTGGTAGAAGGCCTGCAGGCGTTCGATGGGCAGGTTCTCGATGTCGCTCTTCGGGCCCAGCGTGGTGTGACCATAGTTGTGCCAGTCATAGGCCACGCCGACCACCCGCGCGCTCAGCGCCTGGGCCGGGTCGTTCTCCGCGAGTTCGAACTCATTGCGGACGACCGTCATCTCGCTGTCCAGATCGGCCTTGGCGATGAAGCTGTTGACCATGCGGTCCGCTTCGAGCGTCAGCGCGAAATCCAGTGTCTGCGGATTGGCGTTGAACTCGGCGTAGTAGTTGGTGCGATCGGCCGTGGTGGTGCCGTTGGCCCGCATGCCTCGCGTCGCGAATTCCTCATCGATCCGGCGATGGCGCGGCGTGCCCTTGAACAGCAGATGCTCCAGCAAATGCGCCATGCCGTATTCGCCGGACGACTCATGCCGGCTGCCCACCCGGTAGGTGATGTTGACCGTGGTGGTGCTTTGCGCCTCATCGGGGAACAGCAGAATCTGCAGCCCGTTGGGCAGCCGGTACTCCGATATGCCGCCCAGCTCGCGCACGAAGACCGGCGTCGTCGCAGCCGCACGCGCCGCAGTGGGCGTCGGCGTGGTCGGCTTTGCGGCCGTGCTCTTCTTGACGACTTTGGTCGCCGCGCGCGGTCCGGTCTGGGCCTGCACCGCACCACCACCGATCAGCACCGCGACGGCCGTCGCCACAGCGGCCTGTCGCATCACGCCATCGCGTGCGCTGCGTCGTCCGAGAGGCCGCGACCACCTGCGCGCCAACACGCGCCAGAACTCATTGGAAAAAACCATTTGCATCACTCCTGTGCTGCTTCGTGTCACGAAGCAACCGCGCTGTTCCTGCGTCATCGCGTTCCCGTGCACGGACGCGTCGGGCGGAGATTCTGCCCGCCATCGATTTGGACGCAGGGAACCCGCAGCGGCCCCGCACACCCCATGCGCGGCATCCGTTGCGTAACAGACGGACGGCGTCCGACAACGAGCGGCCCCGTCTGACAACGGCCTGCGCTCAACACCGACCGCCGCCTTGCATCGCGCGTCCTAAGCTTTCTGCATCGATGCCGTCGAATCCTGCGGCCCAGCGATGCCGTTCGACGTTTGGAGCCCGCCATGCGCCTGCCTCGCCTTTCTTCGACTCGCCGTCTTGTTGAACGGTTCGGCACCGCTGCCGCGTCCGGGGGCCCGTCCTCTGCGACGCTCGTGGATGCGCGGCATCGTCGAGGGCGGCTCGTCTCCCATGCACTGCTGATGGTGGGACTGCTGCTGCTCGCGACCGAACTCTCTGCGCAGACGCGCTCGCCCGAACGCGACGCGCGTCCGCCGACCGCCGCTGTGGCCGCCGCCGACGAGGCGCAGCCGAAACAAGGCGACGGACTTCGCGCCACCTACGAGAAGCTGGCACCGCAGTTGGCCCGCAGCCCCTTCCAACGGCCTTTGCTGTTGAGATCGCTGGACAACACCGAACGTCCCACCGGCGAGATGCATGCGGTTGTCTCGTATCCCTTCGAAACCCTCAAGGGCAGCCTGCAGCAGGTGCGCGCCTGGTGCGATCTGCTGACCCTGCCCGCCAACGTCAAGCGCTGCAGCATCGCCGACGAGGACAGCGCCACCCCGCGGGTGCGGCTGGCCGTCGGTCGCAAGTTCGATCAACCGATCGAAGAGGCGTATGCGCTCGATTTCCGATTCCAGCTGCTCGCCGCGCAACCGCAGTACCTGCTGGTGGAGATGAGCGCGCCGCAAGGGCCGATGGGCACGAGCAATTACCGGCTCAGTCTGGAGGCGGTGCCGATCGACGCGCGCCGCAGCTTCATCCGGCTGCGCTACGCGTATGTGAACGGCGTGGCGGCTCGCATGGCCACCAGCGCCTATCTGGCCACCGCCGGCCGGGACAAGGTCGGCTTCACCATCACCGGCAAGGACAGCGATGGCTCGCCGCGTTATGTGGGCGGCATCCAGGGCATCGCGGAGCGCAACACCATGCGCTACTTCCTGGCCATCGAGTCCTATCTCGCCACGCTGCGCGATCCCAGTGACCAGCGGCTGGACCGACGACTGCGCGACTGGTACACCGCCACCGAACGCTATGCGCGACAGCTGCATGAGCAGTCGATGGACGAGTACCTGACGATGAAGCACCGCGAGGCGCGCCAGCAGGTGGCCAGCAATTGATCGAGGCCTAACGTCCGGGACAACGAGTCGGAAATCGACGCCGGGCATCACCTCCGGCCCATGCCTTCCAGACCCACCGGCTGGAAGTCACGGGCCGCGCTCATGGCCATGCCGTCACGATCTTGTCATCGGCACTCATCGATCGACGACAACATGACTTTTGTCCGATGGATAAAGGGATCCGGGCGATGACCTCTCATCTCGCCCGGCTGCAGTTCATCGTGAATTTTCGTCACTACAACCCTTCCGCAGCACGCTTGGTCGCCGCGCGCTTTCATCGATCTCCGGGGCTGCCTAACCTGCAGTCAGCCGTTCAGACACCCGCATGGTCGCGGGACGGGACGGTCCCTCAGCCGCTCAAGGAGATCCGTCATGTCCATCGCCACCCCTCGCTTGTCCAAGCCCCTGCCCGCCCTCGCCTCGACGCTGGGCCTCGCCGCCCTGTCGCTGTGGGCCGGCCTGGCGCAAGCCGCGCCGAACGATCTGGAACGGGTGGAGATCAGCGGTCGACGCCCCGGTGAAGTCGCGCACACCAATGTGCGGGCCACCTGCCCGGGCGTGGCGGAATCCCTGGCCGAATCGCTGTCGCGGGTGCAAGCCCGTGAGCAGCGCGAAGGCGTGGTCACCGTGAGCTTCCGCCTGAGCGGCAATGCCATTTCGGAGGTCGCGCCGCGTGGTGGCCCTTATGAATACCGCCGGGATGTGCGTCGCGCGGTCCATGCGCTGAGCTGCCACACCGAAGCCAATGACCAGCTGTATGTGATGCAGATCAGCTTCCACAATGTCGACAGCCAGCGGGACGATGGCCGTCAACGCATCGCGCTGATGGATCGATGAGCGCGCCGCGACCGCCGTCCGCACCCGCTGACGAGTGGCTCGTCTGCGGGTCCGACGGGCGGCTCGTCAGTCGTCGGCCAGTGCGTCGATGGCGGATCGGACTTTCGCATCCAGCAGGTCCAGCGGCAGGCGCAACCGCGCCGCTGCCGGACCCTCGACTGCGCGGCGGCGCTCGCCCCACACCGGATTGGGGAAGTGACTGTCCCAGTCGAAACGCGCGATCACGTGCCAGTGCAGGTGCGGGACCACATTGCCCAAGGCCGCGAGATTGATCTTCGTCGGCGCCAGTTCCTGTCGCAGGACCTGCTCCACCGCCACGACGGCTGCCATGCAGCGAGCGCGATCGGAGGCGCTCAGGTCGCTGAACTCGGCCACATGCGCGGTCCAGACGACGCGATAGAACGCGGGGAAGTCGGCCTCCTCGGCGCGGATGACTCGGAAGTGCGGCCGGGTGGCCACCGACACGCCGCCGGTGTCGCGGCAGAGCGGGCAATCAGAATGTTCCATGGGAAGGAGCGCGGCGAGCCGCTGGCTAAGATCCAGCGACTCTAGCCGACGACCCAGGAGCCCCCATGTCTGATTCCACACGCCTCGCCTCCACCCACACGCGGCGCGCGGTGGGCTCGGGTCTGCGCACGATCAGGTGGTGCCAGGTCTTGCGCGGGCGCAGTTCCGAAGGCTCGTCGTTTCAACCGTCGTTCGAGTCGAGCTCAAGGACGGTGACCGGCGTGTGGTCAGCCGTCCTGAGCGCCGCGCTGAGCCTCGCCATGGTCGCGCCGTTGCAGGCGCAGGCGCAGGCCTGGCCCAGCAAGCCGGTGCGATGGGTGGTGGCCTATCCGGCCGGCGGCGGTTCGGATTTCCTGGCGAGGCAGCTCGCGCCGGCATTGGGGCGGCAGTTGGGCCAGACCCTCATCATCGACAACCGCCCCGGCGCGGCCGGGATTCTGGGCACCGACAACGCCGCCAAATCGCCGCCTGACGGCTACACGCTGCTGACCGGCGACAACGGCGCGATGGTCTTCAACAGCGCGCTCTACAAGAAGCTGCCTTATGCGGTGAGCGATCTGGCGCCGGTGGGCTTCATGGCGCGATTCCCGTTGCTGCTGGTGGTCAATCCGTCCGCGGGCTTCACGTCGGCCTCGCAATGGCTCGAGGCCGTCAAGGCCCGACCCGGCACCTACAGCTACGCCTCGCCCGGCATCGGCAGTCCGCATCATCTGGCGATGGAATTGCTGAAGGAGCGCACCCACAGCTTCATCGTCCATGTGCCGTATCGCGGCACCGCGTTCTCTACCCAGGATCTGATTGGCGGCACGGTGCCGATGGGCATCCTGGACACCGCCGCCGCGTTGCCGCATCTGCGCAGCGGCAAGCTCAAAGCGCTGGCGGTGCTGTCGGCGCATCGGATCGCGGCGCTGCCCGAGGTCCCGACCTTCGACGAGCTGGGGGTGAAGGGCGTCGATGTGAGCGCGTGGCAAGGGCTGTTCGTGCCGAAGGGAACGCCCGAGCCGATCATCAGCCGACTCTCGATGGAACTCGGCCGCGCGCTGAATGAGCCCGAGATCAAGGCGCGGCTGGAAGCCTTCGGCCTCGAAGTCGCGCCCAGTGATGCGGCGACGCTCGGTCGCTTCATTCAGCAGGAGACGACCCAGTGGCATGCGTTGATTCGAAGCTGCCAGATTCGCGCGGATTGAGTGCGATCGGCGCATCGCCCTTGCGCGTCCGGCTTCACGCTGAGACTCGTTCGCTCGTTCACTTCGGTTGAAGCGAACCCACCATCCGCGCAGCGCCCAAGGGCGAATAGCGGCCTGGTAGCGCTAACAAATCGCCCGCGCATTACTTCACGTGAAGCGGGGATAGATGCGGGTTATCCCTGGTGGATGGGGGTCCAATTGGGTCGCTAATCGCTCAACGGCGCATAAAGTTTGACCCGTGCGCTGTCGAACAAGAAAAACAAGCGTGCGGCTTTTCTGGAGACACCTCCCCTTCTCCTGCTTTCGCGCCGACCTGGGCGCGCCACCAATTGCCTGCTGCCATGACCCCTGACAAGAATGTTCGAACGACCGTTGCCCGCCGCGTGTCCCTGCTGGCCAGCGCCTCGATCGCCGTCCTGCTGGTGATCATCTGCGGCGCCCTGTCCTGGGTGCTGACCGATCAGGCCCGTGAACGCACCTTCGACTACATGGCCAGCGAGGCCTCGTCCGTGGCGCGCGTGGCCGATGCGCTGGATCGCACCGCGCGCGATTCCGCCAACAAGCTCTACGACGTGCTGGCCGCCGACCTGCAAGACGGCAAGTTCAACCTCGATGCCGACGGCGAGCTCTCGCACGACGGTCGCAAGATCAACGGCAACCTCGATCTGGCCGATGGCTTCAGCCGCCGCACCGGCGGCGTGGCCACCATCTTCGCCAAGAAGGGCGATGACTTCCTGCGCGTCACCAC
Source organism: Burkholderiaceae bacterium (assembly GCA_913776825.1). Classification (GTDB taxonomy): domain Bacteria; phylum Pseudomonadota; class Gammaproteobacteria; order Burkholderiales; family Burkholderiaceae_C; genus Roseateles. The sequence continues at coordinate 144,946 of CAJYPV010000007.1, forward strand.
CTCGGTGAAGAAGCAGGACGGCTCGCGTGCGATGGGCACGATGCTCGGCACGGCCAGCCCGGCCTATGCCAAGGTGTCTTCGGGACAGACCTATGTCGGTCCGGTGACGCTGTTCGGCGTGCCCTACATGACCCGCTACTCGCCGGTGAAGGACGCCGGCGGCAAGATCGTCGGCATCCTCTTCATCGGCTTCGACATGCGCGGCCTGCAGGAAGAGCTCGTGCGCCTGTCCGATGCGGTCAAGCTGTACGACACCGGCGGCCTGTACCTGCTGGATCCGGGCAAGACGCCGGCGGATGCCCTGCTGCGCGCGCATCCCAGCCAGCAAGGCAAGAAGCTGGCCGACGTGCTCAAGCCCGATCAGGCCGAGCAACTGCTCAAGGCCCTGACCACCGACAAGGACGGCACGCTGGAAGAAGTGGCGGCCGTCTACAACGAGAAGAACAAGGACGCCTTCGCCGTGGCCCGTCGCTCCGAAGCGACCGGCTGGTGGGTGGTGGCGGAAGCCTCGCGCTCGAATGCGCTGGCGGCGCATTACCGCTCGCTGTGGGCGCTGTGGGGCCTGATGGGCGTGGCCGTGGTGCTGCTGGGCCTGGGCGTGACCTGGCTGTTGGGACGCTGGGTCGGCCAGCCGCTGGCCAAGCTCAACCGCGCGGTGGCGTCGGTCGCCGCCGGTGACCTGACCCAGCCGGTCGTGATTCAACAGAAGGATGACCTCGGCGCGTTGGCCGAAGGCGTGGAGCGCATGCGTCTGCAGCTCTCCCGCACCATCAGCGAAGTCCGCAATGCCAGCGACAGCATCGGCACCGCCAGCGCGGAAGTGGCCGCCGGCAGCCGCGACCTGTCCAGCCGCACCGAGCAATCGGCCAGCCATCTGCAGGAGACCGCGTCGGCCCTGGAAGAACTGGCCAGCTCGATGAGCCAGACCGCCGCCTCGGCCGAGCAGGCCCATCAGCTGGTCGGTGATTCCGACCGCGCAGCGCAGCGTGGCGGTGAAGTCGTGCAGCAAGTCGTCAGCACGATGGATGCGATCAGCGCGGCCAGCCGCCAGATCAGCGACATCATCGGCACGATCGATTCGATCGCCTTCCAGACCAACATCCTGGCGCTGAATGCCGCGGTGGAAGCCGCACGTGCCGGTGAACAGGGTCGTGGCTTCGCGGTGGTCGCGGCGGAAGTGCGTCAGCTGGCCCAGCGCAGCGCCGAGGCCGCAAAGCAGATCAAGAGCCTGATCACCACCAGCGGCGAGCGCGTCGAATCCGGCTCGCGCCTGGTCGGCGACACCGGTGCGGCGATGCAGGCCATCGTCACCAGCGTGCGCCGCGTGACCGACATCATCGGAGAGATCTCCACCGCCTCGCGTGAACAGGCGCAGGGCGTGAACCGCATCAACGGCGCCGTCGCGCAGCTCGATCAGGGCACGCAGCAGAACGCCGCATTGGTCGAAGAAAGCACCGCCGCCGCCGAGAGCCTGCGTGAGCAGGCCCACCGGCTGGTCGCACAGGTCGGCCAGTTCCGCGTCTGAACAGACGCCCGCGCTCGCACGCGGTTGACTCGGGTACGGCGCACTTCGGTGCGCCGTTTTTTTTCCGGAACGATCACGCGCATGGACCGCGCCGCGCGTCGCCGCCTCAGCGCAACGACGCTCGCCAAGCCGGATCGAGGCCCGCCAGTTCCGCCGCCACCAGGGACGAGAACAGCGCCGCGCCCTTCGGGCCCAGATGGGTCCGATCGAACACCGGGTTCGCCGCGCCGGCGCGCTCGGAGCTCGACGAAGGCTGCGCCGGCGCGTCCGCCGGCTTCGGCGCCATGGCCAGGGTGTCGGCTTCGGCCTCACCCATCGCCTGCACCGCGTCCGCGCTGAGGGCATTCAGGTCCAGCAGCGGCACCTGGCGCTCGGCGGCGATGCGGCGTGTGGTCTCGGCCCACGGGCGCAGGTCGTTCTTGAGATGCCCCTGGGCATCGAAGCTGCGGCGGGTCAGCGGGGTGATCAGCACGAGGCGCCCGCCGGCAGCGCGCACCTCGTCCACATAGGCGGCGAGGTTGGCCGGAAACTCGGTCGCCAGATCGGTGGACCGGCCCGGCTTGCCGGGCTGATCGTTGTGACCGAACTGCAGCAGCACCAGATCGGTCTGTCCCCCGGGACGTTGCCGCAGCAACGTCAGCACCTGATCCCACAGCCCTTCGGCGCGATAGCTCTTGGTGCTGCGCCCGCCCTTGGCGAGATTCAGACAAGTCACCTCCGGCTTGAACCGCGCGCAGAGCGCGTCGCCATAGCCGCTGCGCGTGGCCATGGTCGAGTCACCCACCAGGATGACCCGCAGCGTCGCGTTGCTGGAAGCGGCACCGTGCGGCATCGGGTCGCTCCCGAGCGGACCGCTCGTCGATCCCGACGGCGGGGCACTGCGATCCACGGCCGGGGTCGCGACGCAGGCCGCGAGTGCGGCCACGACCGCGACGACCGCGCCCACGCGCAGCACTCGGATGGGCGAGATCGCCGTGGCGCGCCACCGCGCGTCCTTCGCAGCGCGGACGGGGCGCGCGCTCATGCCGTCGCTCCGATCAAATCACGCATCACCTCCGCCGGGATCACCGCGCCGCGATGCTGAATGACGCGCGCGGCCACGCGGTTGCCGAAGCGTGCCGACTCGACCGCCTCGTGGCCTGAGAGGCGACGCGCCAGATAACCGCCGGCGAATGAATCGCCTGCGGCGGTGGTGTCGATCACTTGCGGCACCGGCTCGGTCGGCGCCTCGGTCCAGTGCCCGCCACCATCGGCGGCTCGCACCAGCGTCGAGGCGGCGCCTCGCTTGATGAGCAGCTCGGGCGGGGGCAGGTCTTGCGCGCTGGCCACGGCCTCGTCCAGCGTGGGGATGCCGAAGAGCGCCTGGTGATCATCCGCCGTGACCAGTCCGATGCTGGCCAGCGACAGCGCCTGCTGGAACACGCGTTGTGCATCGGCCCGATCGGGCCACAGGCGGGGCCGGTAGTTGTTGTCGAAGATGACGGCGGCGCCGCGCGCACGCAGCGACCGCATCAGCGCGAAGAGCCGCTCGCGCCCCTCCGGCGGCAGGATGGCCAGGCTGATGCCGCTCAGATAGAGCGCATCGAGCTCATCGACCTGCGCTTCCAGCGGCGTTTGCGCCACCTCGAAATAAGCCTTGGCTGCGGCGCTGTCCCGCCAGTAGTGGAAGCTGCGCTCACCGGCGGGATCGACCACGATCATGTAGAGCCCGGGCAGCCGTCCCGGCAGTCGACGCACCAGCTCGGTCTGCAGTCCCTGCGCGGCCCATTGGCTCAGCAACCCGTCGCTCAGCGCGTCATCACCGAGCGCCGTCGCATAGCTGACCGTGATCCCGGCGTCCTCGCCGAATCGACGCAGGTACACCGCGGTGTTCAGCGTGTCTCCGCCGTATCCCAAGATGTTCTGACCGAACGCACCGCCCTGCAGTTCCAGCATGCATTCGCCGATCACCGCCACCCGCTTGACCATGGAAACTCCGTTTTGAAACGTCGTTTCGGATTTTCGATCAAGAAGGGATGGGGGTTGGGTAGGGGCTGACCCTAGGCCGTCCGGCGGACGGGAGCGACCTTCCCCGCGCCATGAACCGGATGCCGGCTCTGCGCTCAAAACTATCATGGCCGTGTTAGCTAACATGGCCTTTTTATCTACAATGGCCATGTTAGCCACCTCTGCACACTGACCATGGCCACCGTTCTCCGCCCACGTCGCGGCCAACAAGCCGTCGACACACTCCATGCTGTTTTCGAAGGTCAAGGCTGGCAGGTCGACAAGGACAGCACCAAACGCTCTCCTGTCGGTCAGCTGAGGATCAAGCGTGACGCACGGCAATTCGAGGTGGAGATCAAGGCGCCGCCCGAAGGCCGCACCGATCGGGTGTTGCCTCTGCTCGCTCAAGCCATCCTGGAAGCGCGGACTCACGCGAGCGACTCGCCCGGCACGGATCCGCTCGCCGTCATCTACCTGGACGACGCCTCCGAGGCGCTGCTCAGCCAGATCACGCAATTCGTCAACAAACATGCCGACGACACCGCCATCGGTCTGGTGACGCGAAGCGGTCTGCGCTACTTTCGAGATCCTGGCCATGAGCTGGAGGCCCTGAACGCGCAAGCGTCGGTCTCACCGCGCCCACGAGCGCACTCGGTGGCCACCCCGGTCAATCTGTTCTCGGACTTGAATCAATGGATGCTCAAGGTATTGCTCGCGCCGGACCTGCCCGCCGAACTGCTGAACGCGCCTCGCGAGCCGCTGCGCACCGGCGCGGAACTGGCGCAGGCTGCGGGAGTCTCCACGATGAGCGCATCCAGGCTGCTGCAGCAGTTGAAGCTGGAGGGCCATCTGGACGAATCGGCGCGCACCCTCAGCCTGGTCCGTCGAGAAGAGCTGCTTCGTCGCTGGCAGGCCGCCACGATGAAGAGCCCGATTCAAACGCCCATGCGCTTTCTGCTGAAGACTCCAGCGGACCTGCAGCTGCGACGGCTTCTGACCGCCGACCCCAAGCACGTCTGCTGGGGACTGTTCTCGGCGGCGCACGCCTTGGGGTTCGGTCACGTCGGCGGCCTGGCCCCGATCGTTTGCGTTCCCACGCTCGCGCTCCTCGAAGGTCCTCGTTGGCGCAGCCTCACGCCCGCATCGCCGGAATCATCGGACCTGCTGGTTCGGGAAGCCAATGCACCCAAGTCCACCTTTCGAAGCGCCGTCATGCGTGACGGTGCAGCGTGCACCGATGTCATTCAGACTTGGCTGGACGTGTTCAGCCACCCGACTCGCGGAGAAGAGCAAGCGGCTCTGATCCATGAGCGTGTGCTTCGCCCTCACCTGTTACGACATTCCTGATGAACGATCTGGCCGCGTTTTCGAAGCTGGTGCAAGCACTGGATCGTTGGCGCGCTCACCTGATCTTCATCGGCGGCTGGGGCCATCGCCTGCACCGCCTCGACCCACGTGCCAATCAGTTGCCCTACCAGCCGGTGTTCACGAAGGACAGTGACCTGGCTTTCTCGGGCCAGGCGCCGCTGGAAGGCGACATCCGGGCCGCGCTGCTCGACCACGGCTTCAAGGAACAACTCGCGGGCGAGTTCAAGCCTCCCGCCGCCCACTACACCTTGGGCGAAGACACCGCCGGCTTTTACGCGGAGTTCCTCACCCCCTTGACGGGCAGCGGCTACAAGCGAAATCGAGAGCCCGACGCCACGCTGCTGGCCGGCGGCATCTCCGCCCAGAAGATTCGCCATCTGGACATCCTGCTGGTGGACCCGTGGGTGACCACCGTCGGCCCCGAGCAAGGGATACCGCTCGAAGGCGCCGTGGACATTCAGGTGGTCAATCCGCTGTGCTTCATGGTCCAAAAGTTCCTGATTCAAAAGGATCGCAGCGCGAGCAAGCGCGCCCAGGACCTGCTCTACATCCACGACACCTTGCAGGTCTTCGCCAGCCTGCTGCCGCAGTTCAATGGGTCCTGGCGCAGCACGGTGAAGCCCGCGCTGGATCTTCAAGGCGGGCACAGTCAGGCGGTCGAGAACGCCGCTGCCAAGGCATTCGCTGCCGTGGACGACACGATCCGCTCAGCGGTGCGAATTCCGCAGGATCGTGTGATCGACCCGGAGGCGTTCCGCCTGACCTGTCAGTTGTCCTTCGAGACGATTTTCGAGGTTTGAGCGGATCAGCGCACGCGAACCCGGCGTTCAACGCCCCTGAAACCACCGCCCCAGCACCGCTCTCTCCTCCTCGGTGATGCCGGTCGCATTGTTCAAGGGCATCGCCTTCTGCACCACCGCTTGTTGATAGATGTCCTGCGCATGCTGCTCGATCAATGCCGGCGTGTGCAACTGCACGCGCTTGGGCGCGAGCGCCGCGTTGTGGCAGGCCTGGCAGCGCTGCTCGACGATGCGGCGCACCTGATCGAAACTCGGCACACCGGCCTCCGCCACCGCCCCGCCGCCACCGGCTGTCGAGACCGCCCCACTCGCGACCGGCGTCGGCCTCAGGGCGACGATCAAACCGATCAGCACGCCCGCGACCACGACCAGCAACGGCCAGGCGTTCACGCCCTTGTGGCGCTTGACGAACCAGGTGCGCACCAGCGCGCCGACCACCATCAGCGCGATCAGCACCGGCCAGTTGCGCGGGTGGCTGTAGAGCATCCCGTAATGGTTGGACAGCATCGCCAGCAGCACCGGCAGCGTGAAGTAGGTGTTGTGCACGCTGCGCTGCTTGCCACGCTGGCCATGGATCGGGTCCACCGGCCGACCGGCGCGCAGGTCCGCGATCACCTGCTTCTGGCCGGGGATGATCCAGAACAGCACATTCGCGCTCATCATCGTGGCCAGCATCGCGCCCACGATCAGGAACGCGGCACGGCCCGAGAACAACTGGCAGGCGCCCCACGCGGCCAGCGCCATGACCACGGCGATGCAGCCCAGCACCCGCCCATCGTTGCCGACACTGCCATCGCGCCGGTGGCCGAAGCGTCGACAGATCTGGTCATACACCAGCCAGCCGCCGACCAGGAAGCCCAGCGCCGTCGTGACCGCCGCGGACGCGCTCCAGTCATGCACCCGCTTGTCGATCAGGTAGGTGTCGGCCTGGAAGAGATAGAGCACCGCGAACAGCGCGAAGCCGCTCATCCAGGTCCAGTAACTCTCCCAGTAGAACCAATGCAGTTGCTGCGGCAGATGGGCCGGCGCCACCAGGTACTTCTGCGGGTTGTAGAAGCCGCCGCCATGCACCGCCCACAACTCGCCGCCGACGCCTTTGGCCTTCAGGTCCTCGGATGCGGGCGGGACCAGATGGTTGTCCAGCCAGACGAAATAAAAGGACGCGCCAATCCAGGCGATGCCCACGATCACATGCAGCCAACGCAGCAGCAGGTTGGCCCAGTCAAACAGGTAGCTGTCCATCAGGCAAGCCATTCACAGAGACCGGACCACCACTGCGGGCGCTGTGGTTCGGCAATCGTCGCGCTCAGGTCGGGGCGCCGCGGCGACAAGTCGTGCAGCGCTGCCAGGCGTCCTCGGACACCCGGCGTGAACGACCTCGGCCGCCGCGCTGATTCAACGCCAAAGTGTATACAGTTTGAATGACCAAACTTTGCGCCGACCGACGCAGCATCGTCCGTCGCCGATGCCAGCGTGCCGGCTACGCCAGCGCGGCGGGTTCGCCGATCTCAGTCCTGCATCAGTTGCGCCACGGCCGCCAGCGCCACCACCTCGGGTTGCTTGCCGCGAATGCCAGGGATGCCGATCGGACAGGTGACCCGCGCCAGCTCATCCGCTGAAAAGCCGCGGGCTTCCAGGCGATGTCGAAAGGTGGCCCATTTGGTGGCGCTGCCGATCAGTCCGATGAACGGCAGGTCGGCGTGCTCGCGCTGGCGCTTCAGGCAGGCGGCGACGATGTCGAGGTCCTCCGCGTGGCTGAAGCTCATGATCACCACCCGCGATCCGCTGGCCAATGACGACACGGCGTGATGCACCGGCTCAGAGTGCTCGCACTGGACGTTGTCCGGCACCTCAGCAGGGAACACGCCTTCGCGGCTGTCGATCCAATGCACCCGCGCGGGCAGGCGGCCCAGCAGATCGACGATCGCCCGCCCCACATGGCCGCCGCCGAACAGGGCGATCGGTCGCCCGTCCTGCGTCGCCTCCAGGCGCTCGCGCAAGCCGCTGATCGACTCGGCAGACAGCCAGTCGAAGCTCAGCCACACCACGCCGCCGCAGCACTGACCGAGGCTCGGTCCTAGTGCGAAGCGCTGGCGAGCGTCCGCGATCTGGCCCGTCGACAGCGCCGCCCTCGCCCGCGCCACGGCATCGAATTCAAGCTGACCACCGCCGATGGTGCCGACCAGCTCGGTGGCGGTGACCGCCATCCAGGCGCCCACCTCGCGCGGACCGCTGCCTTGCAGCGCATCGACCCGCACCAGCACGGCCGGCGCGTGATGCAGGTGCGCGGCGAGACGTTGCCAGGGACGCATGACCGGTGTCCGCTCAGCTGCCGCGGTAGGTCGAATACGACCAGGGCGTTGCCAGCAGCGGCACGTGATAGTGGGCCGTTGGATCAGCGATGCCGAAGTCGATCGGGACCTCGTCCAGAAAGGCGGGCTCTGGCAGCGCGACCGCGCGCGATTTGAAGTACGCCGCCACCGCGAACACCAGACGGTAACGCCCCGCTACCAGCGCCTCGCCTTCCAGCAGCGGCGCATCGGCACGTCCGTCGGCATTGAGCACCAGGGTCATCAGACAGACCGCCGGACCGCTCGCCGCGGGCTCCGCCGGCAGCCGATACAGCCGCACGGTCATGCCGGCCGCTGGGCTGCCATGCATCGTGTCCAGCACATGGGTGGTGAGCTTTCCCATCGCAATCTCACGGCCGCCGCGAGGCCGCCCGGCATCCAAATGAAGCGCAAAGTGTATACACTCGCAGGCCCATGAGCGCACTGAATTCCAGCTCAGCATCCGGCAACGGCGCCAGCGCGGCGCTGAAGGACGGCGCCTCCGGCTCGGTGACGGCGCGCATCACCGCGTCCATCACCCAGGCCATCGTCGAACGCCGGCTCATGCCCGGCACCAAGCTGGTGGAACAACAGCTGGCCGACATCTTCGATTGCTCGCGCACGCTCGTTCGGCAGGCGCTGAACCAGCTCAGCCGGGACCGCCTGGTGCGGCTGGAGCCCGCCCGCGGCGCCTTCGTGGCCGAGCCCAGTGTGGAAGAAGCGCGCCAGGTCTTCGAGGTGCGCCAGATGCTGGAGACGGCCATGATCGTGGACCTCTGCCCACGCATCACGACCGCGCAGATCCGCCAGTTGCGCAGCCACCTGAAGCAGGAGCGGGAAGCGATCAGCCGCACCGATGTGTCGGGCCGCACCCGGCTGCTGGCGGACTTCCATGTGATCCTGGCCCGCATGCAGGGCAATGAGGTGCTCGCGCAGATGCTGACCGAGCTGCTCTCCCGCAGCTCGCTGATCGCGCTGATGTACCAGAGCTCTCATTCGGCCGCGCAATCGCAAGCCGAGCATGAGGCGATCGTGGATGCGCTGGAAGCCCGCGACCCGCGCGCCGCCCGCAAGCTGCTGGCGTCGCACCTCGACCATGTGGAATCGAACCTGCGGCTCAACCCACGGGTGCAGGATCTGAAATCGGTGTTGACGCCGTGAGCCTCGCTGGACCAACGACATGAACCACGCGCCCCCGCCTTCGCCCTCCTCTTCCGCCGCGAGCGCTGCCGCCTCGCCGCGCGCGCCGATGCGAGCGCCCGCCTATCCGCGCGACCTGATCGGCTATGGCGAGCATCCGCCGCAGGCGCAATGGCCGGGCCAGGCCCGCATCGCGGTGCAGTTCGTCCTCAACGTGGAAGAAGGCGGCGAGAACTCGGTGCTGCACGGCGACGCCGGCAGCGAGCAGTTCCTGTCGGAGATGTTCAATCCTGCGTCGTACCCGGCCCGCCATCTCAGCATGGAGGGCATCTACGAGTACGGCTCCCGCGTCGGGGTGTGGCGCCTGCTGCGCGAATTCGAAAAGCGTGCGCTGCCGCTGACCGTGTTCGGCGTGTCGATGGCGATGGAACGGCATCCGGAGCTGACGCGCGCGCTGGTCGAGATGCACCATGAGATCGCCTGCCATGGCTGGCGCTGGATCCACTATCAAGGCGTGGATGAAGCGACCGAACGCCAGCACATGGAGATCGGCATGGAGATCCTGCAGCGGCTGACCGGCGAGCGGCCGTCCGGTTGGTACACCGGCCGCGACAGCCCCAACACCCGGCGACTGGTGGCGGACTTCGGCGGCTTCGAATACGACAGCGACTATTACGGCGACGACCTGCCCTTCTGGCTGCAGGTGCGCAAGACCGACGGCACACTCGCGCCGCATCTGGTGGTGCCGTACACGCTCGACTGCAACGACATGCGCTTCGCGCTGCCGCAAGGCTTCAGCCATGGCGACGAGTTCTTCGACTACCTGCGGGATTCCTTCGATGTGCTGTATGCCGAAGGCGCCGAGACGCCGCGCATGATGAGCATCGGCATGCATGCGCGATTGCTCGGGCGTCCCGGCCGGCTGCGGGCGCTGCAGCGCTTCCTGGACCACATCGAACGACACGACCGCGTCTGGATCACGCGCCGCATCGACATCGCCCGGCATTGGCGCGCCACCCATCCCTTCGATCCCGCCACCGCCTTCGTCTGGGGCTGATCGCGATCGATTGCTCCGATGTCCGTGGCCCCGCCCATCTCCTCACTGCCTCCTCGCTGCGGAACCGCTCTTTCATCAACGCGGCCCCACGCGATCTCACCCAGGACACGACCGACATGGTCCTCACGCTCGACTTGTTGAATGCGGCCGACTCGGCCGGCTTCGTGGCGCTGCTGGAGGGCGTCTATGAGCACTCGCCCTGGATCGCGCAACGCGCCGTTCAGCAGCGGCCCGCCGGCGGCTTTGCCAGCCTGGCCGCGCTGAAGTGCGTCCTGGCGCAAACGGTGAGAGAGGCCTCACTGGACGAGCAACTGGGCCTGATCCGCGCGCATCCGGAGCTGGCGGGCAAGGCGATGGTGAGCCAATCGCTCACCGCCGAATCGACCGATGAGCAACGGCGCGCCGGCCTGACCCATTGCACGCCGGACGAGTTCGCGCAGCTGCAGCAACTCAATGCCGACTACAACGCCCGCTTCGGCTGGCCCTTCATCCTCGCGGTGCGCGGTCCGCGAGGCGAGGGACTGAGTCGCCAGCACATCATCGACACCTTCTCACGCCGGCTGCAGGCGCATCCGGACGTCGAGCGCGCCGAATGCCTGCGGCACATCCACCGCATCGCGGAGATCCGGCTCAACGACAAGTTCGGCATCACACCCGCGCTCGGCAATCAAGTCTGGGATTGGGCGGAATCGCTGGCCCGTTTCTCCGATCCCGGCTTTGCGGAACAAGGGCAGTTGACGGTCACCTATCTCACGGACGCGCATCGCGCCTGCGCGGCGCAATTGGCCGACTGGATGCGCGAAGCTGGCTTCGACGACGTTTCCATCGATGCGGTGGGCAATGTCGTCGGCGTCTATCACGGCGAGGCCGAGGCCCAGGCCCTCGCGGCCCATGGCCGTCTGGAGGCGTCCCCCGCCATCCCGCCGCGCCTGCTCACCGGCAGCCATTACGACACCGTGCGCAACGGCGGCAAGTACGATGGGCGGCTCGGCATCCTCGTCCCGATGGTCTGCGTGCGCGAGCTGCATCGTCAGGGCCGGCGCTTGACGCATGGCATCGAAGTGATCGGCTTTGCGGAGGAGGAAGGTCAGCGCTACAAGGCGACCTTCCTCGGCTCCAGCGCGCTGGTCGGCCGCTTCGATCCGACCTGGCTGGATCAGGCCGATGCGGAGGGCGTCGTCATGCGCGAGCTGATGGCCGCCAGCGGACTGCCCGCGACCGTCGACGCCATCCAGGCCCTGCAGCGCGATCCCACGCGCTATCTCGGATTCGTCGAAGTCCACATCGAGCAAGGCCCGGTGCTGAACGGGCTCGATCTGCCGCTCGGTGTGGTCAGCTCCATCAACGGCAGCTTGCGCTATCTGGGCGAGCTGCGCGGGCTCGCCTCCCATGCGGGCACGACGCCGATGGGACAGCGTCGCGATGCCGCTGCGGCAGTGGCGGAGCTGATCCTGTATGTCGAGCAACGTGCCAGCGCAGTGCCGGACGTGGTGGGCACCGTCGGCCAGGTGCAGGTGCCGGCCGGGTCGATCAACGTGATTCCGGGACGCTGCCGCTTCAGCCTGGACCTGCGCGCCACCACCGATGCGGCGCGGGATGCGCTCGATGCGGATGTGCGCCAGCAGCTGCAGGCGATCTGCGCGCGCCGCGGCCTGAGCGTCACCCTGGAGCGCACCGAAGCGGCGGCAGCGGCCCCGAGCGATCCGCGTTGGCAGCAGCGCTGGGAAGACGCGGTGAGCTCGCTCGGCCTGCCGGTGCATCGGCTGCCGTCGGGCGCGGGGCATGACGCGATGAAGCTCCACCAGGCCATGCCGCAGGCGATGCTGTTCCTGCGCGGCCAGAACCTGGGCATCAGCCACAACCCGCTGGAGTCCATCACCAACGACGACGCCGATCTCTGCGTGCGCGCCTTTCAAGCGCTGCTGGAAGCCCTATGACCGCCTACGACGCCCTGGATGCCTGGATCAACGACCACTTCGATGAAGAGGTCCGCTATCTGCAGGCCTTGGTCCGCATTCCCACCGACACGCCGCCCGGCGACAACGCGCCGCATGCGGAACGCACCGCCGAATTGCTGGCCGAGATGGGCCTGGTCGCCGACCGTCATCCGGTGCCGGCGGACCAGGTGCGCGACTACGGCCTGCGCTCGCTGACCAACCTGATCGTGCGGCGGCGCTATGACGCGGCCGGTCCGGTGATCGCCTTGAATGCGCATGGCGATGTGGTGCCGCCCGGCGAAGGCTGGCAACACGATCCCTACGGCGCGGAGATCGACGACGGGCGCCTCTACGGCCGCGCGGCGGCCGTGAGCAAAAGCGATTTCGCCACCTACACCTTCGCCGTGCGCGCGCTGGAATCGCTGGGCCTGCCCTTGAAGGGCGGCGTGGAATTGCACTTCACCTACGACGAGGAATTCGGCGGCGAGCTCGGCCCGGGCTGGCTGCTGCGGCAAGACCTGACCCGCCCCGACCTGCTGCTGGCCGCCGGCTTCAGCTATCAGGTCGTGACCGCGCACAACGGCTGCCTGCAGATGGAGGTGACGGTCCACGGCAAGATGGCCCATGCCGCGATTCCGGACACCGGCATCGATGCCCTTCAGGGGGCGGTCGTCCTGCTGAATGCGCTGTATGCGCGCAACCTGGCCTATCGCGAGGTCTGCTCGCAGGTCCCGGGCATCCGACATCCCTATCTGAATGTGGGCCGCATCGACGGCGGCACCAACACCAATGTCGTGCCCGGCAAGGTGGTGTTCAAGCTGGACCGCCGCATGATTCCGGAGGAAGACCCGGTCGCGGTGGAACAGGAAATCCGCGACGTGATCGCCCAGGCCGCAGCCACCGTGCCCGGCATTCAGGTCGACATCAAGCGGCTGCTGCTGGCGAAAGCGCTGAAGCCGCTGCCCGGCCATGAAGCGCTGGTGGCGGCCCTGCAGCGCCACGCCCAGGCGGTCTTCGGCGAGCCGATTCCTACCTCGGGCACGCCGCTCTACACCGATGTGCGCTTGTACGGCGAGCACGGCATTCCCGCCGCCATTTACGGGGCGGGACCGCGCACGGTGCTGGAATCGAATGCCAAACGCGCCGACGAGCATCTGGTGCTGGACGATCTCAAGCGCGCCACCCAGGTGGTCGCCAGAACGCTGCTGGACCTGCTTCGGCGCGATTGAGGCCAGCGCCGCCACCACGCCCCATGGCTGCGCGCAAGCGGCGCGCGGGCACCGACCGGGCCGCAGGCTCAGGGCTTCCCCTGACTGACCTCAGGCATCCCCGCGCGAACTCGGCACAATGCGGCGGTCGCTCCGGGCCACGAGCCTGGGGCGGTCTTCTTGTTCGACTCGCAGGAGTTCCGCTCATGACTTCCCGTCTCTCGCTGACCGCCGCGCTGGTGCTCGGCCTCGGCACCGGCCTGACGGCCTCGGCGCAAGCGCCGGCCGCAGGCGCTTCGTCCGCCACGTCGTCCACACCGGCTTCGACCTCCTCGTCCAGCGCCGCGGCGCCGGCGCTGACCTATCCGGTCACCCGTCAGGTCGAACAGACCGACAACTACCACGGCACGGTGATCAAGGATCCCTACCGCTGGCTCGAGGATGACAACAGCGCCGACACCAAGGCCTGGGTGCAGGCGCAGAACGCGGTCACCGACACCTACCTCGCGGCCATGCCGCAGCGCCAGCCGACCCGCAAGCTCTACACCGAGCTCTACAACTTCGAGAAGTTCGGCGTGCCCTTCAAGGAGGGCGGCCGCTATTTCTGGACCCGCAACGACGGCCTGCAACAGCAGTCGGTGCTCTACACCGCCCGGCAACTGAAGGACACGCCGCAGATCGCGCTGGATCCGAATGCGCTGTCCAAGGACGGCACGGTGGCGCTGTCGGGCATGGCGGTGTCGCGCGACGGCAAGCTGCTGGCCTACGGCATCGCCGGCGCGGGCTCCGACTGGCAGACCTGGAAGGTGCGCGATCTGGAGACCGGCAAGGACCTGCCGGACACCATCGAATGGGTGAAGTTCTCATCCGCCGCCTGGACGCCGGATGGCAAGGGCTTCTTCTACGCCCGCTATGACGCGCCCAAGGCCGGCGAAGCGCTGACCGGCGCCAACTACTTCCAGAAGCTCTACTACCACCGCCTGGGCACCGAGCAATCGGCCGATGTGCTGGTGACGGAAAACCCCGCCGAGAAGCAATGGGGCTTCGGCACCGAGGTCAGCGATGACGGCCGCGTGGCCATCATCAATGTGTGGAAGGGCTCGGGCCGCAAGAACGGCCTGATGCTGCTGCCGCTGGATGACAAGGGCGGCTATGGCGGCGCCAAGCCGGTGCCGCTGACCTTGAGCTTCGATGCGGAATACATCCCGGTCGTGCTGGATGGACAGCGCCTGATCCTGAAGACCGACAAGGATGCGCCGCGCGGCCGTCTGCTGGCGGTGGATCTGTCCAAGGACTGGACCGCGCCGGAAGGCAAGACCTGGACCACGCTGGTGCCGGAAGCCAAGGAAGCGATGGTCGGTGCCTCGGGCGTCGGCGGTCAGCTGGTGCTGAGCTATCTGGCCGATGCCTCGACGCTGGTGCGCGTGATGGGCACCAACGGTCGCCAGGTGCGTGAAGTGAAGCTGCCCGGCATCGGCACGGCGGCGGGCTTCGGCGGCAAGTGGAACGACAACGAGACCTTCTTCAGCTACACCAGCCTGACCACCGCCGGCGAGATCTATCGCCTGGATGTGGCCAGCGGCAAGACCGAGCTGTTCAAGCGCGCCCAGACCGCGTTCGATGCCAACCAGTTCGAAAGCAAGCGGGTCTTCGTGACCAGCAAGGACGGCACCAAGTTCCCGATCTTCATCGCGCACCGCAAGGGCCTGAAGCTGGACGGCAGCAATCCGACGCTGCTCTATGGCTACGGCGGCTTCAATGTGCCGATGACGCCCGGCTACGGCGTGACCGCGGCCACCTGGATGAAGATGGGCGGCGTGTATGTGCTGGCCGTGCTGCGCGGCGGCGGCGAATACGGCGCCGCCTGGCATGAGGCCGGCACCAAGCAGAAGAAGCAGAACGTCTTCGACGACTTCATCGCGGCGGGCGAATACCTGGTCGCCAACAAGTACACCCAGCCGGCCAAGCTGGCCATCAACGGCGGCTCCAACGGCGGTCTGCTGGTGGGCGCGGTGGTCAATCAGCGTCCCGACCTGTTCGGCGCCGCGGTGCCGCAAGTCGGCGTGATGGACATGCTGCGCTTCCACAAGTTCACCATCGGCTGGGCCTGGGTGTCGGATTACGGCAGCTCGGAAAATGCCGAAGACTTCAACTGGCTGATCAAGTACTCGCCGCTGCACACCATCCGCAGCGGCCAGCGCTATCCGGCGGTGCTGGTGACGACCGGCGACCACGATGACCGCGTCGTGCCCGCCCACAGCTTCAAGTACACCGCCACGCTGCAGGCCGCCGACACCGGCCCCGCGCCCAAGCTGATCCGCATCGAGACGCAAGCCGGCCATGGCGCCGGCAAGCCGACCTCGAAGATCATCGAGGAGCGGGCCGACATCCTGGCCTTCATCGCCAACACCTTCGGCATGACGGTGCGCTGAAGCGACCCATCCACCCGGCCATCCCGCTGAATCAGGGCGCTCTGTGCGCTGATTCACGCAAAGCCAGGAAATAGGCGCAAATTCCGGCCACTTGTTTGGCCGGATTTGCGCCTTGTTCTTTGGGTCTTGCTTTCTCGCCGGACAGCGATGATGCGAAGCATGAAGACACGCCGCACCGCCCTCCTCTCGCAGACCACGCGATCGCGTCCCTGCCCACGGAGGGCGCCGCCGGCACCGGACGGCCCCCGCGCCGACTGATCCTCACCGATTGTCGACAGCGCCCAGGCCGCGTCCCTTCCGGGTCGCCTCATGCCGGCGCTCACGCGCTCCTCATCTCGCTACGCCGCAGCACCACGCCCGACCTGCTCGGGTGTCCAGGTGGCGTCCCGCGCTCTTGCCCGACCCACACCCGTGGGTCGGGCTTTTTTTCGTCTCGCGTCCGTGAAGCCGCGGCCGTTGCGCCGCGCCCGCGGCGCGGGCGCGGGCCGTACGACCTGCGTCGGCGGGTCGTCGCGAGGTGGCCGGCGGGTCGTGGACGTCGCGTCGTTCAGCCGAGGTAACGCGATTCCAGGTGCCGACGGAAATGCGCCGGATTCAGCGACTCGCCGCTGGCGCGCTGCACCAGCTCCGGCGTTTCCCAACGGCTGCCCTGGCTCCAGATGCGGCTGTGCAGCCAGTCGAACACCGGGGCGAGGTTGCCGCTGGCGATGTCCTCATCCAGCGAGGGCCGCTCACGGCGCATGGTGGCGAACCACTGCGCCGCATACATCGCGCCGAGCGTGTAGCACGGGAAGTAGCCGAACAGCCCGGCGCCCCAGTGCACATCCTGCATCGGGCCGTCCTTGTAGTTGCCGCGGGTGTCAATGTCGAGCAGCTCGCGCATCTTGGCGTCCCAGAGCGCGGGGATGTCTTCCACCTCGATCTCGCCTTCGATCAGCGGACGCTCGATCTCGTAGCGCAGGATCACATGGGCTGGATAGGTGACCTCGTCCGCATCCACGCGGATGTAGCCCGGCGCCACCCGGGTCATCATCTTGTTGAGGTTCTCGGCCGAGAAGGCGGGTTGCTCGCCCAGGTGACGGGTCACCAGCGGCTCCAGCAGCTTGGCGAAACCGGGATGCGCGGCCAACTGCATTTCGAAGGACAGGCTCTGGCTTTCATGCAGGCCCATCGAGCGCGCATTCGCGATCGGCAGGCCCAGCCACTGGCGCGGCAGGTTCTGCTCATAGCGGCCATGGCCGGTCTCATGGATGGTGCCGGTGAGGCTTTGCAGGAAGCTGTCGTCCCGGTAGCGGGTGGTCATGCGCACGTCCTCGGGCACGCCGCCGCAGAACGGATGGGCGCTCTCGTCGAGCCGGCCCGCATCGAAGTCGAAGCCGAGCAGCTTCATCGCATCCAGCCCGAGCGCGCGCTGCGCGGCGGCGGGGAAGCGGCCTTGCGGATGCCGCATCGGCTCGCTGGCCTGACGCGCCATGACGTCGCGCACCAGCCCCGGCAGCCACTGGCGCAGTTCACCGAAGACGCGGTCGACCTCCGCCGATCGCATGCCCGGCTCATATTGATCGAGCAGCGCGTCATAGCGGCTCAGGCCGGAGTCCTCGGACAGCAGCCGGGCTTCCTCGCGCGCGAAGCGCACCACCGGCCGCAGGTTCTCGACATAGCCGGCCCAATCATTGGCGCCGCGCTGGCTGCGCCAGGCGTGCTCGCAATGCGAGTTGGCCAGCGACTTGGCTTCCACCAGGCTTTGCGGCAGCGCATTGGCCGCACGCCAGACCCGACGCATCTCGCGCAGCGAGGCGCGCTGCACCTCGTCGAGCGGCTCCTGCTCGGCGGCCTCGAGCAGATCCCGCAGCGCGGGATCGGTCGCTTGTTGATGCAGCAGGCCGCCCATTTCCGCGAGTGCCTGCGCGCGGGCCTCCGCGCCCTTGGCGGGCATGAAGGCCGACTGGTCCCAGGACGCGATCGACTGCAGATGATTCAAGCGGTGCAGCCGCTGATGGCGTTGGCACAGCGCCTCGTAAGCGGGCGTGCGGGCATCGGTGGCGGAAGCGGTCGGGGAGGCAAGGCTCATTCGGGAATCTCCTGTCGGACGCCGGGGTGCAGAAGTTGGACCTCATGGGTCGCGGCCTTCGGTTCACTGTCGACGGTCCGGAAGTGCTGGATGTGTCGCGCATTGTGGCGGCGGATGGCGCCGTCGGCCCAGCCCCCCGAAGTGGCGAGGACCCGGGTCGGTCGCGGGTCGGACATGGGTCGACGTGTACTTTCAGCTTCCAGCGCGGTGCGCGTCACGTCGTGAGACCCAAGCGCGCCGTGCTGGTGCAAACAGGCGCAGATCGCCCGCACGTCGCCGCGCGGCCCTTCGGCGATGTCCTCAATGGATCAGGAAGACGCCCAGGGCGGTCATCAACACATAGCGCGCGAATTTGCCGATGGCCATGTAGCCCAGGCAGGGCCAGAACGGCAGCCGAAGCCAGCCGGCCAGGGCGCACAGCGGATCGCCCACGATCGGCAGCCAGCTCAGCAGACAGGCCTTGGCGCCGAAACGTCGCAACCAGCCCAGCACCCGTTGATCGCGCGGTGTGTGGTGGGTCGCCGCTTCATAGGCGCGCTCGGCGCCGAAACCCATCCACCAGCTGATGCCGCCGCCCAAGGTGTTGCCCACGGTCGCCACCAGGATGGCGGGCCAAAACAGCTCGGGTTTGGCGGTGACCAGCAGCACCACCACGGGCTCCGAGCCCAGCGGCAGCAGCGTGGCCGAGATCAGCGCGACGACAAACACCGCGCCCAAGCCCACCTGGGGAAGCGATAACGCTTCCAGCATCAGGTGAATCATCTGTTGCAGCCATGCTTCCATGCGTGGGATTATCCAAAGGGATTGCGGAGGAACTCCGTCAGCGTCGCCCTCTCCTTGAAGAAGAACCCAACAAGAGCGACCCGACGATCGAAGGGGATGTGCATGTCCGTTCGCAGGACTCCGCGCCGCTCGACGGCGATTTGGCGCAGCGCAGCGGCTGGGTGGCGGCTGGGCCTGGCTGTGGGAGCCTGTCTCTGGCTCGGGTCGTCGATCGCTGCGGAGTCGTCATCGGCCGGCAGCCAGGCCGCGCCGGTCGCCACCCTGGCACCGGTGATTCAGCCCAACGCCTCCGCTCAGGCAAGCGCGGTGCCCAACTGCCCGCAGCTGATCGCCTCGGGCAATCCGCAATATCCGCCCTACCTCTGGCGCAATCCCGACGATGAGCAGCAGCTCGTCGGCGCCAATGCGGCGTTGATGCAATGGCTGTCCCGCGAGATCGGCGTTCCGATCGAAACCCGTTATGTCGGCCCCTGGGGACGGGTGCAGGAAGAGGTGCGGGCCGGTCGGGTCGATCTGATCGCCGGTGCCTTCTTCACGCTGCCGCGCACCGAGTACATGGATTACTTCCATCCCGCCTTCCGCGAGACCCGCTCGGTGATCTGGGCGCGCGAGGATCGTCCGCTCAACTTCAAGCGGCTGAATGACCTGATCGGCCGGCAGGGCGTGACCGTCATCAACAACAGCTTCGGCGTGGAGTTCGACGACTTCGCGCGGCAGTCGCTGAAGCTGACTCATGTGGCCAGCATCGAGCAGGCAATCCAGATGGTGCAGCGCGGCCGCGCCGATTACATGGTCTACGAGGACGCGCCTGCGGAAGCCTATGCGGCCAGGCTCGGCGCCCCCTCCATCAAGGTGCTGACACCGGCCGTGGCCCGCGAGGGGCTGTACCTGACCCTGTCCCATCGTTCTCGCTGCAACAGTCCCGAACTGCGGGGACGACTGGCCCGCGCGGTCTACAAGCTCAGCCAGGACAAGGCCTTGATGAACCGCTGGGTCGAGCAGGCCCAGGCCCTGTGGCGGCGCCAGCCCGCGCCCTGACCGCTGTTCGGTAGCGCGGTGTCGCCACCGAGCGCGCATCGCCCCCTCCACGAATGGCGATCGGACGGACGGCGGCCCACCGCCGCCTGTTCGCCCTCGCACGTGTCGACGGATCCCTTCATGACGACGGAAAGCGGCCCGGGCGTGAGATCCGTCACGCGGCCAGGCCGGGGCGGCGGTGTCATGGCCATCGGCGGGGCGATGTCCTGCTTATCCGGGATTCGAGGCGGCTTGACCTGCCGGACGCGCCCGCCCGGGAGGCTATACTTCTGCCTCTTTTTTGTGCAGTTCCTCCATGCCTTCGCCGCTGCCCGGTCCGATGAATCTGGGCCCCTATCGCCTGCCCAACCGGCTGTTCGTCGCCCCGATGGCTGGTGTGACGGACCGGCCGTTTCGCGTGCTCTGCAAGAAGCTCGGCGCCGGCTATGCGGTGAGCGAGATGGTCACCTCGCGCAAGGACCTGTGGAACAGCCTGAAGACCTCGCGGCGCGCCAATCACGAGGGTGAGCCTGCGCCGATCTCGGTGCAGATCGCCGGCACCGAAGCGGCCATGATGGCCGAGGCGGCGGCCTACAACATCGATCGCGGCGCGCAGATCATCGACATCAACATGGGTTGCCCGGCCAAGAAGGTCTGCAACAAGTGGGCCGGTTCGGCGCTGATGCAGGACGAGGCGCTGGCGATGGAGATCGTCGAGGCGGTGGTCGCCGCCTGCGCGCCGCGCGGCGTGCCGGTCACGCTGAAGATGCGCACCGGCTGGTGCCAGACCGAGAAGAACGCGCTCACCCTCGCCCGTGCCGCGGAAAGCGCCGGCATCGCGATGGTCACGGTGCATGGACGCACCCGTGAGCAGGGCTACAGCGGCCAGGCCGAATACGACACCATCGCTGCGGTCAAAGCCGCGCTGCGGATTCCGGTCGTGGCCAATGGCGACATCGACACGCCGCACAAGGCCCGCGCCGTGCTGGCCGCCACGGGCGCCGATGCGTTGATGATCGGGCGTGCGGCACAAGGCCGGCCGTGGATCTTCGCGGAGATCGCGCATTTCCTGTCCACCGGCGAGCTCCTGCCCGCGCCGCGCATCGCGGATGCGAAGCGCTGGCTGATCGAGCACCTGCACGATCACTACAGCCTGTATGGCGAGCTGACCGGCATGCGCAGCGCGCGCAAACACATTGGATGGGCCGTCCAGGCCCTGCCGGGCGGCGATGCGTTTCGCCGCCACATGAATACGCTGGAAAGCTGCGAGGACCAGATCAGCGCCCTCACCGACTGGCTCGATGCGCTGGCCGTCGAGCATGACCGGCTGCCCTATCTGCGGGCCCTGCCGCAGGCGGCCAACGATGACCCCCATGACGAACAACAACAAGAACACCCGGATCGGCCCACCGACACCGATCGAGATCAGAAGCAAGACCGAGAAGAAAGAAGGCTGACGGCATGACGCCCAAACCGATTGAAACCTGCGTACGTGAGAACCTGGAAGCCTATTTCCGTGACCTCGGTGGCGAAGACCCGCATTCCATGCATGAAATGCTGATCCGGCTGGTCGAAAAGCCCTTGCTCGAAGTCGTGATGCAGCATAGCGAAGGCAACCAGAGCAAGGCCGCCGAATGGCTGGGCATCAACCGCAACACCTTGCGCCGCAAGCTGGTGGAGCACAAGCTGATCTGACCCGCCCACCACGGCCCGCGAACGCTCGCGACCCGTGCTGAAGACCCTGCGCCACGTCCCTGCATCGAATTCCATTCCTCGATCGACGCCCGCGTCGTTCACCTCCGAATCCCCCTGTCTCCAGAGAACTTCCATGGCACAACTGACCGCCCTGATCTCGGTGTCCGACAAGACCGGCATCGTCGAATTCGCTCAAGCCCTGCACGCGCTGAATGTGCGGCTGCTGTCGACCGGCGGCACCGCCAAGCTGCTGGCGGACGCCGGCCTGCCGGTCACCGAAGTGGCTCAGCACACCGGCTTTCCGGAGATGCTCGACGGCCGCGTGAAGACGCTGCATCCCAAGATCCATGGCGGTCTGCTGGCGCGCCGTGATCTGCCCGAGCATGTGAGCGCGATCCAGCAGCACGGCATCGACACCATCGACATCCTGGCGGTCAACCTCTATCCGTTCGAAGCCACCGTCGCGAAGGCCGGTTGCACGCTGGAAGACGCGATCGAGAACATCGACATCGGCGGTCCGGCCATGGTGCGCAGCGCGGCCAAGAACTGGAAGGATGTGACGGTGCTGACCGATGCCTCGCAGTACGCCCAGGTGCTGGACGAACTGAAGGCCCACGGCAAGACCAGCGACAAGACCCGCTTCGCCGCGTCGGTCGCCGCCTTCAACCGCATCGCGCAGTACGACGCCGCGATCAGCAACTACCTCAGCGCCCGCCTGGACGATGGCTCGCTGTCGACCTTCCCCGAGCAGCTCAACAGCAGCTTCATCAAGGTGCAGGACCTGCGCTACGGCGAGAACTCGCATCAGAGCGCCGCGCTCTATCGCGACCTGTACCCGGCGCCCGGTTCGCTGGTCACCGGCAAGCAGCTGCAAGGCAAGGAGCTGAGCTACAACAACATCGCCGATGCCGATGCCGCCTGGGAATGCGTCAAGAGCTTCGACGCACCGGCCTGCGTGATCGTCAAGCATGCGAATCCGTGCGGCGTCGCCGTGGCGGCGAATGCGGCCGAGGCCTATGCCAAGGCCTTCAAGACCGATCCGACCAGCGCCTTCGGCGGCATCATCGCGTTCAACCGCGAGGTGGATGGCGCGGCCGCGCAACTCGTGGCCAAGCAGTTCGTGGAGGTGCTGATGGCGCCGTCCTTCAGCGCTGAAGCGCGTGAGATCTTAGCCAGCAAGGTCAATGTGCGCCTGCTGCAGATCGAGTTGCCCGCAGGCGGCGGCAAGACGCCGTTCGAGCAAGGTCGCAATGCGCAGGATGTGAAGCGCGTCGGCTCCGGCCTGCTGGTGCAGACCGCGGACAACCATTTCCTCACCCGGGCCGACCTGAAGGTGGTGACCACCTTGCAGCCCAGCGCGCAGCAATTGGACGACCTGATGTTCGCGTGGACCGTGGCCCAGTATGTGAAGAGCAATGCCATCGTCTTCTGTGGTGGCGGCATGACGCTGGGCGTCGGCGCGGGCCAGATGAGCCGCATCGATTCGGCCCGCATTGCATCGATCAAGGCCGAGAACGCGAGCCTCAGCCTGACGGGCTCGGTGGTCGCGAGCGATGCCTTCTTCCCGTTCCGCGATGGACTCGACGTGCTGGCCGATGCCGGCGCGAGCTGCGTCATTCAGCCCGGCGGCTCCATGCGTGACGACGAAGTGATTGCCGCCGCGAATGAGCGCGGCATCGCGATGGTGTTCACCGGCGTGCGGCACTTCCGTCATTGAGCGTCTGAGGATGACCCCGTCGCCATGGCGCGACGGCGCGATGGCGCGATGTCGCGATGTCGCGCTACGCCGGAACGGGGTCATCGATGGGCCGCATGACGCCATCGACAACGACCTGCCAAGTGCGCCGCGCAGCGACGTCCATCACGAGGCTTATCAACAAGATGGCGTCTTTGAAAGGTGGCATTCAGGTCGCTCACCGTCTCATGAACAGCAGCGTCCGAAGCTGGCCATACGAAATGGCTGTTGAGGTCTTCCATACGGCGCATCCACTCGACGAGCCCATCCCCTCAATCGCCAAGATCCCCGATGGCATCGACTCAAAACCTGGCCCTGCCAGGTTTTTTTTCGTCTCTTGCCGTTGGTTTCAAAACCGTGAATTGCTGCACATGCCGGGCTCGTCCATAACCCGAATGACGGTGATTCCGACATCCCCCCCATTCGGTGGGATGCCTCAGCCACAGATCGCACCATCGTCTCGTTCCGGCAACTTGCGCTTAAAAATATCGACAACTTTTCTTCCGTCACATTGACCGCCCCAAGGTGGATTGGTAACTTCCCGACCCGCACCATTCGCGTGCTGAACCAGTTGGAAAGTCATATGAAGAAGATTTCTGTTATCGCCGCCGCTCTGCTGCTGGCTGGCGCTGCTCAAGCCCAATCGAACACCTCCGCCGTTTACGGTGAAGTCGGCTACACCTTCGTCACCGTCGACGTCGGTACCGATCTGGAACCCGGCATGCTGCGTGGCATCGTCGGCTGGAACGTGCACCCCAACCTGGCCATCGAAGGCATGCTGGCCACCGGCGTGAAGGACGACAACACCTTCGGCGTGAAGACCAAGGTGTCGCGCGCCTACGGCGTGTACCTGAAGCCGAAGTACGACTTCGGCAACGGCTTCGAAGTGTTCGGCCGTGTCGGCTACGCTGATCTGAAGATCAAGTCGTCCTTCGGCGGCAACAGCGTCAGCGATTCCGGCAACGACGTGTCCTACGGCATCGGCGCCAGCTACAGCTTCACCAAGAACGCCTACGGCACCGTCGACTACACGAACTACTACGACAAGGACGGCGTGAAGGGCACTGGCTTCACCGTCGGCGTCGGCTATCGCTTCTGAGCGATGCGCTGAAGACTCCTCGGAGTCTTGGCCTCGAAAAGCCCGGCTCATGCCGGGCTTTTTTTCGTCCGGCCGCACATGCCGAGCGTTTTGTTTTCGGCAGGCCGGAAACATGCCGAGCGTTTCTCGTCCGCCGGCTTAGACCCAACCGAACAGCTTCAACACGCCGAGCGTGGAGCCTATCGCGCCCACGCCGGTCCCCACGGTCCATCGGATCAGTTGAAGGCGACGTTCACGTTCCAGATCTTCTCGGGAGCGGACGGTCACCAGCGCATCCAGCTTCGCGGAGATGACGGCCTCCAGGCTGTCCATGCGTTGAATGACGGGTTGAACGGCTTGATTGATTTGCATGAGAAGGGTCCTTTCAAGCGACGCGATCACCGTCTTGGCGAGATCGCCTTCGATACCGACGGACGTGAGAGCAGTGAAGAATTCGATCTGCATCGGAGCACTCAGGGAAATCAGAGCTCGAAGAGCACCCAGACAAGGGTGGCCACGCCTTCACAATGTCAGGGCATCGCCTGCTCGCGGCAATACTCCAAACTGGTAGTGGAAAGGGGGAAACCGTCTCCCCCGCTGGAGCGAGAGGCCCCACCCCCGGAGACCCGCCATGGACCACGCCCCGCACGAACGACTGCATCTCGTCCTGGAGCAGCAACGTGCCGCCTTCGATCAGGACCGCCTGCCCAGCCTGGCCCAGCGGCGTGATCGACTGGCCCGTCTGCAGCGCATGACCCGGCAGCATGCACAGGCGCTTGCGGAGGCGATGTCATCGGACTTCGGACATCGCTCCGCGCATGAGAGCCGGCTGGCGGACCTGTTCACCGTCGAGACCGGCGCGCAGCATGCGATCAAGCATCTGAAGCGCTGGATGGCGGTCAAGCGCGCGCCGACGGCGCTGCATTTCCTGCCTGCCAGCAATCGACTGATGCCGCAGCCACTGGGCGTGGTCGGCATCGTGTCGCCGTGGAACTATCCCTACTACCTCGCGATGGCGCCGGCGTTGGCGGCCCTGGCGGCAGGCAACCGGGTGATGATCAAACCGTCCGAGCTCACGCCGCGCACCTCGGCGCTGATGGCCCAGATCGTGGCGGAACATTTCGCGCCCGAGGAAATGACGGTGATCACCGGCGATGCCGAGGTGGGCAAGGCCTTCACCGAGCTGCCCTTCGATCACCTGTTCTTCACCGGCTCCACGGCGGTGGGGCGGATCGTCGCGCAGGCGGCGGCCAAACACCTGACGCCGGTGACGCTGGAGCTGGGTGGCAAATCGCCCGCGATCATCGATGCCAGCGCCGATCTCGCGCTCACCGCCGAGCGCCTGGCCTTCGGCAAGCTGCTCAACGCAGGACAGACCTGCGTGGCGCCGGACTATGTGCTGGCGCCTCGCGCGATGGTGCAGCCCTTGGCCGAGGCACTGATCGCGGCGGTGCGGCGTCACTATCCGCGCATCTCGGACAACCCGGACTACACCGCCATCATCAGCCCGCGTCATCACGCGCGTCTGCAAGGGCTGCTGGAGGATGCCCGGCAGCGTGGCGCCACGCTGCTGCGCACCCATGAGGAACAGCCTGGCGATCGGCGCCTGGTGCCCACGCTGCTGCTGAACACCACCGCGGCCATGACGGTGATGCAGGAAGAGATCTTCGGCCCGCTGCTGCCCATCGTCGCTTACGACCGACCGGACGACGCGATCGCGCACATCAACGCCGGAGACCGGCCCTTGGCGCTGTATTGGTTCGGCCGGAACACGGCGGCGCGCGACGAGGTGCTCGCCCGCACCCATGCCGGCGGCGTGACCGTCAACGACTGCATCTGGCATCTGGGCCAGGAGGAACAGCCCTTCGGCGGCGTCGGCGCAAGCGGCATGGGCAGCTATCACGGCGTCTGGGGCTTCAATACCTTCAGCAAGCTCAAGCCGGTGTTCGTGCAATCGCGCTGGGCCGGCACGCGGCTGTTCTATCCGCCCTACGGCGACACCTTCGATCGACTGCTCGGCCTGTTGAAGAAGATCGTCTGACCGGGACACGCGCGTGTCCGATGGCCATCGCCCCATGACCGATTCATCCATCGCCTCGACAGCCTCGATGTCCTCGACAGCCCCGACATCCACGCGCGCCACGCCGACCGAGGATCCGCCATCGTCATCCTCACGGCCGACGCCTCGGCAGACCTGGGATGCCGACATCGTCATCATCGGTGGCGGCTCATCCGGCGCCGTGCTGGCCAGCCGCTTGAGCGAGGACCCGAACTGCCGCGTGCTGTTGCTGGAGGCCGGTGGTCGAGGAGATGGCTGGGTGACGACCACGCCCTTCGCCGGCGCGATCCAGGTCGCGCATCCGGTCAACAACTGGGCCTTCCAGACCGAGCCGCAGCCGGGGCTGAACGGCCGTCGCGGCTACCAGCCCCGCGGCAAGGCGCTGGGCGGCTCCTCAGCGATCAACGCGATGATCTACACCCGCGGTCATCGCAGCGATTACGACGCATGGGCCGCCGCCGGCAATCCGGGCTGGTCGTATGACGAGGTCCTGCCCTGGTTCATTCGGGCCGAAGGCAATGCGCGCTGGGGCGCGCCGTGGCATGGACGCGATGGCCCGCTGCGCGTCGAGGACCTGCGCACCGACAGCCCGCTGCACGACGCGTGGAAACTGGCCGCACAGCAGGCCGGTCATGCGGTGCGCGAGGATTTCAACGGCGCCGAGCTGGAAGGCCTGGGCACCTATCAGGTCACTCAACATCACGGCGAGCGCTGGAGTGTCGCTCGCGGCTATCTGCAACCGCTGCAGGGACAGCGGCCTCACCTCACCGTGCGCACCGGTGCTCGCGCACTGCGGCTACTGATGGAGGGACGTCGCGCGGTGGGCGTGGAGGTCGTGATCGATGGGGAACGTCGTCAGCTCTTCGCGCGACGCGAGGTGATCGTCAGCGGCGGCGCGCTTCAATCGCCGCAGTTACTGATGCTCTCCGGCATCGGCGATGGTGCCGCGCTGCAGGCGCTGGGGCTGCCGGTGGTGCATCACCTGCCGGGCGTGGGCCTCAACCTGCACGACCATCCGGACTTCGTGTTCGGCTATGCGTCCGACCGACTCGACCTGGCCGGTCTGTCACTGCGCGGCGGGCTGCGCCTGATGCGCGAGATCGGCCGCTTCCGCCGCGAGCGGCGCGGTCTGATCACCAGCAACTTCGCGGAATGCGGCGGCTTTCTGTCGACGCGACCCGGACTGCCTGCGCCGAACGTGCAACTGCATCTGGTCGTGGCCCTGGTCGAAGACCATGCCCGACGCCTGCGCTGGGGTCACGGTCTGTCCTGCCATGTCTGTTTGCTCCGCCCGCGAAGCCGGGGCCGGCTGAGCCTCGCCAGCGCGGATCCGCTGGCCGCGCCCCGCATCGATCCGGCGTTCCTGCAGCATCCGGACGATGTCGTCGAGTTGATCGAAGGCTATCGACTGACCCGTGAGCTCATGCGCACGCCCAGCATGCGATCCTTCTGGACGCGGGAGTTGTGGTCAGACGGCGTGGAGACCGATGCGGCCATCGAGGCCTTGCTGCGTGAGCGCGTCGACACCGTCTATCACCCGGTCGGCACCTGCCGGATGGGCTCGGATCCGCTGGCCGTGGTGGATGCCTCGTTGAAGGTGCATGGCATCGACGGTCTGCGGGTGGTGGATGCCTCGATCATGCCCAGCGTGATCAGCGGCAATACGAATGCGCCGGCCGTGATGATCGGCGAGAAAGCGGCCGCGATGATTCGGCAGGCCGGGTCATGAGGCGAGCGAGTCCATGGCCCGCTCGCCGCGCCGCGCGATCGCGCCGCTGATGCGGCCTTCGTCGCGCCCGCAGCGGCACCGATCGCACCGCGCTCAGTAGGTCCGCGATCCCTTGAACTGCGCGTGCTGACGACGCTGCAGCGTGGTCTGCCGGCCCATCGCTTCGAAGGACACGCGCGCATGCGCATCCATGATCGCGATGCCCAGCGCATCGGCCGCATCCTTGCCGGGCTCGCCGGGCAGATTCAACAGCCGCGCCACCATCGCCTGCACCTGCGACTTGGCCGCACCGCCGTGTCCGGTGATGGCCTTCTTCATCTGCACGGCGGTGTATTCCGAGACATTCAGATCGCAGGACACCAGCGCCGTCAGCGCCGCGCCACGCGCCTGCCCGAGCAGCAGCGTGGACTGCGGATTCACGTTGACGAAGATGATTTCCACCGCGGCGCAGGTGGGCTGGTAACGCGCCACCACTTCGCGGATGCCTTGGTAGAGGATCTTCAGCCGGCCCGGCAGATCACCGGTCGGCAAGGCATTGGTCTTGATCGTGCCGCTGGCGACATAGGTCAGCCGCGGCCCGTCCGAATCGATGACGCCGAAGCCGGTGGTCTGCAGGCCGGGGTCGATGCCGAGAATGCGCATGGCGGGTTCGTCTCAGGGCTGCTCAGGTGCCGGCACGGAAGTACCAGCGCACCGAATGGAAGAAGACCGGCGCGGCAAAGCACATCACCGCGATGCGGTCCAGCAGGCCGACCGCCCCGGTGATCGCGCTGCGATTGCCCCAGGCATGGATGCCGGCATCCCGCTTGAGCGCCTGCATCACGAAGACACCGAAGCTGCCGCAACCGGCCGCGACAAAGGCCGTGATCGCCGCCTGGCCTGCCTTGAACGGCGTGATCCAGTACAGCAGCGCGCCGGCGACGGCCGCAGCGAAGGCGCCGATCGCCCAGGCCTTCATCGTGAAGGACCGGCTGATGCGGCGAGCCACCGGCTTGGCGCGAAAGCGGCTGGTCGCGATGGCTTGCGCCAGTTGGCCGCAGGCCACCACGGCGACCAGGAAGAACAGCAGGAAGGCGCCGCGGCCTTCGTACTTGGGGAACTCCAGCAGCAGCAGCGCCGGCGCATGCGACAGGCCGTAGACGCAGACCATGATGCCCCACTGGATCTTGCTGTTGCGCTCCAGGAAGCGGCCCGGGTCATCGGCCAGCGCGCTGGCCACCGGAATCGCCAGGAAGCCGTAGACCGGGATCAGCACTGAGAACAGGTCGAAGTGACGCGTGCCGACCAGCACATACTGCAGCGGCAGGATCACGAAGAAGGCCAGGATCAGCCCGCGGTGATCGGCGCGCCGGGTGTGCAGCAGGGTGATGAATTCCCGGAACGCGAGGAAGGAGAACACGCCGAACAACAGCGTGGCCCCGACCGGCCCCGACACCCAGGCGGCCCAGAACAGGCAGGCGCCCACCCAGACCATGTTGAGTTCATGCCGGAACCTGGCCCAGCGGCTTTGCCAGGCCTCCTGTTCCTCCTCGGGCCGCTCCCGCAGCGACCACAGCACCGAGCCGATGCTGACCAGCATCAGCGCGCCGAACAGCACCACGAACAGGAAGGCCACCTGCTCGCTGGTGCTGAGGGATTTGAGCCACCTCATTCCTTCCATCCTCCCGGCCGCAAAGCCATCACGGCCGAGCGCGCACGCTCGAGAAACGCCCGCTTGTCCTCACCGGGCTCGATGCGGATCGGCGCGCCGAAGGTCACGGTGCACAGGATCGGCACCGGCACGACTTCGCCCTTGGGCATCACGCGCTGCACGTTGTCGATCCAGGTGGGAATGAGTTGCACATCGGGGAATTGCTCGGACAGGTGATAGAGCCCCGCCTTGAACGCCTGCGGCGCGCCTTTGTTGGAGCGCGTGCCTTCGGGAAAGATCACCAGCGAATCACCGCCCTGCAGCGCCTCGACCAGCGGCTCGAGCGGGTCTTCATCGGGCGTCGCGCGGGTGCGGCTGACGTAGACCGCATTGAACACGGCGGTCGTGATCCAGGTCTTGAGGGCGGAACTGGTCCAGTAGTCGCGGGCGGCGATCGGACGGGTGCGGACGCGCAATTCGCTGGGCAGCGAGGCCCAGATCAGGACCCAGTCGAAATGGCTCTGGTGGTTGGCAAAGTAGATGCGTTGTTCAGACGTCGGGGGAGAGCCTTTCCAATGTCCCTGGGCGCCGGTGATGAGGCGCGCCAGCCAGGACAGGAACAGGCCAGTAATTTCGGCGAGGACCATGGCTGGATTATCCCCCCCCTACCGGCTGGCGCCGGCCCCCCAGGGGGCGAGCAGGAGCCCGGCGGAGCCGGATCTCCGTGCTCCGCTGGACGGGCGGCGACGCTGCGCTGGCCTGGTTTTGTCCCCCCCCCTACCGGCTCACGCCGGCCCCCCAGGGGGCGAGCAGGAGCCCGGCAGAGCCGGATCTCCATGCTCCCCTGGCCGGGCGGCGACGCTGCGCTTGCCTGGTTTTGTCTCCCCCTACCGGCTGACGCCGGTCCCTCAGGGGGCGAGCAGGAGCCCGGCAGAGCCGGATCTCCATGCTCCCCTGGCCGGGCGGCGACGCTGCGCTCGCCTGCGTGAATGCGCGGAGCGGCCATGCGGCGCACGCAGAAACGACAACGGCCGCCCAAGGCGGCCGATGCGGGCATGCGGAGGCTCAGCGGGTGAGACTCGGCGATGCCTTACAGCGAGGTGCTGGGGGTCTCGGCGCCGCTGGCGTAACGGTTCGGGCCGCTGGGCTGCAGGAACCAGTACAGCAGGACCAGACCGCCGATCAGAGGGATCAGGCTGAGCAGTTGCCACCAGCCGCTGCGGTCGATGTCGTGCAGACGGCGCGCGCCCACCGCCAACGACGGCAGCACGATGGCCAGCCACAGCAGACCCGCCAGCTTGTCGGACACGAGGCCCACGGCGAAGGCCGCCAGGAAGATGAACAGCGTGAACCACCAGTACTCCGAACGGGTGGCAACGCCATTG
The DNA here is from genome assembly GCA_913776825.1 of Burkholderiaceae bacterium. GTDB lineage: Bacteria > Pseudomonadota > Gammaproteobacteria > Burkholderiales > Burkholderiaceae_C > Roseateles. The sequence goes on from CAJYPV010000007.1 coordinate 175,911, forward strand.
AAATCAGCGTACTTGCTGAAGCAGGTCTTGACGGCGTCGGTGAAATTCATGGGCCCTCTCCTCGTGAATGGATCTGCTGATCCGGTGTTGGTCTGTGACGGGCGTCATCCTACGGTTCCACCTCGTCGAAGACGATCCCTCCGAGGGGCGGATTCGGGTAACTCCGCAGCGAAGAAGGAAAAACCACGCTCCCCCCCATTGCGGACACAATCGCCCCGGGCCCAGGCCCATGCCGGGCCCACGTCGTTGCCATCCACTCCAAGGAGACTCCGCATGAAGACTTCGCTCCGATGCCTCGCCGCCTCCAGCCTGCTGGCCCTCGCCAGCCTGGCTTCCGCCCAACAGGCGCCCGCCATGGCCAAGGACGGCGCCCTCGTCGGCCCCAACCAGATGACGCTCTACACCTTCGACAAGGACAGCGACGGCAAGAGCGCCTGCAACGGACCCTGCGCCAAGAACTGGCCCCCACTGCTGGCCAAGGACACCGACAAAGCCGCCGGCGACTGGACCCTCATCACCCGCGACGACGGCGCCAAGCAATGGGCCTACAAAGGCAAACCGCTCTACTTCTGGGTCAAGGACACCCAACCCGGCGACCGCACCGGCGACGGCGTCAACCAGGTCTGGCACACCGCCAAACCCTGAGCCGCTGGCCCATCAGCGCCCGCTGATCCGTCCGTCGCTGTCCTCCGCCGTCACGCCTGGCGCTGACGGCTCGACACCGAGCGGACCAGCGGGCGCCCACCCCGGACTCACCAACTCGCCCGTTCTGCGGCGCGGCCCTTAGCGCCTTGAGAGCGACACCGCATCCCCCAAGGTCCGCAGACGTGTCGCATCAGCGCGCCGATCGTCGGCCATTCACCTCTCGGCGTCCGTCCATTCCGGGCATCGATGCGACGACGATGCGGCGCTGACACGAAGCGGTCACCGCGCGGCGCGGACACTCAACACCTCGCCATCCCCGCCGCATCGCGACACGGCCCGCCGAGCGACACGCCCGCCGATCCGCGACGCTTCGGCACGCCGACGCCAACGCCGACCCTGTTGGGCACGCCGATCGCCACAAGCTGTCGACGCCTCCCGGCGTTGAACACCGCCCGGCGCCTCGGCCCGCCACGGCGCCGGACGTCCGGCGCCTGCACAATGCCGGCCATTCCTTCTGCGATTGCCTCATGTCCCTCACCCGTCTCGTCGCCGCCCATATCCGTGGCCATTGGCGGCCCTATGCCGCGAGCGCGCTGATGCTCGGCACGATTGCTCTGCTGACCGTGTGGATCCCGCGTCAGGTGGGCCATGTGGTGGATGCCCTCGTGGCGCATCGGATCGCCGGCTGGCCGCTGTTGAAAGAGCTGGGCTTGCTGGTGCTGGCCGGTCTGGCGATCTACCTGCTGCGCGTCGGTTGGCGGCTGGCGCTCTACCGCACCGCCTATGAGCTGGGACGGCAGTTGCGCGCGCGGCTCTATGCGCAATTGACGCGCCAGGGACCCGCCTTCTTCCATTCGCAGCGCACCGGCGATCTGATGGCGCTGGCCACGAACGACGTGGATGCGATCGAGATGGCGGCCGGCGAAGCGCTGCTCGCCGCGTTCGACGGCTCGCTCACCCTGCTGCTGGTGCTGGCGATGATGATGATCGGCATCGACTGGCGCCTGGGTCTGGCCGCCCTCGTGCCCTTCCCCTTCATGGCCTATGCGTTCTGGCGGATTTCCAACCAGGTGCATGTGGCCTCGGCGGATTCGCTCAAGCGCTTCTCCGCGCTGAATCAGCAGGTGCAGGACAGCCTGGCCGGCGTGCGCACGGTGCGCGCGCTGGGTCTGGTGCGCCGCAGCCGCGAGCAGTTCATTACTCTGGCGGAAGACGCCGGCACCGCGACCTTCCAGGCGCAGCGCTGGGAAGCGATGTTCGAGCCCGCCGTCGGCCTGTCGCTGACCGCCGCCACCGTGATCGCGCTGGGGGTCGGCGCCTGGCTGGTGGGCACGAACGCCATCAGCATCGGCCAGTTGACCGCCTTCACCATGTATCTGGGCCAGTTGATCTGGCCGATGTTCGCCGCGGGCTGGGTGCTGTCGCTGCTCGAGCGCGGCCGTGCCGCCTGGTCGCGGCTGCAGCCGGTGCTGGATGCGCCGCCCGGTCTGGTCGACACTGGCGACCTCGCGCTGCCGGCGCAGGTCGACATCGCCTGGTCGGGCATCGACTTCCGCTATCCCGGCATGAACGAACCGGCGCTGCAAGGCATCGATCTGACGCTGGCACCGGGCCGGACGCTGGGCATCGTCGGCGCGACCGGCTCAGGCAAATCGACGCTGCTGCGGCTGCTGCTGCGCCAGTACGAGCCGCAGGCCGGCTCGGTGCGCGTGGGCGGCATCGCGGCGCCGGCATTGCGGCTCGACGCGCTGCGACAGGCGCTGGCCTGGGTGCCGCAGGAGCCCTTCCTGTTCTCGGCCTCGGTGGCCGAGAACATCGCGTTGGCTCGGCCCGATGCAACACGCGAGCAGATCACCGAGGTCGCTGAGCTGGCCGCCGTCCACGACGACATCCAGCAACTGCCGCAGGGCTACGACACGCTGGTGGGCGAGCGCGGGGTGACCCTGTCCGGCGGTCAGCGCCAGCGGGTCGCGATTGCGCGCGCGCTGCTGGCCGACGCGCCGGTGCTGCTGCTGGACGATGCCCTGTCCGCCGTCGACAGCGGCACCGAGACCCAGATCCTCGACCACTGGCGCGAGCTGCGCCAGCGTCATCCGGAGCGCAGCCTGGTGGTGGTCAGCCACCGGCTGTCCGCCGTGATGGAGGCCGACGAGATCGTGGTGCTGCGCGAGGGCCGCATCGTCGAGCGCGGCCGCCATGACGCGCTGATCGCCCGCGGCGGCTGGTATGCCAGCCAATGGCGCTATCAACAACTGGAGGCCAGCCTTGACGCCGCCTGATACCGCGACCGGCGCCCGCCCGGCCGCCGCCGACCACTCGCCCCGCGAAGCCCTGCATCTGCTGGCGCAGGCGGCCGCACCGGAACGCCGCGGCCTGTGGAAAGGCCTGGGCTGGCTGGTGGTGGCCGCGGCGCTGGAAGCCATCGGACCGATCCTCGGCAAGCAGTTCATCGATGCGCATGTGCTGCCGCGACAGTTCGACGTCACCTCGATGTCGCTGCTGCTGGGCACGATGCTGCTCAGCGGCTGGGCGGCCAGCCTGCTGCGGTTTGCGCAGTTGCGCCGCATGGCCTCGGTGGCTCGGCGCTCGGTGCTGCGGCTGCGCGAGCGGGTCTATGCGCATGTGCTGGCGCAGCCGATGGCCTTCTTCGATCGCAGCATTTCCGGCCAGTTGCTCAGCCGCATCACCAATGACACCGATGCGGTGAACAATCTCTACCGCCAGGTGCTGTTCGTGATGCTGGATTCCGGCATCGTGGTGCTGGGCGCGCTGGTCGCCATGGCCTGGCTGGATTGGCGGCTGATGCTGATCGTGGTCGCGCTGGTGCCGGCCAGCTCCGGAATCATCTGGCTGTATCAACGCGCCAGCAGCGGACCGGTGCAGCGCGCCCGCGCCTTGCGCGCCGATCTGAATGCCCAGATGGCCGAGAGCATGGCCGGCATGGCGATGCTGCAATCGGCCGGCGCGACCCAGCGTTTCGCCGCCCGCTACGAGACCGCCAATCGAGCGCAGTTGCAGGCCCGCGTGCAGGAGCTGCGCGCCAACGCCTGGCTGCTGCGACCCGCGCTCGACCTGCTCAACGTGCTGCTGATCGTGACGGTCATCTACGGTTTCGGCATGCGGGAGGTGTCCGGCCTGGAAGTCGGTCTGCTGTATGCCTTCCTGGCCTACATTGCGCGGGTGGTCGAGCCGCTGATCCAGATCACCATGCAGTTCAGCCAGCTGCAGCAGGCGCTGGTGGCGGCCTCGCGGGTGCGGGCGCTGCTGCTGGAGCCGGCCGAGCCGCGCTCCCCGCGCGACGACCTGCGGGTGACGCAGGGCGCGATCCGCTTCGAGCATCTGCAGTTCAGCTACAAGCCGGGTCAGCCGGTGCTGCACGATCTGGACCTGGAGGTCGCCCCCGGCAGCTTCGTCGGCATCGCGGGTCACACCGGCTCGGGCAAGTCGACCCTGCTGGCGCTGCTGCTGCGCTTCTATCAACCGCAGCAGGGTCGCATCCTGGTGGACGGTCATGCGCTGGATCAGCTACCGGATGAAGCCTTCCACGCCGCGCTCGGCCTGGTGCCGCAAGAGCCTTATCTGATCGCCGGCACGGTGCGTGAGAACCTCCGCATGGGCCGCGACATCCCCGATGAACGCCTGGAAGCGGCCGCCCGCGATGCGCGCGCGCATGACTTCCTGATGGCCCTGCCAGACGGCTACGACAGCCGGTTGGGGGATGGCGGCCTGGCGGTCTCGACCGGCCAGAAGCAGCTGATCGCGCTGGCGCGTGCGCTGGCCGGCGATCCGCGCATCCTGCTGCTGGACGAAGCCACGGCCAACATCGACAGCGCCACCGAAGCGCAGGTCGGCGAAGCGCTGCGCGCGCTGCATGGCCGGGTCACGGTGATCGCGATCGCGCATCGGCTGTCCACCCTGCGCGATGCGGATCAGATCGTGGTGCTGAACCACGGTCGACTGGCCGAGCGCGGCTCGCATGAGGACCTGATGCGCATCGACGGCGGCCTGTATCAGCGGCTGGTGCAGTTGCAGGCGCTGGAAGAATGACAAAGGCCGCTCCGGAGAGCGGCCTTTTCATCGCTGCGGCGGGAGGACGGCGCGGACGGCCGCGGACTGTCCGACGGCGCGCTACAGCAGCAGCGCGAGTCGCTCCAGGATCAGCACCGCGAAGAAGCCGATGCCGGCGATCACGGTCCACTTGATCAACAGGATGCCGCGGTGGCGCCAGATCGGCTGGCGGGTGCCGACATACACCGCGAAGCAGATCAGACCCGCGAACAGCAGCAGGCCGAAAACAAGCCGAAAGATCATCACAGAGGGGACTCCTCGACGAGCCGCATCACCAGGCCGGCGCCAGCTCGGCAAAGCCGGCGGGCGCTTCGCGGTCGTCCTCGAAGGTGACGATCTCGTAGGCCTCGGCATCGGCCAGCAGCGCGCGCAGCAGCAGGTTGTTCAGCGCATGGCCCCCCTTGAAGGAGGTGTAGGCCGCCAGCAGCGGATGGCCCACCACCTGCATGTCGCCGATCGCGTCCAGGATCTTGTGCTTCACGAATTCATCGTCGTAGCGCAGGCCTTCGGCATTCAACACCCGGTAATCGTCCACGACGATGGCGTTGTCCATGCTGCCGCCCAGCGTCAGGCCGCGTGAACGCATCAGCTCGATGTCCTTGGTCATGCCGAAGGTGCGGGCCCGCGCGATCTCGCGCTTGTACTGGCCGCTGCCCATGTCGAACACATACTGCTGACCGGTCGCGGCGACGGCGGGATTGTCGAATTCGATTTCGAAGCTCAGGGTGTAGCCATGGTGCGGCACCAGCTTGGCCCACATCAGGCTCTTGCCTTCGCCGCGGCGCACTTCCACCGGCTTCTTCACCCGCAGGAACTGCTTGGGCGCGTTCTGCAGCTCGATGCCGGCGGACTGCAGCAGGAAGACATAGCTGGCGGCCGAGCCATCCAGCACCGGCACTTCATCGGCGTTGATGTCGATCAGCAGGTTGTCCAGCCCCAGACCGGCGCAGGCCGACAGCAGGTGCTCGATGGTCTGCACCTTGGGCTGGCCGGGATCGCCATGCGGGCTGATGGTCGTCGCCATCCGGGTGTCACAGACATTCGTCGTGCTGACCGGAATGTCCACCGGCTGGGCCAGATCGACACGGCGGAACACGATGCCGGTTCCCGGCGCCGCCGGACGCAGGGTGATTTCCACCTTCTGGCCGCTGTGGATGCCGACCCCGACGGCCCGGGTCAGCGACTTGATGGTTCGTTGCTTCAGCATGGTGCGCATTCTCCCAAAACCGCGTCAACCTTGCTGGGGAGACGGTTCGGCTTCACTGCGCTGCACCGGCAGCCGCAGCGTGACCACCGTGCCGTGGCCCGGGCTGCTGTCGACCCGCAGGCTGCCGCCGAGCTGGCGGGCGCGTCGCTGCAGGCCGCGCAGCCCGCGTCCCTGGGCCACGCTGGCGACGTCGAAGCCCTCGCCGTCGTCCTCGACGCGGATCTCCACCCGCTTGCCCAGGTCCCGCGTCACCACCCGCACCCGCGATGCGCGCGCATGCTTGAGCGCGTTCGTCAGCGCTTCCTGCATCAACCGCAGCACATGCAGCGCATCCGGCGGCTCCAGCCATTCCAGCACCGGCAGGTCATGGACATCCCATTCCAGCCGCAGCCCGCCGAGCTGCAGCCGCTTGCCGAGGCGATAACGCATCGTCGCCAGCAAGGACACCAGGTCGTGACCGACCGGCTCCAGCGAGTCGATCACCAGCCGTAGGTCGTCCACGCATTCGCGCAGCACATCCACCACCTGCTCCTGCGGCATGGAGCCCTGCTCCACCGCGACCATCGCCGACAGCAGCGAGGAGCCCAGCCCGTCATGCATGTCCTGCATCAGCCGCTGGCGTTCCAGCAGCAAGGCCTGCTGGCGTTCGGCTTCGCGCAGCTTGTCGTGCTGGGCGCGCAACTGGTCGCTCTGTTCCGACAGCCGTTGCGCCAGCTCGGAGTTGGCGCGCTCCACGCCGCGCAGCGCCTCGATGTAGCGGTACTGCACCGCATAGAGGAAGCTGGCCAGGATCACCAGCGTGGCGAAGGGCATCAGATAGACATGCTCCGGCCACCACCAGCCGGCGAGCAGGCCCAGGTCATGGATCGCCAGCGCGATGCCGACCGCCAGCGCCGCCGCGATCAGCCGCAGCTCGCGGGTGCCCTGGCGCCAGGCGATCGTCGCGACAAAACCGGTCCCCGCCAGGCCCACCACCGCATTGCAGATGTGCATCAGCACCAGCGAGTCGAACCCACGCCCCCACAGCGGCAGCGAGGCCAGGCTGGCGATCAGCACGAACAGCCCGAGCAGGCGCTCGAAACGGGCGAAGCGCTGTTGGGCGAATCGAAGCGCGAAGAGGAAGGTCAGCAGCATCACCCACGACATCGACGCATGGGTGAGCCACCAGAACCATTCCAGCGCATCGCGGGTGCGCGGCAGGTCCAGGTGATAGTGCAGATTGCGCAGCAGCCAGGCGACGCTGGCCAGCGCGAACAGCAGATAGGCGCGGTCCTCACGACGTTTGAACCACAGCGCGAGCGCGAACAGGCCGAGCGTCACCAGCGTCAGGCCGGTGGCCTGCGGCACGCCGATCTGCAGCGCCCAGCGCCGGTCATGGCGAGACTCCAGATCCTCGCGCGCACCCAGCCACACGCTGGAGACCGAGTAATAGCCGCCCTGCATGACCGGCACCGCGATGACGACTTCGATCTCGCGCTCTTCCTGCAATTCGGTCAGCGCGGCGGGCAGCACCACCCACAGCGGTCGCACCCATTGCTCGCGCGCGCCGGACTGGTTGTCGAAGACCGGACGCCAGCCCCCGTCGGTCTTCACCAGCACGGCCGCAGCCAGCGCCACCAGACGCGGCATGTACAGCGCCACGCTCGTCGGCCAGCGGCCCTGCGGCGCGGCATATCGAACGCGGTACCAGCGCATCTGGAACCGGCGGGATTCGGGGCTCTCCGCCGCAGCGGCCTCGCGCTGCTGCACTTCGGGCAGGGAGACCGCCGTCCAGGCCTGCGGCGCGGTGGGCGGCAGCAGATCGGCGGGCAGCTTGCCTTCGCCGCCATCCATCGAGCGCAAGCCACGCCACCAGGCGCGCAACTGCTCAGGCGACCAATCGCTGGTGGCCACCCAGGCCTCGGTGGCGCGCTGCGCGCCAGGGCCGCTCATCGGCGTCAGCACCGATCCCGGCGAGGACTCGACCATCGTCGCCTTCGGCGGCAGACCGGCATGGGCGGGTTGCGGCTGGGTCTGGAAAGCGGGCGTGTCGGACGACTGGGCACGAACCGTCGTCGGCGCGGACAGCGCGGCGAGCGCGGAGAGGACGATGAGCAACCACAGCAGCAACAGCATCCAGAACGGACCGCCGCGCGTGGGCATCTGGGCGCAGCTGGCCTGCAGCGGCGACGAGTCGCAGGGGCCGAATGGTCTGTGCCATGGCCTCGGCGGGCGCCTCCTGCGCCCCTGGTGATCGGTCACTGTCTCCCCTGCTTGGCGTCCCTGGACCATTCAGCACTCTATCGGTGTTGTTGCGCGCTGGCGCTTGGGCCGCCAGTTTGCCGAACTTCGGCGTGGCACACGAGCCCGGAATTGCAACAAGAAAAAGTCGTCCTGCCACGACGCAGCGACTCGCCGCCCCTCACGCCGTTCGACCGCGATGACGCCTCCGCCACACGCTGACGACAAGAAAAAAGGCCATGCCGGTGAAGGCATGGCCTTGAAGCTGATGGTGAGTGTGCAGGTCGATCGTCGTCGACTCAGTCCGCCTGCTTGCGCAGGAAGGCCGGGATCTCGATCTCATCCATGCCGTTGGACGACAGGGCTTCCACCTTGGCGGCAGCCGTGCGGCCATGGCGCCAGACGCTCGGCACATTCATGCTGCCGAAGTCGGCGGCGCTCATCGTGGCGGCGGGCGTGGTCAGGCCGGCTTGCGCGGCAGCGGAACCGGGCATCACGACCGGCTGCGTCAGCACCGGCATGTTGTCGGTACCGGTGCGCAGCTGGGTCTGCTGCACGACCTGCAGCGGCTGCTGCTTCTGATTGCGCTGGCTCAGGCCGGTGGCGATGACGGTGACGCGCAGTTGGTCGCCCAGGCTGTCGTCATAGGCCGTGCCGTAGATGATGTGCGCATCTTCAGCGGCGTAGCGCTTGATGGCGGTCATTGCGTTGCGGCTCTCGGCCAGCTTGAAGTTGTTGCGACCGGCGGCGATCAGCACCAGCACGCCACGCGCGCCGGACAGATCGATGCCTTCCAGCAGCGGGCAAGCCACGGCCAGTTCAGCGGCCTTGGTGGCGCGGTCCGGGCCGGCGGCCACGGCGGTGCCCATCATGGCCTTGCCGGGTTCGCTCATCACGGTCTTCACGTCTTCGAAGTCGACGTTGACCAGACCCGGCATGTGGATGATGTCCGAGATGCCGCCGACGGCGTTCTTCAGCACGTCATTGGCGTGCGCGAATGCCTGGTCCTGCGTGATGTCGTCGCCCAGGACTTCCAGCAGCTTGTCGTTGAGCACGACGATCAGCGAGTCCACATTGGCTTCGAGCTCGGCCAGGCCGGCGTCCGCCGCCTTGCCGCGACGCGAGCCTTCGAATTCGAAAGGCTTGGTCACGACGCCGACGGTCAGGATGCCCATTTCCTTGGCGATGCGCGCGATCACCGGCGCAGCGCCGGTGCCGGTGCCGCCGCCCATGCCGGCGGTGATGAACAGCATGTGGGCGCCGGTGATCGATTCACGGATGCGTGCTTCGGCCTCTTCGGCGGCCGAACGGCCGACTTCAGGCTTGGCGCCTGCGCCCAGGCCGGTATGACCCAGTTGCAGAAGTTGGTCGGCCTTGGAGCGATTCAGGGCCTGCGCATCGGTGTTCGCGACGACGAATTCCACGCCCTGCACACCCTGGGCAATCATGTGCTCGACCGCGTTACCGCCGCCGCCGCCCACACCGATCACCTTGATCTGGGTGCCTTGATCAAACTCTTCGATCATTTCGATGGCCATATCAAACCTCCTGTCCATATTGTGCAACTACCATCAGCAAAATTGAAGTGGGGCGCGCCCCATTTTTTGCCCCTCGTTCCAGGGCCATACCCGAAACAGAGGCCAGGAAAACTCGATGAATTTCTAGAAATTTCCAAGAAACCAATCCTTGGCCCGTCCGAAGAGGGTCTTGACGGAACCCGCCTGCTGGGCCGCCTTGAATCCCCGGGTGCGGGACAACCGGGCCTCTTCCAGCAACCCCATCACCGTGGCCGAACGGGGATTGGCGACCATGTCAAACAGGGCGCCGCTGTAAGTCGGATTTCCACGCCGTACCGGTTTCAGGAAAATATCTTCCGCCAGTTCCACCATCCCGGGCATCACCGACGATCCTCCGGACAACACGATTCCGGACGACAACAGCTCTTCGTAGCCGGATTCCCGGATCACCTGGTGCACCAGCGAGAAGATTTCTTCCACGCGCGGCTCGATCACACCGGCGAGGGCCTGCTTGGATAGCATGCGGGGTGCCCGGTCACCCAAACCCGGCACTTCGACCTGATCGGACGGATCGGCCAGTAACTGTTTGGCCACGCCATGCTCGACCTTGATTTCCTCCGCATCCTTGGTCGGGGTGCGCAGGGCCATGGCGATATCGCTGGTAATGAGGTCGCCGGCAATCGGAATCACTGCGGTATGACGGATCGACCCGCCGGTGAAAATCGCCACGTCGGTGGTGCCGGCGCCGATGTCGACCAGCGCCACACCCAGGTCGCGCTCGTCCGAAGTGAGTGCGGCCAAACTGGAGGCGCTCGGGTTCAGCACGAGCTGCTCGACCTCCAGCCCGCAGCGGCGGACACACTTGACGATGTTCTCGGCCGCACTCTGGGCGCCGGTCACAATGTGGACCTTGACCTCCAGCCGGCCGCCGCTCATGCCGATCGGCTCTTTCACTTCATGGCCGTCGATCACAAATTCCTGGGGCTCGACCAGCAAAAGCCGTTGGTCGTTCGGAATATTGATGGCCTTGGCGGTTTCCACCACCCGCGCGACATCGACCGGCGTGACTTCCTTGTCCCGCACGATCACCATGCCGGTGGAATTCTGGCCACGAATATGGCTGCCGGTAATGCCGGTGAAAACCCGGGCGATGCGGCAGTCGGCCATCATTTCGGCCTCCTTGAGCGCCTGCTGGATCGATTGCACCGTGGCGTCGATATTGACCACCACGCCGCGCTTGAGTCCATGGCTGGGCGCCACGCCCAGACCGGCGATGCGCAATTCCCCGTTGCCCATCACCTCCGCCACCACCGCCATGATCTTGGCGGTGCCGATGTCCAATCCGACGACCAAATCCTTGTATTCCTTGGCCATGCCTGTCCTCAATTCTTCTTGGTGGCGCCCTTGGGCGCGTTTGAAACTGTCGTCACACCGGCCAGCCGAACCGCGTATCCCTGCTCATGGCGGAGATCGGCCGAAACCATCGAAGTGCGATAGCGGGCAGTAATCTGGGGAATGCTGGCGATAAATTGACCATATCGAGCCACCACCTCCGCCTCGGTGCCTCGCCCCAGTTCGATGACGGCGCCCTTTTCCAGGGTGACCCGCCAGGAGCCCCGTCCTGACAAATCCAGGCGCTCCACCCCCTCATTCAATTTGCCGCGGGTGAGCGGATCCAGTTGCCGCCACATCGACAACATGGCGCCGGAGGTTTTCTCCGGGCCGGCCAGGGTGGGCAGATCGTCGTCCTCGACATCGCCCAGATTGGCCTCGAAGACCTCGCCGAAACTGTTCACCAGCTGGGTATCGACCACCGCATCGCTGTCCGCATCCGCGTTGTCGGCCTTGGTTTCCCAATACGCGGCGGGGCGGTGCTCTTCCAGATGGACCAGCAACTGCCGCGGCCAGATGCGCTGCACCGTCGCATGCCGCACCCACGGTACGGACTCGAATGCCTGGCGCGCGCTCTTCAGGTTCATCGTCAGGAACCCGCCGCTCAGGCGCGGCAGCGCGTTGGCCCGCAGCGACGCGCTGCTGTTGCGGCTTACGTCGCCTTCGACCGTGATCGAGCGGATGGCCAGGAACGGTTGACGCACCAGCCACTGCAAGCCGATCGCCACACCGCCGGCCATTACCAGCAACACGAGCAACGCCGCGACCGCGTTCATCACTCGGATGTCCGACGGCAGCGGCGTGGCTTGGCTGGTGAAGGTGGCGCCCATGATGGCGATGCGTGGGTGGGGTGGGGATCAGGCCTGGCTGTCCAGTCGGGCCTGGCTCAACAACCACAGGCACAACTGCTCGTAGCTGATGCCCACCGCTTGCGCGGCCTTCGGCACCAGGGAATGAGAAGTCATGCCCGGCGAGGTGTTCATCTCCAGCAGGAACAATTTGCCGTCGCTCCGACGTCGCATCAGGTCGGCACGGCCCCAACCCCGGCAGCCGAGCGAGCGGTAGGCGGCGAGCACCAGCGCCTGCACCTCTTGCTGCAGCTCGCTGGGCAGTTGACCGACCAGGTACTGCGTGGTGTCGGTGAAGTACTTGTTCTGATAGTCGTAATTGCCTTCGACGGCGCGGATCTCGATGACCGGCAGCGCCACCGCCGCTTCGCCATCGCCCAGCACCGGGCAGGTCAACTCCTGACCCTCGATGAATTCCTCGCACAGCACGACCGCATCGAAGCGGGCCGCCAGCTCGACGGCTTCCTGCATCTGCGAATAGCCCATCACCTTGCTCGCGCCCATGGACGAGCCTTCATGCGGCGGCTTCACGAACAGCGGCAGGCCCAGGTCGTCCGGCACGGTGCGGATGACCTCGCGCTGTTGTTGGTCCCGACGCAGGCTGATCCAGCGCGGCGTGGACAAACCGTCGGCCAGCCAGATGCGCTTGGTGGTGATCTTGTCCATCGCGATGGCCGAGGCCATGACGCCGGAGCCGGTGTAGGGAATGCCCAGCAGTTCCAGCGCGCCCTGCACCGTGCCGTCTTCCCCATGGCGACCATGCAGCGCGATGAACACCCGCTGGAAGCCTTCCTCCTTCAGCGCCTGCAGCGGTCGCTGCGACGGGTCGAAGGCATGGGCATCCACGCCCTGCGACTGCAGCGCGGCCAGCACGCCCTGGCCCGACATCAGCGACACATCGCGCTCCGCCGAGTCACCACCAAACAGCACGGCCACCTTGCCGAGTGCGGGGATGGAAATCCCCGTCATGTCGAGGTCCAGCATCATGAGCGGCCCTTCCCTTGCGTCATCAAATCCACGGTGAGCGCGGGCACGGCAGCAATCGATCCCGCCCCCATCACGATCACCACATCACCCGCCCGCGCCTGCGCGCGCAGCGTCTGCGGCAACTGCTGCCAGTCGCCGACATAACCGGCCGCCGTGCCGCGCGCCGTCACCGCCTGCGCCAGGCTGTCACCGCTGATGCCGGGCAGCGGCGATTCGCTGGCGGCATAGATGTCGGTGAGCCAGACCGCGTCGGCCTGGGCCAGCACGGTGGCGAAGTCGTCGAAGCAATCGCGGGTGCGGGTGTAGCGGTGCGGCTGGAATGCCAGCACCAGTCGGCGGCCCGGGTAGGCGCCGCGTGCGGCCTTCAGCACCGCCTGCATTTCCACCGGATGGTGACCGTAGTCATCGATCAGCAGCGCGGTGCCGCCGTCGACCGGCAGTTCCCCATAGGACTGGAAACGCCGCCCCACGCCGCCGAAGCCGGCGAGTGCCTGCTGCAGCGCGTCGTCCGGCACCCGCAGCGCCATGGCCATCGCGATCACCGACAGCGCATTCAGCACGTTGTGCTGTCCCGCGAGTCGAAGCTGGATCGGCAGCGGCGCAAGGGCCTCGCCGTCCGCGCGGCGGCGCAGCGCGGTGAACCGCATCTGGCCGCCGACATCGGCCTGCACGTCGATCGCGCGCACCTCGTTGGCGGCGTCCAGGCCATAGCGCAGCACCGGGCGGGACAGCATCGGCAGGATGCTCTGCACACCGGCGTCATCGCCGCAGAGCACGGCGGTGCCCCAGAACGGCATGCGGTGCAGGAAGTCCACGAAGGCCTGACGCAGACGGGCCATGTCATGCCCGTAGGTGTCCATGTGGTCGGCGTCGATGTTGGTGACGATCGCCATCTGCGGCAGCAGGTGCAGGAAGGAGGCATCCGATTCATCGGCCTCCACCACCATGTGCGGACCGCTGCCCAGCGCAGCATTTGCGCCGCTGGCGAGCAACTGACCGCCGATCGCATAAGTCGGATCCAGGCCCGCCTGCAGCAGCACCGAGGTCAGCAGCGAGGTGGTCGTCGTCTTGCCATGGGTGCCGGCGATGGCGATGCCCATGCGCGGGCGCATCAGCTCGGCCAGCATTTGCGCCCGCAGCAACACGGGGATGTGGCGCGCATGCGCAGCCATCAGCTCCGGGTTGTCGGCCTTGATCGCGCTGGACTTCACCAGCACCTGCGCCTGGCCGACATGCTCGGCCGCATGGCCGATGTGGACGGTGACGCCGAGCGCGCGCAGACGACGGGTGGTCTCGCTCTCGCCCTGGTCGGAGCCGCTGACCTGATAGCCCTGCGCCGCCAGCAACTCGGCGATGCCGCTCATGCCGGCGCCACCGATGCCGGTGAAATGAATGCGTTGGAGCGCGTGCTTCATGCGCGGCCTCCGGACGGCAGCATGGCTTCGATCTCGTCGGCCACGCGCGACGCCGCGCGCGGACGCGCCAGCGAGCGCGCCTTCACCGCATAGCCCAGCCAGCGCTCGCGCGGCGATTGCAGCAGCGCATGCAGCGCTTCGGCAGTCAGCTCGCCTTGCGGCAGGTGCACGCCGGCCTCGTGCTGCGCCATGTACTGGGCGTTGTCGCGCTGGTGCGAGGTGGTGCTCACCACCAGCGGCACCAGGATGCTGGCCACGCCGGCCGCGCAGAGTTCCGAGACGGTCACCGCGCCCGCGCGGCAGATCACCACGTCGGCATCGGCCAGCCGGGCGGCCATGTCGTGGATGAAGGGCAGCACCTCGGCCTGCACGCCGGCGCGCTCATAGGCGGCCTGCACCAGCGGGAAGTTGGCCTCGCCGGTCTGGTGCGTCACCTGCGGACGCTCGGCTTCGGGCCAGAGCGCCAGCGCCTGCGGCAACACCTCGTTGATGGCCCGCGCGCCCAGCGAGCCGCCCACCACCAGCACCTTCAGCGGACCGCTGCGGCCTTCGAAGCGAAGTTCCGGCGCGGGCAGGTCTTCGATGTCGGCACGCACCGGATTGCCGGTCACCACGCCCTTGCGCTGCTGGATCGCGGCCAGGCCGTCGAAGCCGAAAGCGATCTTGCGGGCCACCGGCGCGAGCGCCTTGTTGGACAGCAGCAGCGCCGCATCCGCATTCACCAGCAGCAGCGGGCGACGCATCAGCCAGGCCATCAGACCACCGGGCAGGCAGACATAGCCGCCCATGCCCAGAACCGCATCGGCCTTGCGCTCGCCCAGCACATGGGCGCTCTGGGCCAGCGCGCGGAACAGACGACCCACGCCCAGCACCGCATGCTTGAGGCCCTTGCCGCGCAGACCGGCGAAGGCCAGCCGGTCCAGCGGCAGGCCGGACGGCGGCACCAGCTTGTTTTCCATGCCGGCTTCGGTGCCCAGCCAGGACACCGTCCAGCCGCGACGCTGCATTTCCGCCGCGACCGCCAGGCCGGGAATCACATGGCCGCCGGTGCCGGCGGCCATCACCACGAGGTGGCGCGTGCTCATGCCCGCCCTCCCCGCATCAACTGTCGGTTCTCGATATCGATTCGCAAAACAATCGCCAATGCCACGCAATTCAGGACCGTGGCCGAGCCGCCATAACTCATCAGCGGCAGGGTCAGGCCCTTGGTCGGAAGGGCGCCCAGGTTGACGCCCATGTTGATGAAGGCCTGGCCGCCCATCCAGATGCCGATGCCCTGCGCATACAGACCAGCGAAGACGCGGTCCAGCGCCACCGCCTGACGGCCGATGTGGAACAGGCGGCGCGACAGCCAGAAGAACGCGAAGATCACAATCGCCACGCCGATGAAGCCGAGTTCTTCGCCGATGACGGCGAGCAGGAAGTCGGTGTGCGCCTCGGGCAGGTAGTGCAGCTTTTCGAGACTGGATCCCAGCCCCTGGCCGAACAGTTCGCCGCGACCGAAGGCAATCAGCGAGTGGGTCAGCTGGTACGCCTTGCCCTGCGCATACTTCTCATCCCACGGATTGAGATACGCAAAGATCCGCTCGCGGCGGAAATCGCTGAAGGTGATCATCAGCACGAAGGCGCCGATCAGCACCGCCACGCTGAGGAAGAACATCCGACCGTTCACGCCGCCCAGGAACAGGATGCCCATCGCGATCGCGGCGATCACCATGAAGGCGCCCATGTCGGGCTCGGCCAGCAGCAGCACGCCGACGAAGGCAAGCGCGCAGGCCATCGGCCAGACCGCCTGGAAGAAGTTCTCCTTCTTCTCCATCTTGCGGACCATGTAGTTGGCCGCATACATCGCGATCGCCAGCTTGGCCAGTTCGGACGGCTGGAAGTTCATCACGCCCAGCGGCAGCCAGCGCCGCGCGCCGTTGACGCCCTTGCCCACATGCGGAATGAGCACCACCACCAGCAGCACCAGCGCCGCCACGAAGATCTTGGGCGCATGACGCTCCCAGACATTCACCGGCACCATCACCGTGATCCAGCCGGCCAGCAGGCCGAGCAGGATGAAGGTGGACTGCCGGATGAAGAAATGCATCGGCGCGTACTTGGCGAACTTGGGGTTGTCCGGCAGCGCGATAGACGCCGAATAGACCATCAACAGCCCGAGCGCCAGCAGGGACAGCACCACCCAGACCAGCGTCAGGTCGAAGCCCAGGATGCGCGTGGGCTGGCCCGACGAGGTCGAGACCCAGTCCCGCACCGGCACGTCCACGCCGCCGGCGGCCGCGGCCTCGCGGCGCGACGTCAGCGCGCGCAGCCGGGTGCCGAGCTGGTCGAGGAAGCCGGTGATGGCGCTCATTCGATCAGCCCTTCGTCTTGCGCCAGCTCGCGCACGGTGGCGACGAACACCTCGGCGCGATGCGCATAGTTGCGGAACATGTCCAGGCTGGCGCAGGCCGGGCTGAGCAGCACGCTGTCGCCCGATTGCGCTTGTGCCAGCGACCAGCGGGTGGCGTCCTCCAGCGAGTCATGGCGCTGCATCGGCACGCCGCTGCCTTGCAGCGCGGCTTCGATCTGCGGCGCATCCCGGCCGATCAGGGCCACGGCGCGGGCATGCAGCGCGATCGGCGTGGCCAGCGGCGAGAAGTCCTGCCCCTTGCCGTCGCCCCCGAGGATCATCACCAGCTTGGCCGGCGCGCGGTCGACGCCCAGACCCAGCACCGCCGCGACCGTCGCGCCGACGTTGGTGCCCTTGGAGTCGTCATAGAAGTCCACGCCGCGCACGGTGCTGACGAATTCCACCCGATGCGGTTCGCCGCGGTATTCGCGCAGACCATGCAGCATCGGCGCCAGCGGGCAATCGATGGCGGTGGCCAGGGCCAGCGAGGCCAGCGCATTCGAGGCGTTGTGGCGGCCGCGCACGCGCAGCGCATCGGCCGGCATCAGGCGCTGGATGGACAGCGGCTCATCGTCCTCGCCCTTCTTGCGCTTGAGGCCCTTGAGTTCTTCTTCCTGCTCACGCGCGCGCACCAGCCAGGCCATGCCGTTCTCGACCATCAGGCCGAAATCGCCGGGCCGGCGCGGCGCGTCCAGGCCGAAACGCACGACCTCGCGCTCCACCAGCTTGCTGGGGCGGCCGCGACCTTGCTTGACCTGAATCGGTGCCGGCACCAGTGCCTCGACCTCGGCATCGTCGCGATTGATCACCATCACCGCCTGCTCGCCGAAGATGCGGCCCTTGGCGCGCGCATAGGCGGGCATGTCGCCATGCCAGTCCAGATGGTCCTGGGTGATGTTCAGCACGGCGGCCGCGCTGGGCTCGAAGCCCTGCACACCCTCCAGCTGGAAGCTGGACAGCTCCAGCACCCAGACCTGCGGCAGCACCTCGAACTCCGGCGGCTTGGGCGGCGGAGGCTTGATCGGCAGCGGCGCTTCGTCCAGCAGCTCGGCCACGGTCTCCAGCGCGCTGCGCTCGGGGTCGGCCGGGATCGGCTCGGTCGGCGTGGGGCCTGCGGCGGTCGTGGCGCTCGCTTCGTCGACGACTGCCGGGCCGGTCGCGTCGGCGGCGTCGGTCGGCGTGTCGTCCGATGATTCCGTCGAGGCGTGCGGCGTGGCCTCATCGGACGCTTCCGCCGATGACGGCAGCGGCTCGATCGCCGCAGCAGCCTCAGCGTCAGGGGCGCTCGATGCCTCGGCCGAGTCCTTCACTGCATGCGCAGCCACCTCGGGCTCCACGGTTTCCTCAACGTCGGCGGCTTCGGTCGCATCGGTCGCATCGACGGACTCCACCGCGGTGGGCAAATCCACTCGCGCATGGGCGACAGTCGAGGCATCGGCCGCGATCGAGGTCGACGCCGCCGCAGTCCCCTCGCTCGGCGAGGTCGCCGCTTCGCCGTCGCCTGCTGCTTCGGCCGCCACGGGCTCGGACGAAGACAACGAAGCGCCCGCATCCCCCGCGGCTTCGGCGGGTTCGGCCGGTTCCAACGGCTCAGCCGCGTCGATCGCTTCCGGCGACACCGGCTGCGGCTCACGGTCCAGCGCATCGGACAGCGTGCCCAGCAGCGTCGGTCCGATGTTGCCGGCCATCGCCACGCGGCGACCAGCGCGCTCCACCAGCAAGGCGGTCATGCTGGTGGTGGTGGTCTTGCCGTTGGTGCCGGTGATGGCCAGCACGCCGGGCTCATAGCGGTAGCTCGTCTTCAACTGGGCCAGGGCCTGCGCGAACAGGTCCAGCTCGCCCTGCACCCGCAGGCCGCGCTCGGCGGCCCGCGCCAGCAGCGGCTGCAGACGGGTGTCGAGCGGCGACAGGCCGGGGCTCTTGAACAGCAGCGTGACATCGGCCAGGCGGGACGGCGACAGCTCGCCGTTCAGGAACTCCGCCTCCGGCAGTTGCTCGCGCAGCGCCGCCAGTTGCGGCGGCTGTTCGCGGCTGTCCCACACGGTGACGCGCGCACCCAGCCGCGCGACCCAGGCCGCCATCGCCAGGCCGGAGTCGCCCAACCCCAGCACCAAGGCGTGCTGTGACTGGAAGAGCGCGGGGAAGTCCATGGGTTCGTGTCCTGCGTGAGATCGGCGTCGTCGGGTCAGTGAGCGGAGCTCACCGCAGCTTCAGGCTGGCCAGACCGACCAGGCACAGCAGCATGGTGATGATCCAGAACCGGACGACGACCTGCGTCTCCTTCCAGCCCGACTTCTCGAAATGGTGGTGCAAGGGCGCCATCTTGAAGATGCGCCGGCCCTCGCCGTATTTCTTCTTGGTGTACTTGAACCAGCTGACCTGCAGCATCACCGACAGCACTTCGGCGACGAACACGCCGCCCATGATGCCCAGCACGATTTCCTGGCGCGTGATCACCGCCAGCGTGCCGAGTCCACCGCCCAGCGCCAGGGCGCCCACATCGCCCATGAACACCTGGGCCGGATGGGTGTTGAACCACAGGAAGGCCAGACCGGCGCCCGCCAGCGCGGCGCAGAAGATCAGCAGTTCACCGGCGCCCGGGATGTAGGGCAGCAGCAGATAGCGGCTGAACACCGAGGAGCCGGTCAGGTAGGCGAACACGCCCAGCGCCGAGCCCACCATCACCACCGGCATGATGGCCAGGCCATCGAGGCCGTCGGTGAAGTTGACCGCGTTGCTGGTGCCGACGATGACCAGATAGGACAGGCCGATGAAGCCGAACACGCCCAGCGGATAGCTGACCGCCTTGAAGAACGGCAGCAGCAGGTCGGCCCGAGGTGGCAGTTCGGTGGAGAAGCCGCTGGACA
This sequence comes from Burkholderiaceae bacterium, assembly GCA_913776825.1. Taxonomy (GTDB): domain Bacteria; phylum Pseudomonadota; class Gammaproteobacteria; order Burkholderiales; family Burkholderiaceae_C; genus Roseateles. The sequence continues at coordinate 195,472 of CAJYPV010000007.1, forward strand.
CCCAGCGGAAGAACAGTTGCACCACGCCGAAGAAGCTGGTCTCGGACACGCTGAAGGCCAGGTACAGCGCGGCGATCAGGCCGATCAGCGACTGCCAGAAGAATTTCTCGCGGCTGCGCATGCCCTCCGGATCCTTGTTGACGACCTTGCGGTAGTCGTCGACCCAGCCGATGGCGCCGAAACCCATGGTCACCAGCATCACCACCCAGACGAAACGGTTGGCCCAGTCGAACCACAGCAGCGTCGACACGCCGATGGCGATCAGGATCAGCACGCCGCCCATGGTCGGCGTGCCGCTCTTGGACAGATGCTGCTGCACGCCGTATTCACGGATGGGCTGGCCGATCTTCATCTCGGTCAGGCGACGGATCACCCACGGGCCGAAGGCCAGGCCGATCAGCAGCGCGGTCAGCGCGGCCATCACCGCACGGAAGGTGATGTAGCTGAAGACGCGGAGAAAACCCAGGTCGGGAAAATTGGCCTGCAGCCATTGGGCCAGACTAAGCAGCATGGGTTCCTCCTGCGCCGCCAGACTGCAAGGCGGCCACGATCTGTTCCATCTTCATGAAGCGCGAACCCTTGACCAGGATGTTCTGCACTTGGGGGGCCGCGTCGAGCGCGGCGATGAGGTCGGCGACGGTGTCGAAGGCCCGAGCGCCGCTGCCAAAGGCGGCGGCCGATTCGCGCGCCGCCGAGCCCGCTGTCCACAGCGCGGCCAGACGCTGATCGGCCGCATGGGCGCCGACCTCACGGTGGAAGGCCGGGCCTTGATCGCCGACCTCGCCCATGTCGCCCAGCACCAGCCAGGAGCTGCCCGGCAGTTCGGCCAGGACATCGATGGCGGCGCGCACGCTGTCGGGATTGGCGTTGTAGCTGTCGTCGATCAGGGTGATGCGGCGACCTTGCCAGACCGCCGTCTGCAAGGCGGAGCGGCCCTTCACCGCCTTGAACGCCTGCAGGCCTTCGCGAATCGCCACCAGCGGCGCGCCCGCGGCCAGCGTGCAGGCGGCAGCGGCCAGCGCATTGCGCACGTTGTGCTGACCGGCCATCGCGAGCGCCACCGGCACCGAGCCAGCCGGCGTCAGGATTTCCAGCGCCCAGTGACCGGCAGCGCCCGCGCCGGTCGCCACGGGGCCGGCGTCATCACCGGGCGCGATCCATTGGGCACGGCCCATCACATCGGCCTGACCCTGCAGGGCAAAGGTGAGCGTGCCGCGACCGGCCGCCAGCGATTGCCAGACGGGCGCGCAGCCATCCTCGGCCGGGAAGACCGCCACGCCGGCAGGATCGAGCGCCTCGATCACCGCGCCGTTCTCGCGGGCCACCGCTTCCACCGTGTGCATGAATTCCTGATGCTCACGCTGGGCGTTGTTGACCAGCGCCACGCCCGGTTGGGTCATCGCGGCCAAGGGCGCGATTTCGCCGGGATGGTTCATGCCCAGCTCGATCACGGCAGCGCGGTGCCAGACGGATTCGTTCTGACGCAGGCGCAGCAGCGTGAGCGGCACGCCGATCTCGTTGTTGAGGTTGCCTTCGGTGGCAAGCATCGCTGCGTCGCCCAGCCAGGCGCGCAGGATGGCGGCGATCATCTGCGTGACCGTCGTCTTGCCATTGCTGCCGGTGACGGCGATCACCGGCAGATGGTGCTGGGCGCGCCAGGCTTGCGACAGCAGGCCGAGCGCCTGCTTCGCGTCCGGCACCAGCAGGCCGGGCAGGCCGGCTTCGCTCAGGCCGCGTTCCGCCAGCGCGGCTGCGGCGCCCGCGGCCTTGGCTTGCGCCAGAAAGTCGTTCGCATCGAAACGCTCGCCCCGCAGCGCGACGAACAGGTCGCCCGCGCGCAGGCTGCGGGTGTCGGTGTGCACGCGCGACAGCGGCGTGGCGGGATCACCCACCAGCGTCGTCGCCGGCAGCCAGGGCTGCAGCAGCGCGTGGGCCTGGCCCAGCGTCATCATCGGCAGCACGGTCTCGCTCACAGGCCGGCCCTCTCGATCAGGGCCGCACGCGCGGCTTGCACATCGGAGAAGGCGCGGCGTTCGCCGGCGATCTCCTGATAGTCCTCATGGCCCTTGCCGGCGATCAGCACGACATCGCGTGCACCCGCCTCGGTGACGGCCTGGTCGATGGCCTGCGCCCGGTCGACGATGACCTGACGCACCGAGGCGGCCGGCAGGCCGGCTTCGATGTCGGCCAGGATGCGGCTGGGATCTTCATGACGCGGGTTGTCGCTGGTCAGCACCACGCGGGTGGCCAGTCGCGCGGCGATCGCGCCCATCAGCGGACGCTTGCCCGGATCGCGGTTGCCGCCACATCCGAAGACCACCCGCAGCTCGCCGCCGCGCGCCTGCGCCAGCGGTTGCAGCGCGGACAGCGCCTTCTCCAGCGCATCCGGCGTGTGGGCATAGTCGACCACCACCTGCGGCAGCTCGCGGCCATTGCCGACGCGCTGCATGCGGCCGGGCACCGGCGTGACGAGCGCGGCGACGCGTGCGATGTCCTCCAGCGAATGGCCCAGCGCCCGCAGGCCGGCGATGACGCCCAGCAGGTTCGAGACGTTGTAGTCGCCGATCAGGCCGGTCTGGACCGGCACCGCGTGCGCGGCTTCGCGCAGGGTGAACGCCAGGCCCTGGGCGTCATGACGCAGGTCTTCGGCCCAGAGGCGGGCATCGGTGCGGTTCAGGCCGTAGGTCCAGAGATCCAGCGCCTGGCCGTTGACCGGCGGCTGCGCCGCGAGTTCAGCGGCCAGCGAGACGCCCTTCTCGTCATCCAGATTGAGCACCGCCGCCTGCAGGCCTTGCCAGGCGAACAGCTTGCGCTTGGCGGCCCAGTAGGCGGCCATGTCGCCGTGATAGTCCAGATGGTCCTGGGTGAAATTCGTGAACAGCGCCACCTTGATCTGGGTGCCGCTGAGCCGGTGTTCTTCCACGCCGATGGACGAGGCTTCGATCGCGCAGGCGGCATAGCCGTCATCGGCCATGCGCTTGAAAGCTTCCTGCAGACGGACCGGATCCGGCGTGGTCAGGCCGGTGGCTTCGATGGAGGCGCTGGTGCCCGCCGGTGCGCCGGGCACCGGAGGCTGGCCGACGCCCAAGGTGCCGATCACGCCGCAGCGAGCGCCGAGCAGCGTCAGCGCCTGGGCGATCCACCAGGCGCTGGAGGTCTTGCCGTTGGTGCCGGTGACGGCCAGCACATCCAGCCGAGCGCTCGGATGGCCGTAGAAGGCAGCAGCGATCTGGCCGCAGCGCGCCTTCAGGTCGGGCAGCGCCGCGATGCGGGCATCGACGAAACCGAAGGCGGCCACGCCCTGGTCCTCGACCAGGCAGGTCGCCGCGCCGGCGGCCAGCGCGCCCGCGACGAACTGGCGCGCATCCTTGGCATAGCCGGGCCAGGCGATGAAGGCATCGCCAGGGCCGACCGCGCGGCTGTCGGTGCGCAGCAGGCCGCTGGGCGTCCATTCCTGCAGCCAGCGGGCAGCGGCTTCGGGGGATTTCAGGTGCATCAACATGAGGGTTGCCCGCTTAAAAACTCTCGTCCACGGCCTGCAGCTTTTGCGAGGCGACGATCTGGGGCTTGACCTCCAGATCCGGCGCCTCGCCGAGCAGCCGCAGTGTCTGCGCCACGACCTGGCTGAACACCGGGCCGGCGACCGCGCCACCGAAATACTGGCCGTTCTTGGGCTCGTCCACCATCACCGCGACGATGATGCGCGGCTTGGAGATCGGCGCGATGCCGACGAACCAGGACCGGTACTTGTTGCTCGCGTAGCCCTTGCCTTCCTGCTTGTGCGCCGTGCCGGACTTTCCGCCGACGCTGTAGCCCGGCACCATCGCCTGCGGCGCGGTGCCGCCGGGGCCGGCCGCCATCTGCAGCATCTCGCGGATGATCGCTGCGGTCTTGGGCGAGAACACCTTGATGCCGGCGACCGGTTCATCCGGACCGCGCTTGGTCATGGTGATCGGGATGATGTCGCCATCGCGAGCGAACACGGTGTAGGCGCGCGCCAGCTGCAGCAGCGATGCGGACAGGCCGTAGCCGTAGCTCATCGTCGCCTGCTCGATCGGACGCCAGCTCTTGTAGGGACGCAGCTTGCCGGTCACCGCGCCGGGGAAATTGATCTGCGGGCGCTGACCCAGACCGATCGCGGTGAACATCTCATGCATTTCGCGCGGCTGCATCATCAGCGCCAGCCGGGCCGCGCCGATGTTGCTGGACTTCTGGATCACCTGCGCCACGGTCAGGTCGCCGTGGGGATGGGAATCGGTGGGCGACCAGCCGGAGATCACCACGCTGCGCGGGCCGGTGCTGAGCACGGTGTCCGGCTTCACCCGGCCGGTTTCCAGCGCGAGTCCCGCGGTGAACGGCTTCATCGTCGAGCCCGGCTCGAACACATCGGTCAGCGCGCGGTTGCGCAGTTGCTCGCCGGAGAGGTTCTTGCGATGGCCGGGGTCGTAGCTCGGGAAGTTGGCCAGCGCCAGCACTTCGCCGGTGTGCACATCCAGCACCACGACCGAGCCCGCCTTGGCCTTGTTCTCCGCCACGGCATCGCGCACGCGTTGATAGGCGAAGAACTGCACCTTCGCATCGATCGAGAGCTCGATGTCACGGCCATTGGCTGCGGGCACCCGCTCGCCCATGTCTTCCACCACACGGCCGAGACGGTCGCGCACCACCGAGCGGCTGCCATCGCGGCCCTGCAGTTCCTTCTGGAACGCCAGCTCGATGCCTTCCTGGCCCTGCTCCTCGATGTTGGTGAAGCCCACGATGTGCGCGGCGGACTCGCCTTCCGGGTACTGCCGCTTGTATTCGCGGTCCTGGAAGACGCCCTTGAGGTTGAGCTCCTTGATCTTGGCCGCGGTCTGGTCATCCGCCTGGCGGCGCAGGAAGACGAAGCGATTGGACGGGTCCAGGCGCTTGTCGAGCTCGCTCGGCGACATGTCCAGCAGCTTGGCCAACTGGCGGCGCTTCACCGGGTCGGTGTCGACCTCTTTGGGGAAGGCCCAGATCGACGGCACGGCGACGCTGGCGGCCAGCACCTGGCCGCCGCGATCGCTGATCTTGCCGCGGCTGGCGGGCAATTCCATCTTGTGGGCATAGCGGGCCTCGCCCTGGCGCTGGAAGAAGTCCTCGCCGATGAGCTGGATGTAGGCGGCGCGGCCCAGCAGGCCGGCGAAGGCCAGCCCGACCAACGCGACCAGGAAGCGCGAGCGCCACGGCGGCGTCTTGGACGCGAGCAGCGGGCTGCTCGAGTAGCTGACGCTGCGCGAGGCATTGAGCGTGCGCTTGCGGCCGATCATCGGTGGGCTCCGGCGACTGTGGCGGCGGCGGTGCGCGGCGCACTGGCCGTCAGCACCGGCGCTTCGGCCGAGAAGGTGATGGCCGGCGAGATCGGGCGCATCTTCAGACGCTCGCGCGCGACCTGCTCCACCCGCAGGTTGGTGGCCTGAGCCTGGCGGTCCGCGAGCAGGCGCTGATAGTCCGCCTCCAGACGACGGGCTTCGGTCTGGGAGCGATCGACCTCGGTGAACAGGCGGCGCGCGTCATAGGCGCTGCGGACCATGAACAGGCCTGACACCAGCACCGCGATGAGCAGGATCAGGTTGATGCGGCTCATCGACGGCGCCCTCCCCGCTCCCCACGACGCTGCTTGCCCGAGGCTTCGGCGGGCGCAGCGGGCAGCGGCGCATCGGTGCGTTCAGCCACGCGCAGGATGGCCGAGCGCGAGCGCGGATTGGCCCGCACCTCGCCGATCGACGGCTTGATGCGACCCAGCGCCACCAGCGGCAGCGGCTTGGGCGCGGCGAACGGGGCGCGGCGATCGACCTCGTCCTTGCTGTGGGAGGCGATGAAGTTCTTGACGATGCGGTCTTCCAGCGAATGGAAGCTGATCACCGCCAGACGTCCGCCCGGCGCCAGCAGGCTCAGCGCGGCATTCAGCCCCTGCTGCAGCTCTTCAAGCTCGGCGTTGACGAATATCCGTAGAGCCTGAAATGTGCGCGTTGCAGGATCCTGGCCCGGTTCGCGGGTTTTGACCGCACCAGCCACGACTTTGGAAAGCTCGGCGGTGCTTCGTACAGGACTCCCGCCTTCCCGGCGAGCCACAAGCGCCTTTGCAATCGGCAAAGCAAACCGTTCTTCCCCATAGTCACGAATCACCTGTGCGAGTTGTGTGACGTCGGCCCGGGCGAGGAAGTCCGCAGCGCTTTCGCCGCGGGTGGTGTCCATGCGCATGTCGAGTGGGCCGTCGAATCGGAAACTGAAGCCGCGTTCCGGGTTGTCGATCTGCGGGCTGGAGACGCCCAGATCGAGCAGCACGCCCTGCGCCTGGGTGATGCCCAGCGCGGCGAGCTCGGACGCCATGTCGGCGAACGGCGCGTGGCAGATCGAGAAGCGCGGATCGTCGACCCGTGTCGGGCCGGTGGTGGCCGCAGCGACGGCCTCGGGATCGCGGTCGATCGCGATCAGCCGGCCGCGCTCGGACAGCTTGGACAGCAGCAGGCGTGAATGGCCGCCGCGGCCGAAGGTGCCGTCGACATACAAACCATCCGGATCGTTCAGAACGCCGTCGACGGTTTCGTCCAGCAGGACGGTGGTATGGGTGAAGGAGGGGGACTGCTCGGCGCTCATCGGTCGGCTCAGAAACTGAAGTCCTTGAGCGCGTCGGGCAGCTCGGACTGCATGACGGCGGCCTCATGGGCGGCATAGGCCTGGGCATCCCAGAGCTCGAAGTGGCTGCCCATGCCGAGCAGCATCACGTCCTTTTGCAGGCCGGCGGCGGCGCGCAACTCAGGGGCGACCAGGACGCGGGCGGCGGAGTCGATCTCGACATCCTGCGCATTGCCCAGAAACACGCGCTTCCAGCCGGCGGCGGACATGGGCAGCGCGGCGACGCGGTCACGGAATTGTTCCCAGGCGGGACGGGGGAAGACCATCAGGCAGCCTTCCGGGTGTTTGGTGAGCGTCAGCTGGCCGGCGCAGAGCGCCTGCAGCACGTCGCGGTGTCGTGCAGGGACGGACAAGCGCCCCTTGGCGTCCAACGCCAAGGCACTCGCCCCCTGAAACACGACATTCGCCACTTTGACCCACCAAATTGCACTTTCTCCCACTTTAATGGGCGATTTAGCGCGGGTCAAGGAAATTGAGCGTTTTTCCCAATCAAATCAACTACTTAGCTTGCATTCGCAAGCAACTTAACAAAATAAAAGTCTTTCAAAATGAAGGACTTAAGGTTCGCTGTGCAAGTGATGGATCAACAAATCGCGGCGATGTACCACCCTGAAACCGGGGATGCAACTGACTGAAATGGGAGGGAGAAGCTTCTGATATAGACGACAAAAAGGGACCCGAAGGTCCCTGATGGGGCGCATGGCCCGTGTCGATGTGGGCCGAAAGGGGCGACCCGAAAGCCGATCGCGCGAGCGTCGCGACGATCAGTTCAGGGGCATGGCGGCGCTACAGCCTCCACGCCGCCCTCACCGGGCCCTCAGCGCGCGACCGGCGCTTCCTGCCACCAGGCCGGCGTCGGCCCGGGCTGCATCACATCGAGCGGCGCGCCGATGAGCGGCGTGACCAGCTCGACCTCCCGAAGCCGCGCGAGCGCGCTGACCCGCTCGAAGGGATCCTGCCAGCGGTGCATCGCCAGATCGAAGGTGCCGTTGTGGATGGGCAGCATGCGCTTGCCGCGCAGGTCGATGTGGGCCTGCACCGTCTGCTCCGGCTGCATGTGGACATAGGGCCAGCGCGGGTCGTAGGCGCCGGTCTCCATCAGCGTCAGATCGAAGGGACCGAAGCGCTCGCCGATCGTCTTGAAGCCGTCGAAATAGCCGGTATCGCCGCTGAAGAACACCCGCAGGTCGTCATCGACGATCACCCACGAGGCCCACAGCGTGCTGTTGCGATCGCCCAAACCACGGCCGGAGAAATGCTGCGCGGGCGTGGCCGTCAATTGCAGCCCGGCGATGGTCGTGCCCTGCCACCAGTCGAATTGCTGCACCTTGGCCGCCGGCACGCCCCAGTCGATCAGACGCTGACCCACGCCCAGCGGCGTGACGAAATGCTTGACCTTGGGCGCGAGCGCCTGGACCGTCGCGTGATCCAGATGGTCGTAATGGTCGTGCGACAGGATCACCGCTTCGATCTCGGGCAGGTCCTCGAGCGCAATCGGCGGCGCATGGAAGCGCTTCGGGCCCATCCACTGGACGGGCGACGCGCGCTCCGAGAACACCGGGTCGGTCAGCCAGAAGCGGCCGCGCAGCTTCAGCAGCACGGTCGAATGGCCGAGTCGGAACAGCGTGCGATCCGGCGCCGCCATGAGCTGCGAGCGGGTGACCGCCTGAACCGTCAGCGCCTGCTCCGGCGCCGTGCCGGCGGGCTTGTGGAACAGGACATCCCACAGGATGCCGGCCATCTTTCGAAAGCCCTGCTCGGGCTCCGCCACCGGATTGCGGAACTTGCCGTCCGACCATTGCGGGGACTGCTCGATCGCCTGCTCCACCGACGGCGGCTGGCCCGCCGAGCTGGGCGCGGCGGTGGTCGGCGAGGACATCACACGGGACACGGTCATGGCGAGGACTCCAAAAGCAAAAACAGCCACAAGGCGAGGCGTCAATCGAGCGAGGCGGGACACAGGCATCAAACACTCATCAATCCGTGGGAGACACCCACAAAAAATTGCAGCACAGCGCGGATGAATGCCGCCAAAAACTTGCACTACACAGTGTAGTTTTCAGCGAGTGTAGTGAGATGGAACCAAAAAGTAAACTCACCGGTGTAACATTGACCCCATGACTTCAGACGCCCAGGCGCCCGTGCCCTCCCCCGCTTCCGCCGCTGCCGACGAACCCATCCTGGAGGGTTCCGAGCCGGCGGAGCGCACGCGCCTGACCGATCGCAAGCGGCAGGCGATCGTCGATGCGGCGATCGCGGAATTCCGCGAGCACGGCTTCGAGGTGGCCAACATGGACCGCATCGCCACGCGCGCCCAGGTGTCCAAGCGCACGGTCTACAACCACTTCTCGGGCAAGGACGCGCTGTTCGACGCGATCCTCGAACGGATGTGGGAGGCGACACAGGCGCAGGTCAAGCTGAGCTATCAGGCAGACCGCCCGCTTCGGGAGCAACTGCTGATCCTGATCGAGCAGAAGCTGGCGATGTCCGATGATCCGCAGTTCCTGGATCTGGCGCGGGTGTTGATTGCCGAGGCGATCCACGCGCCGCAACGCGCGCGGGACATGCTCTGTCGCCTGGGCGGCCGCGAAGAAGGACTGACCGTGTGGATCCGCGCCGCCATGGCCGAGGGCCGCTTGAAGACGGGCGATCCGGTCTTTGCGGCGGCGCAGTTGCAGGCGCTGGTGAAGGGTTTCGCGTTCTGGCCTCAGATCACCATGGGCCAGCCACCGCTGGATGCCGCGCAGCAGCGCCAGGTCGCGGATGCGGCGGCCGACATGTTCCTGCGCACCTACGCCCAGGACCCGGCGGGCTGACCACAGCCGCGGCGATGGCAGCGCTGACGAATGCGTCGCCGCCAGCCATCGCCACCTCCCGGCAGCGAGGGCGCCGCCGCCCCGCGCCACCGCTCCTGCCACGGACCGCTGGCCCCTGGACCTCGCTCAACGCGTCATGCCAGACGACGCCGACGAGCCGCCGCTGAGCCGGAAACTGCCGACCACATCGGCCAATCGCTGCGCCTGATCCTTGAGGCTTTCGGCGGCCGCAGCGGATTCCTCGACCAGCGCCGCGTTCTGCTGCGTCACCTGATCCAGTTGCGCAACGGCCTGATTGACCTGGCTGATGCCCTGGCTCTGGTCCTGCGATGTCTGGCTGATCTCGCCCATCATCTGGGTGACGCGCTTCACGCTGCCGACGACCTCGCTCATCGTCGTGCCCGCCGAGGTGACCTGACGGGTGCCGGTCTCGACGCGCTCCACGCTCGCGGTGATCAGGCTCTTGATTTCCTTGGCCGCGCTGGCCGAGCGCTGTGCCAGCGCGCGCACCTCGCTGGCCACCACGGCGAATCCACGGCCCTGCTCACCCGCACGCGCGGCTTCGACCGCCGCATTCAGCGCGAGGATGTTGGTCTGGAAGGCGATGCCGTCGATCACGCCGATGATGTCGCCGATCTGACGCGAACTGGCGCTGATCGATTCCATGGTGCTGACCACCTGCGTCATCGCCACACCGCCCTGCTCCGCGACCCGGCTGGCGGATTCGGCCAGCTCACGCGCCTGGGCGGCGCTGTCGGCACTGCTGGCGACGGTGCTGTTGAGCTGCTCCATCGAACTGGCCGTCTCCTGCAGATTGCTGGCCGTCTGCTCGGTGCGCTGGCTCAGGTCATGGTTGCCGGACGCGATCTGACGTGAGGCCACCGCGATCGACTGGCTGGTGTCACGCACCTGCAGCATCACCTGCTCGATCTTCTGCACGAACTGGTTGAAGCCGCGCGAGATGTCGGCCAGCTCGTCCTCGCCCTTCACCCGCAGGCGTTGGCTGAGGTCGCCCTCGCCGGCGCCGATGTCGTTCATGGCGCGCTTGATGCCCGCCAGGCCGCGCAGCAGGGTGCCCACCGCCGCTGCGGCCACCAGCGCCGCGGCGGCGGTCACGGCCACCATCGTCCAGCCGGCATTGCGCAGCACGCTGGTCAGCGCGGACAAGGCTTCGTCCCGCTCCGCCGCCGCGACCAGCACCCAGTCGGTGCCGGGCACGTCGACCGCTTTCAGGAAATAGCGACGATCGCCGATGTCGGCGGCGGTCAGCGCCTGGCCGTGGGCCGCCGTCAGCAGCGCGTCGTCGAGCTGATTCGACAGCTCCTTCACCGGCTTGAGTGTCAGTGACGCATCCGGATGCGCGATGACCTTGCCACTCTTGTCGAGCAGCATGGCGAAGCCGCTCTCGGTCGGCTTGATGGCCTTCATCGTGCTGATCACATCGTCCAGCGTCACGTCGGCGCCGGTCACCGCCTTCACCTCGCCGCCCTCCTTCACCGCGCTGGCGAAGGTCACCACCAGCTTCTTGCTGGAGGCCGCCACATAGGGCGCGGTGATCACCGGCTGATCGCTGCCACTGGCCAGCTTGAACCAGGGACGGGCGGTGGGGTCATAGTCGGCCGCGCGCTGGCGGTCGGGGATGGAAATCATCCGCTTGTCCGCGCCGCCGACATACGCCAGATCCAGCCGACCCGAATTCAGCGCCTGGCTCAGCGCCGGCCGAGGATCCTCCAGACGAGCCGCCGGCGCCAGCGCCGCGACCACATCCTTCTGGGTCTTGACCCAGGCCGCGATGCCGGCCGCATGGGCGCTGGCCAGCTCGGTCAGTTGCGATTGCACCTGCCGCCGGGCGTGGTCGCGCACCGCCCAATAGCTGGCGAAGGTGGCGAGTGCGACCGCCACCACCACGATGGCGATGCTGATCGCGATGAGGCGCGACTTGATGGTTTTCAACACGGTACTTCCTGGGTTGAAGTGAATGGGATGTCTGCCGTTGTTGAGATTTATCAACACATGAGGCGAAGGCGGCGGATTTTGCCGAGAGAAACCCTCCAAGCGAGGGTTAACACCAGGAAAACCGCGCCGGTGTGCGGATCGTCACGGACGGCGCCAAGCTCGAACCGGCCTCTCCATCGGTCGCACCACGGGCGGTCCGGGCCGCTTGTCCGCCTGGGCATCCCCTCGCTCAATCAAGGTGTTGCCATGACCGAAACGTCTTCTGATTCCACGCCGCGCCACGGTGCCTCGACGTCCGCTGACGAGCGCGCCCCAGGCGCCGCCGCAGGGCCAGTCCTTGCGGCAAGACCTGGCCCCGACGTTGCCGACGACCATGAAGCGCCGCATCCGGCCTCCCACGAATCGCTTGCGCCCGACCAACCCGATCGTCGCCAGTACCTTCGCTCCGGCCTGGTGATGGCGGCTGCCGGCGCCGGACTGGGCATCGCGACGCCCACGGCATTCGCCCAGTCGCCAGCGCCCGGTGCGATCGTGCGCCCGTCCAGCGACGGCCGCTTCTGGCCGGATGGCATCCGGCTGGTGATCTCAGTCTCGATGCAGTTCGAAGCGGGCGCGCAGACGGAGCATGGCAACGGCTCTCCGTTCCCTTCGATGAAAGCGACGGACGGTCCCGACCTGCCGGCCCGGACCTGGTTTGACTACGGCTGGCGCGAGGGGATTCCCCGCCTGCTGGATCTGTGGGATCGGCACGGCGTGAAAGTGACCTCGCACATGATTGGGCGAGCGGTCGAGCTGCAACCGGCGCTGGCCAAGGAAATCGTCGCGCGCGGTCACGAGGCCGCCGCTCATGGCCAGACCTGGGAACCGCACTGGACGATGACCGAAGCCCAGGAACTCGCGTCCTATCGCGCGAATGTCGCGGCGATCCAGCAGGCCACCGGCACCAGGCCAGTCGGCTTCAATGCGTACTGGATGCGCGGCACGCCGCGCACCCTTCGCCTGCTGCAGTCATTGGGCTTCACCTATCACATCGACGACGTCGGCGCCGATGAGCCGATGCTCACCGAGGTGCAGGGCAAGCCGTTCGCGATCGTGCCCTACACGCTGCGCAACAACGACATCGCCCGCTTCGGCGCGGAGGGACCCCTGACCGCCGCCGGCTTCGCGCAGGACTTGAAGGACGAGTTCGATGTCCTTTACGAGGAGGCGGGCCGACGTCGCCGGATGATGTCGATCGCCACGCATGACCGCCTGGGTGGCACGCCCGCTCGCGTCAAGGCCTTGGGTGACTTCCTGCGACATGCCGCCGCCCATCCCGGCGTGGCGTTTGTCCGCAAGGATCAGATTGCTCGCTGGGCCCTGGAACTGCCGAACGTTCCGCGCAAGCCGGGCTGAATCATCCGCGCGGCGGGTTCAGGCGGGACACTTCCCGCAGCGATGGAAACGAGCGTCAGTTCGATTCCTTGATCAAGCGTCCCGATCCCGCCTGCAGCGGTCGCGCATTCATCGGATACAGCCGGCTGAAGATCGAGATCTGCTGCGTCGACAACTGGACCGGTTGGCGGAACACCATCCACAGCACGCCCTCGGTGCAGGGCGGCGTGGTCATCGACCCCATGTAGGTGAAGTAGCCGCGGTCCTTGGGCAGCAACTGGTTCAGGTCGATGGGAATCGGCGCTTCATAGGTGTCGCCCTTTTCCAGCGGCAGGTGGTTCCACACGGCTTGAATCAGGGGCTGATCCTGGCCGCGTTCCAGCAGCACCGCGATCGTGGCCAGCCGGCCATCCGCATCCTTGTGGGTCAGGTGGGCCACCATGTCGTACTGGCGGCCGTTGATGCGCTCTTCGCTCGGACGATGGAAATGGAACTCCTGCAATTCATAGCGGCGGCCCATGACCTCCATCGAATTGCCCGGTGCCACATTGACCTGCACCGTGTGGCCGTTGTCCACCACCGCGAATTTGCTGGGCCGGTAATCAAACTGGATCTTTTCCTGATCGACGCGGATGGTGTCGCGGATGTCGATCGGGCTTTGTCGCGTGCCGATCGCGCATTGGCGGAACTCCGGCGTCAGTTGTCCCCAGCGGTCCGGCGCGCCCTCGCCGGTATAGCCCCAGCGGATGTCCTGTTTCGGCGCCGAGGCGGCCGCCGCCGGCGCCGACTTGCCGGTCGACGGCCGGCGCGATCTGGGATCGTCCTTGGCCTTGTTGGCGGGGATGTTCAGCTTCAGCGAGCTGACATCGTCCCGCAGGCGCTCCGCCAGCCGCTGCCGCAGTTGCTCGGGCGATTCCTCGGCGGGCGGCTCGGCTGGTGCCGCAGCGGCGCCGGGTGTCACGGCAGTCTTGGCGCCAGGCTTGCCGGCAGGCTCTGCGGCATGCGCCAGGGTCGGCGCCAGGGCCAGCGCCACGCACACGGCGGTGCAGCTGAACCAGGCGCGGGTCGCCGCATCCGGCCAGGCGCCCAGGGAGACCGACGTCGCACGGCTGGCCCTCGTGGATCCGACGAGGGCGTGCCTCAGGACGGTGGTCACCACGGACCAACGATCGCCACGAGCATGGGCCCGCGCAGGGGCGCGAAAGGACATCGGAAACTCCAGCAGGAAAGAGGCGCTCCCTGCTACATCGGACGTTTCGCCGCCGGCTTGAGCCCGATCAGCCGACTTCCCGCTTCACCCACAGCCAGGCGACCAGTCCGACACACATCAGCCCGGCCGAGGTCAGCGCGAGCGACAGCGTGGAATGCATCACGAGCGGCACCAGCAGGCCCGCCACCAGGCCATTGGCCGCGCTGCCGATACAGGCCTGCAGCGACGACGCCATGCCGCGCCGATCGGGCGCCTGATCCAGCACCATCAAGGTGACGACCGGGACCATCAGCGCCCAGCCGAAGGCAAAGGCGCCGATCAGCGGGAAGGCCCAGAACGGGCTCGGCGGCAGCGTCAGGTTGCAGACGATGTTCACCACCGACGTGATCACCATGATCACGAACCCGCGACGGATCTGGTGACGGGGCTTGATGTGGCCGGCGAGTCGTCCGCTCAGGAACGCGCCGCCCATGATGCCGCCGATGCTGAAGAGGAAGAACCAGAAGAACTGGGTCGGCGCCAGATGCAGGTGCTCGCCGAGGAAGACCGGCGCCGCCAGCACATACAGGAACATGCCGTTGAACGGAATGCCGCTGGCCAGCGCCAGCAACAGGAACCGCCGGCTGCCGACCAGGCTGCGGTAGCCGCGCATCAGCGCGCCGACATGGAACGGCTGCTTGTGGTCGACGTGCAGGGTCTCGGGCAGCAAGCGCCAGTTGGCGACGAACAGCGCGGCACCGACCAGCACCAGGAACCAGAAGATCGCATGCCAGTCCGCATGCGCGAACAGGAAGCCGCCGACCATCGGCGCGATGGCCGGGGCGAGGCCGAAGAAGATGGTCACTTGCGACATCACCCGCTGCGCTTCCGACGGCGGGAACATGTCCCGGATGATGGCCCGCGACACCACCACACCCGCGCCGGCGGACAGCCCCTGCACCGTGCGCCAGAACACCAGCTGGCCGATGCTGCCCGACAAGGCGCAGCCCATCGAGGCGAGCGTGAACACCGCCATGCCGGTCAGCACCACCGGTCGACGGCCGAAGCTGTCCGACAGCGCGCCATGGAATAGGTTCATGACCGCGAAGCCCAGCAAATAGCCGGACAGCGTCTGCTGCATCTCGACCGGCGTCGCGTTGAGCGCGCGCGCAATGCCGGCGAAGGCCGGCAGATAGGTGTCGATGGAGAAAGGCCCGACGGTGGCCAGCGCGGCCAACAGGATGGACAAGGCCCACCGTGGCGCGCGCCACAGCTGGCTGGCTTGAGGGTTCATTCGGGCTCAGTCGTGCGTTGCTCGCCCACGCGAATCAATCGGTGGGATCGGGTGCGGGTCAGTGTAGCGGGGGCCCCTACACTGCGCCGGGTTTGCGGGCGAGGAGCAATTGCGGTGCCGGGTGTATTGAGCGTGGGCGTGATCGGTTTGGGCGTGATGGGGCAGCGGATGCTGGCCCGTCTGGCCGGTCATGCGCGACTGCGGGTGACCCGGGTCTGGGACGACAACCCCGAGGTCATGGCGCACGTCCTCGCCCACTATCCGCTGCTGCGCGCAGCCACCAGCGCCCAGGCACTGATCTGCGAGCCCGGCCTTCACGGCCTCTACATCGCCACGCCGCCGGGACCGCACATCGCCTTGAGCGAGCAGGCCTTCGATGCCGGCCTCGCCGTGCTGTGCGAGAAGCCGCTCACCACCGACTTTGCCGCCGGCCGCGCCTGCGTCGCGCGCATCGAGCGCGAGCGTCGTCGTGCGGCGGTGAACTATTCGCTCGCCTCCTCCGCCGGCCTCGCGTCGCTGCAACTGGCTTTCGGCGCTGCGGCGCGGCGCACGCTCGGCGCGTTGCAGGAGGTGCTCATCGAGCTCCGCTTCGCAGCCTGGCCTCGGCCGTGGCAGCGCGAAGCGGGCGTCTGGCTCTCTCAACGCGCGGAAGGCGGATTCAGCCGCGAGGTGCTCTCGCATTTCATCTTCGTGCTGCAACGCGTGCTGGGCCCGGCGGAGGTGGTCTCCAGCCGCGTCACTTGGCCCGAGGACGGCGTGAGTTCAGAGACGTCGCTGGAAGCGGAACTGGTCGCGGGCGGGGTGCCCGTGCGCATCCGCGCCGGCCTGGGCGGTGAGCGCGCCGACGACAACCGCATGCTGTGGCGCGCCACGGAGGGCGAGATCGAATTGCGGGACTGGTTCGGCGCGACGCAGCAGCGTCAGGGTGAACGGATGAAGAGCCTGGGCGATGCCGATGCGCTGCGCATCAATGGCATGTCCGATCAGTTGGCGCATTGGGCGGCGATGCTGGAAGGCCGTTCACACAGCCTGCCCGGATTTGCCGAAGCGCTGGCCGTGCAGCGCACCATCGAAGCGCTGCTCGCGGGTCGCTGAGACGACGTCCCTGGATGCGCGGGATGCGCGGGATGCGCGGGATGCGCGGGATGCGCTGAAAAGTGTGAAGCGGGCCGATAGGCCGGATTTTGTGCACGGACCGGTTTTTGCAAACCGGCCCATGTGACCGCCATTCCTCTTGGCCGGACATCACTGCCCGGCTCGGTGCCACCTACCCGCCAGCTCTGCGAGCCGCATCAACGCTGGCCTACTTGGTGTTGCTGCGCGTAGAGATTGCCCGTTTCACCCGATGCGGGCTTGCACCCGCATCGACTCGTCTCTGTTGCTCTGATCCTCGGCTTACGCCGGGCAGCCGTTAGCTGCTACGCCGCTCTATGCAGTCCGGACCTTCCTCCAGTGCCGTGTTTCCACGCTTGCACCAGCGGCGGTCTGGCCCGCTTCACGGGTGGATTCTAACCCCCCTACCGGCTGCGCCGGCCCCCCCAGGGGGGCGAGCAGGGAGCCCGGCGGAGCCGGATCTCCTTGCTCTGCTGGACGGGTCGGGACGGGGTCCCTCTTGAAGATTAACGGGGACGCTTGTTGGGCGCGGGAAAGCGGTCACGCCATCGCTGCGCAGATGGCGTGTGCGGCTCAGCGCTTGACGGCAGCCCGGAACTCCGGGTCGTCGGCCAGCTTGCCGACCAGCGTCTTGTAGAGCGCGCCGTACTGGTTGATGGCCATCGGGATGGCCACCGCACCGATGAACGACGACTCCCACTTCGCCTCCACCGCCAGCTCCTTGTCGAACACGACCGCGCCACCGCGCTTGACGATGAAGCGGGCGGCCAGGCGTCCGGTGCCCGTGCCGATCGCGGCGTCGACCTGGCTGTCCGTCAGCAAGCCGCTGATGACCACCGGGCTGGACGCATCCAGCAAACCCGCCGCCGTCAGCTCGGCGCTCAACTCGTCACGCAGCTGTTGCGAAAAGGTGCCGCCGCTGGGCGAGACGGACGACCCGCGCAGGCCGCCCACCGAGGTGTCCATCGCGGCCGGCTTTCCCGGCGCCAGCTTGAACTCGCCCACCTGGCTCGGCGCCATCGACGCCGAACGCAGCTTCTCGACATTCTCCGCATTGGCGCTTGGCGTCGGCAGCTTGACGGACACGCAGGCCGACAGCGCGGCAGCGACGGCCAGAGCGGCCAGCAGGCGGAAAGAACGAATCATGGATGTCATGGCAGTAAGTCCGATTTATTTGAAGGAAGGATCGCGCGTGGTCTCATTCAAGACCTGGCTCACGGCAATACGCACCACCCGGGTGATGGCTTCTTCACCGTTGGCGGCCTTGTCGGCATTCGTCGGCGTGCCGGCGTTGCCCATCGTGGTGTAGATCGCAGTACGCGCCTTCTTCACGATCGGGGTGGGCGTGTCCGGGCCACGATAGGTGGCGGTGCACAGATAGCCGTCGCCGACTTGCGAGCCCGCCAGACCGAAGGTCAGTCCGGTGGCGAAGCCCTTCGAGAAGGCGTCGTCGCTCATGGGCACGTTGTCCAGCACGACGCTCAGCGACGCACCATCCGCCACCGGGCCTTCAGAGACTTCGCTGAACAGACCGCTGCCGCGGATCTGGTCGGTCACGCGCGCCTTCAGATAGCCGGTGGCCTGCTGGTTCAGCACGCCCTTGGTACGGAATTCAAAGAACAGCTGGACCGGCTTCGCCTGAGCAGGCTTTTGGTAGTCGGCGACGGCCACTTCCTTGACGGTGTTGTCGACATACATGCTCACGCAACCGGTCAGGCTGACGGTGAACAAGGCCATGGCAAGCGCGCGCAAGAACGCGCGCCCACGGTGGAAGGTCTGCATCTGGGTTCTCCCTCGTGCCGCGGATGAAATGTTGGACATGTAAAAAGGGCCATCCGGGCGGGCGCCAATATAGCGCTGTACGTTGCACGTGCGGCGCCGAGACGCTCCCCCCATTGGTGGGCCGTGAAAGCCCGGATGGGCAAGGCGCCCGCAGTCTGTGGGGGCGCTGAACGACGGTCGAGGAACGCTCGTCCCTCGACCCGCGCCATCGTCGTCGGGCACGTGCATTGCTTCCACTGTTCCGCCGTACTTTCAGCGAGGGTGAGCGGGTCGGTGTCTGTCGCGGACGCCGATGCCTGCTCGCCACACCATCATGCAGATCCAGGCCCTCGACCCCTGCAGCGAAGCTGCCTTGTCCCTGCTGGCGCAGTCCGATGCCTACATGGCGGCGCTGTACCCGCAGGAAAGCAACCATCTGGAGAGCCCGCAGGCGCTGGCTCAGCCGCAGGTGCATTTCATCGGCGTGTGGCTGGCCGAGTGGCTGGCGGGTTGCGGTGCGGTCAAGGTGATCGAAGACGAACACGGCCGCTACGGCGAGATCAAGCGCGTGTTCGTGCAACCTCAATTCCGTGGACGCGGCATCTCCAAAATGGTCATGGCCGAGCTGGAGGTCCACCTGCGCGCCAAGGGCATTCCGCTCGCACGATTGGAGACCGGGGTGCACCAACCCGAAGCGCTCGCGCTCTATGAAGGGTTGGGCTATGACCGGCGCGAACCGTTCGGCGCCTATGCCCCCGATCCGTTGTCGGTGTTCATGGAAAAGCGGTTGAGCGCTTGAGCGTTTGAACAGTCGAGCGCTTGAACTTGGCTCGGCTGACCGATTGAGCGAGTCACTGTCGCGCCCGGCGTCTCAGGTCAGCATCCGCGACGGACGACCGCCGACGACGGCTCGAATCGCGGCTTCATCACCAGCCGGATGGCGAATCCCAGATCGTCGACGGCATATCGAAACTCCAAATTGTTCTAAAGCGGCTGGAGCGCTCTCATTCATCGCGCGATGGCGCATTCCGCCTCGATGGCGCCAGTTCGTCGAGCCCCTCCGCACCCGTTTCCAGCGCGACCGGGACGCTGCACGGCCGCAGCGACTGCACTAGCATGGGCGCCTTTGCTGGAGCGCCCACATGAAAGCCGACAACGTCCTGGCCACCATCGGCCACACCCCTCACATTCGCATCAACCGCCTGTTCAGCAGCCACACCGCGCAGGTCTGGGTGAAGTCTGAACGCAGCAATCCCGGCGGCTCGGTCAAGGACCGCATCGCGCTGGCGATGATCGAAGACGCGGAGCGTCAGGGTCGTCTCAAGCCGGGCGGCACGATCATCGAGCCGACCTCCGGCAACACCGGCGTCGGCCTCGCCATGGTGGCCGCCGTGAAGGGCTACAAGCTGGTGCTGGTGATGCCGGATTCGATGTCCATCGAACGCCGCCGCCTGATGCTGGCCTACGGCGCGAGCTTCGACCTCACGCCCCGCGAGAAAGGCATGAAGGGCGCCATCGCCCGTGCCGAAGAACTCGCCGCACAGACGCCCGGCGCCTGGATTCCGCAGCAGTTCGAGAACCCGGCCAACATCGATGTCCATGTGCGCACGACCGCGCAGGAAATCCTCGCCGACTTCCCTGAAGGACTGGATGCGCTGATCACCGGCGTCGGCACCGGCGGCCACATCAGCGGCTGCGCCCAGGTGTTGAAGAAGGCCTGGCCGCAGTTGAAGGTGTTCGCGGTGGAACCCAGCGCATCGCCGGTCATCAGCGGCGGCGCGCCCAGCCCGCATCCGATCCAGGGCATCGGCGCCGGCTTCATCCCGAAGAACCTGACCACCGACCTGCTCGATGGCGTGATCCAGGTCGACGCCGAAGAAGCGCGCGAATTCGCCCGCCGCAGCGCTCGAGAGGAAGGCCTGCTGGTCGGCATCTCGAGCGGCGCGACGCTGGCGGCCATCGCCAGGAAGCTGCCCGAGCTGGACCCGAACGCCCGCGTGCTCGGCTTCAATTACGACACCGGCGAGCGCTATCTGTCGGTGGAAGGCTTCCTGCCCGCCTGAGGGAATGAGCGCCACGCGCCTCGGTCTCAGAAGAGATCGAGGCGCGCTGCGGTGGCCCCCGATGGCGGGCGCCGATGCGCGCACCGCCTCGGTGGGAACCGCGGCGGGTCATCAGGTCGCGGTGACCGCACGACTCATTCGTCGTCGCCGCTGCCGCCTTCCTGCTCATTGCGCTTGAGCGATTGACGCTTCAGCGGCTCCTCGAGTTCCTGCAAGGCATCGACGAACCCATCGATCGGCCGAGGCTCAACCAGCCGCAAGGCCGGCGGCGGCAAGGCGCTCAGATAGTTGGGGCCCAGCCAGTGCTGCTGCTCCGTGCGCCGGCCGACGGTGAGCGCCAAGCCCACCAGCGCCATCGCGCCGATGCCGAAGGCCAGCCGGCGTCGCGCCCGCGGCCAGACCACGCTGGCATGCCACCACAGCAGCACCGCGATGCAGACGGTGAAGGTGAGCCCCTCCAGCGCCATCAGTCGCGGCCAGGAGAACGCATAAGCGACCAGCGGCAGCGCCAGGTCCACCGCCTGCAGCAGCACCGATGCCACCAGCGCGCGCCACAGATGCGCGCCGAAGGCGAACCAGTGACGGAACAGCTGCGTCACCAGCGCCCAGAGCCCCGCCCAGATCAGCGCAACGCCCAGCGGCGCCAGCACGCCGCTGACCGCATCGACCCACGACGCGCTCGCATCGCTGCCCGACCAGTTCACCAGCCACAGCATCAGCAGCCACAGCGCCAGCAGCCCGGGCAGCGCCCAGGCCGGACGGGCGTCGCGCCGCATCGGCTCATCCGCACGCGGCAGTGGCCGTTCCGGTGCCAGCGGGTCCAGCGCGGTGCGCAGCCGCAAGCGCGTGGTGCCCAGTTGCACGGTGGCTTGCGGCGTCCACAGCCGGCTTTCACCGGCGGCGACGCGCTGGCCATCGAACCAGCCGCCGTTCTGGCTGTCGAGCAGGTTCAGGCGCGGACCGTCTTCCGCCCAGTGCAACAGCGCATGCACGCCGGCCAGATGCGGATCGGACAACACCAGATCGGCATCCGGCGAGCGGCCGATCCGCACCGGCCAGGACCGCACCTGGTGCAGTTCCCGGCAATGACCGTCGCGGTCCAGGATCTCGATTACCGCGGCGTGGTCCATGCGAATCCTTGCAAGTAATGACGGGTCAGCCGGGTCGCATTGGCGAAGCTCACGCCGCGCGCATCAAAGCGACCGAGCGCGCCTTCGGTCGATGAATCCACATGGGTCACCAGTACGGTCAAGTCGTAGAGTCCTTCCAGTTTTCGATAGGCCCGCAAGCAGGCGACGGTGCGCAGCGGCGGGCCGTCCTTCTGCTGCACGAAATCTTCGCGACAGAACGGTGCGGTGCGATCGCGGTCCGCGCCGCCCAGGCGCTCATTGCGGAAGCTGGCCGAATACTGGCGCGCGAAGCGGATCGCGCCCAGCTTGCTGCCGTCGTAGGCCTCCTGGGCCACGCTGAGATAACCGGTCTGCAGCGCTTCGCTGACGAAGATGGCCTGCTCCATGCGGCACTGGGTGCGCTGCATCTGGATGCCTTCCGCATCCGCCGGCGTGGCGCTGCCCCAGCAGCGCATGAACTGTTCCTGCGGGATCGGCAGCCGATAGCGGGGATGGTTGGCACTGCGCCAGGGCTGGCTCAGAAAGTTGCGGACCAGCTCCTCCTGATAGGCCATCAGCTGCTCGCGCAGGCGCGGCCAGGCGGCGCCCTTGAGGGGCGGCGCATTGCGGCTGCGCGCGAGCAAGGCCGATGCATGCGCACCGGGCACCAGAAAGCTCATCTGCTGCGCGAAGAACATGGCCGACACGTTCACGCCGACGACCTCGCCGTCCTCGTCCAGCACCGGCCCGCCGCTCATGCCCGGATTGATCGAGCCCGAGTAATAGATCAGCGGATCGAAGCTGCGCTCCACCAGGCCGTTGTAGGTGCCCTCCACCACCGCGAACGCGACATCATGCGGATTGCCCATCGAATAGATGCGCTCGCCCTTGTCCATCGGCTGATCCAGCGGTCGGAACACCAGCGCCTTCGCCGCCATGCGCCGCACCGCGTCGGTCCCGCCGGCCAGCCGCAGCAGGGCGAGGTCACGCCGCACGTCGACGTCCAGCAGCTCCAGGTCGCCGCTGTCGCCATCCGGTGTGGCGAACTGCAGCCGGTAGCGCTCCGGTTCCAGCGCATGTTGGCTGACGACGTGGTAGTTCGTGATCACATGGCCATCGCTGCTGACGACGAAACCCGAGCCCACCGAGGCCTGGCTGCCATTCAGCAGCGTGCGGATCTGCAGCAACTGGCTGCGGGTGCGGTCATACAGCCGGCGCGCGCTGGCCGACACCGGCCCGCCGCTTCCCGCCTGACCCGCCGCGCTGGCCGCCTCGGAAGGCACGCCGGGCACGGCCGGCGGTGCGGACGACGACGCGCCCGGCCCTGACGGCGGCGCGGCCAGCGGCGCATCGCTGCGGCCGGGCGTCGTGGTCTTGGCCGGAGGGGTCGATGCCGCCGCCTTGGACGGCGGTGGCGGCGCGACGGACCGAGGCGAGGTGGGCGTCTGCGCCTGCGCCGTGAGGGCGACACAGGTCAGGCCGATCATCACCATCCGCCAGGCGCGGCGCCTCAGGCGCTGCGAGGAAATCGTGGATGCGAACAACGGGGAACTCCAGGACAGGGCCGCGCCCGGGCGCGGATCGACGCATGCTAGCCGCTTTGCCGCACTGCAGCAGGACGGTGCTCCCTCGTCCAGGGGGCGTTCGCGAACGGGCCCGGTGCGAGTGCGGCGCCAGGCAAGCGACGCTCGTCATCGCCCGGATCGGCTTCGGCCGACCGTCGGACCGCAAGACCTGGCCCCTTCCGATCGCCTATTCCGCCGGACGTTCCTCGACGGGCGGCTGTTCCGCCGGTGCGGGACGAACCGGTCGGCGGTCGCCCGGCCAGGCGCCGAAGAGCGGCAAGGGCATGCGCACAGGTGTCACATCCAGGTACAGATTGGAGACGGTGTAGTCGTCCGGGCCCATCTCATCGGTGCTCCAACCCATGCTGCCCGGCCCCTTGTAGAGGCGGAACAGGAAACCCAGATCGGCCAGCGTGTCGTTGGCGCTGGGATTGACCTCGAAGCTGAGGCCGCGCACCTCGGGCTGGACGCTGTCGATCAGATAGGCCATCGCGTTGGAGATGGTGGAGTCGCCCAGCATGTCGCCGTAGAACTGCGGCAGCGTGTAGTAAGGCTTGTAGTCGGGCGAGCCCGGCTCCAGCTTCTGACCTCGCAGCTTGACCGCCGACGGCGTCAGGCCATGGGTGCGCAGGCTGTACCGGTCGCCGTGATCGAGGTAGGTCAGCTTGGCCTGCTTGAGGTTGAACACGCCCAGCGACCGGTCGCTGGTGCTCTCGCGCAGGTCCACCAGCAAGGCGCCCTTCTGGCCGAGCACCTCGATCTCGCCGCCGCGGATCACCGCGGCGGAGTTCTCATCGACGCCCAGCCCCAGCTTGTAGCCCTTGGCCATCATCAGCGGGATCATCCGGCCGAAGCGGCCGCGCTTGAGGAAGTGCTGATCGACGAACAGCTCCGGGCCGACGAAACCCAGGCCTCGGTCGATCTGCTTGCCCTCTTCCCATCGGCCCTTGAGGATGCTGATCACGCTCGGCGCATCCCGGAACATCACCGTGCTCATGATGGCCGCGCCAGCGGACGTGCCCGCCACCACGCCACCGCGGCGATAGACCTCCCAGATCGCTTCCAGCATGGGCGTCGCATGGCCGTCGGGCATGAGCACATCGACGATGCGCTCCTGCGACCCGCCGGTGAAAAAGATGCCCCGGGCATTGCGCACCTTGTTGATGAGCGCGGTGTCCCGCACCACTTTGCCCAGGTCCACCCAGGAGAACTTGGGCGCCACCGGCAGCGCTTCCGCCACCGCGCCGCGCCGCTGGAGCTGGTCCACCACCTGCTTGGCGCTGGCCTCCGGATCTTCGGACGCGGTGCCCAGCACCACGAAACGCGCGCCCTTGCCGCCGGCCAACGCGACGAGTCGATTCCAGACCTCATCGTTGTCCGACTTCAGCGCGCCGCCGATCGCCATCGCATGGCCCTTGATCGGCTCGATCGGCGCGTCGTTGTCGGAGACCAGGGGTGATGGGGCGCTCGCCGCGGGCGGCTTTGCGCTCGGCGCGACCGGCCCGGAGCGGGCCGCGCTGGCGCTGGCGCTGGCGGCGGGCGGCTTCACCGGCGTGGCCGCGGTCACGTCGGCGCTGATGAGCCCCATCCACAGGCAGACGGCGACGATCAGCCCGCCGGACGCCGCCTTCCTGGAGGATCGTTCATCCGCCAGGCGCATGGTGATCACGCTCACTCGACACCTCTTCGATTTCATCCGGATCATCCGACCCTCTCAATGAGTAACGACATGAACAAGCGACACGGTGGGCAGGACCGCGCCATCGCGCCGACATGCACCAGCATGCGGCATGCCAGCGCACGACGTCCGCCGACGGATCACGGCGACTGGGACGTTTTTCGGCTGGCTGAAGCGCTGGAGGCCCCTGCCCATCGAGCCTGCCGCCTTTGATGCGCGTCGCAGCCGGTCCGACCCGCCGGACAGCGCCGAGGATCGCCGACGCACCACGATAGCCGGGCGATGCCCTTGCACCATGACAAGGGACATCGGTCTGACACGAATCAGTTGTATGGACACGACTGCGCTCGCGAACCCTCTAGCGGCGGCAGGACTCTGCTCCCTAGACTGCGGCGATAACAGCATTGGCCAGTTTCGGGAGCCCGCTCATGTCCGCCCTTTCGCGTTCGCGCCTCACTTGTTTTGCCGCCGACTCCGGTGATCGGCGCGGTCGCGTGCCGTCGTCGGGCCTCGCCCACACCGACCACGCCGGCCACGCCAGCCACACGATGTCGCCCAGGCCCGTGCGCTTGCATGCGGTGGCGTGGGCCGCGGCCCTGGTGGTCGGGCTGCCGCTGGCGGCCTTCGGTCCGAATGCCCAGGCGCAGCAGAGCGGCACCGAGGTGCAGAAGCTGGAGAAGGTGGAAGTCACCGGCTCGGCCATCAAGCGGATGGCCGATGAAGGGGCGCTGCCGGTGCAGGTCATCACCCGCAGCGACATCAAGAAGGCCGGCGTGACCACCGCCGCCGAGCTGATGAGCACGGTCAGCGCGGCCAGCAAAGGGCTGAGCGACGGCGGCAGCATCGGCACTGGCGGCAAGGAGCAGATGGGCTTCAACTCGGCCAACCTGCGCGGGCTGGGCACCTCGTCCACCCTGGTGCTGCTGAACGGCCGGCGACTGGCCAACTTCGCCTCGCCCGGCGATGACAACGGCGTCGATCTGAACAACATCCCGGCCGCCGCGATCGAGCGGGTCGAGATCCTGCTGGATGGCGCCTCGGCCATCTACGGCACCGATGCCATCGGTGGCGTCGTCAACTTCATCACCCGCAAGGACTACCAGGGCGTGGACCTGGAGGTCTACGGCGGCTTCACCGACGAGGGCGGCGCCAGCAAACGAACCGCCTCGCTGGCGGCCGGACACGGCGACCTGGCCCGCGACGGCTTCAATGTCTTCGGCGTGATGGATGTGCAGTCCACCGGCGCGCTGCGCACCTCGCAGCGCAAGTTCATCTCCGACCTGCGCATTCCCGAGCGGCTGCCGCATCTGCTGTCCTCGGCCACCTTCCCGGGCAACATCCGGCTCTCGTCGGATCAGTTCGACTATCTGCAGAGCCAGGGTTTCGCCATCAACGGCAAGCCGATCACCTCCAGCCAGATCAACCTGAGCGCCCCCAACTGCCAGCCGCCGCACACGCTCTATCTGCCGAACGGCGTCGGCGGCGAGAACGCCTGCACCTACGACTACATGCGGGACCTGGAGCTCTACCCGAAGAGCAACAAGGCCAGCTTCCTCGGACGCGGCGTGCTCAAGCTGAACGACCAGCATCAGGCCTTCGTCGAAGCGGCCTACACGCGTTCGCGCAGCTGGTACGTCGGCACCAGCAACCGCGTCGATGCGGAACTGGATGTGTCGCTGATTCCGGCGCTCGCGGCCACCGGCCTGGGCGACGCGCTGCCGGACGATCGCTCCATCACCGTGCGGACCCGCATGATCGAAGCGGGCATGCGCGCCAGCCAGCTCACCAGCACCGGCTCGCGGCTCGTCGTCGGCATGAACGGCAGCCTGGCGGGCTGGGAGTACGACTGGGGCCTCAATCACAGCGTGAACCGGGTGTCCGACCGAGATGCCCGCGGCTATCTGCTCTACGACGAAACGCTGCAGGGCTTCGCGGATGGCGTGCTCAATCCGTTCGGTCCCAACACGCCGGAAGGCCTGGCGCTGCTGAAGTCGCTCAATGTGAACGAGGAAGTGCGGCGCGCACGCGGCGTGATGGACTCGTTCGACATCAAGGGCACCCGCAGCCTGATGAAGCTGGGTGGCGGGGACCTGTCGTTGGCGCTGGGCGCGGAACTGCGCAGGGAGAAATCCACCTCGGCGGCCAGCGATCTGCTGATCTCCGACAACATCGCCGGCGACGACACGCCGGGCGATGCCCAGTTCACCAACAACTCTCGCAACATCTGGGCCGCGTATGGCGAAGTGCTGGCGCCGCTGTCGCCCGAATGGGAGCTTCAATTCGCGCTGCGTCACGATCACTACCAGCGCATTGGCGCGACCACCAACCCCAAGATCGGCGTGCGCTACATGCCGTCGAAGTCGTTGACGGTGCGTGCGTCGGCGGGCACCGGCTTCCGGGCGCCGTCGATGAATGATCTCTACCGGCCGACCAAGACCAGCACCACCTCCACCCTGCCCGACCCGGTCTGCATGGCCGAGAACAACAACGACCTGGGCTACTGCGCCGACAACTGGGAAACGCGCACCTATTCCAACGCCAATCTCAAGCCGGAAAAGTCGCGGCAGTTCTCGATCGGCGTGCTGGCCGATCCCTCGCCGTTCTGGAGCGTCGGACTGGACTACTGGAACATCCAGAAGCGCGACCTGATCAGCACCCTGGGCGATGACGTGATTCTGGGCAACCTGGCCAAGTACGAGCCGCTGGTGCACCGCTACAACGAAGATGAAGGACTCGCGGGTTGCGACTACGACCCTGACGATTCCGCCATCTGCTACATCGAGCTGCGCAAGGAAAACCGCGGACGGCAGAAGTCGTCGGGTCTCGACCTGACGCTGCAGCTGCGCTCGGCGGCCACTTCATGGGGACGCTTCGGCCTGCGGCTGCTCGGCACCTGGGTGCTGTCCTCCAAGAAGCAGACCGGCCAGGGCGATCCATATGTGAGCGACCTGGGCCACTTCGTCACCGACGGCGTGGTGCAGCGCTGGCGTCACCGCTTGAACCTGGATTGGAGCCAGGGGGCCTGGAGCGTGAACCTGGCCAACAATTTCTACAGCGGCTATGAGGATCAGAACTCGGCCATCGACACCACCAGCGGCACGGTGGTGGGTCGCAACCGGGTCAAGCCGTATTCGCTGTGGGATCTGTCGGGCGGTTGGGAGGCCACATCGGCGCTCACCTTGCGTGCGGGCGTGAAGAACCTGTTCGACACCGCGCCGCCGTTTTCCAACCAAGCCTACTTCTTCATCTCGGGCTACGACCCGAGCTACACCGATCCGCGCGGCCGCTTCTTCTACATGAGCGCGTCTTATCGCTTCAAGTGATCGGTGGCAAGGCGGCGCGGCGCGCGTTCGGCGCCGAGCGCCGCGCCGACCGTCAGTCCAGCTTCCAGGCCATCGCCTCGCCGCCTCGCAGCGGCTTGAGCTGCGCCGCCTCGCCGAAGGGCACCGCTTCCGGCAGCGTCCATTCGGTCTTGCGCAGGGTGACGCGCTGGGTGTTGCGCGGCAGGCCGTAGAAATCGGCGCCGTGGAAGCTGGCGAAGGCTTCCAGCTTGTCCAGCGCGCCAGCGGCCTCGAAGGCCTCTGCATAGAGCTCGATCGCGGAGAGCGCAGTGAAGCAGCCGGCGCCGCACACCGAGTTTTCCTTCATCACCGACGCATGCGGCGCGCTGTCCGTGCCGAGGAAGAAGCGCGGATTGCCCGACGTCGCGGCGCGGATCAGCGCCTGGCGGTGTTCCTCGCGCTTGAGCACCGGCAGGCAGTAGTAGTGCGGACGCAGCCCGCCCGTGAAGATCGCATTGCGGTTGTAGAGCAGATGCTGCGGTGTGACGGTGGCGCCAGTGAAGCGGTCGGCTTCGGTCACGTACTGCGCGGCTTCCTTGGTGGTGATGTGTTCGAACACCACCTTCAGCTCGGGGAAGTCCTGGCGCAGCGGACGCATGATGCGGTCCACGAACACGGCCTCACGGTCGAACACATCCACATCGGCGTCGGTGACTTCACCGTGGACCAGCAGCAGCAGTCCGGCCTTCTGCATCGCTTCGAGCGTGGCGTAGGTCTTGCGGATGTCGGTCACGCCGGCATCGCTGTTGGTGGTGGCGCCGGCCGGGTACAGCTTGAGCGCCACCACGCCTGCCGCCTGGGCCGCCGCGATGTCCTCGGGCGTGGTGCGGTCGGTCAGGTAGAGCGTCATCAGCGGCTGGAAGTCCACGCCTGCCGGCACCGCCGCGAGGATGCGGTCGCGATAGGCGACGGCCTGTGCGGCCGTGGTGATCGGCGGCTTCAGATTGGGCATCGCAATGGCACGTCCGAACTGGCGCGCGGTGTAGGGCACGACGCTCTGCAGCGCAGCGCCATCGCGCAGATGCACATGCCAGTCGTCGGGGCGGATCAGGGTGAGGAGGTCGCTCATGGGGCGGAATTGTCGCATCGGGGCTGTCTGCACGCGCAACCGTGCGGGCAAGCCGCGCTGCCATTCAACGCTGCGGCGACGCGCTGCATCCAAGGGCGGACAAGCCGCGCTTTCAACAGGCCCGGACAGGCCGCGCGGGCCAGGAATGCGGGATGGGCCTGTCAGCGCTCATCCTCGTCTGGCCGCGCGGATTCCGGCGCCGGCGCGGGGGCTGACCGGGAGCCAGGCTCGGCACCGGGCGCGGCGACCTTCGCGATCTCGGCGACCTCGTGAGGCGGCGCGCGACGCACCGAAGCGAACTGCGCCAGATTCAGACCGGCGACGCCCAGCACCAGCGCCAACATCGTGGCCATCATCCACTGCATCGAGCCCATGCTGTGCTTCAGACCGGCGACCTCGCCTTGCAGGCTCGTCAACCCGCCGCGAAGATCGGCCAATCCAATCGCCATGTCGTGCCGGATCGCCGTGCAGGCCTCACGAACTTCGGACCGGGCGGTGACGGAATCGGCCCGCGTCTCCCGCCGCAGGTCGTGCAGATCGCGCTGAAGGTCGGAGACGTCGCCCTGGATCTCGCTCACAGAACGGCGCAGGTCGGCGACCTCGAACCGGATCTCGCCGACATCGTGGCGCAGGTCGGTCACTTGCTGGCGGATGTCGGACACGCTGCCACGCCATCCGCGGACATCCAGCCGCTGCCGTTTGCGCCGGGCGAGCTCGCTGCGACGCTTGCCGTGCCGGCCTGCGGTGCGGGGGTCTTTGAACTGGAACAGTCC
Source organism: Burkholderiaceae bacterium (assembly GCA_913776825.1). Lineage (GTDB taxonomy): Bacteria > Pseudomonadota > Gammaproteobacteria > Burkholderiales > Burkholderiaceae_C > Roseateles. The sequence goes on from CAJYPV010000007.1 coordinate 225,233, forward strand.
GGGGAAGAGAGGTCGAGGAGCATTCATGGCCCCAATTCTGAAAATCTCCCGACCCCGCGTCACTGACTCAATTCAGGAGCTTCCGTAACGAGATGTTTGGCCATCAGGCAGACGAACGACCTCGGCGGCGGCAGCGCGTGATCCAAAGCAAACCGGCCCGTCTCTGTCGAGCGGGCCGGTGGGTGGGCAGACCGATCGGGTGATCGGACCGCCATCGCCGAGGGCGTCGGCGTCCTGTGCGGGCCGCACATCGACGAACCATCGTCGACGTGCGCCGGGCCTCAGTGCTGCAGGATCTTCGCCAGGAAGTCCTTGGCGCGAGGCGAACGCTCGTCGGGCTTGCCGAAGAAGTCTTCCTTGACGCAATCCTCGATCACCTTGCCGGCATCCATGAAGATGACGCGATGGCTGACCTTCTTGGCGAAACCCATTTCATGGGTCACGCACATCATGGTCATGCCTTCGTTGGCCAGTTGCACCATCACGTCCAGCACTTCGCCGACCATTTCCGGGTCCAGCGCCGAGGTGGGTTCGTCGAACAGCATCACGATCGGATCCATCGACAGCGCGCGTGCAATCGCCACGCGTTGCTGCTGACCGCCGGACAGCTGGCCAGGGAACTTGTCCTTGTGGGCCATCAGGCCCACGCGGTCGAGCATCTTCAGGCCGCGGGCCTTGGCGTCGTCCAGGCTGCGGCCCAGCACCTTGACCTGCGCGATGGTCAGGTTCTCGGTCACCGACAGATGCGGGAACAGCTCGAAGTGCTGGAACACCATGCCGACGCGCGAGCGCAGCTTCGGCAGATTGGTCTTGGGATCGGACAGGCTGATGCCGTCCACCACGATGTCGCCCTTCTGGAAAGGCTCCAGCGCGTTCACCGTCTTGATGAGCGTGGACTTGCCCGAACCCGACGGGCCGCACACCACCACCACTTCACCCTTCTTGATGGTGGTCGAGCAATCGGTCAGCACCTGGAACGGGCCGTACCACTTGGAGACGTTCTTGATTTCGATCATGGCGAGTGGACCTCAGCGAATGATGGCGATCTTCTTCTGCAGCCGACGGACCAGCATGGACAGGCTGAAGCAGATGACAAAGTAGACGGCGGCGGCGACCAGATAGGTTTCCACCGGACGGTTGAAGTTCTTGCCGGCAACCTCGAAGCCCTTCAGCAGGTCATAAGCGCCGATCGCATAGACCAGCGAGGTGTCCTGGAACAGCACGATGGTCTGCGTCAACAGCACCGGCAGCATGTTGCGGAAGGCCTGCGGCAGCACCACCAGCTGCATGGTCTGGCGATAGGTCATGCCCATGGCGTAACCGGCAAACACCTGACCGCGCGACACCGACTGGATGCCGGCGCGCATGATCTCGGAGAAGTAGGTCGCCTCGAACAGGATGAAGGTGATGATGGCCGACTTCTCGGCGCCCACGTTCACGCCCAGGTAAGGGATCAGCAGGAAGAACCACAGGATCACCATCACCAGCGGGATGGAGCGCAGCGTGTCCACATAGAACGCGGCCGGCCGCTCCAGCCAGGCCCGGCCGGACAGACGCATCAGCGCCAGCAGCGTGCCCAGCACGATGCCGCCCAGCGTGGCGATCAGAGTGAGCTGCACCGAGAACATCAGTCCCTTCAGGACGAACGACTGCAGCACCTCCCAGGTCAGGAAGGAAAAGTCCAACTGCGACATCACTTGGCCCCCAGGATGCCGGGCACCCGTACATACGCCTCGATGAGTTTCGCGACGCGGTTGATCAGGAAGGCGGAGATGAAATAGAGCAAGGTCACCGGCAGGAAGATCTGCACGAAGCTCGATTGCTCCGAGGCCTGCTGCGCGAACTGGGCCAGTTCAGGAATGCTCACCGCGAAGGCGACGGCCGAGTTCTTGACGATGTTCATGCTCTCGCTGGTCAGCGGCGGGATGACGATGCGGAAGGCCATCGGCAGCAGCACGAAACGGTAGGTCTGCGGCAAGGTCAGACCCAGCGCCTGACCCGCGAAGCGCTGGCCCTTGGGCAGCGTCAGGATGCCGGCCTTGACCTGTTCAGCGACCCGCGCCGAGGTGAACAACCCGATCGCGATCACCACCAGCACTGACGCCGGCACGCTCGCGAACATCGGGAACAGCCGCGGCACCACGTGATACCAGAGGAACAACTGGACGATCAGCGGGATGTTGCGGAAGAGCTCGGTGTAGGCCTCCCCCAACCACGCCAGCTTGCGGTTCGGCACCGTTCGAAGAATGCCGATCAGCGAGCCGGCGACCATGGCCACCGCCAGGCCCAGGATCGAGATGCCCATGGTCCAGCCCCAGGCATGGACCATGGCATCCAGGTAGGTTTCATAGCCGGCGGCACCGAAGCATTTCGGCGCCACTTCTTCCGTCACCATGTCGGTGCAGTAAAGCTGCCAATCCCAACTCGGCATGGCTCACTCCCATCCATAAAGCAAAGGGCCGCCAGCCTGCGGCCCATCGTTGCTGGAAACTCAACGCGGCGCCTCGAGGGCGCCGCGTTGATTCACATCGCCGACGCCATCACTTCTTGGCGTATTCCTCGACCGGCTTGTCGTTGGGCGTGGCCCAGGCCGCCTTGGTGGCGTCCGACAGCGGCAGGTTGACCTTGGTGTTGGTCGGCGGAATCGGTTGCATGAACCACTTGTCGTAGAGCTTGGCGATGTCGCCAGACTTCATCATGGCCTTGATGCTGTCGTCGACGGCCTTCTTGAAGGCGGGATCGTCCTTGCGGATCATGATGGCGATCGGCTCGACCGACAGGGTTTCGCCGACGATCTTGTAGTCCGCCGGAGCGCGCGACTTGGCGATGTTGCCGGCCAGGATCTGACCGTCCATCACGAAGGCATCGGCACGGCCCGATTCCAGCAGCAGGAAGCTGTCGGCGTGGTCCTTGCCCAGCACTTCCTTGAAGTCCACGCCATTGGCGCGCTCATGCTTGCGCAGCAGCTGGACCGAGGTGGTGCCAGTGGTGGTAGCGACCGTCTTGCCGTTCAGCTGGCTGATCGAGGTGATGCCCGAGGCGGCCTTCACGGCGATGCGCACTTCCTCGACGTAGGTGGTGACCGCGAAGGCCACGTCCTTCTGACGGGTCAGGTTGTTGGTGGTGGAGCCGCATTCGATGTCGACCGTGCCGTTCTGCACCAGCGGCACGCGGTTCTGCGAAGTCACCGGCTGGTACTTGATGTCCAGCTTGGACAGGCCCAGCTGCTTCTGCACATCGGCCAGGACGCGCTGGCAGATTTCCACGTGATAGCCGACGTACTTGCCGTCGCCCAGGGTGTAGGACAACGCACCCGAGGACTCCCGCACGCCCATGGTGACGACGCCCGAGTCCTTGATCTTCTTCAGCGTGTCGGCTTGCGCCACACCGACCAGGGCCGCGCCGAGGGCCACGACCAGCAATGCCTTTTTCATAAGTGCTCCTGCAAGTTCGGAATCAGTTTTTTTCAACGGCGAAGCAGACCACGGGTCGCCCGTTCACCGGGTAGGGAGTATTACGCATCTGCAACACATGCGTCGACGCGGCATGCAGGTTTCATGCCGCCGCGCCCGACGCCTGGGTCAGGAAATTCCATAACGATTGAGCGACCGGCTTGACGCGTCGCGCCGTGCCCTGGCGCTCGCGGTACATCCGCAGCTCCATGTCGAGTTCATACCGGCCCGGCTCCGCCGCCCGCACCAGGCGGCGCGCCTTGACCTCCTTCTTGACCGAGCTGGCCGGCAGGAAGGCCAGGCCATGCCCCTCCAGCGCCATCGCCTTGAGGCTCTCGGCCATGTCGGTCTCGAACACCGATTCCAGATTCAGCGGTTGGGCCGAGTCCTTCACGATGAGCTCCACCAGGCGACCGAGGTACGCGCCCGAGGCGTAGCTGAGAAACGGGATCTTATGGCCCGGATGGCCGGCGATGCGGAACATCGGCGCGCCGTCCGCGTCCGCCTTCGCATAGGCGGACAGGGTTTCGTGTCCGAGCGAGACCGACTCATAGCGCTCCGGGTCCAGCTGCAGCGGCTGGCTCGGGTGGTGATAGACCACCAGCAGATCGCAATTGCCTTCGCTGAGCTGCAAGGTGGCGTCGTGGACATTGAGCGCATTGAGCCGGCACTTCACTTCGCCGAAGCGCTGGCGCAGCTCCATCAACCAATGCGGGAAGAAGCTGAAGGACAGCGAGTGCGGCACCGCGAACTCGATCATGTCCTGGCCCGCCGACTGATGGCTGCGCAGCATGTTGCGCGTCGCCTGCAGGTTGCCCAGCAGGTCGACGGCCTGACCCAGCAGCGTCTCGCCGGCTGCTGTGAGTCGGGTCGGGTAGGACGACCGGTCCACCAGGTCCACCCCGGCCCAGGCCTCCAGCGCCTGAATGCGGCGCGAGAACGCGGGTTGGGTCACATGCCGGAGCTGGGCCGAGCGCGAGAAGCTGCGCGTCTCCGCCAGACTGACAAAGTCTTCAAGCCATTTGGTTTCCACGGCGCGCAGTTTAGCCGCGCCCCTCGGCGTTCTGCGGCGGCGCGCTCAGGGTAAATCCGGAGTGAACCCGCGAACGCGGTGGCGGAATCCACCGGACGACCGTCGCGGCTTGGCGACTCTCCTGCCGACGTTTCGCGGATTCAAAACTCAGCATTCGCGACGTCGCGTGAATGCCGCATGCCGACCCTCGGCCGAAACCTGGCGCAGATCCAGCGCAATGACCGTTCGCTCAGCCGATCACGACGCGGACGGCTCGCCAGACGCTTGCGCCTGTCCGCCGCCCGCCTGCTGCAGAGCCCACATCTGCGCATAGCGACCGCCCAGCGCCAGCAGTTCGTGATGCCGGCCCCGTTCGATGATGCGGCCCTGCTCCATCACCAGGATCTCGTGCGCATCCACGATGGTGGACAGCCGATGCGCAATCACCAGCACCGTCTTGTTCTGCGCGGCGGCTTCGAGCTCGGCCTGGATCGCGCGCTCATTGCGCGAATCCAGCGCGGAGGTCGCCTCGTCGAAGATCAGGATCGGCGGATTCTTCAGCAGCGTGCGCGCGATCGCCACACGCTGCTTCTCCCCGCCGGACAGCTTCAGGCCGCGCTCGCCGACCATCGTCTGATAGCCCTGCGGCAGGCTCTGGATGAACTCATGCACATGGGCGGCGCGGGCCGCGCCCTCGATCTCCGCCATCGTCGCGTCCGGCCGGCCATACGCGATGTTGTAGGCGATGCTGTCGTTGAACAGCACCGTGTCCTGCGGCACGATGCCGATCGCACGGCGCAGGCTGTCCTGGGTGACCTCGGTCAGGTCCTGCCCGTCGATGGTGATGCGGCCCTGGCCCACGTCATAGAACCGATACAGCAAACGCGCGAGCGTGCTCTTGCCCGATCCGCTCGGCCCCACCACCGCGACCTTGCGGCCGGCCGGAATTTCCAGGCTCACGCCCTTGAGGATCGGGCGCTGCGGCTCATAAGCGAAGTGGACATCCTCGAAGCGCACGGTGGCGCCGCTCACCACCAGCGGCTGCGCGCTGGGTCGATCCGCGATCTCGCGCTCACGCGAGAGGAGGCCGAACATCTTGTCCAGATCGGTCAGGCTCTGCTTGATCTCGCGGTAGATGACGCCGAGGAAATTCAGCGGGATGTAGAGCTGGATCATGAACGCATTGATCATCACCAGATCGCCCAGACTCATGCGCCCGGCCACCACGCCCTCGGTCGCGCGCCACAGCATGGCCACCAGCGCGATCGCGATGATCAGTTGCTGGCCGCTGTTGAGCATCGCCAGCGTCGACTGCGACTTGAGCTGCACCCGGCGAAGCTCTTCCAGGCTCTTGTCATAGCGCCGCGCCTCGAAGTCTTCATTGTTGAAGTACTTCACCGTCTCGTAATTGAGCAGCGAATCGATGGCCTTCGAATGCGCCACCGAATCCAGCTCATTGAGCTTGCGACGGAATTGGGTGCGCCATTCGGTGACCCAAATCGTGAAGCCGATGTAGAAGGTCAGCGCCGCGCCGGTGATCACCGCGAACAGCGCATCGAACTTCACCGACAGCAGGCTGAGCACCAGCACGACTTCGATCAGCGTCGGAAAGATGCTGTAGAGCGAATAGGAGATCAGCGAGTTCACCGCGCGGGTGCCGCGCTCGATGTCGCGGGTCATGCCACCCGTCTGGCGCTCGAGATGAAAGCGCAGGCTCAGGTCATGCAGATGGCGGAACACCTGCAGCGAGATGCTGCGTGAGGCGCCTTCGGTCGCCTTCGAGAAGATCAGCTCACGCGCTTCGGTGAACAGCGAGGTGCACAGTCGCAGCAGGCCATAGGCCACCAACAGACCGACCGGCACCACCATCAGGGCCTGCGGTGAACCGGGCGAGATGTCCAGGCTGTCGACGAGCCGCTTGAGCAACAGCGGCACGCCCACATTCGCCAGCTTGGCGCCGACCATGAACGCCAGCGCGAAGCCGACGCGCCAGCGATAGCGCCAGAAATAGGGCAACAGCCGGGCGACGGTGTGCCAGTCGCCCCGCGCTGCGGGCGGTGCGACGGCGGCGGTCGATGAGGGAGCGTTGCTGACACCGCCCACCACGGACGGTGCAGGCGGCGGCGAATCGGGAAGGGTGGAACGACGCATGGTCGGGGGTCGTGTTCTCTGGCGCGTGCTGGACGACAATGGCGATCATTGTCACCGTTCCCTCATCATGAGCGCCTCTCACACCCCTCCCCCTCCCGGACTGGCGTCCGCCGCCACTGAAGCGCTGGGCCCGCGCGAACTCGTCATGCGGGTGATGCCGATGCCGGCCGATGCCAACGGCAATGGCGACATCTTCGGCGGCTGGATCATGGCGCAGGTCGACCTGGCGGGCTCGGTGCTGCCGCTGCGCATTTCGCGCGGCCGGGTCGCCACCGTCGCGGTGAATGAATTCATCTTCAAGCAGCCCGTGTCCATCGGCGACCTGCTGAGCTTCTATGCCGAGGTCAAGCGCATCGGCCGCACCTCCATCACCGTGCATGTGGAAGTCTTTGCCGAGCGCAATCCCGCCAATCCGCATGTGGTGAAAGTGACTGAAGCCAATCTCACCTATGTCGCCATTGACCGGGACGGCAAACCTCGCGCATTCGCACAACAAGGGTGAGATCGGGCGAAAGCCGCATGGCATGGGGCCAAATCGCCCCATAGGCTACGTAGATACCGCAGCCATGCGGTTTTTGACGGGTGGGATACTGATTCATCGGGTTCCCTGCCGCCGATCACCGTCGTGCGCGGCACATGGGCGCCCACCCGTTCTCGACGTTGATCCCCCATGCTGTCCACGCCCACCTCTCCCGCCACGCCGGTCGTCAAGCCGCCGTTCTACAAGCAGTTGTATGTCCAGGTGCTGATCGCGATCACCATCGGCATCCTGCTCGGCCATTTCGAACCGTCTTACGCCACCACGCTGAAGCCGCTCGGCGATGCCTTCATCAAGCTGGTGAAGATGATCATCGCGCCGGTGATCTTCCTGACCATCGTCACCGGCATTGCGGGCATGACCCACCTCAAGGCGGTGGGCCGGGTGTTCGGCAAGGCGATGGCCTATTTCCTGTTCTTCAGCACCCTCGCGCTGATCATCGGCATGGTGGTGGCGAACGTGGTGCAGCCGGGCGCCGGCATGAATGTCAACGTCGCCGAGCTGGACCAGAAAGAGGTCAACAGCTACGTGCAGAAGACGCATGACCTGACGCTGACCGGCTTCCTGATGGACATCATCCCGAAGACGCTGCTGAGCGCCTTCGTGGACGGCAACATCCTGCAGACGCTGTTCGTCGCGGTGCTGTTCGGCATCTCGCTGGCGCTGGTCGGCGAGCGCGGCAAGCCGGTGCAGACACTGCTGGAGTCGCTGACCGCGCCGGTCTTCCGTCTGGTGCACATCCTGATGAAGGCCGCCCCGATCGGCGCGCTCGGCGCGATGGCCTTCACCATCGGCAAGTACGGCCTGGCGGTGTTGCTGAACCTGGCCTGGCTGGTCGGCAGCTTCTATGTCACTTCGCTGCTGTTCGTGCTGGTCGTGCTGGGCGTCGTGGCCAAGCTCTGCGGCTTCTCGATTCTGAAGCTGATCCGCTATCTGAAGGCCGAGCTGCTGCTGGTGCTGGGCACGTCGTCGTCGGAATCGGCGCTGCCGTCGCTGATGGAGAAGATGGAGAACGCCGGCTGCGAGAAGACCGTGGTCGGTCTGGTCGTGCCGACGGGCTACTCGTTCAACCTGGACGGCACCAACATCTACATGACGCTGGCGGCGCTGTTCATCGCGCAGGCCACCAACACCGAGCTGACGCTCGGCCACCAGATCACCCTGCTCCTGGTCGCGATGCTGAGCTCCAAGGGCGCGGCGGGCGTCACCGGCGCGGGCTTCATCACCCTGGCGGCGACCTTGTCGGTGGTGCCTGAAGTGCCGGTCGCCGGCATGGCGCTGATCCTCGGCGTCGATCGCTTCATGTCGGAATGCCGCTCGCTGACCAACTTCATCGGCAACGCCGTGGCCACCATCGTGGTGTCGAAGTGGGAAAACGCGCTGGACAAGGGCGCGCTGGACCGCGCCCTGAATGGCTCGGCGATCGATCCTGATGATCTGCCGATCCGCGTGGCGGGGCCGGCGGAGAACGCCTGATGACACAGCCGCGCATCAGCGGCTGACGGATCGAACACGGGCTTCAGATCGAAGCCCGTTTTTTTCGTCTCGAAGTTGCCGCCAGACGGCCATCGGTGAGTCACGACGACGAGACACCGCCATCACGCTCGCCCAGCCGCCAAGGCGCCGGGGCGCCGGGGCGCCACCGAGCGCCTGCCGCTCACCGACCGCGCGAACGCTTCAGTTCCGCATAACGAGCCAGTGCGTCCTCGTCGTCGTTGCGGTAGACGATGTTGGCATCCGCCTGATCGACGCCATCCAGCCCCGGCAACGCCTTGAATTGGTCAACCCATCGGGCTCGGGGATGGCAGGGCCGACACAGCGGTTCGAAGTATTGGTCCAGCCTGCGGTCCTGCGGGTACTTCAATTCATGGCTGAGCGCGGCTAGATAGTCGTTTTTCCTGGATGCCAGCCAGTCGATCGCAAAGCCCGCTCGGTGGCAGAGCTCGGTATGGACCAGCAGCATGGTCCGACCGTTGCCATCCAGAAATGGGTGCCCCCAAACGAAAGCCCCCATCACCTCGCCCGGACGGGCCCGCATCCGCGCTCGATCATTGCCGAGCCGCAGACCCCACGCCACCGCTTGTCGGCACAGCTCGGACACCTCGAACTGCAGGCCATCGCCCTTACCGACGAGGCGTCCCACGCGAAGCTCATGGCGATCCTTGCCGGCCCAAGGATAGAACTCGTGGAAGAGGATGCGATGCACCTGTTGAAAGTGCCGGTAGGTGAGCGGAACCCGCTCTGCCCGAAGCAACGCCAGCGCTTCTTCGAGATTGCTTTCAAAGAAAAAATGCTCGAGACGTTTGACTTCGTCCAGGTCCTTGAGACCTTCAACGTTGCGCAGATACCCCCTGCTCTCGAAGTCGTTGAACGGGTCGAACACCTCGGATTTCCCTCATGTGATTGGTCAACAGCCTGGCCGCTTGCCGGCCGTTGATCAGGTGGCGTTGCTTCAGCGCGAGCAGCAGGCGCTCGGTTCGGTCCAAGCGGATGTCATCGCCTGACGCCCGGGTCACCGCCTCCGACCAATCGTCCAAACGGCTGCGTTGCCACACCACTTGATGGGCACGAGCAAATCGTTCGACGAAGTCGCCAACGCCGGTGGTCGGCAGCAGACTGACATCTGCGGGCATCCAGTTCGCGTCCCGTTCGCCGGGGCGCGAAGGAAGGTCCGCTTCCAGATGGCGGTAGTTCACCTCGCCATCGCCCAGGTTCAGACGTGGCAGCGCACGGCGCGCCGAGGTTTCCACCCAGTGAACCCGCTTCCGCCCCTTCTGCGCCACGCCGATCCAGCACGCCTCGATGCCGAGTCGCTCAAAGACCTCGGCCACGACGACCTCAGGTCGCGCGCGGAGGTGGACACGTCCGTCCGACGTCTGAATGGCCTTCGCATAGATGCCGCTGCCCAGTCTCAGGAGCGCACCGGAGACCACCAGGGACCGCAGCGCCAGCGTCAGTTGCGTCCGTCCGCCGAGCTTGCTCAGGTCGGAGCGGAAGATGACCTCGCCAGCGCGCCGACGGATCGACATCTGAACCCTGTCGAGCAACTTCACCGCGAGCCCCTTCCAATCACATGAAACTTGAGTTTATCCGGCCGGTCCAGGCGGCAGCGAACGCCTGATCCCTCACCCCAGGCGCCCAAGGCGCCGACACCAACGACAAAGCGGGCCCATGAGGCCCGCTTTTTTGTGGTGCTGGTGGTCGGCTTCAGTCGACCTGAACGCTCGTTCCGCGCGCCTCGCCGACGCGCGCTGCGCGCTGCGCACGGCCCACCGCTGGGCAGCGCCCAGCGATCAGAACTTCGAGAAGTCCGGCTGGCGCTTCTGGAAGAACGCCTGGAAGGCCTCGATGGCTTCGGGGCTGCGCAGACGGGCGCCGAAGATCTCGGCTTCCACGCGGATGGTCTCCAGCAACTCTTCCTGCGAGGCCCGACGCATCAGCTTCTTGCTCTCGCGCACCGCGCTCGGGGCCAGCTTGCCAAAGCGCTCGGCCGTGCGACGCGCCTGATTGACGACCTCGCCGGCCGGCAGCACCGCATTCGCGATGCCGCACTCCACCGCCTGCTCACCCGTGAACGGGTCGCCCAGCAGCAGCTTCTCGGCCGCGCGACGCGGTCCCATCAGACGCGGCACCAGCAGGCTGGAGCCGAATTCGGGCACCAGGCCCAGACTGACGAACGGCATCGCCAGGCGGGCGTCATCGGCCACATAAACGAAATCGCAGTGCAGCAGCAGCGTCGTGCCGATGCCGATGGCCGCGCCATTCACGGCCGCCACGATCGGCTTGTCGCAGCTGATCATCGCCCGCATGAACTGGAACACCGGGGCTTCCTCGTCCCGCGGCGGGCTGCTCATGAAGTCCTCGATGTCATTGCCCGAGGTGAAGATGCCCGGCTGGCCCTGGATCAACACGGCGCGCACGGTGTTGTCGTCCTGGGCGGCCACCAGCGCATCGGCCATCTCCTGGTACATCGCGCGGGTCAGCGCGTTCTTTTTCTCCGGCCGTGCAATCTCGATGGTCTGCACGCCGTTGACGATGGCGGTCTTGATGCTCATGGAGCGATCTCCTCGGTGAAGCGGTGAATCGAATGCGCGAGATCATGCCAGCCCTCGCCCGGCTGCGGTGCGCGTCGATCGACCCGCACCTCGGCTGTCGCCACAACGAAAAAAGGCGCGGCCGAAGCCGCGCCCTTTCGCCCGGCCTCAGACCAGTTCGACGATGCCGGCCGCGCCTTGGCCCGCGCCCACGCACATCGTCACCATGCCGTACTTGCCGCCGGTGCGGCGCAGGCCATGGATCACCGACGCCGCACGGATCGCGCCGGTCGCGCCCAGCGGGTGGCCCAGAGCGATCGCGCCGCCGTTCGGGTTGACCTTGGTCCGATCCAGCACGATGCCCTTGCTGTCCAGGTCATTCAGGACTGCCAGCGACTGCGCCGCGAAGGCTTCGTTCAGTTCGACCCAGCCCAGATCCTCGGCCTTGATGCCCGCCAGCTTCAGCGCCGCCGGAATGGCTTCGATCGGGCCGATGCCCATGATCTCGGGCGGCACGCCACGCACCGCGAACGACACGAAACGCGCCAGCGGCTTCAGGCCGAAACGCTTGACCGCCGCTTCCGACGCCACGATCAGCGCGCCCGCGCCGTCCGAGGTCTGCGAGCTGTTGCCAGCGGTCACGCTGCCCTTGGCGGCGAACACCGGCTTGAGCTTGGCCAGGCCTTCCATCGACGTGTCCTTGCGCGGACCTTCATCGATGTCGACGGTGCGGCTCTTCACGATCACGCCATCGCCATTCAGGTCGGGCTGGCGCTCCTTGATCTCGAACGGGGTGATCTCGTCCTTGAAGAAGCCACCTTCGATCGCCGCCAGCGCGCGGCGATGCGATTCCAGCGCGAATTCATCCTGCGCTTCGCGGCTGACCTGCCACTTCTCGGCCACCTTTTCAGCGGTGAGACCCATGCCGTAGGCCAGGCCGATGTTCTCGTCGCGCTCGAAGATCGCGGGCGGGAACGACGGCTTGTTGCCGCCCATCGGCACCATCGACATCGACTCCACGCCGCCGGCGATCATGACCTCGGATTCGCCGATGCGGATGCGGTCCGCCGCCATCGCCAGGGCAGTGATGCCCGAGGCGCAGTAGCGGTTCACCGTCACACCGCCCACGGTGTTGGGCAGGCCGGACAGCACCGCCGCCACGCGGGCGATGTTCATGCCCTGCTCACCCTCGGGGAAGGAGCAGCCGATGATGGCGTCTTCGATCGCCGACGGATCCAGGCCCGGCACCTGGGCCATCGCGGCCTGGATGACGCGGGACAGCATTTCGTCCGGTCGGGTGTTCTTGAAATAGCCCCGGCCCGACTTGCCGATCGGCAGACGGGTGGCGGCGCAGATGTAGGCGTCTTGAACTTGCTTGCTCATGATGGATTCCTTGTGGGCTGCGCGGCTTAGTTGCGGACCGGCTTGCCGGTCTGGAGCATGCCCATGATGCGTTCCTGGGTCTTCGGATGCTCGAGCAAGCTGCAGAAGTGCTTGCGCTCCAGCGACATCAGGTACTCCTCGGTCACCAGCGAGCCGGCTTCCACTTCGCCGCCGCACACCACATCGGCGATCAGCGAGGCCAGATGGAAATCGTGCTGGCTGATGAAGCCGCCGTCACGCATGTTGGCCAGTTGCGCCTTCACCGTGGCGATGCCGGAACGGCCGGCCACCGGGAACTTCGCCTTCAGCGGCGCACGGTAGCCGGAGTCGGCCATCGCCTTGGCCTGAGCGGCCGCCACGAACAGCAGTTCGTCCTTGTTGGGCACGATCACATCGCTGTCCAGCAGGTAGCCGAGCTTCTGCGCTTCCAGCGCGGAGGTCGCCACCTTGGCCATCGCGGCGTTGGTGAAGCCGTCCTTCAGGAAGGCGAAGATGTCCGCATTGGCGTTGCCCGCCGAGGCCATTTCAGCCGCGCGACGAGCGATGTAGGTCAGACCGCCACCGCCCGGGATCAGGCCGACGCCCACTTCCACCAGGCCGATGTAGGACTCCATGTGCGCGACGCGACGGGCGCAATGCACCGCCAGCTCGCAGCCGCCGCCCAGCGCCAGGCCACGCATCGCAGCGACCACCGGCACGTTGGCGTAGCGGATGCGCAGCATCATGTCCTGCAGCTTCTTCTCTTCCGGCGCGATGCCCTTGGCGCCCTTGGTCATGAAGACCGGCATCAGCGCTTCCAGGTTGGCGCCCGCGGAGAACACGTCATCCGGCGACCAGATCACCAGGCCCTTGTACTTGGACTCGGCGATCTCCACGGCCTTCAGCAGGCCGTCGGTGACGGTCGGGCTGATCAGGTGCAGCTTGGCGGTGATCGAGGCGATCAGCACCTCGCCATCCAGCGACCAGACGCGCACTTCCTCGTTCTTGAACTCTTCGGTGCCGGCCTTCAGCGGCTCCGAAGCCCCTTCGCCGACCAGCGATTCCGGGAAGGCCTGACGCTCGTACACCGGCAGCTTGGCGCGCGGCTTGAACTTGCCTTCGGCCGCGCTCCAGGAACCCGCCTGGCTGTGCACGCCGCCGTTCTCGGCGACCGGACCTTCGAACACCCACGCCGGCAGCGGTGCGCTCGACAGGGTCTTGCCCGCGTCGATGTCGGCCTTCACCCATTCGGCGACCTGCTTCCAGCCCGCGGCCTGCCACAGCTCGAACGGACCCTGCTGCGAGCCGAAGCCCCAGCGCATCGCGAAGTCGATCTCGCGGGCGGTATCGGCCACGGTGTCCAGATGCACGGCCACGTACTGGAACGAGTCGCGCAGGATGGACCACAGGAACTGCGCCTGCGGATTGGTCGATTCACGCAGCAGCTTGATGCGGTCGGCGGCCGGCTTCTTCAGCATGCGCGCGACGATTTCATCGGCCTTCTTGCCGCCGGCGACGTACTCGCCGGTGGCGAAGTCCAGACGCTGGATGTCCTTGCCGACCTTCTTGTAGAAGCCCGCACCGGCCTTCTGGCCCAGCGCGCCCTTCTCGATCAGACCCGCCAGCACCTTGGGCGTGGCGTAGGTCGCGTAGAACGGGTCGTCCTTCAGGTTGTCCTGCATGGTCTTGACCACATGCGCCATCGTGTCCAGGCCCACCACGTCTGCCGTGCGGAAGGTGCCGGACGATGCGCGACCCAGCTTCTTGCCGGTCAGGTCATCCACCACGTCCACGCTCAGGCCGAACTTCTCGGCCTCGATCATCGTGGCCATCATGCCGGCGATGCCGACGCGGTTGGCGACGAAGTTGGGCGTGTCATTGGCGCGCACCACGCCCTTGCCCACCGCCGAGGTCACGAAGCTTTCCAACTGATCGATCACTTCCGGACGCGTGGTCGGCGTGTTGATCAGCTCCACCAGGTACATGTAGCGCGGCGGATTGAAGAAGTGAATGCCGCAGAAGCGCGGCTTGATCGCTTCGGGCAGCACTTCGCTCAGCTTGGTGATCGACAGGCCCGACGTGTTGGACGCCACGATGGCGTGCGGCGCGACGAACGGCGCGATCTTCGTGTAGAGATCCAGCTTCCAGTCCATGCGCTCCGCGATGGCCTCGATGATCAGATCGCAGTCCTTGAGCAGCTCGAGATGCTCTTCATAGTTGGCCTGCTGGATCAGCGCGGCGTTTTCCGGCACGCCCAGCGGCGCGGGCTTGAGCTTCTTCAGGCCGTCGACCGCCTTGGTCACGATGCCGTTCTTCGGGCCTTCCTTGGCCGGCAGGTCGAACAGCACGACCGGCACTTTCACGTTGACCAGATGGGCGGCGATCTGCGCGCCCATCACGCCGGCGCCGAGCACGGCCACCTTGCGAACTTGGAATCGACTCATGGTTTCTCCAATGAACATCTCGAGGATGTAAGACTTCTGTGTTTACTCGACGCGAATCCAGGTCTGTGTACGGCCCAACAGTGGCATGCCGATGAAACCGCGCACTTCCAGCTTCTTGCCGCCATCCACCGGGCGCAGCCGCACGCGGTACACCTTGCCATTGGCCGGGTCGAGGATGTCGCCGCCGTCCCACAGATCGGCGTCAGCCGGGTTCTTCTTGACGTTGCGGATGATGGTCAGGCCGAGGATCGGCTGGTTCTTGCGGTCGTCACTGCATTCGTCGCAGGTGGCGGTCTGCTTGGCCGGGTCGGTGATCTTTTCGATCTTGCCGGCGAGCACCCCATTCAACTCGCTGATGCGGACGGTGGAACGCTCCTGCTTGGTCTCGTCGTCGATGGTCTTCCAGACCCCGACCGGCGAGGCCTGCTGGGCCATGGCCAGTCCGTAAGAGAGGCTCAGTCCCAGCGCGGCAGCGGTGGCGATCAGCGATTTCATGGTGTCTCCTTGCATCTTTTTGAGGGTGGCCCGAGAGGCCAGAACCGGCGCCTTGAGGCGCTTCGGACGCGGCCGCCCTCAGCGGGGCGGACGCGTCCGGCGCGGGGATCAGAACAGCGCTTCGTCCATTTCCATCAGCGGCGACAGGCCGGCGCGGCAGCTGCGGATCAGGCCGGCGGTTTCCGGCAGCAGCTTGGCGAAATAGAAGCGGGCGGTCGACAGCTTGGCGGTGTAGAAGGCGTCGCCGCTGTCCTTCTTCTCCAGAGCCAGCTTGGCCATGCGGGCCCACATGTAGGCGAAGGTCAGGTGACCCACCACACGCAGGTAATCCACGGCCGCGGCGCCGACTTCGTCGGGATTCTGGAAGGCCTTCATGCCGATTTCGGTGGTCAGCTTGGTGACCTTGTCGCCGAGGTCGGCCAGCGGGTTGATGAACTCCTGCATCGCTTCGCTGGTGCCCTCTTCCTCGACGAACTCGGCGATCTTCTTGCCGAACTTCTTCAGCGTCGCGCCGTTGTTGCCCAGGATCTTGCGGCCCAGCAGATCCAGCGCCTGCACGGTGTTCGTGCCTTCGTAGATCATGTTGATGCGGGCATCGCGCACATATTGCTCCATGCCCCATTCATGGATGTAGCCGTGGCCGCCGAAGACCTGCATGCAGTGCGAGGTGGCGATCCAGCCGTTGTCGGTGATGAAGGCCTTGATGATCGGCGTCAGCAGGGCGACTTCGTCCTCGCAGGCCTTGGCTTCATCGGCGTCGTCGCTCGACAGGGCCTTGTCCAGCTGCAGGGCCACATAGGCCGACAGCGCACGGCCGCCTTCGGCGTAGGCGCGGGCGGTCAGCAGCATCTTGCGCACGTCCGGGTGCACGATGATCGGATCGGCCGGCTTGTCAGGCGCCTTCGGGCCGGACAGCGCGCGCATCTGGATGCGGTCCTTCGCATAGGCCACCGCGTTCTGGTAGGCCACTTCGGTCAGGCCCAGGGACTGGTTGCCCACGCCCAGGCGCGCCGCGTTCATCATCACGAACATGGCCTGCAGACCCTTGTTGGGCTGGCCCACCATCGTGCCGACGGCGCCATCGAGCACCATCTGCGCGGTCGCATTGCCGTGGATGCCCATCTTGTGCTCGAGGCCGCCGCAGTAAATCGGGTTGCGCTCGCCCAGCGAGCCATCGGCATTCACCTTGAACTTCGGCACGATGAACAGCGAGATGCCCTTCGAGCCCTGCGGCGCGTCCGGCAGACGGGCCAGCACCAGATGGATGATGTTCTCGGCCAGGTCGTGTTCGCCGGCGGAGATGAAGATCTTCTGGCCGGTGATCTTGTAGGTGCCGTCGGCCTGGGGCTCGGCCTTGGAGCGCAGCAGGCCCAGGTCGGTGCCGCAATGCGGTTCGGTCAGGCACATCGTGCCGGTCCACACGCCGGAGGTCAGCTTCGGCAGGTAGGTGGACTTCTGTTCCGGCGTGCCGTGGGCATGCAGCGCCTCATAGGCGCCGTGGCTCAGGCCGGGGTACATCGTCCAGGCCTGGTTGGCCGAGTTCATCATCTCGTAGAGGAACTGGTTCAGCAGCACCGGCAGGCCCTGGCCACCGTATTCCGGATCGCAGGACAGCGCGGGCCAGCCGCCTTCCACATACTGCGCATAGGCTTCCTTGAAGCCCTTGGGCGCCTTCACCTCGTGGGTGGTCTTGTCCAGCACGCAACCCTCGGCATCGCCGGAGAGGTTGATCGGCGCCAGGATCTCGGCCGCGAACTTGCCGCCCTCTTCAAGCACCGCATTCACCGTGTCCTCATCCACCTCGGCATGGGCCGGCAGCAGCTTCAGCTCGTCGACAGCATGCAGCAGCTCGTGCAGGACGAACTGCATGTCGCGCAGGGGCGGGTTGTACTGGGGCATGAGGGACTCCTGATTTCTGTGATGTGGGTGAGAAAACGATCCGGCGGACCGGTGAAACTGAATCGCGCGGCTCAGCCGCGTTTTCTGCGGGGGGCGGCCGCGCTGACCTCGATGTCGCGGCTGCCCGTGCCGGCAAGGGGCGTCGGGCTGTCCTCCCGACCGTTCGCCGCCACCGCGCGGCCCGGCTGAGCGGCGGCGCGGCGCTGGCGCTGCTCGGCATCCGCCTGGCGCCCGGCGGGCGTGGCAAAACTGTCCAGGATGCGCTCCAGGCCCACGCCGGCTCGGCCGAGCGCGCCGGGGCTGCGCAGGAAGCGCGCATCGTGATGCAGGGACAGGATCAGTCCATGCATCTCGAAAAGAATCTGATCGGGATCGGCCTGCGGCACCAGATGGCCGGCATCCTGCGCCAGCAGGATGGCCTTGCGGATCGCGGCATGCCAGTCGCGCACCATGCCCACCAGCGCATCGCGCACCGGACCGGGCCGGTCATCGAATTCCACGGCGCCGCTGATGTAGATGCAGCCGGAGTCCACTTCGACCGAGGTGCGCTGCACCCAGCGCTCGAACAGCGCCCGCAGCCGCGGCAGGCCGCGCGGCTCGCGCAGGGCCGAGAAGAACACTTCTTCTTCGAACTTGGCGTGGTACTCCCGCACGACCGCGATCTGCAGCTCCTCGCGCGACCCGAAATGCGCGAAGACGCCGGATTTGCTCATCTTGGTCACATCGGCAAGCGCGCCAATGGACAAGCCCTCCAGCCCCATGTGCGAGGCCAGGCCCAGCGCCGCGTCCAGGATCGTGGCGCGGGTCTGCTGGCCCTTTTGCAGCGAGCGGGTGCTGCGCCGTGGCGCGACCGCGCCTGCAGCAGGCTTGGGGGTGAGGGAAGGTGAGGACAAGGGGGCCGAACAATAAAACGAACGATCGTTCTATTTTGCAGACTTCCGACCCACCTGCGCAATCCTTGACCAGTGTTTTTTAGTGGTGATGACCTAAAAAGTCTAGTCCCGCCGCCGGCCACCCCGACCGCAAGTGGCGGGCTGGCCGTCCGATTGCCCTGTCCCCGGGACCAGTTGGCTGACATAGACTCAAGCCCATCAGGGAGCCGAACCAATGAATAAGCCAGCAAATGGCGATTCGGCAGATGCTGTCGAGCGCAGGCTCGCCACGGCTCAGCCGCGCGAGTCGATTCGCCGTTGCCCCCTGTCTTCACCGAGGCAACGGAGGTCCCTTGCACGGCACTGGCGCTGAATCCGCATTTCTCCTCTGCCGGGTGCAGACGCGCCTGTGCGGCCTGCCGCTGGCCGCCGTCGAGGAAATCCTGCGCCCGCAGCCGGTGCGGCCGCTCGCAGCGCCGGTGGTGCATGTCCAGGGACTGGCCCGCATCCGCGGCCGCTGGGTGCCGGTGCTGGATCTGGCGGGGCTGCTCGGGCTCCCGGGCGGCACGGTGCAGCGATATGTCGTGCTGCGCAGCGGCGACCGCCAGATCGCGCTCGCGGTGGCCGAGGTGCTGGGCCTGCATCGCCTGCCCGAGACCGCGATCGACGCCCTGCCCCGCCTGCTGCAGGACCCCGGCCACGCTGCGGTGTCCGCCCTCGCCGCCCGCGACGACGACCTGATCGCCTTGCTCGACGCGGCCCGGTTGCTGCCGGACGACTTCCTCGCGTCCGTGGCGCTGCTGGCGCCGCCGCCGGACGCGTCCCCACCGGAGGAGAGCGCCGCATGACGTCGCTGCAGGCGGTGGATCCCTCGCTCATGACGCGCTGGCGCGCCGTGCTCGCGGCCCGGCTCGGTCTGCAATTCGATCCCCGCCAGGAGCGCTGGCTCCACGATCAGTTGATCAAGCTGGCCGGCGACTGCTCGGTCGAGGCCTATCTGGACCGACTGGAGCAACACCCCCGCCAGCCCGACACCGACCGATTGGCCGCTGAACTCACCGTCGGCGAAACCTTCTTCTTCCGTCACGCCGAGCAGTTCGACGCGCTGCGGCTGACCTTGCTGCCGATCTGGATGCGCCGCGCCCAGCCGCCCATGCGCCGCCTGCGGGCCCTGTCCGCCGGCTGCGCCACCGGCGAGGAGGCCTACACCCTGGCCATCACGCTGCACCGCGCCGGGCTCAGCGCCGCCGGCATCGACTGGGACGTGACAGCTTTCGATGTCAATCCCGCCGCCGTCGCCAAAGCCACCGCCGCCCGCTATGGCGAATGGAGCCTGCGCGCGACGCCGCCCGCCTGGCGCGACCTCTGGTTCCGACGCGAGGGCGACGCCTGGACGCCGCTGCCGGCGGTGCGGGAGCGGGTGCAGGTCGAGCAGCGCCAGATCGCTCAGCCGGATGCGGCGTTCTGGGCGCCGGGTCGATTCGACGTCATCTTTTGCCGCAACATGCTGATGTATCTGGACGGCCCGTCGCTGCAGACCGCCGTCCGACATCTCACCACCGCGCTGGCGCCGGGCGGCGCCCTTTTTCTCGGGCATGCCGAAACCTTGCGCGGTCACACCAATCAGTTGAGCCTGCGCCAGGCCCAGGGCTGCTTCTTCTATCAGTCCCTCGCCGAGCCCGAAGCCGGCGACGCGGCCTGGCCCTTCGCTTCACCGCCGCCCGCGCCGCTGCCGCCCGTCGCCTGGCCGCCGGCAGGCGCGCCCCTTCACGCGGGGCCCGTTCCTGCCGATGAGCGCTCGCCGACGCAAGGATCCCTTCACGCGGGCGCCTCGCTCACGGTCGCCGACGCCGACGCCCGCACCCACACACACCTCGATGACGCACCCGCCTCGTCGAGCACGCCGCACAGCCCCGCCCTCGCCGGCTCGCCGCCTCGTCCGGCCTTGCTCGACCGTGCGCTGCAGTTGGTCGAAACCGGTCAGATCCAGGACGGCCTGCGCGCCTGTGCCGAGTTGATCGACCAGCCCGAATCCGCCGATTCGATCGAATTGCAGGCGGAGGTCTATTTCATCCAGGCCCTGGCCATGGAAGAGCGCGGCGAGCTGTCCGCCGCGGTCTGGCACCACCAGCGCGCCGCGGCCAAGGACGCGGGCTTCGCCATGCCCCATCTGCGGCTGGGCCTGCTGGCGCGCCGTCGGGGCGAGGTGGTCGCCGCCCGCCGCGAGCTGCACCGGGCCCACGAGCTGCTGGCGGGCGAATCCCTGGACCGACTGCGTCGCTTCGGCGGCGGATTCGACCGCGATGCGCTGCAGCAGCTCTGCCGCGCTGACCTCGGAGGAGCCTTCTCATGACCGTGTCCCTGCAGGCACCGAGCCCTGAACTCGATCTCAACCGCCCACCGGCGTCCGGCGCGGCGCCGACGGGCGCGGGCCTCGGCAGTGATGTCCGTCAGCAATTGCAGACCTGGCGAGACGCCTTCGACCAATCCTTCGCCCAGCCTCGACAGACGGGCGAAGACGACACGCCGATGGACGTGCTGGGCATCCGGATTGCCAATGCGCCGTTTGCCCTGAATCTGGCCGATCTGGCCGGCCTGCTGCCCGCCATGACGCCCACGCCCTATCCCGCCGATGCGCCCGGTTTGCTGGGCGTGATCGGTCATCAGGGTCAGGTGTTGCCGCTCTATGACCTGCAGTCGTTGATCGGTTTGGGCGCGGCGCCGCCGGCGCGTTGGTGGGTCGTCACCCGCGCGGCAGCGCTGGCGCTCGCCTTCGAGGGATTCGACGGTCAATGGCGACTCACGCGCCAGGACCGACTTCAGCAGACCGACGCTGCCGGCACCGGACTGGCGGTGCGCTGCGGCGGGCATTTGCGGCCGTTGATCGATGTGGCGGCGCTGATCGCCGGCATCGCCGATCGGACCGGCGCCGGCAACGGTCCGGCCCATCATCTTTGAGCGGGGGAGACAAACGATGTGGACATTCGGCAAGAAGTTGACCGTGGGCTTCGCCCTCTCGTTCCTGTTGCTGCTGTTGATCGGTGCCTTGTCTTATCGCGGCGTCGAATTCCTGACGAGGACCAGCCATGAGGTGAACCGCACGCACCAGGCCGTGGCCAGGATCGATGGCCTGCTCAGCGCCATGAAGGACGCCGAGACCGCGCAGCGTGGCTATCTCCTGACCGGCGACGACAGCTATCTCGAGCCCTATCGGACGGCGGTCACCGAAGTGCCGCGCATGATCGTCCAGTTGCGCGGCCTGATCCGCGACAACCCGACGCAGCAAAGCCGGCTCAATCAGGCGGCGGTGATGATGGACAACCTGCTGCAGCTGCACAAGGAACGGATCGACACGCGCAAGGGCGCGGGCGAGGACGCCGCCATGCGCCTGGTCCGCATGGGCGACGGCAAGCGCCGGATGGACGAATTGCGACAAGTCATCGGCCAGATGGAAGATGCGGAGGAAGACACCCTCAAGCAGCGCGCCAAGGACGTCGAGGAGGCCGCCAGCTCGGTCCGCTCGGCGATTGGCTGGGGCACGCTGGCGGGCCTGGCGCTGGTGGTGCTGGCGGGCTTCACCTTGAACCGCGTGCTCGCCGGACAGATCGGCGCGGCGGTGCGCCACGTGCAGCGGTCGTCGGCCGAATTGCAGGCGGCGGCGAATCAGCAGGCCGCGGGCGCGCGGGAGACCGCCACCTCGATGACCGAGATTTCCACCACCATCTCGGAGCTGCTCGCCACCTCGCGGCAGATCGCCGACAGCGCGCAGCGCGTCGTCAGCATCGCGGAACAGACGGCCGGCTTTGCCCGCGCCGGCGACGGCACCTTGCAGGCGGCGCGGGAAACCATCGCGGCCATGCGGCGCCAGATCGATCTGGTCGTCACCCACATGCTGGACCTGGGCCGCAAGTCGCAGCAGATCGGCGTGGTGCTGGACCTGGTCAGCGAGCTGGCGGAGCAGACCAACATCCTGGCGATCAATGCCACCATCGAAGCCACCGTGGCCGGGGACGCCGGACGGCGCTTCGGCGTCGTGGCCGACGAAATCCGCAAGCTCGCCGACCGCATGACCGCCTCCACCAAAGAGATCCGCCTGCAGATCGACGATGTGCGCGGCGCGGTGAACACCACGGTGATGGCCACCGAGGCCGGCTCCAAGGCGGTCGATGCCGGTGCCCGCCAGTTCGATGACGTGACCGCCACCTTCGGCCGCATCGCCGGCCAGGTGGTGACCACCACCGACGCCGCGCGCGAGATCGAGCTCTCCACCAAGCAGCAGGCCACGGCGGTGGAGCAGCTCAACATCGCGCTCTCCAATTCCGCTCAGGCCTCGCGTGAGACGGAGGCCAGCTCCAGCCAGACCTCGCAGACGGCCAATGAATTGGCCGAGACCTCCCGCAACCTGCTGCGCCTGGTCCAGGCCCAGCCCGCCTGATCACTGGCGACCGCATCGTGGCCAAGGATCCCTACCGCTACTTCCGCGTCGAGGCGCGCGATCTGCTGCGTCAGATGAGCGAAGCGGTCCTGGCTGCGGACCAGCGGCCCGATCCCGAGCTGCCTGCCCGCCTGCTGCGCCTGGCCCACACGCTCAAGGGGGCGGCCAGCGTGGTGCGACAGCCCGACATCGCCGCACAGGCGCATGGCATCGAGGATCTGCTGACGCCGCTGCGCGACAGCGCCCAAGCGCCGCGCCGCGACGACCTGGACGCGCTGCTGGGCTTGATCGACGCGGCGAGCCAGGCGGTAGCCTCGCTGGATCCGATCAGCGGCGCGGGTGCGGCGGGAAGTCCGACGGCATCGCCAGCGCCATCCAGCGTGGCGAGTCCTCGCGGGGCGGCGCCGACGCTGGCGTCGACGACACACGCTCCGGCCGCCGACCGGCCCGGCGTTGCGGCGCTGCCGTCGCCGTCGCCGTCGCCATCGCCATCGACGTTGGACGGCACGTCCTCCACAGAGCCCGCCGCCACTGAGGCTGCCACACCGCTGTCCACGCCCTATCTCGACATTCCCCAACTGGTGCCGGAGGAAGTGGATGCCGTCAGCGCCGCCATCGCGCAGACGCAAGCCCATCTGACCGGTCTGCAACGTGCGACGGGCTTGCTGCGAGCGCTTCGCAATGAGCTGCCGCTGTCGCCGGACGATCTCGCCAGCCGGCTGGCCCGGATCGAGGACCAGTTGGAGCGCGGCACGCGTCAGCTGGGCCATGGTGTCGTGCAACTGCGCGACAGCGCCGAACAGTTGCGGCTGCTGCCGGCCTCGCATCTCTTTGGTCCGCTGCAGCGGGCAGCACGCGATGCCGCCCGCGCGCAAGGCAAGCGCCTGCAGTTCACGGGGCTCGGCGGTCAGGTGAAGCTGGAGGGCACGCTGCTCAATGCGGTGCTGAGCGCCCTGATGCAGGCCATTCGCAATGCGGTGGCTCACGGCATCGAAGCGCCGGCCGCCCGCGTGGCCGCCGGCAAGCCTGAGCAGGGATTGATCGAGGTCAGCATTGAGCGGCGCGGCCGTCAGGTGCTGTTCAGTTGCCGTGATGACGGCGCCGGCCTGGACCTGGCGGCGATCCGTCAAAGCGCCCATCGACGCGGCATTCCCCACGCTGAGCAGTTGGCCGACGACGCGCTCATCGACCTGCTGCTGCGCGGCGGCCTGAGCACCGCGCAGCAGGTGGATGCACTGGCGGGTCGGGGCGTTGGCATGGACCTGGTGCGAGACACCGCCGAACGCCTGGGCGGCCGCGTCACCTTGCAGAGCGAGGCCGGTCAGGGCACCACCGTGTCGCTGCTGCTGCCGATGCAGCTCTCGGCGGTGAAGGCCATCCAGGTGCAGGCCGGTGGCCGATGGGCCTGGGTGCCGCTGGCGGCGGTGCAACAGGTGCTGCAACGACCGGTGCTCAACGGCCAGCATCTGGCGGTGGGCGACGAACTCCTGCCGCATGTGGATCTGGCGGATCTGCTGTTCAGCGGCTCGCCGTCGCAGGCGGCTCGGGCCCATCCGTCGGCGCGGTCGGCGCTGGTGTTGCGTTGCGGCACGCAGCGGGCGGCCCTGGGCGTGGAAGCGCTGGAAGGCGTGGCCAGCGTGGTGTTGCGTCCGCCGCCCGCCCTGTTGCCCGACAGCCCGTTGGTCAGCGGGCTGACGCTGGACGCGGACCAGCAGCCGGTGCCGGTGCTCTCGCCCGACGGCCTGATTCAGGCGGCGCGCCAGGCCCGGCCCCGGCCGGTCGCCGCGCCGCCGCGCACGGCCACGGTGCTGGTGATCGATGACTCGCTGACCACCCGCATGCTGGAGCAGAGCATCCTGGAAGCGGCCGGCTATCGGGTGCACATGGCCGCGTCGGCCGAAGATGGTCTGGAAGCGCTGCGACGCACGCGGTATGCGCTGATCCTGGTCGATGTGGAGATGCCTGGCATGAGCGGATTCGAATTCATCGAACAGCTGCGCGCCGATGCCGCGCTGCGCGACATTCCGGCGGTGCTGGTCAGCTCCCGCAATGCGCCGGAAGATCTGGCGCTGGGCCAATCGGTCGGCGCGGATGGCTACATCATCAAGAGCGAGTTCGCACAGAACGAGTTCCTCGCCCAGGTCGCGCGGCTGGTGGCGAAGTCGCTGAACACCGATCTGCTGTCGGCACCGCTGGCGGGAGTCCTGACATGAGCTTCGGCACCGAGCCCCAGGATCCGGACGCCACCGCCGCGCCCGCCAGCAGCGCCAAGCTGCTGCGGGTGTTGCTGGTGGAGGATTCGCCCACCGTGCTGGCCCACATCCGTGAGGTGCTGCAGACCCAGCGCGACATCGAGATCGTCGGTGAAGCGCATGACGGCGAGCAGGCCGTCACCTTGTGCGAGCGGCTGCGGCCGGATGTGATCTCGATGGACATGATGCTGCCCGGCATGGACGGCCAGGCCGCCACCGAAGCCATCATGGCCCACTGCCCCACGCCCATCCTGATCGTCTCCAGTTCCACCAACCGCGGTGAACTGCTGCGCACCTACAAGGCGCTGGCCGCCGGCGCGGTGGAGGTGCTGGAAAAGCCCAACGGCCGCCAGCCCGCGGGGGAATGGGAACGCCGCTATCTGACGCTGCTGCGTCTGGTCGCCCGCATCCGGGTGATCACCCATGTGCGGGCCCGGCTGCAGCGGCCGGTGGCCTCGTCCGCCCCGGCGCAAAAGGTGCGCCAGGTGCTGGCGCTGGGCGCCTCGACCGGCGGACCGGGCGCCCTGATGCAGATCCTGCAGGCCCTGCCCGCGCCAGCGCCGCTGCCGGTGCTGATCGTCATGCACATCAACGCCGTCTTCAGCCGCGGCTTCGCGGAATGGCTGGATGGCCAGACCGCGCACCCGGTGCGTTATGCCCGCGCGGGCGAGCCGCTGCGCGACACCGTGGGCCAGGTCATCCTGGCGCCACCGGATGCGCATCTGGTGCTCAGCCAGGGTCATCTGCAGCTCAGCCTGGCGCCGCCGCGTCACTCCTGCCGGCCGTCGGTGGACGTGCTCTTCGAATCGCTCGCCAGCGAACTGGGCGGCGGCGTCGCGGCGGCGCTGCTCACCGGCATGGGTCGCGATGGCGCGCAGGGCCTGCTGAAGATCCGGCGGGCCGGCGGCGCCACGCTGGCACAGGATGAAGCCAGCTCCATGGTCTACGGCATGCCGCGCGAAGCCGCGCAGCTCGGCGCGGCCGAACGGGTGCTGCCGCTGACCGACATCGGGCCGACGCTGATCGCGTTGAGCGGAATGGCCTGGGGAGGGCCGACCACATGAACCCCAAACACGAGATCGCCTTCATCGTCGAGGACAGCCTCACCGTGCGCATGGACCTGCGGGAAGCGCTGGAGGATGCGGGCTTCTTCTGCGTCGAATGCGCCACCCTGGCCCAGGCCCGGCTGGCCCTGGCCCGCGACACGCCCGCGCTGGTGCTGCTGGACACCCAGCTGCCCGATGGCGATGGCGGCACCTGGCTGCAGGAACTGCGCGGCGCGCCGCAAGGCACCGAGACGGTGGTGCTGATCCTGTCGAATGCCGCCCAGGCCGGCGATCGGTTGCGCGGGCTGGCGCACGGCGCGGATGAATTCGTCGGCAAGCCCTATGAGCGCACCTATGTGGTGGACCGCGCCCGCGAGCTGCTGCGGCTGCGCCAGTCGCAGCGCCAGGACATGAGCCACAAGCCGCGCCCTTCGGTGCTGCTGGTCGATGACAGCGAGACCTTCCGCCATGCGCTGCGTGAAGCGCTGGAGCCGGTGGGTTATCGCATCCATCTCGCGGCCCACGGCGAGGACGGCCTGCGGCAGGCCGCCGCGCTGCGGCCCAACGCGATGATCGTCGACCAGCACATGCCCGGTCTGGATGGCGCGGCGGTGATCCGTCGGCTGCGGCTGGATCCGGCCCTGCGCCACACGCCGTGCCTGCTGCTCACCGCCGATGAAGGCGCCGATGCGGAACTGCGCGCGCTGGAGGCCGGCGCCGACGCCTTCGCCCGCAAGCAGGACGATGTCGACATGATCCTGGCGCGGGTCGCCGCGATGCTGCGCAGCGCCACCGCCAGCCTGCCGGAGCACGGCGCCAGCCTGCTCGGTCCCAAGCGGGTGCTGCTGGTGGACGACAGCCCCAATGTGCTGGCCGAACTGGGCGTGGCGCTGCGCGACGACGGCTATGACGTGGTGCCCGCCCGCAACGGCGAGCAGGCGCTGGAACTGTTGAGCGTGCAGGCGGTCGATGCGGTGCTGATGGATGTGCAGATGCCGGGCCTCGGCGGCCTGGAGACCTGCCGGCGCATCAAGGCGGCGCCGGCGATGCGCGACATTCCGGTGGTGCTGCTGACGGCTGAGGATGGCCGGGCCTCGATGCTCGCCGGCCTGGAAGCGGGCGCGGACGACTATGTCGTCAAGGCCAGCGGCGAAGTGGAATTGCTCAAGGCCCGGCTGCGCGCTCAACTGCGTCGCAAGCAGTTCGAGGATGAAGCCCGCCGGGTGCATGCCGAGCTGCATCACAGCGCGATGGAAGCGGCACAGGCCCGCGCGGCCCGCACGCTCGCGGACAGTCGGGCCGAACTGCTCGCCGCGCTGCAGCAGCGCAACGAGGCGCTCGAACAGCTCAATGCGGAGCTCAGCCGCGCGAGCAGCGCGAAGACTGCATTTCTCTCGACCATGTCGCATGAGCTGCGCACGCCGCTGAATGCGGTGATCGGCTTCGCTCAACTGATGCGGGATGGCGCGGCCGGTCCGGTCAGTCCGCGTCAGGCGGAGTTCTGCCATCACATCCACAACGCCGGGCAGCATTTGCTGTCGCTGGTGAATGACCTGCTGGACATGGCCAAGATCGAGGCCGGCCGGGTCGATCTGGACTTCGAGCCGGTCGAACTGGATGAGCTGCTCCGCGATGCGCTGGCCATCGTCCAGGAGCGCACCCGGCTGGCCAACATCCAGGTGAGCGTGTCCGGCGTCGGCGCGGGCCAGCGGCTGTGCGTGGATCGGCGCCGGCTGCGGCAAATCATCTACAACCTGCTGTCCAACGCAGCCAAGTTCACACCCAAAGGCGGACAGATCCGGTTGGAGGCGGCGAAGGTCGGCCGCGCGCGAGCCCGCGACGCGCTGCCGGGCTTCGCGCTGGGTCGACGCTCGGAACTGCCCGACAACGAGTTCCGGGAATTTGTCCAGATCAGCGTGACCGATTCCGGCATCGGCATTCCGTCCGATGGCCTGGAGCGGCTGTTCCAGCCGTTCAACCAGATCAAGAACGTGCTGACCCACAAGGTGGAAGGCACCGGCCTGGGCCTCGCCACCGTGTCGCGCCTGGTTCAGTTGCACGGCGGCGCCGTCGCGGTGACCAGCGAGCCGGATCGCGGCAGCTGCTTCACCTGCTGGCTGCCCTGGCGCGAGCCGGTGATGCCCGACGTGGTGCTGCCGGACGACCCGGCGGAACGGCCGCTCGCGCTGGTCATCGAGCACAACCTGCAGGCCGCCGCGCTGATGCAGACCCAGCTCAACGGCGCCGGCTTTCGGGTCCGGCATGTGACTTCCGCCGAGGAAGCGCTGGAGCTGTCCGCGCATCTGCGGCCCGACCTCATCACGCTGGAAGTGCAGTTGCCGGGACTGGATGGCTGGGAGCTGCTCTCACGCCTCAAGAATCTCAATGGCTGGGCGCACATCCCGGTGGTGGTGGTGTCGGTGGATGCGGGCCAGGAAGTCGCGCTGTCGCTCGGCGCGTCGGCGGTGTTGCACAAGCCGATCAGCCGGGCGGCGCTGGCCAAGGAGCTGGAGGTGCTGGGCTTCCAGCCCACCGAGACCCGCAACTTCCTGGTGCTGGCGATCAGCGAAGCGCCCGGTGACCTGCAGTCGCTGAGCCAGCATCTGTCGCAGCCCGGCTTCTCGGTGCTGCGCGCCACAGGCGGCAAGGACGGCATCGACCAGGCCCGGCGGCATGTGCCCGATCTGATCGTGCTGGACCTGTTGATGGCGGAGGTCGACGGCATTGGCGTCGTGGAAGCGCTGCAGCGCGATCCGCTGACGGCGGCGATCCCGGTGATCGTGGTCGCCGCCTCGCAGCTGACCGCGCGCGACAAGGAGCTGCTCAACCGCCATGTGCAGCGGGCGCGCCCTGCGCCCACGGCCACCAGCCCCGCGCCTCTGCCGGATGGCGCTCGCGTCGCGAGCGGCCCGCAGGGGCATTTCATGGATGAAGTCAAACGCGCCATCAGCCGCACCAGCTGGGGCGATCTGGATCCACTGGATGAATGAGCGCGCCATCGCCGGCGCCATCGCCATCGCCACGGACCAGCACCTTTGCGCAGGAATGCCTGAATGAATGAATTGCCCGATCGAACCTCATCGGCCCGCTCGTCCGACGTGACCACCGACCCGAATCGCCCGCTGCGGGTCGTGCTGGTCGAGGACTCGCTCACCATCCGCCGCCAGTTGATCCAGTCGCTGGAAGGCCAGGCGCCGCTGCGCATCGTGGGCGAGGCCAGCGATGAAGACCTGGCCCTGGTGCTGGTCGATCACACCGCGCCGGATGCGGTGCTGCTGGACCTCTCCCTGGCGCAGGGCGGCTCCGGCATCGCGGTGCTGAAGGCCCTGCGCAAGCGCGGCTACCGCGGCCAGGTGCATGTGCTGTCGCACCAGACGCCGGAGGCTTACCGCGATGCCTGCCTGGCCGCCGGTGCCGATGGCTTCTTCGACAAGGCCGAGGAACTGGATGCGCTGCTGCGGCATCTGGTGGGCGATCGCTCGGTCGCCTCGCCCGCCCCGCCGCTCGCAGCGGCCGCGCTGATGGAGCGGCTGGATCAGACCGCGCGGCTGGCCATGCGCGACGGCGGCGAGCTGGCGGTGCATGTGGTGCTGGGCGAGTCCGACCTGCTGGCGGAGATCGCCGCATCGCTTGCGGAGGCGCTGGACCTGGGCGACCTGGTCGGCTGGCTGGACGAGCCGCCGGCCGGACGTCTCGCCATCGTCGTCAGCGAACCCGACACCGAGCCGCCGCTGGCGCATCGGCTGGCCGGCCAGCTCCGTCAGCCCGATCCGCTCCTGCGCCTGGGCCAGGCCGCGATGCCGACGGAAGCGCTCTCGGCCGGCGGCCTGCTGACCCTGGCGCATGCCCGCGCCTTGGGGCTCGCGCGTCGCTGAGCGGGGCGCGCGGCGTCGTGCCGCCGACCGCGCCCACCTCGATGACGTCTTGATGACCACGTTGGCGAGTCGTCGATCGAGCGCTGACGCGCGGCCCACGCCATGGCGATGTCGATGTCGCGCTGGCGGGCGCGTCAGGCGTCGGCGCTGCGGCAATTCGGGGTCGCGGCCACACCCGCGGGTTGCAGGCACTTGAGTTGCCCCACCGGACTGGATTACGCTTCACGGCGGAGGTCAACCAACGTGGATGTTCTTCAGCTGGATCTCACCCGTGGACCACGCCTGTGGTCCGTGAGCACGCCGGCGCTGCCGACCGGCGGCGCGGACCGGTGGCGAGCGCCGATCGAGCCGGCGCGATTCGGCGTCGCGCGGCGACGCCCTGCCGGCACGTCACCCAGACGGAGGCCCTGATCATGAATGGCCTCTTCCTCGCAATCGACAGCACGGGCTTTCCCTCCCGATGGCTATCCTGGCAAGAGGCCATCACCCAGGAAGTCCTGGGCAAGGTCTCCTACGGCTTTGGCGACCATGAATTCACCTTCACCGGCGGCAGCAACCGCGACACCGGCCTGCCCTCCAAAGTCACGCTCAAAAGCATCCTGGTGCTGCATGGCCGCACCCGCGGCTCCTACCGGAATGCGACGATCTCGCTGAGCAACGAAGCCCTGTTCCGGCGCGACCGCTACATGTGCGCCTACTGCGGCAGCGTCGATTCGCGCCATTCGCTCACCCGCGACCACATCGTTCCGCTCTCGCGCGGCGGCAAAGACCAGTGGCTGAATGTCTGCGCCTGCTGCCCGGCCTGCAATGCCAAGAAGGGCGCGAAGCTGCTGGATGAGCTCGGCTGGGAATTGCTCTACCTGCCCTACAAGCCCAATCACCAGGAAGGGCTGCTGCTGCAGAACCGCCGCATCCTCGGCGATCAGATGGAGCTGCTCAAGGCCATGATTCCGAAGCACTCGCGATTCACGATGTGAGGCGACGTCTTGCGAGGGCCTCCCCTTCGACATCGCCGCGGGTCATGCCCGCAAGCCAGGCCCTCTTCGGAGGGCCTTTTCCATTCCTGGAACTGCGTCTGTCGGGCGGCATGCCAATGCGCCCGAATTGGCGAATGGCAGCCCACCTCGCCCGCTTTCCTGAGCGGCGTACTCGGCAATTCAAACCAATGGCCCAGTCGTTCACTCGGGCAATGGAAAGCGCGGCGGATCGCATTGAACCGTCCATCGACGGGCGCTGTTGGACAGCCCATTCATTCAATGACCGTCTCTCTTCGCATGACCTGCTGCCAGTGATCAGGAGCGCGTTTCCTCTCGGAAAAAGCCGCCTCCATCATCCGACTTCGCACTGCCTTTCACACCTCATTTCGTTCGCCCCTCCAGCCGCTCGGAATGGCCGATTGAGCCGATGGATACGGCCATCTGCGCCCCGAGTTGGGTCAATTTTTCGACCGACCATCTTCAGGTAGCTGAAGAAAAGCGAAGGCCGGAATGGAAGGCCTGGATTCGATTCGTGACAAACGAATCACTTCCTCAAAACTTGCGATCCGACCCGTAGCGCTTTGGCCGGCATCGGCGCTCAATACCGTCCTGTGTACGGCCTCCGCTGTTCAACCCGGCCGTGTCATCAACTGCGCTGAAGGACGCGCAAAGGAGAGTGGTGATGTCGCTGGTGATCAAGAACAAGGACGCGCTGAATGGTTCACGCCCGCCCGCCGTCGTCGCCAAAGGATTGAGTCGCGCCGGCAACCGCGATGCCGAGGCCTACCGCCGCCGCGCACGCACGCTGGCCAAACAACAGCAGGCCGCCGAACGCATCGCCAGCGCCAGCACCCAGCTGTCCAGCGGCATCAACGAAGCCGCGTCGGCCGCCGAAGAACTCAAGCGCGCCTCCGATCAGATCGCCAGCGGCGCGGAAGAAGCGGCCGGCGCCGCGCAGGAATCGCTCGCCGCCATCACGCAGGTCAATGAGGCGCTGCAGCGTCAACTGGCGGCGTGCCGCGATGCGCAGACCCGCTCCGAAGGCATGCGCGATCTGGCGGGCGAGATCAACCAGCAGATCACCGCCACCATCCAGGCGGTGGGCGTCGCCGCCGAGCGCCAGGCCGCGTCGGTGGAAATGGTGGCCGAGCTGGAACGTCAGGCGGCCAACATCGGCGACATCGTGAAGGCCGTCGCCCGCATCGCGGACCAGACCAATCTGCTGGCGCTGAATGCCGCCATCGAAGCCGCGCGCGCCGGCCAGCATGGCAAGGGCTTCGCGGTGGTGGCCGATGAAGTGCGCACCCTGGCCGAGACCAGCGAGAAAAGCGCCAAGCAGATCCAGGAGCTGGTCGGGCAGATCCAGTCGGAAGTGACCGGCATTGCGTCGGGCATCAACACCTCGGCCAGTGCGATCAAGAGCGAGGTGGACAAGAGCCACATCATCACCGAGCAACTGGACCGCATCCGCCAGGACGCGACCTCGATCGTCCAAGGCGCCACCGAGATCGCCACCGCTGCGGCTCAAAGCAGTGCCGCCGCTCAGCAGGCCTTGCGCGGCACCGAGCTGATTGCCGCTGCGGCCACCGAGCAAAGCTCGGCCTGTGAAGAGTCGGCCAAGACGGTCGAGGAACAGTCCGCCGCCTTGGCCGAGTGCGAGCAGACCGCCGCCAGCCTGTCGGAGATCGCGGAGGATCTGAAGAACTCCACCGACATCTCGAAGAGCGCCGAAGAGGTGGCCTCCGCCGCCGAGGAACTGGCCAGCACGGTGCAGGAGCTCACCCGGTCCGCCGGTCAGATCATGGTCGCGCTCGAAGAGATCCGCAAAGGCGCGCAGACCCAGGCCAGCGCCACCACCGAGTCCGCCGCGGCCATCACCCAGATCGGCAAGTCGGCCCAGATCGCCGAGCAGCGCGCCAACGAAAGCCGTGAGCGCGCGTCCGCGATTCGCGGTCTGATGGGCGAGAACAAGAGCCACATCGATGCCTTGATCACCAGCATCGGCAGCGGCGTGGCGGCCACCCGCACCAGCATGCAGCAGATCAAGGAGCTGGAGCTGGTCAGCCGCAAGATCGACAAGATCGTCGACGCGATCACCCAGGTCTCGGTGCAGACCAACATGCTGGCGGTGAACGGCAGCATCGAAGCGGCTCGCGCCGGCGAGTACGGCAAGGGCTTCGTGGTGGTCGCCACCGACATCCGCAACCTCGCCCACGATTCGGCCGAGAACGCCGATCGCATCAAGGACCTCGTCAAGAGCATCCAGGACCAGATCGCGCTGGTGGGACGCGACCTCGGCGAGATCATGAGCGCCGCCCAGGTCGAGGTGGACAAGGCCCGCCATGTCACCCAGAACCTGCAGCACATGGAGCGCGACGTGCAGAGCGTCGAGAGCGGCAACTCCATCGCCGCGCAGAGCGCCAGCGAGATCGCTGCGGCGCTCACCCAGGTGCGCACCGGCGTGGATCAGATCTCCGCCGCCGCCGCACAGGCCGAGAAGTCGGCCGAGCAGGCCGCCACGGCGGCCAAGCAACAGAGCCAGGGCGCCGATGAACTGAGCGCCGCGATCGAGGAGATCTCGTCGCTGGCGGACGAGCTGCAAAGCAACTGACGCCAAGGAGGCCCCATGGACACCCTGGACCCCCTGGCGCCTGCAGGCGGGGCACCGGGCGCGTCGGATGGACAGTTCGTGAGCTTCGAGCTCGCGGGCGAGAAGTTCGCCGTGCCCATGGCTCCGGTGCAGGAAATCATCCGGCTTCCCGACGTGGCCCGATTGCCGCTCGCGCCGCCCGCGCTGCTCGGCCTGGCCAATCTGCGCGGTCGGGTGCTGCCGCTGATGAGCCTGCGTCGCCTGGTCGGCCTGCCCGATCTGGCGCAAAACGACGCGGCCCGCGCCATCGTCATCCACTGCGGTCAGGCGCTGGGCTTTCTGGTCGACCGCGTGTTGAGCGTGCTGCATGTCGAGCCCGGTGAACTGCAGCCCGCGGCAGGCATCCAGTCGGTGGTGCAGACCGATTGCCTCAGCGGCCTGATCCGTCGGCCCGGTGCCGACGGTCACGACGACCTGCTCATGGTGCTGGATTTCGACCTGCTGGTGGAACGCGCCTTCCGCGGCCTGCTGCGCGAGCCGCGTCAAGGCGCCGGCGAACCGGTGCGCCAGGAGACGGCGCCCACCCCGGTCGACAGCGATGCCCTCAGCCAGGATCTGCGCATGGTGAGCTTCACCGTGGCGGGCCAGGAATACGCGCTGCCGATCGAGGATGTGCAGGAGATCGTGCAACTGCCCGAGACCATCACCGCCCTGCCCCAGGCGCCCGACCATGTGCGCGGCGTCATCACGCTGCGCCAGCGCCTGCTGCCGTTGGTGGACCTGCGCAGCCTGTTCCATCTGGGCGCGCCCGATGCCGACGCGCACCAGCGCATCGTGGTGGTGAGCCTGCCCGACTGCGGTCCGGTCGGGCTGGTGACCGATGCGGTCAAGGAAGTGCTGAGCGTGCCGCAGCGGCTGACCGATGCGGTGCCCGAGCTGCTCAGCCGCGATGGTCAGCTGTCCGAATTCAGCGCGATCTGCCGGCTCGATGAGGGCCGCCGGCTGGTGTCGGTGCTGTCGTCCGCCCGCCTGATCGGACTGGACGCCGTGCGCGAGGCGGCGGCGCTGACCGGTCAGTCGCCGTCGTCCCGCCCTGATGCGATGGAGTCCACGATGCAGGACCAACACAATCCCGCTGAGGTGCCGTAGGAAGACCTGCAGCTGGTGATCTTCCGCCTGGGCGCCGAGGAATTCGGCGTGCCGATCATGTGCGTGCAGGAGATCGTCCGCGTGCCGGAGCAGCTGACCAAGGTGCCGCGCACGCCGTCCTTCGTCGAGGGCGTGATCAACCTGCGCGGCGCGGTGCTGCCGGTCATCGATCAACGCAGCCGCATGGGGCTGGAGGCGGTGCCGCGCAATGACGGCCAGCGCATCATGGTGTTCTCGCTCGGCGAGCAACGCACCGGCTTCATCGTCGATTCGGTGGCCGAGGTGCTGCGCGTGCCGCGCCATTGCCTCGCGCCGGCGCCCACGCTGTCCGAAGCGCAGAGCCGCATGATCCGCGAGGTGGCACGGCTGGATGCCCAGCAGCGGCTGATCATGCTGATCGATCCGCCGCAACTGCTGCAGTGGCAGAACGACGCGGCGGTCGACGGCCTGACACGCGCCGAGCCGCTGGCCGACACGCAGCGGCGCGCGGCCTGAGCGGCGGAGAACGACGATGGGCAACAAGGTACTCGTCGTGGATGACTCGGCCCTGATGCGCAAGGTGTTGCGCCAGGTGCTGACCGAGGCCGGCTTCGAGGTCGCCTCGGCGCGCAGCGGCGTCGAGGGCATCGAGATGATCGAAGCCTTTCAGCCGGATGTGGTGACGCTGGACGTCAACATGCCGGAGATGGACGGCCTGACCGCCTTGTCGCTGCTGATGACGGTGCGGCCGACGCCGGTGATCATGGTGTCGTCGCTCACCACCGCCTCGGCGATGCCGACGCTCGAAGCGCTGGCCCTGGGCGCGGTGGACTATGTCGCCAAGCCCGGCGGCACGATCTCGCTGAATCTGCATCAGGTGGCGGATGACCTGGTGGAGAAGGTCCGCACCGCCAGCACGGCGCGGGTGCGCGGCGCTCGCCAGCGGCCGGCCAAGCCGGAACCGGCGTCACGCCTCCGAGCGTCGTCGGGCACGACGTCGGCGCCGGCCCTCAGCAAGACCGCACGCGCAGCGGGCCGCGTCACCACGCGGTTGCGCGAGCCCGGCGTGGCGGAGGTCGCGCCGCCACCGACGCCGGCCGTTCGACCGCTGCGGGACACGCGGGCGGCCCGGCCGTCGCGCGACCTGGGCCGACCGGAGGGGCTGCTGTTGATCGGCGTCTCCACCGGCGGACCGCGCACGCTCGAAGACATCCTGCCCACGCTGCCGGCGGACTTCCCCTGGCCGGTGCTGGTCTGCCAGCACATGCCGGCGCAGTTCACCACGACCTTCGCCCAACGCATGGATTCGATCTGCGCGCTGGAGGTGCGCGAGTGCGACAGCCCCATGCCGCTGCAAGCCGGCCAGGTGCTGATCGCGCAAGGCGGCAAGGACATGGTGATCGCCGAACGGCTGGGCCGGCTGATCGCGCTGCCGGTGCCGGAGACGCCCCATCAGCCCTGGCATCCCTGCGTGGACGTGCTGGTGGACAGCGCCCTGCGCCAGATGCCGCCGAGCCAGTTGGTCGGCGTGCTGCTGACCGGCATGGGCTGCGACGGCGCGGCCAGCATGGCGCGACTGCATCAGCAAGGTGGCCGCACGATCGCGGAATCGGCCGAGAGTGCGGTCGTCTTCGGCATGCCGCAGGAACTCATCAACCGCCAGGGCGCGGATCTCGTGCTGCCCTGCACCCGCATCGGCGAGCAGGTGCGCGACTGGATCTGCGCGCACTGAACGGAGTCACCTCATGGGCTTGAAGAAACTCATCGCCTCGCCACCCGCCACGATGCAATGGCGTCAGCCGGGTCGTGACGCCGACGGCCTGCTGCAGCAGCTGAGCGACACCGACCCGCGCCAGCGCCGGCTGGCCGCGCGTGATCTGAGCGCCTTTCCCGCCTCGGCGCGACGGCTGGGCGAAGTGCTGGCCGCCGAGACCGACGTCAGCGTGCGGGACGCGCTGTTCAACAGCCTGAGCCAGATCGCCAGCGAAGACGCGGTGCAGGCCTTGCTGCCGCTGCTGCGCACCGAAGACGCCGGCCTGCGCAATGGCGCCATCGAAGCGCTGGCCACGATGCCGCAGGCGGTGGCGCCGTGCATCGACCATTTGCTGCAGGACGCGGATGCGGACGTGCGCATCTTCGCGGTGAACCTGCTCGGCGAGCTGCGCCATGCCGAGGTGCCGCGCTGGCTGCTGCAGGTGCTGCAGCGCGAGCCGCATGTGAATGTGGTGGCGGCCGCGCTGGAGCTGATGGCCGAAGTCGGCACCGCCGGCGATCTGTCCGCGCTGCGCGCGGTGCGGGCCCGCTTCGAGCACGACCCCTTCATCCAGTTCGCGGCGGACATCGCCATCAGCCGGATCGACACACCATGACCCAGGCGCTGCGCTCATCTCCCGCGCGCGCCGAGCCGGCGGTGACGGAGGCCGACTTCCTGAAGTTCCGGGAGTTCTTCTATCGCAAGACGGGCATCCACTTCGACGAGAACAAGCGCTACTTCGTCGACAAGCGGCTGGTGGACCGCATGGCCGCCACTGGCGCGAACAGCTTCCGCGAGTACTTCGTCGGCCTGCGTTTCGAGCGCGATGGCCTGGAGCTGCAGCACCTGGTCAATGCGATGACGGTGAACGAAACCTACTTCCTGCGCGAGGCCTATCAGTTCGACTGCATGAGCAACGACCTGCTCGACGAGCTGCAGACCCGCAAGAAGCCAGGCGATCCGCTGCGCATCTGGTCCATCCCGTCCTCCACCGGCGAGGAGCCCTATTCCATCGCGATGCATCTGCTGGAACGCTGGCCCGGCATCCACCAGCACGACGTGGAGATCCTCTCGTCCGACATCGACACCCAGGTGCTGGAAGCCGCCCAGCGCGGCATCTACAGCCAGCGCTCGGTGGCCAATCTGCCCAAGCCCTGGCTGGACAAATACTTCACCCGCCGCGGCGACAACGAATGGGTGATCTCCCGCGAGCTGGTGGCGGCGATCGACTTTTCGCGCGTGAATCTCAGCGATCCGAAGGACACGCAGCGCTTCCGCGACATCGACCTGATCTTCTGCCGCAACCTGCTGATCTATTTCGATGATGTCTCGCGCCGCGCCGCGGCCGAATCCTTCTATGACGCGCTCAGCCCGGGCGGCTTCATCTGCCTGGGCCATTCGGAGTCGATGAGCCGCATCAGCGCGCTCTACCGCGTGCGGCGCTTCGCCGACGCGATGGTCTATCAGAAACCCCTGACCGGAGAGGCCCCATGACCGCCGCTCGCATCCTGGTGGTCGATGACGCGGCCACCATCCGCATGTATCACCGCAAGCTGCTCGGCGATGCCGGCTGGACCACCGACGAGGCCATCAACGGCCTGGAGGCGGTCGAGAAGGTCGTGGCCGCCGGCGGCGATCGGCCCTACGACCTGTATGTGGTGGACGTCAACATGCCCAAGCTGGATGGCTACGGCTTCGTGCGCGAGCTGCGCCGCCTGCCGGCCTCGCAGCAGGCCCCGGTGATGATGGTGTCCACCGAAGCGCAATTGCAGGATGCCACCGCCGCGCAGGAAGCCGGCGCGAACTGCTATCTGGTCAAGCCGGCCCGCCCCGCCGAACTGGTGTTGACCGCAGCCCTGCTGCTGGGCGATGCCGCCGCCGCGATCAAGGCCGCTGCCGCCCATCCTGTGAATGGAGGCGCCCGATGAGCACCAGCACCGAAATGGTCGAGCAATTCGTGCTTGAAGCGCGCGAATGTCTGGAGGCCATCGGCCAGCGCCTGCTCGATGTGGAGCGGCGTCCGGACGATCCGGAGCTGCTGAATGACCTGTTCCGCTCGGTCCATACGCTCAAGGGCAACTGCGGCCTGTTCGAGTTCGGCGCGCTGGAGCATGTGGTGCATGCCGGCGAAGATCTGCTGGAGCAGGTGCGCGCCGGCCACCTGCCCTACAACGGCGCGATGGCGGATGCGCTGCTCGCTGCCATGGACCACAGCGCCGAGCTGATCGACGACATCGCCACCCACGGCCGTCTGCCGGAAGAAGCGATGGCTCGTTCGCAAGCGCTGGCGACCGCGCTGCGGGCATTCCTGGGCGGCGCTGGCGCGGCCGAGGCGTCAACGACTGCGCCGTCGGGTCAGCCAGCCGCCGCCGGGGTCGCCACACCGGCCGCGCCTGCACCGCTGCCCGACTGGGCTCGTCATCTGCCTGCCCCATGGGCCGCGCTGTTGACGCCGGGCTACTGCGTGCTGCGTTATGAGCCCGAGCCGGAATGCTTCTTCAAGGGCGAGGATCCCTGGGCGCTGGTGCGCCAGATCCCGGGCCTGCTGGAGATGGAGGTGATCGCTCCGGACGATTGGGGGCCGCTGGACGCCTTCGACTGCTATCGCAGCCAACTGGTGTTTCTCGCGCTGAGCCGCTCGCCCGAGGCCTATCTGCAGGAGCATTTCCGGTATGTGCCGGAGCAGTGCCAGATCGTCACCCTGCCCGCGCCGGCGCCGGCCGAGACCTCGCTGATCGCCGCCCATGCCGACCTGATGAGCCAGCGCCTGGCCCAGCTGTGGAGCGACCAGATCGCCTTGCTGCAGCGCCTTGCGCCCACTGCGGGCACGACCGCCGCCGCGCATCAGGTGCTCACGCATCTGCTGAGGCTGCGCAGCAGCCTGCCCGGCGTGGATGCAGCGGCGATCCAGGACGCCACCGCGTCGCAGCCCGCCGCCGATGCGAGTCCGACCGCGTTGGCGTCCTGGGCGCGGCAGCATCATCCGACCCGCCCCGCCGCCGAGACCACCGCCGGCAGCACGGGCCGCGGCACGGCCCTGCCCACCGCGCCGGCCGAGGACAGCGCCGGCGAGCGCGCCGGCCACAAGGTGCTGAAGGTCGCGCAGGACAAGATCGATCGGCTGATGGACCTGATCGGCGAAATGGTGGTGGCCAAGAATGCGCTGCCCTATCTGGCGCAGCGCGCGGAGACCCACTTCCGGCAGCGCGAGCTGGCGCGGGAGATCAAGAACCAATATGCGGTGATCAACCGCATTGCCGAGGACATGCAGCACGCCATCATGCAGGTGCGCATGCTGCCGGTGGGCACGGTGTTCCAGCGCTTCGGCCGCCTGGTGCGCGATATCTCCAAGCGGCTGGGCAAGGAGGTGCAGCTGGTCATCGAGGGTGAAGACACCGAGGCCGACAAGAACGTCATCGAGAGCCTGGCCGACCCGCTGATCCACATCCTGCGCAACTGCCTGGATCACGGCATCGAGACCCCGGATGTGCGGGTCGCCAAGGGCAAGCCGGCGCAGGGCACCTTGCGGGTGAGCGCGCGTCAGGACGGAGACCGGGTGGTGCTGGACATCGCCGACGACGGCGCCGGCGTGGACACGGCGCGGGTGCGCACCAAGGCGGTCGCGCTCGGCCTGATTCCGGCCGATCGGGCGGATGCGCTCAGCGAAGCCGAGGCGGTGCAACTGGTGTTCCTGCCGGGCTTCTCGACCGCCGACAGCATCTCCGACCTGTCCGGTCGAGGCGTGGGCATGGATGTGGTCCGCTCCGCCGTCGAGCGGGTGAACGGCACGGTGCAGCTGACCAGCGTGCGCGGCCAGGGCACGACGCTGCAGCTCACCTTGCCGCTGTCGATGGCGGTGACGCACGTGATGAT
Organism: Burkholderiaceae bacterium; assembly: GCA_913776825.1. GTDB lineage: Bacteria > Pseudomonadota > Gammaproteobacteria > Burkholderiales > Burkholderiaceae_C > Roseateles. The sequence goes on from CAJYPV010000007.1 coordinate 265,421, forward strand.
GATCCGCTCGGACGGCTGCCGCTTCGGCGTGCCGATGGACCTGATCGTCGAGACCGTGCGGGTGCCGGCGGACGAGATCCATCATTTCAAGTCGGCCCAGACGGTGGTGCTGCGGGGCCGCATCGTGCCGCTGCGCAGCCTCAACCAACTGCTGGGCATGGATGAACCGCAGACGCTGAATGCCGAAGGCGAGCATGCGGTGCTGGTGCTGCGTTGGGGCGGCGAGCCCGTCGGCCTGATCGTGGATGAATTCGACGGCACCTCCGACATCATCCTGCGCCCGCTGGAAGGCGTGCTCGGCGGCATGACCGGCTTCGCCGGCTCGGCGCTGATGGGCGACGGCAGCGTGCTGATGATCCTCAATCCCAAGGAGCTGCTCTGATGGCCATCCGCTATCTCAAGACCCATGCGGCGCTGGAAGGCCATCTCGGCGCCGAAGACGCCGAAGGGCTGGTCGAGTGGCTGCGCGCGCAGGCCCGGCCGCAGGTGCATCTGGGCAAGTGCGAATCGCTGCATGCGGCGCTGCTGCAGACGCTGCTGGCGTTCCGGCCCCGCATCAAGGCCGCACCGGCGGATCGCTGGCTGTGCGCAGCGCTGGGGCTCGAGCCGCCGGCGGCTTCGGCGTCGGCCGCCTCGACGTCTGGGGCGTCCGCATCGTCAGCGGCGTCAGCGGCGTCTTTCTCCTCACCTTCTCCCGCCGGGAGTTCCGAATGAACAAAACCATCCTGATCGTCGACGACTCCACGACCATGCTGATGAGCCTGCGCAATTCGCTCAGCATGAGCGGGCTCACGGTGGAGACCGCGACCGACGGCGCGATGGCGCTGGAAAAGCTCAAGGGCGGGCTGAAGCCGGCGCTGATCATCACCGACATCAACATGCCCAAGATGGACGGCCTGGGGCTGATCCAGGAAGCCCGCAAGCTGCTGCGCTTCACGCCGATCCTGGCGCTCACCACCGAAAGCCAGCAGGGCAAACGCGATGAGGCCAAGCGCCACGGCGCCACCGGCTGGCTGGTCAAGCCGCTGGGTGGCAATGAACTGCTGCAGGTGATCCGCCAGGTGATTCCTGGCCTGTGAGGAGACGCATCATGGACCCCGATCAATCCGTCCGCGAGCCCGACTCGGATACCGCGGCCCCTTCCCCGGTCGACGCCGCACCCAGGCGATCAAGCCCGGCCAGCGATTGGCTGCGTGCCCATGCGATGACCGGCCTGGGCGTGTGCGCGGCCTTGGGATGGCTGGCTTATGCGCTTCAGGCGGTCCCGTCCTGCGAGGGCATGAGCGCGCCGGTGGCCTGGGCCGTCGGCGGCGCCTGGATCGGCTGGCAGGCCCGCCGCTGGCAGGAGCGCCGCAAGGCCAACGGATCGAACAGTGCGCGGGTGCCGCATCCGCAGACCAGCACGGTGGTGGCGCAGGACATCTCGACCCTGCAGCAGGCCTTCGCGGTGCTGGGCCAGCAGGTGAACGCCACGATTCAGACCTCGGAAACCGCCGTGCTCGCGATGGGCGAGCGCATGTCGCGGGTGCATGTCCGCACCACCGATCTGCGGCAGCGCGTGGTGGATGCGGTCGCGCATTCGGAGGGCCTGTCCGAGCAATCGCTGCGGCAATCGCATGAGCATGCGGCGGCGGTGGCGGATCTCGCCGCGCATCAACAGACCTTCGAGCGGACCCGCATGGAATTCCTGCAGCGGGTGCGCAACTCGGTGGACCAGGTGCGCCATCTCACGCCGCTGGCCGAGCTGATCAGCGACATCGCGCGCCAGACCAACATGCTGGCGATCAATGCAGCGATCGAGGCCGCGCGGGCCGGCAATGAAGGCTCGGGCTTCAAGGTGGTGGCCGGCGAGGTGCGTCGGCTCTCCACGCAGACGGCCGACGCCGCCAATCAGGTGATGCAGGGCATCCAGCAGGCGGCCCTGGCCATCGAGCGCGAGGCCACGCAGCTGGAGAACGAGCTGGGCGAGAGCTCCGCGGCGCAGCTGGACGAGATCGCCAAGCACATCACCACGATGAGCCAGACGCTGGGCGAGGTGGTGCCGTATCTCGGCCAGCTGTCCACCCAGATGGACCACGGCATCGCCGAGGTCACCTCCGACATCATCGACACGCTGGGGGACATGCAGTTCCAGGACATCAACCGCCAGTTGCTCGAACAGATCAACCATGCCTTGTCCAGCCTCTCCAGCCACTTCGCGCAGCTCTATCAGCTGATCGACGGCCAGGCGCCGCCGCCGCCGCTGCTGCTGGAGGAACTGCTGCAGCGCTGGACGCAGGACTATGTGATGCAGGCGCAGCGTGTGGCGCATGTACTGGCCGTCGGCGGCAAGCACGGTTCGGCCAGCAATGTGGTGCCGCTGCGCGAGGACGTCGGCCTGCCGGAGCCGCCGACCATGCAGCTCGCCGTGGCCAACGGCCCGCGCATCGAGCTGTTCTGAGCCGCTCGACCTGATCCCTCGGAGACACCTCATGCATGCGATGCCGATGACCGGACTGGTGCTGAGCGGCGGTGGCGCCCGCGCCGCCTATCAGGTGGGCGTGCTGCGCGCGATCGCGCAGATCCGCAAGGAGCTGATGAAGGAATCGTCCCTCTCCGGCAATCCGTTCGCGGTGATCTCGGGCACCTCGGCCGGCGCGATCAACGGCGCGGGATTGGCGTGTCATGCGGATGATTTCGATGCCGGCGTGGCGCGGCTGTCGGAAGTCTGGGCCGGCTTTCATGCGGCTCAGGTCTATCGATGCGACATGCTGAGCCTGCTCGGCAACGGCATGCGCTGGATGGGCGTGATGTCGATGGGCTGGACCCTGCGACGGCTGCGGCCGCGCTCGCTGCTGGACAACACGCCCCTCGGCCAGATGCTGCGCGAAGTGATTCCGATGCATCGTCTGCCCAGCCTGCTGGCGCGGCGCCATCTGCATGCGCTGAGCATCAGCGCGTCCAGCTACACCACCGGCGAGCATGTGACCTTCTATCAAAGCAGCACGCCGATTCCGCCGTGGGTGCGCACCCAGCGCATCGCCGCGCCGACCATGCTGGTGCATGAGCATCTGATGGCCTCGTCCGCGATCCCGTTCATCTTTCCGGCGATCCGTCTGCATCACGAAGGCGGCGGCGCCTGGTATGGGGATGGGTCGATGCGGCAATCATCGCCGCTCTCTCCTGCGATCCATCTGGGCGCGCGGCGTCTGGTGATCATCGGCGCCGGGCGCATGCATGAGCCGCCCCAGGCGCCGCAGAAGGACCACCGCTATCCCTCGCTGGCGCAGGTGGCCGGCCATGCGATGTCCAGCATCTTCCTGGATGCGCTCGCCTCGGACATCGAACGCATGGTGCGCATCAACCGGACGCTGGAGCATCTCTCACCGGCGCAGCGGGCCGAGCATCCGCTCAAGCCGATCGAGAGCATCGTGATCGCGCCCAGCCAGCGGCTGGACGACATCGCCTCCAAGCACATCCATGCCTTGCCGAAGGCGGTGCAGGTGCTGCTGCGCTCCACCGGCGTGCGGCCCGGCCAGTTGCAGGGCGCGGCGCTGGCGAGCTATCTGCTCTTCGAAGGCGCCTACACCCAGGAGCTGATGGCGCTGGGCGAAAGCGACGGCCTGGCCCATCGCCAGGCCTTGCTGGCCTTCCTGCGGCCCAGCGAGTTCACCGCCGCACGCGCGAATCGGCAGCTCGCGCTGACCTGAGCGCGGCGGGCAGCCCGCCACCGGTCGGCCGCCATCCGCCGTCCGCCGCACCTGCCGGCAGGGTGAAAGGCACTGGAGTACAGTGGCTTTTCATCGGCCCACGCCGACCGTTTCGTCCCGCGCGCACCCGGCGTGCCAGGGGCGCTGCGGCGCGACCGCTCGTAAAGTCTTGTTGCACGGTCAACGGGATCCGGACGGCTGGCGTTGGGCTCTGACGTATGTGGAGTCAAGACATGAAGAAGCTGCTGATTGCCTCGATGGTGGTGTCCCTCGCCGCCTGTTCCACCAGCAACCCGGACGTGATCCAGCGCGGCGATGCGCAACGTCTGTCGACGGTTCAGGACGCCACCGTGCTGTCGGTGCGCAACGTCACCGTCGACGGCTCGCAGAGCGGCGCCGGTGCGCTGACGGGTGCGGTGGTCGGCGGCGTGGCGGGATCGACCGTCGGCGGCAGCCGGGAAGGCCTGATCGTTGGCGTGCTGGGCGCAGTCGCGGGCGCGGCCATCGGCAATGCGACCGAACGCGGCGTGACGCGTGAGGATGCCGTCGAGATCCTGCTGCAGATGCGCAACGGCGAGCGCCGCGCGATCGTCCAGGCCAAGGGCAATGAAACGCTGCAGCCCGGCGAACCGGTGATCATCGTCAACACCGGCGGCAAGACCCGCGTGATGCGCGCGCCGGCCGTGACGCGGACGCAGTGAATTTGGCGCAGGGCGTGAAGGTCGGTCGCGAGGCCCTGTCGCCGCTGACGACGCTGACGACGCTCTGACAGTCCGATGAGGTGCCGCTGAGGCCGTGGCGCCTCAGCGCCTCAGCGCATCACTTCACCCGCTGCTTCTCCAGCTTGCGCGCCAGCGTGCGGCGATGCATGCCGAGCCGGCGAGCGGTCTCGGAGATGTTGAAGTCGGTCGCCGCCAGCGTCTCGTGGATGCGTTCCCATTCCAGCGTCTTGATCGAGGTGGTCGCCCGGTCGGTCACTTCCACGTCCGCATCGCCCTGGGTGCGCTCGAAGGCGGCCTCGATGTCGTCGGTGTTGGCCGGCTTGGCCAGGTAGTGCCGTGCGCCCAGCTTGATCGCTTCCACGGCGGTCGCGATGCTGGCGTATCCGGTGAGCACCACGATCACCATCGCCTCGTCATGCTGATGCAGCGTCTGCACGCAGGTGAGGCCGGAGCCACCGCCGGCGAGCTTCAAATCCACCACCGCATATTCCGGCGTGTCTTCCGGGCCGCGCTCGGCGAGCAGGCGCTGCACCTGCTCCACGCTGGCGGCGCGCAGCACGGTGTAGCCGCGCCGCTCGAACGAACGGGACAACGTGCGCGCGAAGGCGTCGTCGTCCTCCACGATCAGCAGCAGTCGGTCTTCCTCATCGGCCATCATGGGTGGGATTCTCCGGCAGACCCTGAGGCATCAGTGCGGACAGTGGTAATCGGATCTCCACCTCGGCGCCGCCGCCCTCCTCGGGCGGACGATTGCGCGCCTGCAGCCGGCCTCCCAACGAGCGACACACATTCAGCGCCAGGAACAGGCCCAGCCCGCCGCCCGGCCGTCCCTTGCTGGATTGGTAGGGCTTGCCGAAGCGCTCGAGCATTTCGAGCGGGAATCCCGGACCGTGGTCCTGCACGCAGATCACCAACTGATCGTCCTCGGCAAAGGCGCGCAGGCTGATCGACCGCGACGGCGCCGCTTCCAGCGCGTTGTCGAGGATGTTGTCGACCATCTGCTTCAGGCCGACATCGGACACGATGCGCAGATCCGGCAGATCCAGATCGCGGCGGTAGTCGAGGCCAACGCACGGCCGGGTGGTGCGCCAATGGGTGACGAGCTCGTCGAGAAAAGCGTGCAGCGTGGTGAGTTGCGGCGCCTCGCCCCGCATCTCGCCGGCCGACATGAGAATGCCGCTGACGATCGCCTTGCAGCGGCTCAGCTGGATCTGCATCTCCTCGATTTCTTCGCGCAGCTCCGGATCGCCGGCGAAGGGCGCCATGTGGGCCCAATCGCCCAGGATCACCGACAGCGTCGCCAACGGCGTGCCGAGCTCATGGGCCGCGCCGGACGCCAGCAGGCCCATGCGGACGATGTGTTCCTCTTCAGCAGCACGCTGCCGGAGATCCGCCAGCCGCGCATCGCGCTGGCGGAGGTTCCAGCTGATGCGATGGATCGAGGTGACCAGCAGCCCGGCATTGATCGCGAAGCAGATCAGCAGCCCGCCCACGTAATGCGGCGGCAGCGAAAGGCCGGCCAGATCGGGCAACAGCAGCGCCTGATGCCATTGGGTCAGCGCCAGGAAACACGCCGAGGTGAGCGCGACCATCGGCCACACATAGCGCGCCGGCAGCAGCACCGCGCCCACCGCGATCTGCAGCAGGAACAGGAAGATGAAGGGATTGGTGACACCGCCGCTGTAGTAGAGCTGGCCGCTGAGCACCGCCACATCCACCAGCAGGCCGGAGAACAGCTCCGCATCGCTGACGCCCGGCACCCAGCGGGTGCGCGCCCAGCAGGCGATGTTGAAGAGCAGCAGCACCGACAGCAGCGTCAGCATCTCCGCCACCGGCAGGCGAATGTGCAGCACGAAATGCACCGACACCACCGTGACCAACTGGCCGGCGACCGCCAGCCAGCGCAGCTGCACCAACTGGCGCAGGTTGTTGCGCCCGGCCTGATTGACCGGCGCCTGACGACCGCCGATCAGCGTTTCGTCGTCCAGCCGAGCGAAGCGGCTGTCCGCGCCGGCGGGGTCAGGCGTTGTCAGCGGCACGTTCCGGCTCTCCGGCGTCACGGCGGCGACGGTCTTCGCGCCACAGGAAGACCGCGATGCCGGCCGTCCCCAGCGCCATCGCGAACCAGGTCAGCGCATACGAGCGGTGGTTGTTGTTGAAGCGGACCACCGTCAGGCCCGGACGCGGCCAGCGCTCCAGCGTGGACGCGGCGGTGCCAGGCGATGACGAACCGGCGGTGGTGCCGCGTTCATCGCTTTCATCGATGAAGTACGGCGCCAGCGGTCCTTCGAGCGCCTGCGTCTGGCCGATGGCCTGCACATCGCGTGAATACCAGCGGCCGGCCTTGGCGTCGTTGCGCTGCAGCAGGCTGCCGCCGGGCTCGGTGAGCCGCAGCAGACCGCGGACCTCGACCTCGCCCTGCTGTTCGGTGGCGCTGCGGGAGGGCCGGGTCTTGAAGGCCGCCGGCACGAAGCCGCGATTGATCAGCACCCAGTTGCCCTGCGTGCTGCGCAGCGGCGTCAGCACCCAATAGCCGGCGCCCAGCTCGGTGCTGGCGCCGACCAGGGTCTCGCGCGAATGGTCGAAGCTGCCGCGCACCAGCACGCGGCGGTATTCGTCATCGGCCTTGTTGATCGCTTCCCACTTGGCGCCTTCCGGCGCGAGTTCGGCCTCGGCGGCCAGACGCTTCTCGAGCCGCGCGATCAGGTCTTCTTTCCACGACAGACGCTGGAGCTGCCAGCAGCCCAGCGCCACGAAGGCCACAAACAAAAGGGCCGCGCCCGACAGCAGCGCCCAGAAGGCGGTGCTGCGGCGCGGCCGCTGCGGCAGGTCCCGGATGGATGGGGCCATCAGGGCATGTTGCGCATGTCGTGGACCGGCATCATGTTGGCGTTCAGGTGGAACATCACCCAGATCGAACCGGCCAGCATGATGACGACGACGGCGATGGTGAAGATCAGCGACAGCATCGACCAGCCGCCTTCCACCTTCGAGTTCATGTGCAGGAAGTAGACCATGTGGACCACGATCTGCACCGCGGCGAAGCCCAGCAGGACCAGGCCGGTCACGGTGGACGACGGAATGATCTTGGCCATCACCAGCCAGAACGGGATCGCGGTCAGCACCACCGACAGGATGAAGCCGATCACGTAACCCTTGACGGTGGCGTGATAGCCGACGTCCTCATGGTCGTCGTGGTGGTCGTCATGGCCGTGGCCATCGTGGCCGTGTTGGTTGTTGTGCTCGCTCATGGCAGCACTCCCATCAGATAAACGAAGGTGAAGACACCGATCCAGATCACGTCCAGGAAGTGCCAGAACATCGACAGGCAGATCAGGCGACGCTTGTTTTCCTTGGTCAGGCCCAGCTTGCTCACCTGCACCATCAGCGTCACCAGCCAGATGCAGCCGAAGGTGACGTGCAGGCCGTGGGTGCCCACCAGTGTGAAGAAGGACGACAGGAACGCGCTGCGCTGCGGACCCGCGCCTTCATGGATCAGGTGCGCGAACTCATAGAGTTCGACGGCCAGGAAGCACAGGCCGAGCACGCCGGTCACCGCCAGCCAGGCCAGGGTGCCGCCCTTCTTGTTGCTCAGCATCTTCAGCATGGCGAAGCCATAGGTGATCGACGAGAGCAGCAGGAAGCCGGTGTTCAGTGCCACCAGCGGCAGATCGAAGAGGTCGGCGCCCGACGGGCCGGCCGCGTAGCTGCGGCCGAGCACCGCATACGCCGCGAACAGCACCGCGAAGATCAGGCAGTCGCTCATCAGGTAGATCCAGAACCCGAGGAGCGTGCCGTGCTGCGGATGGTGGTCGCCGTTGTCGTAGAACACCGGCGCACCGGTGTTGTTCGTCATGGTCGTTGCTTGCATGTTGGATATCGCTCGCTGCGGTTTCAGGCCCGGGCGGCCAGCACCTGGGTGCGGGCATCCTCCGTGCGGGTCACTTCATCCGCCTGGATGTAGTAATCGCGCTTGTAGTTGAAGGTGTGGACGATCGCTGCGATCACCGTCACCGCGAAGGCCACGCCGGCCACCAGCCACATGTGCCAGATCAGCGCGAAGCCGAACAGCGTGGACAGGCCCGCCAGGATCACGCCCGCGGACGTGTTCTTCGGCATGTGGATCGACTTGAAGCCGCTCACCGGGCGCTGATGGCCACGCTGCTTCATGTCATACCAGGCGTCATGGTCGTGCACCACCGGGGTGAAGGCGAAGTTGTACTGCGGCGGGGGCGACGAGGTCGACCACTCCAGCGTGCGGCCGCCCCACGGGTCGCCGGTCACGTCGCGCAGTTGCTCGCGCTTCAGGAAGCTGACCACCAGCTGGATCAGGAAGCAGCCGATGCCGGCGGCGATCAGCAGCGCACCCAGCGCGGCGATCTGGAACCAGATCTGCAGCGACGGATCGTCGAAGTGGCTCATGCGGCGGGTCACGCCCATCAGGCCCAGCACGTACAGCGGCATGAAGGCGACGAAGAAGCCGATCTGCCAGAACCAGAACGAGCACTTGCCCCAGAACGGATCCAGCTTGTAGCCGAAGGCCTTCGGGAACCAGAAGGTGATGCCCGCCAGCAGGCCGAACAGCACGCCGCCGATGATCACGTTGTGGAAGTGGGCGATCAGGAACAGCGAGTTGTGCAGCACGAAGTCGGCCGGCGGGACCGCCAGCAGCACGCCGGTCATGCCACCGATCACGAAGGTGACCATGAAGCCGATCGTCCAGTACATCGGCACTTCGAACTCGATGCGGCCGCGGTACATCGTGAACAGCCAGTTGAAGATCTTCGCGCCCGTCGGGATCGAGATGATCATCGTCGTGATGCCGAAGAACGAGTTCACGCTGGCGCCGGAGCCCATGGTGAAGAAGTGGTGCAGCCAGACCAGGTAGGACAGGATGGTGATGACCACCGTCGCGTAGACCATCGAGGCATAGCCGAACAGCTTCTTGCGGCTGAAGGTCGAGACGACTTCAGAGAAGATGCCGAAGGCCGGCAGCACCAGGATGTAGACCTCGGGGTGACCCCAGATCCAGATCAGGTTGACGTACATCATGGCGTTGCCGCCGAGGTCCGTCGTGAAGAAGTTGGTGCCGGCGTAACGGTCCAGCGACAGCAGCGCCAGGGCCGCAGTCAGGATCGGGAACGAGGCCACGATCAGGATGTTCGAGCACAGCGAGGTCCAGGTGAAGACCGGCATCTTCATCATGGTCATGCCCGGCGCGCGCATCTTGATGATGGTCGCGATCAGGTTGATGCCCGACAGCGTGGTGCCCACACCCGCCACCTGCAGCGACCAGATGTAGTAATCGACACCCACCCCCGGACTCGCCAGCAGGCCCGACAGCGGCGGATAAGCCAGCCAGCCGGTGCGTGCGAACTCGCCCACGAACAGCGACATCATGACCAGCACGGCACCGCCGGTGGTCATCCAGAAGCTGAAGTTGTTCAGGAAGGGGAAGGCCACGTCGCGCGCGCCGATCTGCAGCGGCACCACGTAGTTCATGAAGCCGGTGATCAGCGGCATCGCCACGAAGAAGATCATGATCACGCCGTGGGCGGTGAAGACCTGGTCGTAGTGATGAGGCGGCAGGAAGCCGAGCTGATCCCCGAAGGCGATGGCCTGCTGGCCGCGCATCATCAGCGCGTCGGCGAAGCCACGCAGCAGCATGACCAGGCCCAGCACGATGTACATGATGCCGATGCGCTTGTGGTCGATGCTGGTCACCCAGTCGCGCCAGAACGGTCCCCACAGGCGGAACTTCGTCATCATCGCGAGGACGAAGATGCCGCCCAGGATCACGGCGGCGAAGGTGCCGATCAGGATCGGTTCGTGAAGTGGGATCGCCTCAAGGCTGAGGCGCCCGAAGATGAGCTTTTGAGCGTCAATCATCTTGGATCTCGGTAAAGCTTGCGGTCCCGGCGGTCCGTCTCAACGGAACGCCGGGCGCTGATCAGTTCGCGGGGCGGGTGGAGGCCCATTGCGCTGCGTACTGGCCCGCGTTGTCGGGCGTGCACAGCGCGGCCACGAAGATCCGCTTCTGTTCATTGCTCCAGGGCTTGCTGGCCAGGCCGTCGATCGAGCCCTTGCCGCCGCCGCCCTGGGCGTCGATGGCCATCATCTGGCCCATGCACATCTTGCTGCCGTCGACGCAGCGGTTCACCACCGCATCGAACAGGCCCGGTGCCACCGACGAGAAACGACGCACCGGCTGGCGCTCGCTCGGCTTTTCCAGGTCCAGGTAGGCCTGACGGCTCAGCTCGACACCGTCGGCCTTGTTGCGCTCGACCCAGGCGGCGAACTCGTCGTTGCTCAGGCCGTGGAACTTGAAGCGCATGTGCGAGAAGCCGTCACCGCTGAAGTTGGCCGAGAAGCCGTCATACACGCCCGGCTTGTTGATCACCGCATTCAACTGGCTCTGCATGCCGGGCATCGCGTAGATCATGCCGGCCATGGCGGGCACGTAGAACGCGTTCATCACCGTCGACGAGCTGATCTTGAAGCGGATCGGCCGGTCCACCGGCGCGGCCAGTTCATTGACCGTGGCAATGCCTTGCTCCGGATAGATGAACAGCCACTTCCAGTCCAGCGCCACGACTTCCACCAGCAGCGGCTGGGTGCCGGCCGGGATCGGGCGTTGCGCGTCCAGACGCTCCAGCGGGCGGAACGGGTCCAGCTTGTGGGTGCTGATCCAGGTCATCGCGCCCAGCGCAATGATGATCAGCAGCGGTGCGCCCCAGATGACCAGCTCGAGGCGGGTCGAGTGGTCCCAATCCGGCGAATAGGTCGCCTTGGGATTGGAGGCGCGGTAGCGGAACGCGAACACCAGCGTGAGGATGATCACCGGAACGATGATCAGCAGCATCAGCAGGGTGGAGGCGACGATGAGCTGCGCCTGTTGGTTGGCGATGTCACCCGAGGGTTTCATCACCACCAGGTCACAGGCGGTCAGTGGCAGGGCCAACGACAGCAGGCCGAGGCGGGCCAGGCTTGTTTTTAGTGATGCTTTGAGGTACATGAGAGACAGCCAGCAGGCGGATGACCCACAAAAATCGCCAGACTGTTTTCAGGTCCCTTCACCCACGGGTTGAACCGGCGGTGGCGGACAGAGGGCAGTTCAGCGATCGGTGCGACAAGCAAGTGAGCAACCGTCGTCAGGCATGTTCCCCGAGGCACCTCGGGCGCCAGAAGGCGTCCTTGGGTCCGCTGATGTCATCACCGAGGGTCTTCAGCCTGCTGAGGCAGGTCCGACCGGAGGTGACAGAGGAGAAACCCAAACCGTTCACCACGGGTAAACGACAAACGGGAAAACGACACTTGCCGATAGTTGCGCGTCGGGCGCAGATTTTGCCTCATCGACTCAAACCAACGAGTGGACATTTTGTCCCAGGTAGGAGACACATGAACACCACCACCCTTTCCACAGTCGGGCAACCCCTTCCAAAGGGGACAGGCGTCGCCACCCAGGCCGAACAGGACGCGATCGCCCCCGGCGACATTGCCGTCGGCGTCGTGATCGGGCGCGCGTCCGAGTACTTCGACTTCTTTGTTTACGGCATCGCCTCGGTGCTGGTCTTCCCGTCCATCTTCTTCCCTCACCTCGACCGGCTGGAGGGCACGCTGTGGTCCTTCGCGCTGCTGGCGCTGGCCTTCGTGGTCCGGCCGATCGGCACGCTGGTCGGCATGCAGCTTCAAAGGCGCTTCGATCGCGGCGTGAAGCTGACCGTCGCGCTGTTCCTGCTCGGCATCTCGACCTGCGCGATTGCGGTCATCCCGAGCTACAACTCGTGGGGCGCCTGGGCGATTGCCGCCCTGGCGCTGTGCCGCATCGGCCAGGGCCTGGCGCTCGGCGGCTCGTGGGATGGCCTGCCCTCGCTGCTGGCGCTGAATGCGCCCGAGGGCAAGCGCGGCTGGTACGCGATGCTCGGCCAGCTGGGGGCGCCGATCGGCTTCCTGATCGCCTGCAGCCTGTTCGCCTACCTGTGGAGCAGCCTGAACGCGATCGACTTCCTGAGCTGGGGCTGGCGCTTCCCGTTCTTCGCGGCCTTCGCCTTGAACGTGGTGGCGCTGTTCGCCCGCCTGCGCCTGGTGGTCACCCATGAATATGAGAAGAACCTGGAAGAACACGAGCTGGATCCCTGCGACACCGGCGAGCTGTTCTCCAAGCAAGGCTTCAACATCTTCCTGGGCGCTTTCGCCTCGCTGGCCAGCTATGCGCTGTTCCACCTGGTGACGGTGTTCCCCCTGTCCTGGGTGCTGCTCTATCCCGACCAGTCGATCGGCCAGTTCCTGACGGTGCAGATCATCGGCGCCCTGCTGGCGGCCGGTGCGATGCCGATCTCCGGTCTGCTGGCGGACCGCATCGGCCGTCGCAGCACGCTGGGCACGCTGGCCACCGCCATCGGCGTGTTCAGCCTGTTCACGCCGGTCCTGCTGGGCAGCGGCAGCATGGGTCAAAACATCTTCATCCTGGTCGGCTTCGTGCTGCTGGGTCTGTCCTACGGCCAGTCGGCCGGCGCAGTGACCTCCAACTTCCTGCCGCATTTCCGCTACACCGGTGCCGCGCTGACGGCCGACCTGTCCTGGCTGATCGGTGCGGCGTTCGCCCCGCTGGTCGCGCTGGGACTGTCGGTCAAGTTCGGTCTCTGGGCGGTGACGGTCTATCTGCTGTCGGGCGCCGCCTGCACGCTGATTGCACTGCGCACCAACCGCGCGATGCAGTTGAAGGACCGCGACTGACCTGTCCGTCCGTCCGATGGGGAGCCCACGCCGCCTGAGGCGCCCTCCCCCAACCGCCGCAACCCACGGCCGATCGATGCGTCGATCGGCCGTTTTTCATGGACGCTCGTCGGCAATAACCCCACCGAAATAGATAGCAAGCTAACTATCTACAATCCGGGCATGAGTTCCGACAAGCCCACCGCCTCCACCGAAACGCCACGCCCCTTGTCCCGCAGCGCGCGGGAGACCGCGCTGCTGCGCATCGGCGCCAGCCTGCCGATCCTGGAGCGCGCCTATCGCGCCACGGCCGACCAGGCGGTGGCGCATGTGGGCGTGTCGCAGACGATGGCGTGGCCGCTGGTGATGATCGGTCGCCAGGGCGACGGTCTGCGCACCGGCGCGCTGGCGGAGCTGCTGGGCATCGAAGGCCCGTCCCTGACGCGCACGCTGGACCAGTTGGTCGATGCCGGCTTCATCGAGCGCCGCGACGACCCCGGTGACCGTCGCGCCAAGACGCTGCACCTGACCGCGTCCGGCTCTGCCGCCTGCGAGCAGATCGAAGCCAGCCTGCGCGTGCTGCGCAACGAGGTCTACGCCGGCATCGCCGATGCCGACATCGAGGCCTGCCTGCGCGTGTTCACCACACTGCAGGAGCGGCTGGGCTGTCCCCAACCCATCGTGCCGCCGAGGCGCAAATGAGCAGCGCGTCGCTGAGCGCCTCCTCTGCGGACGGCACCGCCTCCCCAGCGCCCGCCGCGCGACCCGGGTGGTGGTCCCGGCTGCGCCGGCCGACCTTGCCGTCCTTCCTGACGCCGGGCTTCACCCGCGCGGAATGGCTGTTCTCGTTCAAGGCCTTCGCGGCGGCGATGCTCGCGGTCTTCCTGGCCAGTTGGGCGGGCCAGCCCAGGCCCTTCTGGGCGCTGATGACGGCGTATGTGGTGGCCCATCCGATGGCGGGCGCGGTGCGCTCGAAGGGCATGTTCCGCTTCATCGGCACCTTGATCGGCAGCGCGGCGGCGGTCCTGCTGGTGCCGCGTTTCGCGAATGCGCCGGAATTGCTCAGTCTGGCGTTGGGGCTGTGGGTGGCGGGCTGTCTGAGCCTGTCGCTGCTCGATCGCACGCCGCGCGCCTATGCCTTCATGCTGGCCGGCTACACCGCCGCGCTGATCGGCTTTCCGTCGGTCGACACACCGTTGCAGATCGTCGACACCGCCATCGCGCGGGTCGAGGAAATCGGCCTCGGCATTTTGTCGGCGACGCTGGTGCACAGCCTGGTGTGGCCGAACAGCTTGTCGTCCTCGGTGCTGGGGCTGCTGGACCGCACGCTCGGCGACACGCGGCTGTGGATGCGCGACCTGATCGCCCGCCGCGACAGCGGCGCCGATCGGCGCCGCGTCGCGGGCGACATCACCCAGCTTCGGTTGCTGTCGATCCACATCCCGTTCGACACCAGCCATCTGCGCTGGACCGCCGATGCCGTCCATGCGATGCAGGACCGCATCGCCGCGATGACGCCGCTGCTGGCGGGCGTCGAGCATCGCCTGCAAGCGATCGAGGCGCATGAGGGCGCCCTGCCCGCGCCGGTGGCGGACCTGCTCGCCCGCATCGGCGATTGGCTGACGCAGCCCGCGGCCGAGGCCGAAGCGGCACTGCCTGCGCTCAAGGCCGATCTCGCGGGCTGGTCCATGGACATCGGCTCCCACGATCAAAGCGCCACCGAGACTGCCACCGCTGATTGGTCGCGCCTGCTGCGCATCGCGCTCGCCGACCGCTTGACGCTGCTGCTGGACGGCTGGCTGCAAGCCGTGCAATGGCGCGCCGACATCGACCAGGGCCTGAGCGGCGCGCCGATGCCGTCTCGGGTGGCTCCCGCGCTCAGCGGCGCGAAGCTGCACCGGGATGCCGGCATGGCGCTGTGGTCCGGCGCGGCCGCGCTGGTGGCCATCCTGCTGTGCTGCGGGTTCTGGATCCTCACCGGCTGGCCGATGGGCTCGGTCGCGGCCATGATGGCGGCGATCTTCTGCTGCTTCTTCGCGGCGATGGACGACCCGGTGCCCGCGATCAACGGCTTCCTGAAATGGACCGTGCTGTCGATGCCGGTGAGCGCGCTCTATGTGCTGGTGCTGCTGCCGCTGGTGCAGGACATCTGGACGCTGATGGCCGTCTGCGCGCCGGTCTTCCTGCTGGTCGGCGCCTATGTGGGCCGGCCGGCGACGCTGGGCGCTGCCCTGCCCTTTCTCTTCGGCGTGATCGGCACCCTGGCGATGCACGACACCGCGCAGGCCGATCTGCCGGCCTTCCTGAACTCGATGCTGGGCCAACTGGCCGGCGTCTTCGTGGCAGCGCGGGTGACCCGGCTGATGCGCTCGGTGGGCGCGGACTGGAGCGCGCGCCGCATCCAGCGCACCACCTGGCGCGAGCTCGAAGCCCTCGCCCGACTGCCGCGCTCCGCCGCGCGCGGCCAGGCCTATCTGCTGCGCATGCTCGACCGCATTTCGCTGCTGGCGCCGCGTGTCGCGCAGTCGGGCGGCGCGGTCCCTGGTGTGCCGACCGACGATGCGCTGCAGGACCTGCGCCTCGGCGCGGATCTGGTCACGCTGCAAGCCGCGCGTCGCCAATGGCCGCAGTTGCCGATCGCACCGCTGCTGCGCACGCTGGCAGCCTGGCTGCGCGATCGCATCGAGGGCCGACTCGACCCTGCGCCGACGACCTTGCTGGAGCAGCTGGATCGGGCGCTAGCGCAGGTGCCGATGGCGTCGTATGGCGACGGCGTCGGCCATGGCAACGGCGACGATGGCCGAAGCGTCAGGTCGCGCGCATCGACCGCGTCCATCGGCCCGGTGGTGAGCGCCTTGCTGGGACTGCGACTCGCGCTGTTCCCGGACGCGCCCCCTGCGCGCATTGAATCGTCCGTGCGTGCCGCCGCTGATGACGGCCGCGTCGATATGCCGCAGGGCGACGAACAAGACGAGCCGTCCGTCGCAGCGCCGGACGACGACCCGGTCGCTGCGCCTGCCGTCAGCGATGCCGCCTCGCCGTCGCCCCCCTCAACATCGACATCGACCTCGACATCACAGGAGACCCGGACATGACCGGCGCCGTGGATTTTTTCGGGCTGTATCTGCCTTGGCTGTTGCCGCTGGCGGGCGCGGCATTGCTGGTGCTGTCGGTCGTGCGTCGCCTGCTGGCCTGGAGCGGCGCTTATCGCTGGATCTGGCATCCGGCGCTGTTCGACCTCGCGCTGTATGTGCTGTTGCTCTGGGGCGTGAGCGCGCTGTCGATGCGCGTGCTCCATCCCGGATGAGGCCGCCACGCCGGATGACGGCCTCCCCTCTTTGACTCCCCGACGCGATGACGACGCGCCGCTTTGCCCCGTCGCTCACCTCTCGTCGATTGCTGGACCTGATGACATGACTGCTGCACCTTCTCCCCTTCGCCCACCGCGTGGCGCTTCCTTCCGTCTTCGCCTGAACGGGCGCCGCGTGGCCTCGGTCGCGATCACGCTGATCGCCGTCGGCGCTGCGCTGTGGGCGGGCCTTCGGCTGTGGGACCGTTATGAGTTGCAACCCTGGACGCGCGATGGCCGTGTGCGGGCCAACGTCGTGCAGATCGCGCCGGATGTGTCCGGTCTGGTGACGGCGGTGCCGGTGATGGACAACCAGACCGTCGCTGCCGGCGCGCTGTTGTTCGAGGTCGACCACGCGCGCTTCGAGCTGGCGCTGCGGCAGGCGCGCGCTCAGCTGGCGGCGCAGCAGGTCGTGCTGGCGCAGGCGCAGCGCGAGTCGGCACGCAACCGAGAGCTGGGCTCGCTGGTGTCGCAGGAAGCGCGCGAACAAACCCGCAGCCGCGCGGAGCAGGCGCGGGCTGCGGTCGCGCAGGCGGAAGTGGCCGTGGATGCTGCCCAGCTCAACCTGCAGCGCGCCGAGGTGCGTGCACCGTCGGCCGGCACCATCACCAACTTCGACCTGCGGCAAGGCGCCTACGCGTCGGCGGGGCATCCGGTGCTGGCGCTGGTGGACGGGCAATCGCTGTATGTCGAGGGCTACTTCGAAGAGACCAAGCTGCCGCGCATCCACATCGGCGACGCGGTGGAGATCCGCCCGATGGGCGCCAGCCATCCGCTGACCGGTCGGGTGGAAAGCTTCTCCGCCGGCATCGCCGACCGAGACCGCAGCACCAGCGCCAACCTGCTGCCCAGCGTGAATCCCAGCTTCAACTGGGTGCGGCTGGCCCAGCGCATTCCGGTGCGGGTAAGGCTCGATCCCTTGCCACCCGGAACCCGCCTCGTGGCGGGCGAGACCGTGACGGTGGCGGTGCAGGAAACCCAGGCCCGGTCCCTGCACGCCCTGCCGTTTTTCCTGCGGAGCAAGTCATGAAAAGAATTGCCTCTTGCGGTCCGGTGGCGCTGTGCGTGGCCGCGCTGCTGGCCGGCTGTGCCACCCACCCCGTCGGGCCTGATTACCGGGCACCCGATGCCTTGAAAATCGCACACCCGGTATCGGCCGGTGCATTTCATTCGGCCGAAGCGCAGGCTGCGTCGGCCGAGCCTCTGCCACCTCACTGGTGGCGGCTCTACCAGGACCCGCGCCTCGACGCGCTGGTGGAAAAAGCCTTCGCCCACAACACGGACCTGCGCCAAGCCGTCGCCAACCTGGAGCGTGAAGAGGCCGCCGACCAGGCGGTGCGCGGCGCGCAGAAACCCAGCCTGTCGGTGGAAGGCGGCCCGGCCCTCGGGCACAAGTCGGGGCTGG
>CAJYPV010000008.1 GCA_913776825.1 Burkholderiaceae bacterium
GGCCGCGACATGGGCACGGTGATCTTTCCCGACGCGCCGCTGAAGGTCTACCTCACGGCCAGCGCCGAGCACCGCGCCGAGCGCCGCCATAAGCAATTGATTTCCAAAGGAATTCCCGCTATACTCGCCGACCTTCGCGCGGACCTGGAAGCGCGCGACGCCCGCGATTCGAACCGCAGCGTCGCCCCCCTCAAACCCGCGCAGGACGCCCGCCTCCTGGACAACTCCTTCCTCAGCATCGATCAGTCGGTCGAGCAGGTGCTGGACTGGTGGCGGCAGGTGCAGCCCTTCGACAGGCATTAAGGCCATCGTCGGGCTCGGCGCCCCGGCCCTGCCGGGCGCGCCTTTCGCTCCAGCCAGGCTCCCCTCGCGCGTCAGCGCACCGGCCTGCTGGTTGTTCAACCTCAACCCCCGGGCTTCACTGCCCACACCACCGGTTCCAGTCATAGAAACAGCCGCACGCGATGTTGCATGGGCGGCTGGAAACCTGGAGAGACCGGAAGGAAACTCAATGTCCGAATCTTTTGCCGCCCTCTTTGAAGAGTCCCTGAAGCGTTCCGAAATGCGCGCGGGCGAAGTGATCACCGCCGAGGTGGTCCGCGTCGAGCACAACCACGTCGTGGTCAATGCCGGCCTGAAGTCCGAAGCCTACGTGCCGATCGACGAATTCAAGAACGACAAGGGCGAACTCGAAGTCCAGGCCGGCGACTTCGTCTCCGTGGCCATCGGCTCCGTCGAGAACGGCTACGGCGACACCATCCTCTCGCGCGACACGGCCAAGCGTCTGGCTTCGTGGCTGGCGCTCGAGAAGGCCCTGGAATCCGGTGAATTCGTCACCGGCACGACCAGCGGCAAGGTCAAGGGCGGCCTCACGGTGCTGGTCAACGGCATCCGCGCCTTCCTGCCGGGCTCGCTGATCGACACCCGTCCGATCAAGGACCTGACTCCCTTCGAAAACAAGACGATGGAGTTCAAGGTCATCAAGCTCGACCGCAAGCGCAACAACGTCGTGCTGTCGCGCCGTGCCGTGGTCGAAGCCTCGATGGGCGAAGAGCGCGCCAAGCTGATGGAGACGCTGAAGGAAGGCGCCATCGTCCGCGGCGTGGTCAAGAACATCACCGAATACGGTGCCTTCGTCGACCTCGGCGGCATCGACGGCCTGCTGCACATCACCGACATGGCCTGGCGCCGTGTCCGTCACCCGAGCGAAGTGGTGACGGTCGGCCAGGAACTGACCGCCAAGGTCCTGAAGTTCGACGCCGAGAAGAACCGCGTCTCGCTGGGTCTGAAGCAGCTGGGCGATGACCCGTGGTTCGGCGTGTCGCGCCGCTACCCGGCCAACACCCGCCTGTTCGGCAAGGTCACGAACATCGCCGACTACGGCGCGTTCGTCGAGATCGAACCCGGCATCGAAGGCCTGGTGCACGTCTCCGAAATGGACTGGACCAACAAGAACGTGGCCCCGTCCAAGGTCGTCTCCCTGGGCGACGAAGTGGAAGTCATGGTCCTGGAGATCGACGAAGACAAGCGTCGCATCTCGCTGGGCATGAAGCAGTGCCGCGCCAACCCGTGGGAAGAGTTCGCCGAGAACGTCAAGCGTGGCGACCGCGTCAAGGGCCCGATCAAGTCGATCACCGACTTCGGCGTGTTCGTGGGCCTGGCCCAGGGCATCGACGGCCTGGTGCACCTGTCCGACCTGTCGTGGAACGAGCCGGGTGAAACCGCCGTCCGCAACTACAAGAAGGGTCAGGAAGTCGACGCGATCGTGCTGGCTGTGGACGTCGAGCGCGAGCGCATCTCGCTGGGCATCAAGCAGCTGGATGGCGACCCGTTCACCACCTTCGTGTCGGTCAACGACCGCGGCATGACGATCACCGGCAAGGTCAAGACCGTCGACGCCCGTGGCGCCGAGATCGACCTGGGCGAAGACGTGACCGGCTACCTGCGCGCTTCGGAAATCTCCCGCGACCGCGTGGAAGATGCCCGCAATGTGCTGAAGGAAGGCGACGAAGTCTCGGCCGTCATCATCAACGTCGACCGCAAGGCTCGCAGCATCCAGCTGTCGATCAAGGCCAAGGACAACGCGGACGAGCAGCAAGCCATGCGCAGCCTGTCCCAGTCCAACGAGCGTGAAAACGCCGGCACCACCAGCCTGGGCGCCCTGCTGCGCGCCAAGCTGGACAACCAGAACAACGGCTGATCGTCCTCGGCCGCCCCTGTGGCGGCTGAACCGATCGTCGGGGATTTCACGCCGGTTGACGGATCGATGTCTGCATCGGTCCACTCTGCTGGGAATCCCTGTTCTGAGGCGGGACGGGCTGAGTTAGCCTGATCCCGCTGTGACACTCCTTCAACAGGCTCGCCACGCTGTGCGAGCCTGTTGTTCTTCAGATGCCCACAACGATGACCCGCTCCGACCTGGTGGCCCATTTGTCCGAACGATTCGGCCAGCTCACCCAACGAGACACCGAATTCGCGGTCAAGACCATCCTGGACGCGATGTCCGATGCCCTGGCCCGCGGCCACCGCATCGAGATCCGCGGTTTCGGCAGCTTTTCCATCAACCGCCGCCCGCCCCGCATGGGCCGCAATCCGCGCAGCGGCGAGCAAGTCCTGATCCCCGAAAAGCTGGTGCCCCACTTCAAGCCGGGCAAGGCCCTGCGCGAAGCAGTCGACGCCCAGCTGCCGGTCAGCGACACCCTGAGCGACACCGTCACCGAGTGACACGGACCACCCCGCGCGCGTGCCTAAAATGGGCCGCATGCGAATCCTGGTCTGGCTCTTCCGTGCCTTCCTCTTCTTCACGCTCTTCGCCTTTGCGCTGAACAACAGCCAGGACGTGGTCGTCCACTGGTTCTTCGGCCAGGCCTGGCGTGCGCCCCTGGTGATCGTGGTGCTGCTGACCTTCGCGGTCGGATGCGCTTTTGGCGTGCTGGCCATGGTGCCCGCCTGGTGGCGCCACAAGCGGGCCGCCGCCCGTCAGCTGCCGCCGGCCGACGATCTGCCGCCTCCCGCCTCTCCCGACCTGAAGCTCCCCGATGGAATTTGAACTGAGCTGGCTGCTGATCGGCATTCCCCTGGTCTTCGGACTGGGCTGGCTCGCCTCCAAGCTGGACTCGCGCCAATGGAAGCGCGAGCAGAAGGACGCCCCCCGCGCGTATTTCAAGGGCTTGAACCTGCTGCTGAATGAACAGCAGGACAAGGCGATCGACGCCTTCATCGAAGCGGTCCAGGCCGATCCCGACACCTCCGAGCTGCACTTCGCGCTTGGCAATCTGTTCCGCCGTCGCGGCGAATATGAGCGCGCGGTGCGGGTGCATCAGCATCTGCTCTCGCGCGGCGATCTGCCCAAGGCCGAACGGGACCGTGCCCAGTACGCGCTGGCGCAGGACTTCTTCAAGGCCGGCCTGTTCGACCGTGCCGAGTCCGCCTATGAAGCACTGAAGGGCACCGCGTTCGACCACGATGCCGCACTGGCGCTGCTGTCGCTGTATGAGCGCTCCCGCGAATGGGCCAAGGCGGCCGAGGTCTCGGAGCAGCTGGAAGCCAGCGGCACCGGCTCCTTTGCCGGCCGCATCGCCAATTACTGGTGCGAACTGGCGCTTGAAGCGCAGGCGCGCCAGAGCCCGGACGAAGCCCGCCGCTGGCTCAACCAGGCCCGCCAGCGCGCACCGCAAGCCGCGCGCGCTTATGTGCTGCTCGGTCAGACACTGGCCCGACAGGGCGATCAAGCCGGCGCGATGGCGATCTACGGTGACCTGCTGCGTGCCAATCCCGAGGCCTTCAATCTGGTGGCCCGCGATTACGCCCAGGCGGCACTCGCGACCCAATCGGAAGCCGCCGCGCTGAGCCTGCTGGAAGCCCACTACCGCCGCCATCCGAGCATGGCGCTGCTTCAGGCCATCGCGCTGCTGGAGCCCTCGCCGGAGGCCCAGCGCCGCCGCCTGGCCGATCACCTGCGCGTCGAACCGGCGCTGTCGGCCGCGACGCAGCTGCTGCAGCAGAGCCAGGCCCGTCAGGTGCCGCTGAATGAAGACGAGGCGCAACTCGTCGGCACCGCCCTGCAGCGCGCGGTGCGGCCGCTGCAGCGCTATCGCTGCGCCGCCTGCGGCTTCGAGTCGCAGCACTATTTCTGGCAATGCCCGGGCTGTCTGAGCTGGGACAGCTACCCGCCCCGCTGGGTCGAAGAGCTCTGATCGCGCGCCGGCCGCTCCCCGGCCCACGGGCGGCGACTGCCCGGAAGCTGATGGGGCGCTGAGTAGAATCTCGCACCCCAACGCCGCCCTCGGCGGCTCATCCTGCCCTCCATGTCTACACGCCCTGATTCCCCGGACCAGCCCCGCGTCATCCTGTGCATGAAGTGGGGCACAAAGTACGGCCCGGAGTACGTCAACCGCCTGTACGGCATGGTGCGTCGGCATCTGCGCGGCGACTTCCGTTTCGTCTGCCTGACCGACCGCAGCGAGGGCATCCGGTCGGAGGTCGAGTGCCTGCCGATCCCCGCGCTCGCGTTGCCGCCCGGCATCCCGGAGCGCGGCTGGACCAAGCTCACCACCTTCGAGGCCGATCTGCACGGTCTCACCGGCACCGCCCTCTTCCTGGACCTGGACGTGGTGATCGTCGACGACATCACCCCGTTCTTCGAAGTCCCCGGCGAATTCCTGATCATTCACGACTGGAAGCGACCCTGGCGCATCACCGGCAACTCCTCGGTCTACCGCTTCACGCTGGGCGCGCATGCCGACGTGCTGGCGAAGTTCCGGCGCGACTTCGACACCATCCGCCAGACCTTCCGCAACGAACAGGCCTATCTGTCCGACGAGATCCACCGCCAGGGCCTGCTCAGCTACTGGGATGACCGTTGGTGCGCCAGCTTCAAGTACCACTGCATCCCGCGCTGGCCGCTGAACTATGTGCGTGCGCCGTTCATCCCCGCGGGCGCGCGCATCCTCATCTTCCATGGCGTGATGAATCCGCCGGATGCGCTGGCCGGCCGCAGCAATGGCAACTGGCGCCGCCCGTTGCCCGCGCCCTGGATCGCCGATCACTGGCGCGAGTAAGACCGACCCGGCCCCTCCGCTGATGTGCGCGGCCTGACCCCCTCCCCGCCCTTCACGGAGCCTGCCGTCGCCTTCTGTGTCGACCCCGACGTCCACGCACCTTCCACGCCATGAGCGCCTCCTCCACTTCCTCGACGTCCGCCGCGCGAGCGCCCGGCGCCACCTCGGCCGACAGCGCCCAGGCATCGACCGCGCCGCCGCCGTGGCTCTCGGTGCTGATCCCCGTCTACAACGTCGAGGACTACCTGCGCGAATGTCTGACCTCGGTCCTGTCGCAGGCCGACGAAGGCGTGGAAGTGCTGATGGTGGATGACTGCTCCACCGATGGCTCCGCCGCGCTGATGCGCGAACTGGCGTCGCAACACCCCCGGGTCCGCTGCCTGTTTCACGAGACCAACCAGGGGCTGTCCGGCGCACGCAACACGCTGCTGCATGCCGCGTCGGGCGACTACGTCTGGTTCCTGGATTCCGACGACTACCTGATGCCTGGCGCCATCGCCGGCCTGCGCGCCGTGGCGATGCAGCATTCACCGGCGATGGTGATGTGTGATTTCCGCATGGTGCGCACGACGACCAAGCGCAAGCATCGTTGGCGCGGCGAGTTTCACAAGCGGACCTTCTTCGGTCCGGAGCGCCGCCTGCTCAGCGACCCGTCGGTGCTGTTCCTGGGCCTGTTCGAAGCCGGACAGATGCACAGTTGGTCCAAGATCGCCAAGCGCTGCGTCTGGGGCGAGCAACTGCGGTTTCCGGTCGGTCGCTATTTCGAGGACATGGCCACCACGCCCTTCCTCGGCTTGCTGGCCCCCACCTACTGGTACGAGCCGGCCGTCTGGGTGGCCTATCGCCAGCGCGAGGGCTCGATCCTTCACACGCCCAACCTGAAGAAGGCGGAGCATCTCGCGAATGCGATGAACGGGCTGCGCGAGGCCGCCGCCAAGGTGACGCTCAATGAGGCGGCGCGGTTTGCCTGGGCGCATTTCCTGGCGCGCAACTTCATTGGCGCGGCGCGAATGGCCCATCGGGCCGACCCAGCCGGCGCCCCGGCACTGATCGCGCACTACCGCACCGAGTTCGAACGGTCTTCCCCGCTGTCCGTGCCGGCGCTGCAGTGGTGCTACTTGCGGCGCGGCTGGTGGGCGCGGGCGATGCGTCTGCACCATTGGCTCGCCCGCGTGCATGGCGCCAAGAAAAGCGGCAAACGCTGACCCGCCGTCTGCCGTCTGCCGTCTGCCGTCTGCCATTCGCCAGCCGCCACGCGGGTGACGAGGGCTCAGAGCGACATCAGCAGCGCCTCGTAGCGCTCCGTCATCCGTTCCACGCTGTGCTCCTCGATGGCGCGGGCCCGGGCCGCGTCGCCCAGTCGCGCGGCCAGCACGGGGTCACGCAGCAGCCGCTCCAGCGCATTGGCCAAGGCCTCGGGATTCGATTCCGGCACCAGCAAGCCGGTCTGACCGTCCTCCAGCACGCCCTCCACGCCCGGCACCAGCGACGCGACGCAGGCGCAGCCCGCCGCCATCGCCTCCAGCAAGGCCAGCGGCATGCCTTCCCAATGGGTGGACAGCACGAAGATCCGCTGGCTCATCAACAGGCCCGGCATGTCGCCGTGGTGGCCGAGGAAGCGGACCTGATCATCCAGGCCCAGCGAGGTCGCCAGCCGCTGCGCCACCTCCCGATGCGCGGACTTGCCGCCACCGGCCAGATGCAGCGTCGGCCGCAGGCCTCGCTCGCGCAACAGCGCGATCGCGCGGATCAGCGTGGGCTGGTCCTTCTGACGGGCGAAGCGGGCGGACATCACGATGCCGGCCTCTCGCGCCTCCGACGGATGCGCCGGTGCCTGGGCGAAGCGATCCAGTCGGATGCCGTTGGGGATCGCCATCGTCAGCGCTGCCGGCATACCCAGGGTCACCAACTGCCGCCGCACGCCTTCGGACACGCCCACCAGCTTCGCACTGCGTTGGCTCAGCGCCAGCGCTTGGGCCCGCTTGCCGCGCGTGTAGCGCTCACGGGCGTTGTGCTCCACCTGCACCAGCGTCGGCACGCCCGCCGCCAGACCAGCGCGACGCCCCAGCAGATGCTCCGGAAAGCCATGGGCCACCAGCACCTGTGGACGCAGCCTCAGGCACAAACGCCGCAGGGACCAGATCGTCGCCAGATGAGCCCAGCCCGGCACCACATGCACCGCCAAGCCCTGATCCCGCAGCGCCTGCAGCTTGGCGCGATTCGCCGGGCTGTCGGTGTTGCGCTTGCGGCGCAGGACCAGCACCGGCTCGATGCGCGCGCTCTTGAGCTGCGCGACGCACAGGTCGATCGCGACCTGCGTCGCCCCGGAAAAGCCACCGGTCACAAAATGCAGCACGCGACGCCGACCCTCGGGCATCGGCAATGGAGAAGAAGGCGAAACCATCGGGGCAGTTTATTCGCCGGCGGCGTCTCGCGAATCGACGCCCGAGCGCCCATGCCTCATGGCGACTGACCTCGATGTAAGGCATGCGAAATGCCGCCAGTTCTTGGAGTGCACGCGATCAACTCGCGCCACAATCCCATCCACCCTAGAGCAGGCCTCGCGCCCCCACGTGATGAAGACTGACTACCTGATTGTCGGAGCCGGCTTTTCCGGGGCCGTGTGCGCACGTGTGCTGGCGGACGCCGGCAAGACGGTGCATCTGATCGACAAGCGGCCGCACATCGGCGGCAATGCGTTCGACCAGCGCGATGCGCACGGGGTGCTGATCCATCCCTACGGGCCGCACATCTTCCACACCAATGCGAAGAAGGTGTTCGAGTTCCTCTCGCGCTTCACCACCTGGCGCTTTTATGAGCATCGGGTGCTGGCGCAGGTCGGCGAGCAGTTGCTGCCGATCCCGATCAACCGCACCACGATCAACCAGCTGTATGGCCTGTCGCTGACCGAAGACGAGGTCCAGGGCTATCTGGAGACGGTGCGCGAGCCACGCGACCCGCTGCGCACCAGCGAGGATGTGGTGCTCAACAGCGTCGGCCCGGACCTGTGTGACAAGTTCTTCCGGGGCTACACCCGCAAGCAATGGGGGCTGGAGCTGTCACAGCTGTCCGCCGGTGTCGCGGCCCGGATTCCGACCCGCAGCAACGACGATGACCGCTACTTCAGCGACAGCTTCCAGTTCATGCCCGCCGACGGCTACACCCGGCTGTTCGA
Organism: Burkholderiaceae bacterium; assembly: GCA_913776825.1. Taxonomy (GTDB): domain Bacteria; phylum Pseudomonadota; class Gammaproteobacteria; order Burkholderiales; family Burkholderiaceae_C; genus Roseateles. Next base: position 8,236 of record CAJYPV010000008.1, read on the forward strand.
GCGGATGCTGGACCATCCCGGCATCACCGTGCGCACCGGTGTGGACTTCCAATCCGTCCGCGCGGATGTCGGCGACGCGCATGTGATCTACACCGGCCCGATCGACGCCTACTTCGACCACTGCTACGGCGCGCTGCCCTACCGCAGCTTGCGCTTCGATCATCAGCATCTGCCCGAGACCGAGCAGTTCCAACCGGTGGGCACGGTCAACTATCCGAACGACCACGACTACACCCGCATCACCGAGTTCAAGCACCTCACCGGTGAGACCCATGCTGGCACCTCGATCGTGCGGGAGTATCCGCAGGCCGAGGGCGATCCCTACTACCCGGTGCCGCGTCCGGAAAACGAGGCGCTCTACAAGCGCTATGCCGAGCTCGCCGAGCAAGCGCAGGGCGTCACCTTCGTTGGCCGGCTGGCGCAATACCGCTACTACAACATGGACCAGATCGTCGCCGCGGCGCTCAAGACGGCGCAGGATCTGCTGGCACCGCCCAGCGCGTGAGCCGGCGGTTGGTGGCCCGCGCCGGTTCGTGCCGGCGCGTCGCCGTTGCCCGTATCCTGCCGGGCGGCCGGCTCATGGCCGCTGTCTGGCCACGCCGCTCTTGCCTCTGATGCCGCTCGCATGGCCCGCCGCAGCGGGCGCCGCACCTTCTTCATTCCTGATTCCTCCGTGACTGCTCCGATCCCCGCGTCTTCCTCCGCGCCCACTCCGTCCACGCCCCTGGTCCAGCCCGAACGCCAGGCGGCGTCGCTGGACGCGAGCGCCGGCCTGCCCACCCGACCGGTCGTGCTCGTCTCCTGGGATGGCCACAGCACGCCGCTGGCGCTGATCCACCTGGATGCCACACCGGAATTCGACTGGGTGCTGTTCGATTACACCGGTCGGCAAGCCGCCGGTCCGCGGACGCTGCGCGGTCAATCGGTCACCGTGCTGTCCGCAGCCACCGAGTGCAAGGGCGAGATTTATCACCACCTCGCCGAGCACCTTGCCGAGCCGCTCGCCAAGCCGTCTGCTGACCTGCCGGCCGCCGCGCTGGACGCTCATCCATCGGCATCGGGATCGACCGCTGCCAGCGCGACACACGCAGCGCCGCCCGAATACGTCTCGCTGATCGACGACGACATCCTGATCTCGGTCAGCCAGCTCAACACCGCGCTGCACCTGGGACGCGTCGAGCGACTGGATGTGTTCTCGCCGTCGCTCAGCCACGACAGCCCGTTCTCGCATCAATGGATGCGCCATCAGCCCAACCGCGTGTACCGCGAGGTGGATTGGGTGGAAGTGATGATGCCGTTCTATCGCGGCGATCTGTTCCTCGCCGGCCGGGCGCATTACCGCGACAACATTTCGTCCTGGGGCATCGACCGCTTCCTGATCCCGACGCTGCAACAGCTGCGCGGCCAGACCCGCACCGCCCTGCTCGATGCCGTCATGGCCAGCCATCGGCGGCCGGTGACCAGCGGCGGCAAGGTCTACCGCAACGGCCGCACCGCCTGGCAGGAGCGCCAGGTGCTGCGCCAGGCCAGCCTGGACCTGATCGATCAGCAGCAACCGGCGCTGCGGCAATCCGCGTGGTTTCATCGCCTCTTCATTGCCCGCGAGACGCACAACAAATGGCAGCGGCTGAAGCGGCGCCTGGCGCGACCGGTCGCCGACTGGCTCGACGCCTGGTCCTGACCCCGCTTCGACGCAGGAGGCATCGATCACACCGCATCGCGCCGGGCTCGCGTCAGGCCATCGGCGCCGATGGATCGGGGGCGCGGATCAGTTCGTGATCCGGCACAATCGCTGTCCTCCTCCCATCCGGCTCCTCCCGGGGCCGACGCTGCTGCCCTCATGACCGCTCCCGATCCCCGAAAGGCCGCCCCCGAACCGCTCGGGCCGACCGCTCGCCGGCTGTGGCCGTTCCTCAGACCCCATCAACTGGGGCTGGTGCTGACCTTCGTGGCCTACCTGATGGTGGCGCTGACCGAGCCGCTGATTCCGCAGATCCTGGGCTATGCGCTGGGCGAAGGCTTCAGCCCCAAGGCCGGCGGCGCCAACAGCGGGATGCCGGCCGTCAATCTGGACATCAAGTACAGCTTCCCGATCTGGATGGTGCCGGTGGTGCTGATCGGACTGTTCGCGGTGCGCGGGCTGTTCAGCTTCTTCGGCCAGTACATGCTGAACTGGACCATCTCCCGCACGGTGATGGGCATCCGCGCCGCGCTGCTGCAGGTGCTGCTGCGGGCCGATGCACGCGTTTACACCAGCCTGCAGCCCGCGACCGCCGTCACCAAGATCGTCAACGATCCGCAGCATGTGGTGACCCTGATCGCCGGCGCGCTGGTCACGCTGCTGCGAGATGGCCTGCCCGCGATCGCGCTGATGGGCTATCTCTTCTATCTGAACTGGCAGCTCACGCTGCTGTCGATGATCACCGTGCCGGGTCTGGCCTTCGTGGTGCGACGGGTCAACCGCCGCGTGCGCCGCATGGGCACCTGGGCCTATGACGCGCAACTGCGGCTGGTGTCGGTGATCGAGGACGTCACCCGCGCCTGGCGCGTGGTGCGCAGCTTCGATGCGGCCGACTATGAACGCCAGCGCTTCTCCGATCGCGCCAAGGAAGTGCAGCGCAGTGCCCTCAAGACCGCGGCGGCCAATGCCATGGCGCAGCCGCTGTCGCAGTTGATGGCCAGCATCGGCATCTCGCTGATCGTCAGCCTGGCGCTCTATCAGTCGCGGGTGAATCACACCGGCGTCGGCGAATTCGCCGGCTTCGTCACCGCGCTGCTGCTGATGAGCTCGCGCTTGCGCCATCTGTCGGATGTGATGCAGCCGATCACCAATGCGCTGGTCGTGGCGCGCGGCTGCATGAGCATGCTGGACCTGCCCGCCGAGCCCGATACCGGCACCCGAGAGCTGACGCAGGCCCGCGGCGACATCGTCCTGCGCCAGGTCACCCTGCGCTATCCGGGCGCCAACCGCGATGCGCTGTCCGCGCTGGATCTGCACATCCCCGCCGGCCGCACCACCGCGCTGGTCGGCAGCTCGGGCGCGGGCAAGAGCTCGGTCGTCAATCTGCTGATGGGCTTCGAACGTCCGGACGCTGGCGAAGTGCTGTTCGATGGCGTCGCCATCGATGAGCTGACCAAGGCCAACCTGCGCCGACAGTTCGCGGTGGTCTCGCAGGACATCGTGCTCTTCGATGCATCGGTGGCGGACAACATCGCCTATGCCCAGCCGCGCGACGACGCCAAGCTGGAACAGGTGCTGCGCGCCGCCGCGTTGTGGGATTTCGTGCAGGCGCTGCCGGAAGGCCTGAACACCTCGGTCGGCGCGAATGGCAGCAAGTTCTCCGGCGGCCAGCGTCAGCGCCTGGCGATTGCGCGCGCGCTGTACAAGGACGCGCCGGTCTGGATCTTCGATGAGGCCACCTCCGCCCTGGACACCGAAAGCGAGCGGGCCGTGCAACAGGCGCTGGAGCAATGGCAGGGCCGCAAGACGCTGATCGTGATCGCGCATCGGCTGTCCACCATTCGCCGCGCCGATGCGATCCAGGTGATGAGCGACGGCCGGGTGGTCGAACACGGTACCCACGACGAGCTGATGAGCCGGGACGGCGCCTACGCCGGGATGGTCAAGGCGCAGCACTGAGCGGCGGCGCGCCGGTCCGCGCGTCGCGTCGCGTCGCGAACACCGCAGTGCCTGGCGGTGCGGATCGAGCGCCCGGCTCATGTGTCAGCGTTGACAAGAAGTGGCTAAGTCGGCGACACGTCGGTCCGCTTCAATGCGCGCCATGGCCCAACCGGGCTTTTGGAGCGCTTCATGACCACCTATCGCCACGCCAAGTCCCTGACCGCCGCACGCCACCACGCCAGCCACGATCTGCACGACCACGATCTCGGCCTCGCGCATGACCTGGACGTGCTGGCCCGACAACAGCAACTGCCGCGACGTCGCGCACTGGGCCTGCTGGCCGGATTGGCCGGCGTCGGCAGCCTCGGGCTGATCGGCTGCGGCGGTGGCGGCAGCGATACGGGCACCAGCGTCACCGGCAGCACCGGCAGTTCGGGCAGCGGGACCGGCACCACCACCGGCACCGGCACCGTGACCTCCTGCAGCGTCATCCCGGAAGAGACCGCCGGCCCCTATCCGGGCGACGGCTCCAACAGCGCCGCCAATGGCGTGGCCAATGTCCTGGCGCTGTCGGGCGTCGTGCGCAGCGACCTCCGCACCAGCATCGGATCGGCCAGCGGCACCGCCGATGGCGTGGCGCTCACCGTCACGCTGCGCCTGGTCAACACCGGCAACAGCTGCGCGGACCTGTCCGGCTATGCGATCTACCTGTGGCATTGCGACCGGCTGGGCCGCTACTCGATGTACAGCAGCGGCGTCACCGCCGAGAACTACCTGCGCGGCGTGCAGGTCACCGGCAGCGACGGCACCGTCAGCTTCACCACCATCTTCCCTGGCTGCTATGCGGGCCGCATGCCTCACATGCATTTCGAGATCTACCGCAGCGCCAGCACCGCCACCTCCTACACGCAAAAGCTCAAGACCTCGCAACTGGCCCTGCCGACCGATGTCTGCTCGACCGTCTACACCTCGGCCAGCGGCTACACCAGCAGCCTGACCAACTTCAATCAGATGAGCTTCGCCACCGACAACGTCTTCAGCGATGGCGTCACCACCCAGATGGCCAGCGTGAGCGGCAGCGTCGCGGCGGGTTATGCCGCGTCGTTGGTGGTGGGCATCGCGGCGTGAACGGCGGAGCCAATGACAGGGTGAATGACAGGGTGAAGGGCAGCGTGAATGAGCGCGTGACGGCGAGCCCGGCGGGCGAGCCGGCTCGTGTATCGTCCACCGACGGGATGGCGCCACGGCCGATCCCGGTGGTGGAGGAACGCATGACCCGTTGCCTGGTGGTCGATGACGACGCGGAGATCCGCACGTCGCTTCAGGAATATCTGCAGAAATTCGGTGTGACGGTGCAGGTCGCGGCGGACGGCCGCGAGATGCGCCGCCTGATGGGCACGCAGGTGATCGACGTGGTCGTGCTGGATCTGATGCTGCCCGACGAGAACGGTCTCAGCCTGTGCCAGTGGAGCCAGCAGCATCATCCGCAGGTGCCGGTGATCATGCTGACCGCGCACGGTGATCCGATCAGCCGCGTGCTGGGCCTGGAGATGGGCGCGGACGACTATCTCTCCAAGCCCTTCGAGCCCCGCGAGCTGGTGGCCCGCATCCATGCGATCCGGCGCCGCGCCAAACGCGGCGAGCACGAGGCCCAGGCGCGCCGCGAATTCCGCTTCGAAGGCTGGAGCTTCGACCGGCTGCTGCGCCAGCTGGTATCGCCACAGCAGGTGGTCGTCGCGCTGTCCAGCGCCGAGTACCGGATGCTCACCGCGCTGGTCGAGCGCCCCGGGCGGGTGCTCAGCCGCGAGCAACTGATCGAGCTGACCCGCGCGCCCGGCGTGGAGGTCAACGACCGCAGCGTGGACCTCACCATCTCCCGCCTGCGCCAGAAGCTGGGTGACTCCCCACGCGAGCCCCGACTGATCCGCACCCTGCGCGGTGAGGGCTATCTCTTCGACGCCCAGGTGCAGTCGTGAGCCCTGCCCGCCCGCTCCGTGCGCGGCTGCTCGCCCTGTCGCGGCGCCTCGTCGGCGACACACTGGCCTGGCGCATCTTCATCCTGTTGTGGGTCACGCTGGTGCTGGCGCAGGTCGCGGCCATCGGCACCATGCATTGGGTGCGCGGCTGGGATCTTGAAATTTCTCGCGTGCCCGTCGCCCCGGGGCTGCCGCCGATGCCCGGCCTGATGCCGGCCCCTCGCCACGCCCCCGACGACCGGCCCGACCCGCCGCCCCGACCCGCCGCGCGCCGCCACGTCGACGAGCCGGACGCGGGCGCTGCCCAGCCCGAGCCGTCAGCGGATCGATCCCCCGGCGCCTTCGATCCTCGCGGCGAGCCCGCCTTCGCCGATGGCGCTCCCGACGATCGCCGCGCCGCGCCTGGGCGCCCCGGTGGCTTCCGCGGTCTGAGCACGCGCGAGCTGCTGCTCGACTATGGCGTGCGTCTGCTGGTCACCGGCCTGGCCGCCTGGCTGGCGTCCCGCTGGCTGGCGCGGCCGATGCGGGAACTGGTGCGGGCGTCGCAGGCGCTGGGACGCAGTCTGGATCAACAGACGCCGCTGCCGCTGCTGGATGAACAGCGCGGCACGCTGGAGGTGCGCGAATCGGCCCAGGTGTTCAACACCATGGCGCGGCAGTTGCGCCGCCAGTTCAATGAGCGGGGATTGATGGTCGCCGCCATCTCGCACGACCTGCGCACCCCGTTGACCCGTCTGCGCATGCGGCTGGAGACGCTGGACATCCCCGAGACCCAGCGGATGCGCTCGGTGGAGGACATCCGCGAGATGAATGCGCTGGTGGATGCGGTCATGGAACTGTTCCGCGGCGATGGCGCGGGTGCCTCCGAGCCGCTGCAGGAACTGGATCTGGCGGCGCTGGCGATGGCGCTCACCGACGACCGCATCGAGCAATCGCAACCGGTGCGATTCCTGTCGCCGGACACACCGGTGCTGGCCAAGGGCCAGCCGATGGCGTTGCGCCGCGTGCTGGGCAATCTGATCGATAACGCGCTGCGCTACGGCGTGCAAGCGGACGTCGAGGTGGGCCGCGATGGCGATGGGCCGTGGTTGCGGGTGAAGGACATCGGGCCCGGCATTCCACCCGATCAGCTCGAATCCGTCTTCGAGCCCTTCTACCGTCTGGAGGCCTCCCGCAACCGCCACACCGGCGGTGCCGGGCTGGGCCTCTACATCGCCCGAGAGCTGACCTTGCGCCAGCGCGGCTCGCTGGTACTGAGCAATCGGCCGGAAGGCGGGTTGGTCGCGGAATTGCGTTTGCGGGGCGAGTGAGGCGCGCCTGATGGCGTCTGGTGCGCCACGCACGACCGCCTCTACCGCACCCGATACACCGCCGACACGCGCAGCCCCAGCAGCGTGAACCCATGCAGTGCCGCACAGCCCAGCAACCAGGGCCCGAGCGGCTGATCGCCCGCCAGACGCCCGGACAGCCACAGCGTGAACGGCATGCCGAGCTTGAACAGCGATCCGGTCAGACCGGACACGCGACCGATGAAGGCGCTGTCGGTACTCTCCTGCCGATAGCCCCAGACGCAGACATTGCCGATCACCGTCGCGCCGCTGTAGACCGTGAGCGCGGCGATCAAGGGCAACAGGTCGGTGAGCCTGGCCAGGGCTACGATGCCCAGGGCTTCCACGCTCAGGCTCATCAGCATCAAGCGACCCAGCCCCAGCCGAGCGCGCAATCGGCTGCACCAGGCCCCACCGGCGATGCCGCCCAGGCCGGCCAGCGCGTAGATCAGGCCCAGCGTGTCCGGGCCCCAGCCCAGCTCATCCCGCGCGCGAAACAGGAACAGCACCTCCACCACGCCCGCGCTGATGTTGATGAGCACCACCAGCCAGCTCAGCTGCCACAGCGGCCGGTTGGCCCGCAGCACGCGAACGCCCTCGCGCCAGTCCTGCCAGTAGCCGGCCGCCACGACCGTGCGCCGGGACAGGCTCAGCCCGCGCAGCAGCAGGGCCGCCGCCAGCAGCGCCAGCATCGGCACCCAGATGCCCGAGGACAGGCGCCAGGACACCAGCCATCCGGCGAGCGCGGGCCCCACCACTGCCGCCACTTGGCTGACCACGGTCAGTTGCCCGGTGGCCGGCAGCAGCAGCCGCTCGGGCAGCATCTCCTTGACCAGCCCCATGCGGCAGATCGCATACAGGTAGTTGAGCGCCATCAGCAGGAAAGTGCTGCACAGGAACAGCGGCAGCAGCGACGCGCCGCTGCGCAACAACGCGGCCTGCACACCCAGCAGCAACACCATGCCGATCATCGCGCGCCGCGCCCAGCGGCCGCGGTCGATGCGATCCACCCACACACCGATGAACATGGCCAGCAACAGATTGGGCAGCAATTCGATGGCGCGCAGCGTGGTCATCACCGAGACCGAGCGCGTCAGCTCATAGAAGATCAGCGGCAGCGCCAGTTGATAGACCTGGGTGCCGATGACGAAACTGGCCGAGGACAGATAAAGCCGACGGAAACCGGGGTGGTGCCAAAGCGTGGAGGCGTTCATCGCGGGGGTGGATAGGGGCGGGAGACAAGAACGCCGGCGAGTGTCCGGGTAAAGCGGAATCGATAAGCGGACAGAATGGCGGATCGATTTCCGCTTTTCGACACCCGATGCCCCGCCGCCCTGCCGCCCCGCCTTCGACCGCATCGACACCCACCCAACAACTGGTCGAGCAGTACCTTCGCCTGGCCGAGGGCCAGGTCTTGCTCACCACGGTCGCCATGACACTGTCGGAGGTGTCCCAGCGCCTGTGCTGCGGCGAGCGCAATGCGCGGCTGCTGCTGAGCCGCATGCAGGGGCTGGGTTGGGTGAGCTGGACGCCGGGACGCGGACGAGGACGCGTCTCCACCCTGCGGCTGCGCCAGGACCCTGGCGCGCTGCGCATCGGGCACCTGCGACGTCTGTTGGATCAAGGGCAGATGGAAGCGGCCTTCAGCGGATTGCCGCAGCAGGCGCGCGCTCGCATCAAGGAGGCCTTGCCGGCGTTTCTGGGCGGCACGCCGGGCGGCGCGCTGCGCATGCCCTTCTATCGACCGCTGCATGCGCTGGATCCGCAGCAGGTCACGCGCCGCACGGAGGCGCATCTGGTCGGTCAGATCTTCGAGGGTCTGACGCGTTATGACCGCGACACCGAATCGATCCGGCCCGCATTGGCCCATCACTGGGAACGCCACCAGGACGGCCGCCAATGGCGGCTCTGGCTGCGACCCGGGCTGCGCTTTCAAGATGGTCGGCCCTTGCGCGCGCAGGATGTGAAAGCGACCCTGCTGCGCCTGCGTGACGCACCGGGTCCCCATCGCTTGCTGATGTCGCACCTGCGATCCCTGACGCTCAAGGGCCAGCGCATCGACATCGCGCTCGACTCGCCCGACCAGCTGTTCCTCCACCGTCTGGCGGCGAGTTGTTGCGTCATCCTTCCAGAGGACGATTGGCGGCGCGAGGACTTCGCCCGGCTGCCGATCGGCGCGGGCGCCTTCCGCCTCGTGCGCAACAACGAGCACCGCGCGACGCTCGCCGCCTTCGACGGCTATTGGGGCGAGCGGGCGCTGCTGGATGAGATCGACCTGTGGGTCGTGCCGCCTGGCAGTCCGTTGCCCGCGGTGGACTTGAAACTGGGCCGTCCGTCTGCGGCGGGACGCGCGCCGAGCGATGCCCCGTGGCACCGACTGGCGCAGATGGAACAGGGCTGCGAGCATGTCCTGCTGAATCCGGCGCGGACCCACTTCGCATCGGCGGCCGCGCGGCGTGCGGTGGGTCACTGGCTGCGGACCCACGTGGCCTTGCACACCTTGGGCGATCGCCACATCCCGGCCGTCGGTTGGCTGCCAGGCTGGCAACACCTGCCCCCGCCCGGCCAACGACCGGTGCCACCGCCGGCGCTGCCGCGCCAGTTGCGCCTGGTGACCTATCAACTGGATGACCTGATCACCTTGGCTCGCAGCGTCAAAGCCGCCTGCGAGTCGGCCGGTTCAACGGCCACGCTGGAAATCCTCTCCGCCCCGGATTTCGTGAAGCGGGACTGGGCGTCCTGGGCCGACCTGGCGATCTCGGGCGAGGTACTCGGCGATGACATCGCGTTCGGTCAGTACCGGTGCCTTGCCGGGGGCTCTCTCTTCCACACCTGGATCGGCGCGGGCATGGCGCGGTCGCTTGCCGCCACATGCGCGCGCGTCGCCGCCGACAGCGATCCCGAGCAGCGCCTGCAGCACATGGCGCGCGCCTTCGCCGGACTGGCCGACGCCGGCGTGGTGCTGCCGATGCGCCACATCCACCAGCAGCTCGAGCATGCGCCGCATCTGGGCGGTGTCTCGCTGGCGCGTTGCGGCTGGATGGACTTCAAGAAGCTCTGGCTGCCGGATTGATCGAGCGTCGCTGCGGTGTGGCGCTGGGCGAGCGCTGGCACGTTGCCGGTCAACGATCGGGCTTGGTGCGAAGGCGTCGCTTCTGATGCACCGCGTTCACCCACGCGCAGGCGGCGATCGGCTCGGCGTGCGTTGATGGCGCCGCGTCCGACCGCGCACAAGGCCACCGACGCCTTGACGGCCGCGCTCAATGACACCGCTGGGTCCGTTCCCGCCAAGCGACATAGGTGCCAAGTCCCACCACGCACAGCCCGTACACCCCAGCTACGGCACTTGCGCGCCAGAGGGCCTCTCCGGTTGGATAACGATCCAGCATCAGCAACGCATTGATGCTGAACATCGCCAGCAGATAGGCCGCGAACTTCAGACGGCCCGGTGCGGTCAGGAAGGAGGCCGCATAACGGACCATCAGGACGACAAACGGGCCGCCGTTGAGAATGAACTGGAGTTCGAAGTGGCTCATGGGAAGGTGATGGGGAGGACGTCGCTGCTTTGCGCCTCGTGAGATCAGCGCCAGCGCAACTTGCGTGAGAACTCCTGACGGCGTGGTTCCGGCTTGAACCGTGCGTTCACTCTCCCGAGTTCAACGCATCCACTCCCATCGCGCGTGGCGCCGCCACGTCACCGGAACTGCAGCCAGGCGACGAGTCGCGCTCAGGCCACCAACCGCGGCGGCCCGGGCGGATTCGGCGGCACCTGCAGCGCGAAGCCGCCGGCGCGCTTGCGCATGGTCGCGGGATCCACTTGCGGGGCCTGGGCGGGCCAGCCGAAGAAGCGCTGGATGTCACTGCGGCGTGCCAGCGTGTCCGCCATGCCCAGGGTGATCAGCTCGCTGGTGTATTCCGGCTCGAACAGCAGATAGCTGACCAGCGCCGAGCCGCTGGCGGTGGCGCCCTCACCCGAGACACCCACGCTGCGCAGCAACGCGCGGATCGGCGCCGGCAGCGCGCCCTGACGCTCCGCCGCCAGCGAATCCAGCGGACGGCTCGGCGCGATCACCAGCGCCTCGATCGGGCGCAGCGGCGTGTTGCGCCGCGCCTCGCCGGAGAGCAACGACAGCGTGTGATTGATGCGCTGCATCCGCTCGATGTCGACCGCCAGCGCATCCAGAAAAATGTTGGACAAGGCATGACCCGCGATCTGCGCCATGCTCGGATGGCCCTGCGGCATCGGGCTGTCGGCGCCCTCCCCGCCGGTCTCATGCATGCGGCCTGCCCCGATGATCAGCACCTTCTCCGCGCCCAGATGCACCGCCGGGGAGATCGGCGCGGTCTGCCGCATCGAGCCATCGCCGAACCACTCCACCGCGCCTCGCAGCGGCAGCGGCTCGGACGGAAAGATGAACGGGATCGCGGACGACGCCATCAGATGCTCGACGCTCAGCCGCTCGGTCTGCACGGCCAGGCGCTGGGTGCGCACCCACGGCTCGTGATGCTGACGCGATTGATAGAAGGTCACATGGTGGCCGGAGGTGTAGCTGGAGCCCGTCACCGCGAGCGCTTCCAGGTGGCCTTGCGCCAGCATCTCGTCGAGCCGATCCATCTGGAGCCAGCGTGACAGCAAACCGCGCAGCGGCGCGTTGTCCAGCAGGCTGCGCGGCCGGGTGCGGCGCCACCGGGCAACGGCCCAACCGAGGCTCATCATCGTCAGCCAGCGCGCACCGGTGCGGATCACGCCGAAGGCATCGGCGGTGTAGACCTGGTCGACATGGATGTTCTGCCAGATGTACATCAGGCCATCGACCGCAGAGCAGAAATCATCCGCCTGACAGGCCAGCGTGGCCGCGTTGATCGCGCCGGCCGAGGTGCCGGAAATGACCTTGAACGGGTTGTCCCCGGTCGCACAGGCATCCCGGCGCAGTTGCGCGATCGCCGCCAGCACGCCCACCTGGTAGGCCGCGCGGGCGCCGCCTCCGGTGAGGATCAGGCCGGTCGTGGGCTGCGCATCCATAGGCGTCGAGCTTACGCCCGAGCCGCCGTTTCGATCCAGTCCGCAGCCCCGTCAAATGGGGGATATCGGCGGCTGGGAGCGGCACAATCGGGCTTCCTCCGACCGATCGAAAGCCCCCTCATGCCGGCCCGCCTGCTGTGGACGCTGCTGTTTCGCCTTGGCCTGCTGCTGGCATTTTTCAGCCTGCTGCGCTGGCTGTTCCTGAACGGCGCCGGGCTGCTGACGATTCCCTCCATCGCCATCGGCGTGACGCTCGCGTCGGTGCTGCTCCCCAAGCCGCTGATCGCGACCGCCTCGGTGTTCAAGCGGTGGTGGCGCGAACGGCTCTGGGCCGGCGAAGCCGGTCGCTGGCACGCCTTTCGCGGCGTGCCGATCGCGGTGCGTCACCTGGACGGCGTCGCCTGGGTGCGCTGCAGCGATGTGGCCAAGGTCTGGGACGTACCGCTGCCGCCCGACCAGCCCGCCCGGCAGTCCCTCCCCGGTGAATGGGGTGACTTCGCCCGCGCCGCGCTGGTGCGCAAGGTGCTGATGCGGATGGAGCCCATGCCCGATCCGCGTCGGGCCGCATTCCTGCAGTGGTTGGCAGCGTTGTAGCCGACGACCGCGCTGAAGCGTCGTCAGGGCGGCGTTAGAGCGCCGTCCGAGCGCCGCTTGAGCGCCGCTTGAGCGCCGCTTGAGCGCCGTCAGAGCGCCGTCAGAGCGCCGACTCACGCTGCCACAGCGCCGCCGCCCATCGCACCGCGCGGCCGACCCACGGCAGGCGCTCGCCTTGCAGGTGCACGGTCCCGGGCACCTCGCGGACGAGCGTGGTCGCCGCCTCGTCGCAGCCTTCCAATCGCAGATGGAAGGTGGGCCGCAGCGGCACCAGCTTGCCGTCTTCCGGCCGACGGTGCACCGCCACGCCGCCGCCATAGACATCGGCGGCAGCCGGTTGGTCCAGCGTCGCCACCTGCACCGGATCCACCCGGGTCAGCCGGCAGCTGCGTCCGGACTTCTCCAGCGCCGCCGGCACGAAATGGCCGGTCTGTCCCAGCTTGAGCGCATCGAGCACGGCCTCGTCCACATAGGCGTCGACGCGGCTGCCCTCCCGACCCGCCACCGTCAGCAGTCGCTCGCCGGGCGCGATCCAGGCGGCGGAACGCAAATCTTCCGGCACTTCGGCCAACCAGCCGTCGAACGGCGCGCGCACCACGAGCTGATCGCGCTGCTCGCGCAGCCCCTGCACCGAACTGACGGCCGCTTCCCATTGCTTGCGCAGCGCGGGGCCGGCCTCGCGCAGCTTGTCGTCGAAAGGCTGCTGGCTGAGCTGCCATTGCAGTTGCTGCTCCTGCAGCGCGGCCTGCTGCAGTCGCATGTCCAGATCGGGCGATCGCAATTGCAGCAGCACATCCCCGGCCTTCACCGCGCGCCCTTCCCTGGGCACCTCGCCCACCACCTGCGAGGCATAGGCCGCCGCCACCGTCTGCACCTGCAGCGGCGCCAGCACGGCCGGCGCGCGGATCGATTCCGCCCAGGGCCACACCAGCACCAGCACCACACCGCCGAGGATCAACAGGCTGCGCCGCGTGGCACGGTTCCAGGCGAAGCGACCGCGCTGGCGCCAGGCCGACATCTCCCGCCAGATCGGCCGTGCGATGAACCAGCCCAGTTCGACCGCCAGCAGCACCAGCCCCAAGGCCTTGAAAAACGCGTGATAGACCAGCAAGGCGATCCCGAAGAACAGCACCAGCCGATACAGCCAGGTGGCGAAGGCGAAGACCACCAGCGCCCGCTCACGGCCAGGATGGAAGCGCTCGGGCGGCGGATCGCCCCAACCGAACAGACGTTCGCGCAGCCACCAGCGACCGATGGCGAAGGACCGCTCATGCAGGTTGGGCATGTTGACCGCGTCGGAGAGCAGGAAGTAGCCGTCGAAGCGCATGAACGGACTGGCGTTGATCGTCACCGTCAGCAACCAGGTGGTGGTGGCCAGCAGGAAGGCGCCGGAACGGATCGGCGCCCAGCCCGGCGTGTCGGGCAGCAGGCTCCAGGCCAGCAGCGCCACCGAGGCCAGCGCGATCTCGCTCATCATGCCGGCGCCACCGATCAGCAGCCGCTGTCGTCGCGAGGTCAGCTTCCAGGCCTCGTTGGTATCGGTGTAGAGCACCGGCCACATCACCAGAAACGCCACGCCCATCGTGGGCACGCGGCAGCCGAAATGGGTGGCGGTGAAGGCATGGCCCAGCTCATGCAGCACCTTGGCACCGCTGAGCGCGATGCCGATGGCGAGCAGCCCTTCCCAATTGGCATAGCTCGTCAGCGTGTGGGTGAACTCGTCCCAACGGCGCGCCGCCAGCACCAGTCCCAGCAGCGTCAGCCCGGCCGTCAGTGCCCAGAACGAGGGCTGGTAAGCCCATCGCACCCAGCGACTCATGCGCTGCAGCCAACGCATCGGCTGCAGCACCGGCACGCGGAAAAACAAGTAATGCTTGAGCAGCCACTGCGAAGGCGACAAGCGCATCGCCTGCGCCTGCCGGGTCAGGCGCTCGGTGTCGGCCACGCGGCTGGCCACCAGCAGATGATTGGCCTGCAGCATGGTCACCAGGCCTTCCACATCGTCGGGCGTCACGTCGAGGGTGGTCTCGCGGTGCACCGCGTCGATCAGCGCCTCCATCGAGCCCAGCGACCAGCGCGACAGCAGCTCGAAGGCCGGCCAGCTCAGCGAGAAGAAGCGGTTGCTGGCCGGGTCATGCAAGGTCCAGGTGGGCGAGCCGTCGGTCGCCTCGGGGCCGGGATGCAGGGCCAGGTCTTGCCGAAGAACGGGCCACATCACCAGCCCAGCCATTGCCGGGCGACGGCCAGCGGCCGCCGCAGCGCCACGTACACCAGCGGCGCCCAGCCGCCCTGCAGCCGCGCGGTGCCCAGTTGCCCGATGCGCGGCGCCGCCTGGCCGGTCTGGAAGACCGCCTTCACCCGATACGCCAGAAAGCCCTCGCGGGTCACTTCGGCGCGGTAGGCAACGCTCTGCACCTGCGCTTCATAGGACTTCAGCGGCGCGCCTTGCGGATACATCGTCAGCACATCGCCGGGCGAGATCGGCAGCAGATCTGCGGCGGGCACCCAGGCGACCAGCTCCACCTTGGCCGGATCGGCCACCAGCAGCACCCGTTCGCCGAGCGTGACCGCCTTGCCGAGCCAATCATTGGCATCGGCGAAGACCGCGATGCCGGCGCGATCGGACTTGACCTGCACCCGGGCGAGCTGCTCGGCGGTGTAGTCCATCTCGACGACTTTCTCCTGCACCTTGCCGAGCCGCAGGGCCACCTCGGCCCGGTTCTTGTCGTTGGTGACGGCCGCCTGCGCGGACTGGCGATATTCCTCCTGCGCGGTGTCGACCGCCTTGCGGGCGACTTCCATGCGGGCCCGCAGGGCCGTCGTGTCCAGGCTGAACAGCGGCGTGCCGGGCTGCACCGGCTGATTGGGCCGGATGTCGAAACGGTCGATCACGCCGTCCAGCGGCGCGCGCACCATGAAGGGTTCCTGCGGGACCACTTCAGCCTGCGCCAGCACCGTCAGCCGCACCGGGCACAAACAAGCCAGCACCAGGCCGGCCAGCACCAGCCGCCGCAGCTTGCCCTGCTTCCAGGGCCGCCACAGCCGCTCGCGCCAGGATCGCTGCGGATGGAAGCCCTGCAGCGCATGGCCATAGGCATGCACCAGCTCCTGCAGCAGGGCGATCTCATGCGCGGTCCAGGCCTCGTCGCGGGCCAGCAGCAGGCCGGCGTCGGCCGGCTGTCCGTCGCGGCCCATCGGCAGCCACAGCGCATGCGCGGGCAGCCAATGGTCCCAGTCGCCGCGCACCCGGTCAGGCAGGGTGGTCACGGCAACCTCGCCGGCCGGCACCGCCTCACGCATCAGATGACGGCACAGCAGCGTCAGCCACTGCACATAGGGCGCTTGCGGATCGGGCTCCGGCGGACCGGACACCGCCGCCACCTGCCCCAGCCCGGAGGCCGTCCACAGCGCCGACTGGCGGTACGGCACCAGTTGCAGCGTCTCGTTGACGATCACGAAGCCCAGCGACTGCACCGTCGCTGCGTCCCGCGCCCGCCGCTGCAACTGCAGCAGGCTGACCAGCGGGGTCGCTCGTTCAACCGCGTTCATCGACCCGCCCGCCGATCACGGCCGTTGCGCAAACACGGCCCAGCCGCTCATGCCCGGCAACAGGCCCGGCTGGCTGCCGTCCATCACGCCGAACACCGCGACCGTCTGGCTCACCGGATCGATCTGCGCGCCCAGGCGCTGGACCTTGGCCGGATAGCGCTTGCCGAGTTCCTCGACATCCACCTGGAAGCTCACGCCCGGCTTCAGCCAGGCCAGCCATTTGGACGGGACGATCAGTTGCACCTCCAGCTGACCGGTCTCCACGATGTCCAGCAAGGGATTGCCGGCATTCACATACTGATGCGCCGCGACATGCCGACGCGCCACCCGGCCGGTGAACGGCGCGCTGATGCCGCAACGGCTCACCAGCAGCTTGGCGCTGGCGAGTTCCGCCTGCGCTTCCTTCAAACGCGCCTGCGCCTGTTCCACTTCCAGCCGGCCGATCGAGTTGAGCTCCGCCATCCGCTGGTTGGACTGCACCACGGCGCTGGTCGCTTCGGTCGCGGCCTCGGCCTTGCGGACCTGGCTTTGGTAGAGCGAGCAATCCAGCCCCACCAGTTGTTCTCCGGCGCGGAAGGCATCGCCTTCCCGCAGCCGCAGCGAGGCCACACGGCCCGGAATCTCCGACGCCACCGTCACCGCATTGCGCGCCGCCAGTTGGGCGCGGATCCGGCCCTCCTTGTCGGTGGCCGGGTGGGTCGTCTGCGCCATGGCGCCCAGGCTGATCAGCAGGCCCATCAGCGGCCAGGCTCGCCCCATCCCTCTCGTCATGCACCGCCCTCGGGATTCATCGTCTTGGTCCAGTTCTGCTCGGAGGCGCGCACCGCCTCGCCCAGGCTCTTCAGGTCATGCGCCGGCACCGATTCCGGCAGCGGGTCCAGGCCCAGCGTGGCGATCAACTGGCCATAGGCGCCCTGCAGCGCGCCGTAGCTTTGATAGAGACGCAGCTCCGACATCATCGCGGTCGCGGCCGCGCGGATTTCGTCCAGCTTGCCCTGGCTGTTGGCACTGGCCGCATTGCGGGTGTAGGTCAGGATGCGCTGCTCGACCGTGTTCATCTGCTCGACCAGCTCGAACTGCTTGAGGCGGCCCTGATAGTCCAGGCGCGCCACATGCACCTGGGTCAGCACCGCCATGTTCAGCGCCAGGCGCTGCTGGCGCACCACATCCAGTTGCGCCTGGGCCAGGCCGCGGATGTTGCTGGCATTCAGCACATTCATCAGGTTCCAGCCCACCCGCAGGCCGGCATCGCCCCACTGGCGGTTCACCAGGAAGCTGTTGCTGTCGTAATGGCCGCCGATGCTGACTTCCAGTCCCGGCAGCAGACGCGCCAGCGCCTTGCGGGTTTCCAGGACGCCGATGCGCTCGTTGTATTGCGCTTCGACCAGCTCCGGCCGGCGCAGCAGCGCGGCCTCTTCCATGCCGGCGGCCGGCAGGCTGATGCGCGGCGCCTGCATCGCACCGGGCACCGCCACGGTGAAGGTCTGGCCGGGCTCCAGGTTCATGATCGACGCCAGCTTCGGCTTGGCCTGCGACAGCTCATCCCGCACGGCCTCGAGCTGACGCACGATGTCCAGCAGCTGACGTTGATAGTTCAGCGCTTCCAGCGGCGAACGCAGCTTCTCGATCTCGACCTTGCGCGAATCCTCCAGCGCCTGGCGGGAGAGCTGCAGCACCGGCTCGATCTTGCCTTCCAGACGTTGCGCACCCACCGCCTGCCAATAGGCCAGCGAGGTCTGCTGCATCAGCAGATGCAGCACCTTGCGGCGGCGCTCTTCCGCCACCAGCACGCGGTCGGCCTGCTGACGGGCATTGAAATAGCTGACGCCGAAGTCCAGCACATTCCAGCTCAGGGTGAGGTCGGCGGTGCTGCGCTCGCGGTCGGTGGAGGTCGACGGCTCCAGCGACTGGCGACCGCTCAGCACGCTCAGCGACGACGAGGCCAGTTCGTTGTCGCGCCAGTTGTAGCCGGCCGAGAGGGCCAGCTTGGGCAGCAGGTCGGTCCGGCTCATGTCGAGCTGGCGCTGCGACACCGCCGCTTCCATCAGCTTGATGCGGTGATCCAGGTTGTACTTGATGGCGCGGGCCATCGCCTCTTCCAGCGACACCGGCCCCTGCACCGGCTCCTGCTGCTGGGTGAGCAGCACGCGGTCCGCCTTGACCACCTCCTGGCGCTCCTGCGCGGTCAGGGCCTGCGGGCTGACCGCACAACCGGTCAAACCAACGGCCGTCACGGCGGCCAGGGCGGCCATCAGCCGGGTGGGTCGGGGTTGGAAACGCTTCATTGCAAAACTCCTCCTGAATACTCTTCTTGGATCGACCGAATCACATCGAGGACCGGCGCCGCGATCGCCTCGAGGGCCGCGGTCCCGTCGGGCCGGGCCATCCCGTGGCGATCAGCGTCGGGCCGGCGCTCACACCACCTTGGCGACCGCACGCGCCAGGTGCTGCAGCAGGCTGCTGCGCTCCGCCTGACGCGCGCCTGCGCCGTGTTGATCAAACTGCGCGGACAAGCCGGACCGGCCCGCCGGCGCCGCGGATGCCGTGATTGCCGAAGCACTCGCCAGATCGGCCTCCGCATCCGCCGCGCTCATCTGCGCAGCGGCGATGGCCAGCCAGGCCTCGTCACGCGCTGCCGGTGCCGCGGCGACCGCCGGCGTGGCATCACGCTCCGGCGGGACCCATTGGGCGCCAGTGCGGGCCGCGGGGCCGACATTGATCTCGATGCGCGACACCGCCCGGTTGCCCTTCGAATCGACCGCGACGAACTCGACGATCAAGCGCTGATTGAGACCCGGTGGCGGATTGCCGACCAGCGTGCCGGTGACCGGATCGAAACGCAGCCAGGCCGGCAGCGGTCGACCATTGCCTTGCCGCACGTCGACCGTCACCAGCGCGTCCTTGTCGCTGTGGGTGAACAGCGAAGCCGGCAAGGCGATGTTGAGCGGCCGACCGGCCTCGACGGCAAAGCCGCCCAGCGACGGCATGGCCTGCAGACCGCTGCTGCTGCTGTTGCCCAGCTCGATGTAGGAACGCTGCGCCGGTGGCGGGCTGCTGTTGTCCAACACGATGCGGGAGCCACCCGTGGCCAGCGAATCGGCCAGCAGCGGTCGATCACCAAAGATCGGCAGATCGCTCGACACCACATTGCTGCTGGTGCGTGGCACGGCCGACAGCGTCGGCAGCTCGCTCTGTCCGAGCACCGGGCCGCCGGTGAAGGTGATGGGCGCGGACCACGGCACTTCCACGGTGGTGGTCGTTTCCGGCACCAGCGGCGGAGGCGGTGTCGGCACCAACGGCGGCGGTGGCGAGACGAGCGTGAAGGCCGTGCTGTCGGCACCGGCCGTCAGCGCATTGCAGGCCAGGTCGGCGATGCCGGTGCCGGTCGATTTGAGCTGCAGCTGCACGCTGCCGTCGCCGCCCAGACCACCGACCTCGACGCGGTAGGTGCGGCCATCGACCTGCACCACCGACAGGATCTCGCCGGTGGCGCTGTCGGTGCGGATCAGCGCGAAGTCGGCCAGGTCCACGCCGCTCACGTTTTCGGAGAAGGTGACCAGGAAACTCGCCGAGCCCGTCAGCGGCGAGCTGCCGTCCGCCAGGGCGATGCTGCGCACGACCGGCGTCACCGCATCGATGCGCACCGCGCTGGCATCCGGGACGCCGTTGAGGCTGCGCGTGGCCTCGTTGCCGACCGCGTCACGCAGGCGCGCGCCGTTGGCATCGATCGACGTGGCCAGCGTGATGCCATTGGCATCCTGCTGGCCCGTGGACACGGTGAAGCGGAACACCAGCGCGGTCGAGCCGGAGCCCGACACATAGTTGGCGAAGGCGGTGCTGCCGTCGTCCAGCGTGACCGCCAGGCGCGGCGCGCCGGTGCTGGCATCGACCGTCACCGTTTCGGTGAAGTGCACGGTGAAATCGAGCGCCTGACCGGCGACATAGGTGCCGGCCGCAGGCAGATCGACGCGGCTGACGGTCGGCACGACGCCATCCACCTGCAGCGCATGGCTGCCGGACAAGGCATTCGCGCCGCCCGGTGCGGGCAGATCCAGCAGCGCATCGAACTGGGTGGCGCTGCGCACGGTCGCGCCGTTGAGCACCAGCGCGGCGTTGGAGGCGTAATCGAGTCGCGCGCTGACATCGCCGGCCTGCACCACATACGAGAAGGTCAGCGTGTCGGTGCCGGAGCCCGAGACATACACCGCGCGACGGTCCACGTCGCCGGTTTCCAGCAGCAGCGTCGGCGTGCCGCCGGTGGTGTCCACCGTCACGACCTGATCGAAGCGGACGGTGGTGGTGATGGTGTCACCGACCTTGTAGCCGCCATCCGGCAGATTGGTGCTGACCAGCGAGACCACCGGATTGGTCGCCTCCACGGTCACCGCGATCACATCGGTCGCGGTGCGGGCCGGGCCGCCGGAGTTGCCCAGGTCGTCGGTCGTGATCTGCAGGCTGGCCGCGCCGACGAAGCCCGCGGTCGGTGCGAAGCGCAGGCCGTTGAGCGCGGCATTCACATCGGCCAGGTTGCCCTGGAAGGTCATGGTGGCATCGCCGGTGCCGGTGCCGACCGAGAAGCTCAGGCCGGTGGTGCCGGACAGGCTCAGCGTGCCCTGGCTGGCGGTCAGCGTGATCTGCATCAGGCCGGTGCCCGCATCCATGTCGGCGATGGCGATCGGATTGCCTTGCGCGAAGCCGAACACCAGCGCGGCATCGCGGTACATCTGCTGCGGCGGCGGCACGGCCTGCAGCGGCGTGTCGTTGGTGCTGGTGATGCTGATCGAGCGGGTGACCGTGTTGCTGTCGATGGTGCCGTCATTGACGGTGACGCTGACCACGCGCGTGGCGGTGTTGGGCGCTTCCGACGCGTTGAAGTAGACGATCGACTGCAGCGCGGCCTGCCACTGGGCGGCGCTGGCGGTCGCGCCGGCCGAGCTCAGGCTGAGCACGCCGGTGCTGGCGTCGAAGCTGCCGACGATGTTGCCGAAGACGCCCGGATCGGTGTTGGCGAAGCCCAGTTGGTCTTCGCCGCTCTGGAAGTTGCCGGTGATCGCCACCACGGCGCTCGCCAGGCCCGGGTTGTCCAGATCGCTCACGGTCAGTCCAACGCCGATGCTCACCGGCAATGCCGGGGCGTTGTCGAGCTCGACGAAATTCACCGTGCCACCGCCGCCGGCCAGCACCGGCGTGTCGTTGACGGCAGTGACGGTGACGTCGCGAGTCGCCGTCAGACTGGCGCTGAGGCCATCGTCGACGGTGAAGCTCACGGTGCGGGTGGCGACATCCGGCGATTCGCTGCTGTTGTCGTAGGTGACCGAGCGCAGCGCGGCCCGCCATTGCGCCACGGTGGCCGTTGCACCGGCCGAGCTCAGCGAGAGCACACCGGTGCTGGCGTCGTAGCTGGCCGTGATGTTGCCGTACAGCCCGGCGTTGTTGTTGGTGAAGCTCAGCAGGTCTTCACCCGGGCGGAAGTTGCCGGTGATCGCGACGGTGCCACTGGCCAGGGTCGGGTTGTCCAGGTCGTTCAGCGTCAGCCCGCCATCGACGACCACCGGCGTGCTCGCGGTGTTGTTGCCCTCGGTGAAGCTGGCGTTGCCGCCGCTGGTGACCAGGTCCGGCCGGTTGTTCACGGCGACGACGTCGATGTCGCGCGTCGCCACGGCGCTGACCTTCTGACCGTCATTCACCTGGAAGGACAAGGTGCGGGTGGCGGTGTCCGGGTTGTTGGAGACGTTGGCGAAGTAGACCGCCCGCAGCGCCGACTGCCACTGCGAGACCGTGGCCGTACTGCCGGCCGAGGTCATCGTCAGCACGCCGGTGCCGGCGTTGTAGCTGGCGGTGATGTTGCCGTAGGTCACCGAGCTCGTGTTTGTGAACAGCAGCAGGTCTTCACCCAGACGCGGATTGCCGGTGAAGCTCACCGTGGCCGACGACAAGGTGGCGTTGTCCAGGTCGGAAACCAGCAAGCCCGGGGCGACGCTCGTCGGCGCGCCACCCTCGGTGAACATGCCGGAGCCGGAGCCGGCGTCGATGAGCGGCGTCTGGTCCACGGCCGTGACCGTCACATTCCGAGTCGCGGTCGGGCTGCTGTCGGTGCCGTCGAAGGCCACGAAGTTGATGGTGCGCGTGGCGGTGTTGGGGGACACCGCCGTGTTGGTGAAGTAGACCTGCCGCAGCGCGGCCTGCCATTGGGTCAGCGTGGCCGTGGACCCCGACGAGGTCATCGTCAGCTCGCCGGTGCCGGCGTTGTAGCTGGCGGCGACGTTGCCGTAGAGCGCGGAATTGTTGTTGATGAAGATGAGCTGATCTTGTCCGGCGGCGAAACCGACTCCGATGCGGACGGTGGCCGAGCTCAAGGTGGCGTTGTCGAGGTCGGAGAGCGTCAGTCCAGCATCGATCTTCACCGGCGTCGCCGTGGTGTTGTCGCCCGCGACGAAACTCGTGCTGCCGCCGGACGTGGTCAGCACAGGCGCATCGTTCACCGGCACCACCGTCACGGCGCTACTCAGCAGGTTGACGGCGGTATCGGTGCCGCCATTGGCGGTGCCGCCGTTGTCCCGCAGGAAGGAGATCGACGCCCCACGCGAGCCACCCGTCGGGTTGTCGCTGCTGTTGCGGTAGCTGATGCCGTTGAGGACTGAC
Source organism: Burkholderiaceae bacterium (assembly GCA_913776825.1). Classification (GTDB taxonomy): domain Bacteria; phylum Pseudomonadota; class Gammaproteobacteria; order Burkholderiales; family Burkholderiaceae_C; genus Roseateles. The sequence continues at coordinate 30,970 of CAJYPV010000008.1, forward strand.
AGCAGGGACGCGCTGTCGATCGTCGTTCCAGCCGCCACGCTGACGGTGGCCACGCCGCCCGATACGCTGACGCTGACCTGCAAGCCGCGGTTGAGGGTCGAGAGACTGGTGCCATTGGTCAGCAGCACGGTCGACCCATCGATGGAGAGGGTCTCGCTCGCACCGTCGCTCACGCCGGAGATCTGAAGGCCGAAGGAATTGAACGACTGCAGCTGCTCGACCGGGCTCACGGCACTGACATTGAACAGGGCGACCGCGCTGCTCCCTTCGGTGAAGACGGGCGATTGACCCGAGCCGGTCAGGGTGGGCGCGTCGTTCACCGCATTGAACTGCACGGTGGAGTTGTAGGTGGTCGACACACCGCCGCCGCCATCCTTGAGGGTCCACGCCACGGTCCGCGTCGCTGTGAGCGGATCGGTGAGATCGTCGTTGCGAAAGACGATGTTGCGGATCAAGGCTTGGACGGCGGCGGGCGTGGCATTGCTGGTCAAGGCGAAATTCAGCGGGTTGGTCCCGTTCCCGCCGGAGAAAGTCGCGAAGGCCACATTGCCGTAGCTGACGGTGTTGCCGCTGACGCTGATCTGACCGGTGCCCGTGCCCTGATTGACCACCTCAATGAAGTCATGGCTGTTGGAAACGCCGCCGACGAGCTGCACGCTCAGCTGGCCATTGGCGAAATTGGCACTGTCGACGTCCGTCACCGCCGCATTGCCGCCCACATCGAGATAGACCGCCGGGCCTTTCTCCACATAGGTCGCGACATCGCCGCCGATCCCGCTGATCACCGGTGCGGTGCTGGGGGGGATCGCGGTCGCAATCAGCAGGTCATCGATCGCGATGGAGATGTTCGTGTCGCCGTTGGTTCGGACGATGCGGACCTCGTCCAGATAGTTCCAGGCATTGCCGCTCACGGAGGCGATGTTGCCGCCCGTCCCATTGTCGCCCGCCGTGAAGTCGTGCCGAGCGCCCGCCACCTCCTGACCATTCAGATAGCCGACCAGGGTGTAATCGGTGGCGTTGCTCAGATAGAACTCGGTGGTGATGGAGACAAACCGGAATTTGTCTGTAGATGTCGCCGACTTGAGCGAAGCGGCAGCATCACCGGTGACGTTCTCGAAAGTGCCGTTGAACAGCAGGGCCTTGTCGTTGGCGTTGTTCACCAGACCGGTTTCGATCGTCTGGTTGGTATAGAAGAGGGTGCCCCCTGTATCCGGATTGCCGAAGCGATTCAGCAGCGAGAATGTCCAGCCCTCGAAGGTGCTGGACGGTCCGGACACATAGTTGTATCCGGAACCGTCGAGGGTGACCGTGTCGAAAATCTGCGATGTGGGGGCGACCAGCACGCCCGCATAAGCGCTGAACGCCGGCCCCGACAGCCCGGCGGTCTCGATCTGACCCACCGCGCGTTCGAGCGTCCAGTTGCCGCCGGCGGCGGTCCCCCCGGTGTTGTCCGTGGAGCCGGCCACATCCGCGCCAGTCAAGGCCGCGACTTGCGAGAGCAAGGCCTGACCCTCGTTGCCCGCACCGACCTTGCAGCCATACAACATCAGATCGCCATCGGGCGAGAGCGTGCTGCCGATGGCTTTCAGCGCGTCGGCATGCGCGGCGAGCGTTTCAGAGTTCAGCCAGACACTGCCGGCCTTGACCGCACCGGGACTGCCGTGGGAGATCAGCGAGATCGAATCAATGTCATGACGGCCCGACAGATAGCTCGCCATCTGGGCAAAGCCATCCTTGCCGGCATCGAGCATCACCACTTCCACGCCAGCGGGAATGCCTTGAGCCAGCGACTCGGCGTTCTCGACCTGGCGGTCGATGAACACCACCTCATGGCGCGTCGGTTCCGCAGGCGCGGCCACTGCGGCCGCGGCGGCAGTGACGGCAGCGGTCCGATCGGCCTGAGCCAGATCCGCGGCCGCATGGGTGGCCTCGGTCGCATGGGCGGCATCCGCCACCACACCGACGGCAGCCACCGAGGCGTCGAACATCAACCGGGGTTCCAACGCCATCATCAGCGGCGCGCTGGAGGAGCGGCGACCGCGCGGTGAAGGACGTGTGGTGTCAGGCAGTGCACGGGCCGTGTGGGCGTGCAGGTCCTTCGGTTGCGTCATGGCGCCTCCCTCGTGATATCAGCGTTTTTGGTTTGCAACTGAATCATACGCAGCAGGACGTTTCGGAGCCATCCGAGAACGCCCGCCCTGGACCAAGATCAGCAAAAGTCTGAGATCGAGCGAGACATTCGCGCCACAACCTCGGCTCTCCGGACTGCCGCCGAATCAGGGTCTACCCTAACTCCACCCCGCCACCTGCCCGCGCATCACAAACAACGCATCGGGCCGGTCAAGCCCGTGGCCCGCGGAGCGAATGAGGAGCGCCTGAGCGAAGCGGGCCGCGGGCTTGGCCGGCCTCGCTCGGTGTCACGAATGGCGCGTGAGCGCGAGGGACCGCCCCGCCTGTCCGTTCAGGCGTTTCACATTCACTCCCAGGCGGGGCGGCCCCTCGCGCTCGAATCACCGAGCGGATCGGGCCTTGGGCCTTCGCTTGACGTCGCGCGTCACGATGGACTCGCGGTGTGGGTCGTCTGCGCATCGGGCCGGTCAAGCCCGCGGCCCGCGGAGCGAATGCGGAGCGCCTGAGCGAAGCGGGCCGCGGGCTTGGCCGGCCCCGCTCGGTGCCACGAATGGCGCATGAGCGCGAGGGACCGCCCCGCCTGTCCGTTCAGGCGTTTCACATTCACTCCCAGGCGGGGCGGCCCCTCGCGCTCGAATCACCGAGCGGATCGGGCCTTGGGTCTTCGCGTGACGTAGCGCATCACGATGGATTCGCGGTCTGGTCGTCTGTGCATCGGGCCGGTCAAGCCCGCGGCTCGCGGAGCGAATGCGGAGCGCCTGAGCGAAGCGGGCCGCGGGCTTGGCCGGCCCCGCTCGGTGGTCCGAACGTCGTGTGATCCCGCCCGATCACCCGCCCGCGTCGTAAACGATCTCAGCCGGCGCGAGCTTCTTCAACGCCTCATCGCTGGGCCAGAACTTGCCCGCGCCCCCCAGCCCCAGCTCGGCCACGGCGCCATCGCGCCGGATGGGAATGCGCAGTTCCAGTCCCTGGCTGATGACGCCCTGCTCGGTCTCGACCTGCTTGGCCGGCCAATGCTTGACCAGTTCCAGCACCGAAGCCGCCGGCAGATTCGGCGCCGTGCGCAGGAAGCGGCCGAAGCGCGCGCGCGCCGCAGGAAGACCGAAGACCTGCTGGATGTTCATCCGGAGGCCGCCCGAGAACCGGTCGTTCTGCACCTTGCCGATGGCGATGATCAGCTCATCCTCCACCAGCAGTTCCTTGTGGAGGTTCAGCAGCTCATCATTGGCCACCGCCTCGATCGCATCGGTCTTGTCGTCCAGCTTGAAGATGCCGACCCGCCCGCGCTGCCCGTTGATGACCCGCAGATCGCTGACGATGCCCGCCACCACCACCGGCTCGCGGCTGTCCTGCAGATCGACGATGCGACGCTTGACCATCTTGCGCAGCTCGGTCTCGCATTGGTCGAACAGGTGACCGGACAGGTAGAAGCCGATCGCCGTCTTCTCCAGGCTCAGCCGCTCCTTGATGCCCCAGGGCTCGACCTGCACCAGATCCGGCTCGGCCGTCGACGATCCGTGGGTGTCGTCGAAGTCGAACAGGCCCCCCTGGTTGACGTTCTGCGCCAGGTTGTCCGCATAGGTGTAGCCCAGCGCCACGCTCGCCAGCAGTCGCGCACGGTCCGGCTCCAGCGCGTCGAAACCGCCCGCCTTGATCAGCGCTTCCACCACCCGCTTGTTGACCGCCTTGCGGTCCACCCGCGCGCAGAAGTCGAAGAAGCTCTTGAACGGACCGCCTTCATGGCGCGCCCGCACGATGGCTTCGATCGCGCCCTGCCCCGTGCCCTTGATGGCGCCGAGGCCGTAGTTGATCAGCTTGTTGTTGATCGGCTCGAAACGGTACACGCCCAGGTTCACATTGGGCGGCTGGAAGGCGATGCCGAACAGCTTGGCATCGTTGAGCAACACCTTGAGCTTGTCGGTGTCGTCCATTTCAATGGTCATGTTCGCGGCGAAGAACTCGGCCGTGAAATGCACCTTCAACCAGGCGGTGTGATACGCCAGCAGCGAGTACGCGGCCGCATGCGACTTGTTGAAGCCGTAGCCCGCGAACTTCTCCATCAGGTCGAAGACTTCGTCCGCCTTGGCCTCGCTGATGCCCTTCTGCGCCGCGCCCTCGCGGAAGATCAGCCGGTGCTTGGCCATCTCCTCGGGCTTCTTCTTGCCCATCGCGCGGCGCAGCATGTCCGCGCCTCCGAGGCTGTAGCCGCCCAGCACCTGGGCGGTCTGCATCACCTGCTCCTGATAGACCATGATCCCGTAGGTCTCGGAGAGCACCGGCTCGGTCAGCGGATGCGGATACTCGACCACCTCCTTGCCGTGCTTGCGGGCCACGAAGGTCGGGATCAGGTCCATCGGACCCGGTCGGTACAGCGCGTTCAGCGCGATCAGGTCTTCCAGCCGGGAGGGCTTGGCCTCCTTCAGCATCTTCTGCATGCCGGTGGATTCAAACTGGAACACCGACTCGGTCAGGCCGTCGGAGAACAGTTTGTAGACCTTGGGATCGGCCAGCGGAATCGTCTCGAAGGCGAAGTCCTTCTGCGCCGGATGGCGCGCGACGATGAAGTCCTTGGCCAGCTCCAGGATGGTCAGCGTGGCCAGACCCAGGAAGTCGAACTTCACCAGGCCGATCGCCTCCACGTCGTCCTTGTCGTACTGGCTGACCGCCGAGGTCGACCCCGGCTGCTGGTACTGCGGGCAGAAGTCGGTGATCTTGCCCGGCGCGATCAGCACGCCGCCGGCATGCATGCCGATGTTGCGCACCATGCCCTCGACCCGGGTGGCGAGCTTCAGCAGCTCGGCGATTTCTTCGTCGGCCTTCTCGCGCTCTTCCAGCTCCGGCGCTTCCTTGCGGGCGTAGATGATGCCGCCGTCCGGATCGGCCGGCACCGGTGCCAGCGTCACCGTCTTGCCGGGCGGCGCAGGAATCAGCTTGGCGATCGAGTCGACCTGGCCGAAGCCCATGCCCAGCACCCGGCCGATGTCGCGCAGCGCTGCCTTGGCGGCCATGGTGCCGAAGGTGGCGATCTGGCTCACCGCCGGACGGCCGTACTTGTCCTTCACATATTCGATGACCCGGTCCCGATTGCCCTGGCAGAAGTCGATGTCGAAGTCAGGCATCGACACCCGTTCCGGGTTCAGGAAACGCTCGAACAGCAGGTTGTATTGCAGCGGGTCCAGGTCGGTGATCAGCAGCACATAAGCGACCAGCGAGCCCGCGCCCGAGCCCCGTCCCGGGCCGACCGGACAGCCGTTGTTCTTCGCCCAGCGGATGAAGTCACCCACGATGAGGAAGTAGCCCGGGAAGCCCATCTTGATGATGGTCTCCAGCTCGAATTCGAGCCGCTCGACATAACGCGGCCGCACCGCATCGCGCTTGGCCTCGTCCGGAAACAGCAGGCGCAGCCGGTCTTCCAGGCCCTCGTAGGACAACTGGCGGAAGTACTGCTCCATCGGCAGCGGCGTGCCGTCGGCCTGGATGGGCGTCGGGAAGTTAGGCAGCTGCGGCTTGCCCAGCACCAGCGTCAGGCTGCAGCGCCGGGCGATCTCGACCGTGTTGGCAATCGCGCTGGGGATGTCGGCGAACAGCCGCTCCATCTCCGCCTGGGTCTTGAAATGCTGGCTCGGCAGGAAGCGCTTGATGCGCTTGGGATTGGCCAGCGTCTCGCCATCGGCCACGCAGACGCGCGCCTCATGCGCTTCGAAATCCTCTTCCTCCAGGAATTGGATCGGATGCGTCGCCACCACCGGCAGCCCCGCCTTGGCCGCCAGCGGCACCAGCTGGCGCACCAGCGCTTCCTGGCCCGGCAGGCCGGCGCGCTGCAGCTCGATGTAGAAGCGGTTGGGGAAGATGGCCGACAGCCGCCGCGCCCAGTCCAGCGCCCTGGCCGGATCACCCGCCACCAGCGCCTGGCCGATCGGGCCGAACTGCATGCCGCCCAGGCAGATCAGGCCCTCGTTGAGCTCCTGCATCCATTCCATCTTCAGCAGCGCCTGATTGCGCTGCACGTTCTGGATCCAGCCGCGCGAGAGCAGCTCGCTCAGGTTCAGATAGCCCTGGGTGCTCTGCACCAGCAGCAGCACCCGGCTGGGCGGCTTGTCGCTGCTGTCGGGCTCGACCCAGACCTCGGCCCCCAGGATCGGCTTCACGCCCTTCTTGCGGCAGGCGTTGTAGAACTTCACTCCGCCGAACATGTTGGCCAGATCGGTCAGGCCCAGGGCCACCTGGCCGTCCTTGGCGGCCGCCTTGGCGGCGTCGTCGATGCGCAGGGTGCCGTCGACGACAGAAAACTCGGTATGAATGCGGAGATGAACGAAAGCCATCCCGGGATTGTAGGGAGTCACCCGGGGCCGGCCGGCCATACCCGGCGACACCGATGCCGTTTCGGGCGCCCACCGGACGCTATGCTGCGGACCCATCGAACACTCCCGGAGCGGATGGATGAAGCCCTTGTCGTCGTTGCCGTCGTTGCCGTCGTTGCCGTCGTTGTTGCCGTCAACGTCATCCCAGCGGTCATCCGCCCGCGCCTCGTCGCACGCAGGCCGCCCGGCGTCGCGGCTGTTCACGTGGACGTCCTCCCTGCTGGCCCTCGCGCTGACCGCCCCGCTGCTGGCCCACGCCGCCGATGGCGCCGCCACCGCGCCGACCGCCCCCGCCGCCGCGCCCGCCAAGGCCAGCCGCGCCGCCGCTGCCCGGCCCGCCGCCAGCGCCGCGCCCGCCCGGCAGCCGCCGACGAGCGCAGACATCATCGCCACCGCGCCCGCCAGCGCCTGGCGCGATGTCGCCCCCGAGAACCTGCTGTGGATGAAGCTGCCGCAGGGCGAGGTCTTCATCGAGCTGGCCCCTCGATTCGCACCGCGCCATGTGGACAACATCCGCGCGCTGGCCCGTGGCGGCTATTTCGATGGCCTGGCCATCCTGCGCGTCCAGGACAACTACGTGACCCAGTGGGGCGACCCCAAGGCCGATGACGAGGACACCGGCCTGAAGGGGCAGGGCAAACCCTTCCCGGCCGGCGCGGCGACGCATCTGCCGGCCGAGTTCTCCATTCCGCTCAAGGGCCTGCCGCTGACCGTGCTGCCGGACACCGACGGCTGGGCGCCGCGCGCCGGCCATGTGGACGGCTTCCCCGTCGCCGCCGACCCCAAGACCGGCCGCGCCTGGCTGGCCCATTGCTATGCCACCGTGGGCGCAGGTCGCGGCAACGCGGTGGACTCCAGCACCGGCGCCGAGCTCTATGCCGTCATCGGCCATGCGCCGCGCGGGCTGGACCTGAACATCACCGTGGTCGGCCGCGTGCTCAAGGGCATGGAATTCCTCGCCGCACTGCCGCGTGGCGGCGCCCGCATGGGCTTCTACGACAAGCCGGAGCAGCGCGTCGTGATCGAGCAGGTCGCCCTGGCCGCAGCGCTGCCGCCCGACCAGCGCCCCGCCCTGCAGGTGCTGCGCACCGACACCGCCACCTGGCAGGAACTGCTGGAAGCCCGCCGCCATCGTGGCGGCTGGTTCGTGCACAGCCCGGAGCACACCGAGATCTGCAGCGCCAGCGCGCCGATGCGGATCAAGCCGACCGATGTGAAGCTGGAGCGCACGCCCTCGCCGGCACAGCGGCAGTGACGACCCGGGCGGTGGGGCCGATCCCGGCTTCACCGCGCGCTCAATGGCGCCGAACGGCTGCGGGGGGCGCCCTACAATCCGCGGTTTTCCGATGCGCACGAGCCGCCTCGGCGGCCCGACCGCCCGGCCCGTCGTGCGCTTGCTGCGCTTCCTGCGTGACTGGCATTTTTTCGTCGTGATCCCGTCGTGAATCCCTCCCGACCCGCCATCCTCAACATCTCCTGCTACCTGTTCGTCGCCATCGAGGCGCCGCACAGCCTGCGCGACCTGCTCCACACCCGCGCCCAGGCGCTGGGCCTCAAGGGCACGGTGCTGATCGCGGAGGAAGGCATCAACCTGTTCCTGGCCGGTGCCGAGCAGGACGTCAAGGCCTGGGTCGAGGCGCTGCGTGAGGATCCCCGTTTCGCCGCCCTCGCGCCGAAGGAAAGCTGGAGCGAGAGCGTCCCGTTCCGCAAGCTGCTGGTGAAGGTCAAGCCGGAGATCATCCGGATGAACCACCCCACCATCCGCCCGGATCAGGCGCCCCGCGCGCCCGCCCTGCCCGCCGCCACGCTCAAGCGCTGGCTCGACCAGGGCCATGACGACGACGGCCGCCCGGTCGTGACGCTGGACACCCGCAATGCGTTTGAAGTCGATGTCGGCGCCTTCGACGGCGCGATCGACTGGCGCATCACCAAGTTCAGCGAATTCCCGGATGCCGTGCGCGCCCACCGCGAGGAACTGGCCGGCAAGACCATCGTCAGCTACTGCACCGGCGGCATCCGCTGCGAGAAGGCCGCGCTTTACCTGGCCCAGCAAGACCTCGATGCGCCGGTCTATCAGCTGGAAGGCGGCATCCTGAAGTACTTCGAGGAAGTCGGCGGCGCCCACTATCACGGCGACTGTTTCGTGTTCGACGAGCGCCGTGCGGTTGATCCCGCGCTGGCGCCCGCCCCGATCGACGGCGCGGTCGACGCGCTGGGGCTGGCCGCCGCGCTGGCGCCCAAGGCGGCCTGAGTGCCGATCCGCAGCCGGGCGAGGCCGCAACCCCGTGCGTGACCATCTTCTGATCGACCGCCCCACCGTCGGCGCGCGGCTGATGAAGCTGCTCGGCTTCGCGGTGCTGGCCTCCGCGATCCTGGCCATGGCCTTCCGCGCGCCGGACCGCTCGCTCGAAAGCCTGGTCGCGCGCTGGGGTGCGCCGCCGTCCGACTTCATCGAACTCCCGCTGCCCGACGGCCGGGTGCAACTGGTCCATCTGCGCGATCAAGGTCCCAAGACCGACACCGTCCCGCTGGTCCTGCTGCACGGCACCGCCGCGAGCCTGCACACCTGGGAAGGCTGGGTCAAGACGCTCAGCGCCGAACGGCGGGTCATCACGCTGGACCTGCCCGGCTTCGGCCTGACCGGCCCGGCCGTCACCGGCGATTACAGCGATGAGCGCTATGTCGAGCTCCTCCACACCCTGCTGAATCACCTGGCGCTGCGCCATGTGGTGCTGGGCGGCAACTCGATGGGCGGCGGCATCGCCTGGCAGTACGCCGCGCGGTATCCCGAGGCGGTGCGGGCGCTGATTTTGGTCGATGCCGCCGGGCTGGACCTGCCCAGCGTGTCGGTGCCAGCCGGCTTCCAGTTGCCGCGCTGGCCGCTGCTGCACTCGCTGGCCGGCGTCTTCCTGCCCCGGCCGCTGGTGGACCGCGGCGTGCGGGAGGTCTATGGCGATCCCGCCAAGGTCAGCGCCGCGCTGGTGGACCGCTACTTCGAGCTCACCCTGCGCGAAGGCAACCGCGAAGCGCTGGCGCAGCGGCTGTCGCAGCGCACGCCGGGTCGGCATGTCGACTGGCTGCCCGGGATCCAGGCGCCGACGCTGATCCTGTGGGGCGATCAGGACCGCCTGATCCCGCCCGCGGCCGCCGAGATCTTCCATCAGCAACTGCCGCACAGCCAGGTGCAACGGTTCCCGGCGCTGGGCCATGTGCCGCAGGAAGAGGACCCCGTGTCCACCGTCGCGGCGGTCCAGGCGTTTCTGAACTCTCCTCTCTATAACCCTTAGGCCGCCACGCTTGCGGCATTGCAACAATCCAGCGTCGGATCTCACCGGATCCACATCCCCTACGAATCCTGCCAACCCCAAGGAACAAGGAGTCTTCATGCAACGACGTCAACTGATCGCCCGCGCTGCCCTGACGGTCTGCGCCCTGCTGGCCACCGCCGGCGCGCATGCCCAATCGCCCGATTGGAAGAAGATCCGCATCGGCGTCGAAGGCGCCTACCCGCCCTTCTCCGAAGTGGGCGCCGACGGCAAGCTCAAGGGCTTCGAGATCGACCTCGCCAATGCCCTGTGCGCCGAAATGAAGGCCGAGTGCACCCTGGTGCAACAGGACTTCGACGGCCTGATCCCGGCGCTGCAGTCGCGCAAGATCGACGCGATCATTGCCTCGATGTCCATCACCGACGAGCGTCAGAAGGTGATCGCGTTCTCGTCGCCCTACTACACCGTGCCGGCCCGCTTCTCGGCCAAGTCCGGTGCCAAGTTCGACTTCAGCCCGGCCGGCCTGAAGGGCAAGAAGATCGGCGTGCAGCGCGCCACCATCCATGAGAAGTTTGTCGACGCCACCTTCAAGCAAAGCGAGATCGTGCGCTACGCCACCCAGGACCAGGCCTTCCTGGACCTGAAGTCGGGCCGCGTGGACCTGACGCTGTCGGACATGGTCGCCGCCGACCTGGGCTTCCTGAAGACGCCCGCGGGCAAGGGCTTCGAGCTGGTGGGCCCGGAGTACAACGATCCGAAGTATTTCGGCGTCGGTGTGGGCGTGGGCCTGCGCAAGGCTGACGACAAGACGCTGGCCAAGAAGTTCAACGACGCGATCGCGGCGGTGAAGGCCAACGGCACGTTCAAGAAGCTCAACGACAAGTACTTCCAGTACGACATCTCTGTGAAGTAAGGCTCCCCCCCTACCGGCTGCGCCGGCCCCCTCAAGGGGGCGAGACCGATGGACCGGCGGAGCCGGTCCATGGTCTCCGTTGGACTTGTCGCTGCGCTCCGTTTCGGTCTTGGCGTGTTGAGGCGATGGCTTCCCGCGTGCCGACTGCGCCGGGCCGCTGAAGGGGCGACACCGATGGGCCGGCGGAGCCGGTCCATGGTCTCTGTTGGACTTGTCGCTGCGCTCCGGTTTGTTCTTGCCAATTCCGCATGGTTCGGGGCTGCGGTGGCAGCCATTTTTAGGTCGTTCAATGAACCTTCACGGATTCCTGCCCAGCCTGCTGCAGGGCGCGCTGTTGACGCTGGCGGTGGCGCTCAGCTCGATGGCCCTGGCCATGGTGCTCGGCCTGATAGGCGCCATGGCCAAACTCTCCGCCTGGCGCGCCGCCCGGTGGATCGCAACCATCTACACCACGCTGATCCGCGGCGTGCCCGATCTGGTGCTGATGCTGCTGATCTTCTTCGGCGGTCAGGTCGCCGTGAATGCGATCGCGGAATCCCTCGGCGCCGAACCGATCGACGTGAATCCCTTCATCGCCGGCGTGATCACCATCGGCTTCATCTTCGGCGCCTACCTCACCGAAGCCTTCCGCGGCGCCTTCCTCGCCGTGCCGCCCGGCCAGCGCGAAGCCGGCCTCGCCTACGGCATGAGCGCCCGACAAATCGCCTGGCGCATCACCTTCCCCCAAATGTTCCGCCATGCCCTGCCCGGACTCTCCAACAACTGGCTGGTGCTGATCAAAAGCACCGCCATCGTGTCGGTCATCGGCCTGCATGACCTGATGACCCGCGGCGCCCAGGCCGCCGGCGCCACCCGCGAACCCTTCATCTTCTACCTCGCCGTCGCGCTCATCTACCTCGGCTTCACCACCGTCTCCGAGCTGCTCGTCGATCAACTCCAACGCCGCCTCTCCGTGGGCGTGCGCCGCCACTCGCTGTGAAGCCGATGTCTGCCCGTTGCCCGCGCTGCCCGCGCTCATCGCATTCATCGGCCCGGTCGGCCTCGTCCGCTCTGTCGGCCCAGATGACCGTCTCGTCCACCCCGTCTCGCCTGCCCACGCCATGAATCTGGACGCCATCGTCGAGAACTTCCCGCGCTACCTCGAGGGCGCGCAGACCACCGTCGAGCTGCTGCTGATTTCGCTGCTGATCGGCCTGACCCTGGCCATCCCGCTGGCGGTGCTGCGCACGCTGCCGATCAAGTGGCTGTCCCGCACGATCTGGGTCTACACCTATGTCTTCCGCGGCACGCCAATGCTGGTGCAGCTGTTCCTGATCTATTACGGCCTCGGCCAGTTCGAGTGGATGCAGCAAAGCGCGCTCTGGCCGCTGTTCAGCTCGGCCTGGTTCTGCGCCTGCCTGACCTTCGTGCTGAACACCTGCGCTTACACCACCGAGATCATCGCCGGCTCGATCCGCGCGCTCCCCTATGGCGAGATCGAGGCCGCGAAGTCCCTCGGCATGAGCCGCTGGGTGATGCTGCGCCGCATCGTGCTGCCCGCCGCGTTGCGCCGCGCGCTGCCGGCCTACAGCAATGAAGCGATCTTCATGCTGCACGGCACCTCGCTGGCCAGCGTGGTGACGCTGATGGACCTGACCGGCGTGGCCCGCGGCATCAACTCGACCTACTACATTCCCTTCGAGGCCTTCATCACCGCCGCGCTGTTCTATTTCCTGCTGACGCTGATCCTGGTCGGTCTGTTCCACAAGGCCGAAGCCCGGTGGCTCAAGCCCCTGATGCCTCGTTGAAGCCTCGTTGATGCGCTGCTGATGCGCTGCTGACGCTCTGATGGCTCGTTGCTGTTTCGTGCGGCCTCGCGGCTGCTTCGCCAACGCGCCGAGCCGGCGCCGCGTCGCAGCGCCCGATGCCCTCCCCTGACGGATTCCTGATCATGCAAGTCCAGACCCATCCCCTTCCCAGCCCCACGCCCGGCACCCAGCGCGAGCTGGTCTCGCTGCACTACGGCCGCGCCGGCCAGGGCCCCAAGGTCTATGTCCAGGCCTCGCTGCATGCCGATGAACTGCCCGGCATGCTCACCGCCTGGCATCTGCGCCAGCAGCTCGACCGCCTGGAGGCCGATGGCCAGATCCAGGGCGAGATCATCCTGGTGCCGATGGCCAATCCGATCGGCCTGTCCCAATGGTGGCTGCAGTCCCACCTGGGCCGCTTCGAGTCGATGTCCGGCGAGAACTTCAATCGCCACTATCCCGAGTTCATCGACGCCGCTGCCCGTTCCGCCGAATCGCGCCTGGGCAGCGACCCGGCCCGCAATGTGCAGGTGCTGCGCTCCGCATTGAAGACCGAGATCCAGTCCGCCCCGGCCGACACCGAGTTGCAGGCGCTGCGCAAGACGCTGATGCTGATGGCCTGCGATGCCGACATCGTGCTGGACCTGCACTGCGATGCGCAGGCGCTGATGCACCTCTACACCGAGACGCCTTGCTGGCCGCAGTGCGAGCCGCTGGCCGCCTATCTGGGCGCCTCGGTGACGCTGCTGGCCACCGACTCCGGCGACAACCCGTTCGACGAGGCCTGCTCCCAGGTCTGGTGGAAATGGGCCCGTCATTTCGGCGACCGTTTCCCGATTCCGCAGGCCTGCCTGTCGGTGACGGTGGAACTGCGCGGTCAGCAGGATGTGCACCATGGCCTGGCCGCGCGCGATGCGCAAGCGCTGGTGGACTTCCTCCGCCATCGCGGCGTCATCGCCGGCGAAGCGCCGCCGGTGCCCGCGCCGGTGGGGGATGCGCGACCGCTGGCCGGCTGCATGCCGGTCAAGACGCCGGTCGGCGGCGTGCTGACCTTCCTGCGTGAAGTCGGCGAGGTCGTGTCCGAAGGCGATGTCATCGCCCAGGTGATCGACCCGATCGCCGGCACCGTCACTGATCTGAAGAGCCCGGTCGATGGCCTGCTCTTCGCCCGCGACACCCTGCGCCTGGCCACCGCCGGCGCGAAGGTCGCCAAGGTGGCCGGGCGCGAAGCCCTGCGCACCGGAAAACTGTTGGGAGCCCGTTGATGTCCGCCGCCAGCCTTGTTGTCGACAACCTGCACAAACGCTACGGCGAGCGCGAGGTGCTCAAGGGCGTGTCGCTGTCCGCCAAGCCCGGAGACGTGATCACCCTGATCGGCTCCAGCGGCTCCGGCAAAAGCACCTTCCTGCGCTGCCTCAACCTGCTGGAGCAGCCCCATGAGGGCACGCTCTCGCTCGGCGACGAGACCCTGCGCCTGGCCCGCGACCGCGATGGCAGCCTCAAGGCCGTCGACGCGGCACAACTGCAGCGCTGGCGCGCCCGGCTGGCCATGGTGTTCCAGAACTTCAACCTCTGGGCCCATCGCACCGTGCTGGAAAACGTGATCGAGGCGCCGGTGCATGTGCTGCGCCAGCCCCGCGCCGAAGCCATCGAGAAAGCGCGCGCGCTGCTGGCCCGCGTCGGCGTGGCCCATCGCCAGGATGTCTATCCGGCGCAGCTCTCCGGCGGCGAGCAGCAGCGGGTGGCCATCGCCCGCGCGCTGGCGGTCGAACCCGAGGTCATGCTGTTCGATGAACCGACCTCGGCGCTGGACCCGGAACTGGTCGGCGAAGTGCTCAAGGTGATGCGCGATCTGGCCGCCGAAGGCCGCACGATGATCGTCGTCACCCATGAAATGGGATTTGCGCGCGAGGTCTCCTCCCACACCATGTTCCTGCACCAGGGACGCGTGGAAGAGCAAGGCGATCCGCGAGAAGTGCTGTCCCGCCCGCAGAGCGAGCGGCTCAAGGCCTTCCTCAGCGGCGGCCTGAAGTAAGTTCCACCGCGCGGGGCGCATCGCGCCACCGCGCGGCCTCCACCACGTCAAGCGCAAGGCCTGGCACCGGCCTGCCTCCCCTGACGCGGGCCGGGAATCGGCTCGGAGCGCCGACGCCCGCGCACCTCGAACCCGGGCGAAGACCCTCACACTGATCCGGCTCGACCGCCGCCCACCCGCGCAGCGCCCCGGGGCTGCGCGACGCCCCGCCCTGGCGGCCGTCTTCTCATTCAGGAGACCGCGCCATGTGGAGCCGCTTCACCACCAGTTGTCCGGATCTGTCCGCCTTCAGTGGGTGGCGGTCCGATCAGACCGGCACCGCCGACGCGCGCGGGAGCCACGGCGATGGCGATGGCGATGGCGACGCTGCAACAAGCTCCACGGACAGGCCGGCTTGCCCCGACGCGGCGCCGTGCCCGTCCTCCGACTCATCCGCCGCCTGCGCTTCCTCGTCAGCGCAGGTGGAGCCGGCCGTCGAGGCGACCCCGGCGGCAACCCACACCCTCCAACGTCCCGTCGCCTCACCGGCGAGCACGCACCGCGTCATCCTGTCGCGAGCACAGCGGCGCGAGCCCGACGATGCGCCTCGCGCCGCGATGGCGCAGGCCCGACGCATGCTGCTCGATCCGGACACACCGGCTGCCTTGAGGACCAAGCTCGAACGCTGGACCCGCCCGCATGCCGAATGGGCGGAGGATCTGACCTCGCGATTCGCCCATCATTTCCGCCCCCTGGCCGAGCAGGCCGGACCCCGGATGGCGACGCGCTTCGACAGCGACATCCTGCCGAGCCTGCGCGAAGCGGCGGTGGTCTGCGTCGCCCTGGGTCTGTATCGCCTGCCCGCCGTGCGCCGAAGTCTGGATCAGAATTTCAGGTTCGATTGGAAAGAGGCACGCGCGGGGCGCATCGCCCATTCGGCGAGGTTCCTGGCGGAACTCCTCATGGTCGCTGCGTGGTCGATCGCTTTGCTGGAGCGTGGACGTAGCCTGGGCCGGCGCGCGGAGTTGGGGCTCATCACCCAAGGCCCAGATAACCCGTTGGGATGGACCGCCGCCGCTGGGCTGATGACTGCAGCACCAGCGATTGCCTGGGTGGACAGCTTGATGGTACGCGGACGGCTCCAACTGGAAGACCACCGGCTGCTGAAGCCGGAGACTCGATTCCGCAACGTCCTGGCGCAGCGGTTGAATGAGGACCAGATGCGCGGTCCACGCCACACGGCCTGGCGTGAAGCCTGCACCGTGCTGCTGGGCAGCGCGCTCTTGCGCGCAGCGGCTTTGCCGGCCCTCCAGCAGTTCCTGATCTCCCGCCGAACGCCCATGGACGTCGCGGCTTATGCGTCGCTGCATATGCTGTTGGACTTCATCGTCTTGCGCCAACTCGTGCCGACGCGCCTGAACCGGCAGCGCCTGCCGCCGTCGCTCTCGCTGTCCAGGGACTTCCGCGCCTTGTCCGCCACCCAGTTCCCGGCTTGGGCCCTGCACCACCACCAAACCTCCCGTGGCAGCCGCCAACGGCTGCGGGCCTTCCTGGTCGCCGTCGGCGCCGGCCTGTGGCGCCCCTCCACCTACGTGCGAGCCGCAGCGGGAGTCACGCCGTTCCTGCTCGCCCACGACCTCGCCCTGGCGCTGCTGCCGCCACCTGTCGGCGCAGCCAATTTCCACCGTCCGGCGTCCGCCGACCATCGCTTGAGGCCCGGGGCCATCTCCGGCCTCGAGGCCATGCTCCTGGGCATCTGGGCCAGCCTGCTGAGCGCGGCCAGCATCGTGACCGCCCAAGGCGTCCGTGCCTGGGCGGAACGGACGCTGGACCCCGTCACCGAACGATGGCTGCGGCGTGCCAGTCACGCGCTGTGCGCCCGCCTCTCGTCGCGAGACGAGCGCGACACCCTGAGCGTTCGCCTCTCTGAAGCCGACCGCCCCGATCCCGCGCGGGAGGCCGCACGTCTGCGCCACGGTCACCCCGCCTGACGCCCTTGAACCGCGCACATGAGCCCTTCACTGACTTTGTCGATGGGCTGCGCTTGGGGTGATGGCACCCGCACCGCCCGGCGATCGGCTTCGCCGTCGAACACGATCGCGCCCGTCAATGCCCACGCCCGTTTCCTTCTCCAGGAGCCCCCTCATGCGCAGCCAATTCAGCGCCAGTTGCCCGGACCTGTCCGGTGCGTCGGCCTGGCGTACCGACCCCTCTCCTGAGCCTGCCGGGCAGGCAGACGGCCGCTCGACCGATCCGCACGCTCAGGACGACCTCCATCGGAACGCCCCGAACGACGGACCCGAGCGCAGCGAGTCGGACCGAGGCCGCCCTTCACGCGACGCGTCCGCGCCTGCGTCGGCATCGCACGGCGAAACACGCGGCGAAACACGCGCCAGGTCACGCCACGATTCGCGACCCACCGGTCGCAACGATCCTGGCGCGGGTCCCTCCGGCTTGTGCGGACGCCGCGCCGCGCTGCCCATCGATCACGACGTCGAGCGCGCCGTCGAGCCCGATGCCGCCTGCTACCAGTCGCCCCCCAACCTGGACGACATCTTCCGCCCCGGCGGCCGTCGACGGCGTGTGCTGTGGCGGGCCGACGAGATGCCCGGATTGACCCGGATGAGCGCC
The DNA here is from genome assembly GCA_913776825.1 of Burkholderiaceae bacterium. Classification (GTDB taxonomy): domain Bacteria; phylum Pseudomonadota; class Gammaproteobacteria; order Burkholderiales; family Burkholderiaceae_C; genus Roseateles. The sequence goes on from CAJYPV010000008.1 coordinate 48,072, forward strand.
CGGCTCCTGGCCAAGGACCCGCGCATGCCCGAACCCATGCGGGCCGTCCTGCACGAATGGAGGCCGGACCAGACGCGCCGGGCCAATGCCCTGCTCGGTCAGTTCCAGAAGGCCTTCCAGGGGCTGGCGACACCGGGGAACGTGCGACACCTGCCGGACTTCGATTTCAATTCGGACGTGCTGATGGACCTGCGGGACTCGGCCGTGCTGTGCGTGGCCGCCGGGCTGGACCAGATGGAATCGGTGCAAGCGGCGCTGGACCATCGATTCAGCCAGGAGCGCCAGGTGCATCTGCTCACGCCCATGCTCCAGATTCCCACGCTGTTGTTGGCCTGGTTCGTGCCCGTGATGACGCTGGGGCTGGCGTCGCATCTCAACGAGCAGGCACCCGCCGCCAACACCTCCGCCGCATCCCGCCTGCAGGACAGCCTGTGGTCGGCCTCCGCGAGCCTGATGGGCGCAGCACCGCTGCTCGCCGCGCTGGACAGCCTGATGGACGGCATCTGGCACGCGCTTCCCAAGTCCAGGCTGCTGCGGCCGGACACTGAATTCAACAACCCGCTGGCCACGCAACTGCAGCGGGCGTCGCTGCACACCGACGTGTTCGACGCCAGCTTCGACGGACTGAACAAGGTCGCGTGGGGCGCCATCCTCCGCGCCGGCGTGAACGCGGCGGCGGTCGCCACATGGCCATCGACCTTCAAGCTCACACCGCTGCTGGTCCTGGATCTCGCGCTGGAGCAGGTCAGCCAGGTCATGGTGCCCAGCCTGATGCGCCGCCAATTGCCGCTGGACACGCCATCGCGCCAGCAGCGCCATCTCATGGCGCTGTCGACGGACGAATTCGGTCCGTGGCTGGCTCACCCCGAACCCGCCCCCATGCCGAACGGCAAGCAGCTTCCCTCCGCCTTCGCCGAGAGTCTTCGCGGCATGACCCGCCCGTCGGTGATCGCCCGCGCCGCCTTGGTGGTGGCACCGGCTTTCGCGCTGCGGGGCTTCGCGATGTCAGGCTGGCTGGGGGCGAAGGCGGCGCCCGGCACACCGACCGCCTCGCCCGGCGAGCCCACGGCCGAGCCGTCGCTGGAGCTGGACCCCTTGTCGGTGTATCTCATCAGCACGGCCGCCTCCGTGATCACCGGCGCAAGCGTGATCCTGGCGCAGATCGTGCGCCGAGCGGCCGAGCGGCATCTCGACCCCGTGATGGAACCCTGGATGGAACGGACTCGCCAGGCGCTGCATCACGGGGTGCAACAACTGCGGCAGGCCCTGTGGCGCCATTCCGATGACGCTGCGGCGACGGACCCCGAAGATCCAACAGGCCCCTCCGCCGCGGCCCTCGAACGGATCGGCGACCACCAAGCCGCCCTCGGCGACCTGGATCTCGACGAAGAGGCCCTCGTGAGCGACTCGGAGCGCGACGACGCGGCCGTCACCCGGCCGCTGCTTCGTGCCGACTCGCCGCGCCCTGAAGGGGCCACGCTGCGCATCGTGTCGGAGACCGACACCGCGACGAGCCCACGCCGCGCCGCCGCGCATCCGCCCGCGTTCCGTGCCGAGACGCCGCACCGCGCCATGCAACTGGCACAGGCCCGCGCTCGCGCGGAACCGGAGGCGCCACGGCGCGAATCGATCGCGCTGTCGCAGTCGCGACTGGATCGCCTGGATGATCCGACCCTGCGCGAATCGCACCTCTGAGCGCGCGACGACCTGAGCACGCAGCAGAAATCGGCGTCCATCCGGAAGAACCGCGCCCAGGGCCTCGGTACTGATCCGGCGGGACTGCCGCATTTCAGACCCGTGCGGACGACCCACCCTCATCCTCCACGGCGGCGGTCGATCTTCAACAGGAAAGCGCCCATGTGGAGCAACCTCCATCCCTACCGCTCGATTCCCGACGAGCACCGTTCCTGGCCTTCTGTGGGACCGAACGACACGGCGCCTGCCGCGCCTCCCGCGTCTCAGGCAGCGCCATCGACCGAGCCCTCGGCCGACGCCTCGCACCTTCCGCCGGGCCGCCGTCAATCGCATCCGGTGCTGCATCGTCCGGCGCGTCGCGCTTCCTGGCCCGACGACACCGCCCTCGCCCGCCTGCGTGGGCCCGCACCGTCCCAGGTCGATACCGCACGGCCAGCACGCCTACGCGATGACGCGATCGCGCCATCGCCTGGCGACGAATCCAACGTCTCGGCGCGCCACATCCCGGCCAGCAACTCCCCCGAAGGCTTTGCCGTGCTGACGGAGATCATGTGCCTCAGCCCGCGCTTGCCGGCCGAGCTGAAGGCGCTGCTCAGCCAGCCGTCGACGGAGCGCTGCATGCGCGCTCATCTGTTGCAGTGCCAGTTCGAACGGACCTTCCGGCCGCTGGCGGAGCAGGCCGGCCCGGTCGCGCTGCACACCTTCAACACCGAGGGCCTGCCCGCGCTGCGTCAGGCAGCGCTGGTCTGTGCCGCCCTGGAGCTCGACCACCTGCCCACCCTGCAGCGCTGGCTGGATCAAGGGCTGCGCGCGGATCAACGATTTCATCGCTATGCGCCGTTGTTCAAGCTGCCGGCACTGGCCTTGGGATGGCTGTTCGCGGCGACCGCGATGATGGCCGCGCCCGAGCTGCCGGCCAAGACGAGGTCCGAGAGGCCGGCCTGCGCCGCGACATCGGCCGACGGACAGGTCGATTGGTTGTGCGACGTGCGCAAGCAAAGCGAACAGCAGTGGCTGGGCTGGATGGCGCTGATGGCGGCCGCGCCGCTGATGGGTCTGCTGGACAGCGTGCTGGACGCAGGCTGGCGATCGCTGCGAACCCCGGGCCTGCTGGACCGCGATGTGCACTTCAACAACGAGCTGGCCGAGGCCTTGCACGCGCGGCCCGACCGGCCCGACCGCTCCGAACGCGCCGAGGCCCTGCGCGACGGCCTCACCGGCTTGGCCCTGGCCGCGGGCCTGCGGGTGGGTGGCGGCGTGGCCGCCACCGCAGCCTTGCCGCACGGCCTGCGCATGCGCAGTTTTCTCGGCCTGGACGCGGCCGCCGAAGCGCTGACGCAAATCATGCTGCCGCATGCCGGGAGAAGCCTGAGAAGCTGGACCGATCCGTCGTCGCCCGAGACCCATCTGCAGGCGCTCTCCAGCGATCGCTTCATGGACTGGGCCACGCGGTCGTCGGCCACCCATCCGAGCGTGGCGGAACAGCTCCGCACCGCGCTCGGCGCGATGGTTGGCAGCCTGGCTCGTCCTTCCACCTGGGTGCGCGCCGCGCTCGCCCTCGCGCCCAGCATGGCGATCCGTGGCTTGTCGTTGTATGCGATGCCGTATCCGGGCGGGCCGCATGTGGAGCACCTGTTCAATGCTGACCGGAGCACGGCCGACGAGGGCCCGCCGATCGATCCGCTGATCGCGGCGATCGCCAGCAGCATGGGTGCGCTGTCGCTGACCTGCGCGGCCGTCGCGGCCGTCCCGGTGCGCCGCTGGGCGGAGCGCGTGCTGGACCCGGCGGCCCGAACCTGGACCGATCACGCCTGGCAGCAGATCGGCCGCGGCCACCGCCGTGTGGCCGACGCGCTGGGGCTGCATCGCGCAGGCGCCTCGGCGTCCGCCGATCGGGACATCGAGCTGTCGCTGCTTCGCCGCGCGTCGATCCTGTCCGATGAGGGCGTCGGCGTGCCGTCAGCGCTGAGCGCCTCACCCGACACGCGTCCGGACGAGCCGCTGTCGCTGCGCTCGACCCCATCGGAACCTTCGGGACGATCCGCCGGATCGGCGCAGACGTCATCCGTCGAGCCGTCCGGTCTCGCGGAAACCGTCCGCCCTGCCTCCCCGTCACCCTCCACCATCTCGAGGTCGACGTCGACGACCTCATCGCGATGGGACGTGCCTGAACACGCGATGCCATCGCATCGGTCGACGCCCTCGATGCGCTCGACCTGGTCGTTCCAGTCTGCGCGGTCGGACCAGCCGCTGCTGTCGGGGCGATCGATGGAGGCCGAGCCGGCTGCCGTCGTCAATCCGGTGTTCGCGCGGCGCGGCGCACGACTCACGAGCGTCGAAGGCCGCAGCGCCCGACCGGATCGCCCACCGCCGACGAGCCCGGCCATCGATCCCCAGGCCGCGCCAGCGACCACGGCGCGCGACGTCCCGCGTCCCGGTCGATCCTCCGCACCGCGATGGCCGGGACGCGTGGCCGGTCCCGGCGCCAGCGCTGCCAACGCTGCCAGCGAGAGCGGGCCGCGCGACCTCACTGAACGCGCGTCCCTGAGCGCGTCGGACGCGCGACGGGCGGCCGTCTGGATCCGTCTCGCCCCGGACCGAGCCAGCATCGACGAGGCCGGCTCGGAGGCCGAAAGCCTGGTCTGACGACCGTGGCAACGGCATCGCACCAGCGGGCATGACGCCGAGCGCCATCGCCCGCGTCGTCCCTCGCGATCGACACCGCCGCGAGGGGCCCACACCTTGAACCGCGCCGGGGAGGCTCACACTGATCCGGGGCCTCATCGGCGCATCGGTGGCGCGGGTGCTCATGCAGCGTTCTCGCCCGCCGTCTCGACCTCTCTCCTCTCTCACGCACCAGGAGCGTCTTCATGTGGAGTGCCTACAGCGTCAGCTGTCCCCAACTGTCACAGCTCGGCGCATGGGATGCGCCGCTGCCCTCCTGGCCCGATTCGCCGCCCGAGCCTGAAGCGCCCTTGCTCGACGTGCATGAGCGCTTCGAGACGCTCTATCGCCTGCGTGGCCGGCAAGGGCCGAACTCGCTGCGCGCGATCGCCGCCAAGGTGGTGGAGATGCAGGCCGATCCGGACACGCCCGCGCGGCTGCGGCCCTTGCTCGGCAAGTGGACGTCGGAACACGGACGAAAGGCAGTCGCGTTGCTCGTCGAATTCCGCAATGAATTCCAGGCGCTCTCGCTGGAGAACGCCGGCGGTCGTCCGGACAACTTCGAGCGGGACACGCTGCCCTCCCTGTATGAGGCCGCCATCGTCTGCGTGGCCCTCGGCATGGACCGCATGCCCGCGATTCGCGACTGGCTTCACCGGCATCTGAAGGCCGACCAGCGACGGCTGCGTCACGGCGGCGTGTTCAAGACCCCGGTTCACGCGCTGGCCTGGACCATCGCCGGTGCGTTCATGGCGTCGGCCCCCTCGCTCAAGGCCTTGCGAGGGGACGATGCCGCATTCGCCCTGGAGGGTCCGAACGGCAGGCCCTGGCTGCCCGCCACCGCCGTGCTGGCCGCCACGCCGCTGCTGGCGTGGCTGGACAGCGTGCTGGATGCGGGATGGGCTCACCTCGAGCATGAGCAGTTGCTGCAGCGCGATGAGTTCTTCGGCAATGAGCTTGCCGCGCGCCTGCACGAACAGCACAGCGTTTCCGAGCAGCGGGCCGCCCTGCATGACGCGCTGAGCGGCCTGATCGCGGGCGTCCTGATGCGTGTCGGCGTGGGCGCGGCCTGGGCAGCCGGTCAGCCAGGCGGCATTCGGGCGGCCGAGCATGTGGCGCTGAGCGCCATGCTGGAAACCTTCGCGTTCGGGATAGCGCCCAGCGTGTGGCGCAGCTTCTTTCCCTTGCAGGACCACGGCGCGTCGCACGCCCATTTGAGGGCGCTCTCCAGCACCCGATTCACGCCGTGGGCGTTCCGGACCATGGAGCCGGGCCAAGGTCAGTCGGCGCGATTCCGTTCGACGGGCGCCGCCATGCTTCGGCAGGCCTTGAAGCCGTCCACCCTGGTGCGGGCGGCCCTGTTGATCGCGCCGACCCTCGCCGCTCGCAGCGTGGTGCTCAACGTCCTGCCCTATCCGGCGGGGCTCAACACGCAGCACGAATCCAGTCCGGACCCGACGACGCAGTCCCTGGGACCGACGATCGATCCGGCATTGGCCGCGCTGACCGGCGCGGCGGCCACGATGCTGGCAACGGCCGCGCTCTATGCGTCCCCGTTCCTTCGCAATACCCTGGCGCGCACCCTGGACCCGGCCGTCGAGCGACTCGCCCAGCGGGTCTTTCAGTCGGTGGCCCATGGCGGACAACGGCTCGCCGCCGCCCTCGGCTGGCCGGGCACGGACACGCCGCCTGAGCCAGGGACCCACACCGGCACCGGCACCGGCACCAGCCACAGAGACAGCACCGACAACGCCATCGAGATGACCGCGCTGAGTCGCCCGTCATTCCCGTTTCCCCCGGGACGGTCGGTCATCCGTGCGGCGCCGCCGACCTCCTCCGGCGCCACGGGCATCGCCGCTGGCCCGCATCGCGCGCCACGGGGCCTGCCTTCATCGCGGACCGCGGCAACGGCCCCAGCCTCGACCTCGGCCTCCGCATCAGCCGCGCCTCGCGGGCGAGGCCAGCCGGATCGGCCCGGCCCTGCACGCCCCTCGATGGTTTCGGACCCGACGGCGCAACTGCGCCCCTCGGCCCCCTCAGCGCTCACGGTGCACGCCGCGCCCGCAAACCGCTCCACGCGCGCCGCGCCGTCGACCCGCTGGACGCGGGCCGAGGTCCATGCGCCGCCTGGCCGCGAGCCGTTGCTCCTGAACCTGTCGGACGACGACGACGAGACCGGCGTGTGAAGCGCCGCGCGGTGCGCCGCTGCCGCGCGTCTTCATTCGCCCGATCACCAGGGTGTCCCGTCAGGCGCCATGGCCCCACCCCTCGATTGCCCCTCGCGGGCCCCTCATCGATGTACCGATTGCCCGCCGCGTCCAGCGTCGTCTCTGCAGCGCGTCCAGCGCCCGATGCCCCGCCCGCCGCCGCCGGCCGGCTGCAACGGACGACTTCGGCCACCATGCTGTCGATCCAGCGGCAGGCCCTGCTGGACGATCCGCTCACGCCGGCCTCGCTGCGCGAACGACTGCGCTGCTGGGCCCAGGATCAGGACGAGGAGGCGGCCGAGCTGGTCGACCATTGGCGCACCCAGTTCTGGCCGCTGGCGAAGGCCGAAGGCTGGCGCGAAGGCGACCATCGGGACGACATCGAGCCCACGCTGTTTCGGGCCGCTGCGCTGTTCGTGGCCGCGGGGCTGTCCACCCCCGAACTCGCCCGGGCGCAACTCGCGATGAGCCAGGCGCGGGATGAGGACCTGGACGACGCCGCGCGCTTTCTCGGCACCCTGGTGGGTCACTGCCTTCCAGCGATGGCCACCTGGTTTCAACGCGCAGGCCGCGCGATCACGCATCGCGCGGTCGACCCGGACACCGCCGCGTCGCCAGGCCCGATGCGCTGGCTCGATGCCGCGACCCCTGCCGCCTGCGGCGCGCTGCAGGCCTGGGGCGAGTCGATGCGCGACGCGGTCAGCCGGTTGAGCCTGCTCGACCCGCGCGCCGACCTCGGCCCTGCGCTGGCGCGGCAACTCGATCACCGTCTGCGGCGCACGCCGCTGGATCAGCGCACCGTGCGCAGCAATGTGCACTGGACCGCCCAGGTGGTCGGCCGCGGGCTGGCGCTGCCCGGCCTGATCGAGGTCGCAGGACGCGTGCCCGACAGCCTGCGCGTCGGGCTGGACCTGCTGATCGAGCTCGCGGCTCAGCTCGCGGTGAGCAGTTGGCTGGAGCACGGCAGCCGACCGGCGCCGCCCTCGCCGGCCCAGTACAGCCTGTTGATGGTGTCCCAACGCGATCTGGCCCAGCGCGTGGACGCGCTGGCCTCGGTCGAGATGATGCCGCATGCCGCCAGTGAGGTGGTGAGCCACGGGCTGCGGGCATCGCTCGGTCGGCCCGAGTTCGCCGCGCTGCTGCAAGCGCTGGTGGTGTGGGCCGGCTTCGCGGCTCAGGCGATGCTGATCGATCGCCATCCGCCGCCGATCGGCCTGGCCGCGCCGTCGCCGGGTGAGCCGCTGCGCGTCGATCCGCTCGTCAGCCCACGCGAAGCGATGGTCGAGGGTCTGCAGGTGGCGATGATCTCCAGCCTGATGACCTATGCCGCGCTCACCGCACGCGCGCATGCGCCGGCCTTGAATTCCCGGGTCCATGCGGGCGTGGACCGACTGCGCCAATGGTGGCGGGGCGGTGTGGCCGCGTCAGGCGCGGTCGCGGCTGAAGGTCCGCCCAGCCGTCGCGGACGACCGCGCCCGACCGACATGCCGCCCTCGGGAGCAACGCGATGATCCCCGCCCGCACTGGGCCACGCGGCTGGGATGCCGGCGCCTTCGGCCCGGCGGATATCGGCGCGATCCCGGACCGCGGCGATGCGTCCGCGGACGACCTCGATGCTCAGCAGCACGAGACCCACGAGGCGCCGATGTGGGACCGCGATGTCCGCCAGGGTCGCCGCGTGCAGAGCCATCACGACGATCGCAGCGACCGAGGCGATCGAAGCGATCGAAGCGATCGAAACGATTACCCATTCCGTGCCGCGCGTGCCGCTCGATCGCCGCATGCCCATGCCCATGCCCGCGGTCGACCTGCCGATCGCCGAGCAGACGTCGACGACGCGTCAGCCTCGGCTTCCGCACCGATGGCGAACCCAAGCATCGCGGCGCAACAAGCCCGCGAGGCGGCCGTTCGGGCCCAGCTCCGCAACGAGTTCGCGCACGCGGCGATCGAACGGGCCGTGCGCGCCTTGATCGATGATCCGCTCACGCCGGTGACCGTGCGCGAGCGGTTGGCACGCCTCACGCCCGCCGACCGCGATCAGATTCAGCGCCTCACGTCCGATCTGGTGGAGGGCTTCCTGCCGGTGGCCGCCGCCGCTGAATGGACGGAACACGCCTACCGCGTCGAAGTCACACCCGCCTTGACCCGCGCGGCCGCGCTGATGGTGGCGGTCGGCATCGGTCATACGGACCTCGTGGCCGCCCGCCTCGCCTTTCGTCATGCGCTCGACAAGGCATGCTTCAACCACGTGGCCAATTCGCTGCAGTATGCGGCGGGGCAAATCATGCCGAGTCTGTATATCTGGCTGGTCCGCCTCCTCGATGGCGCGTTGCGCATGTCGGGAGGGAATTATTCGACAGGCCCTGCCGGCAATCCCTTCTTCAACCGTGCGGCCTGGCCGACCGCATGCGCCGGCGCGATGGTCTGGTCGGAATCGGCGCGTGAAGACATGTTGGACGGGCGCCTGCTCGGCCCCCGACCGCAATTTGTCCATGCGCTGGCGCGCGAACTGGCCGCACGATTCAGGCTCGACGCATCCACCCAGCGCGACCAGCGCTGCAATCGGCTCTGGATGCTGCAGATGATCGCGCATGTGTTCATGATCCCCGCCGCGGTCAGGGTCGCCGGGGGTGTGCCGGGGATGTTCCACGCGTCCCAGGAAATGATGGCGGACCTGGCGTCCCGCACGGCCATGGCCTACCTGGACGACAAGCAGTGCCCACGGGACTTGCCCGCCCTGATGCCCTACAGCTTCCTGGCGCTGTCGCAACGCGACCTGGCGCAACGGATCGAGTCCCTGGCCAACACCGGCCCGGCGCAATGGAGCGAGACGACGATGGCTCGACGGCTGCTGCGCATGACGCTGAGCTTTGCGCGACCTTCCAGCGTGCTGGAAGGCCTTGTCGCCCTCGCCGGCCTGAGCCTTCAGGGCCTGCTCCTGGACCTCCGATCGCCGCCCTTCGGGCAGGCGCCGCTGGCGTCCAGCACCGGCATCGATGGCCATGCGGACACCGACCACGGCCGCTGGCCGCTCGACCACCCGGGACTGAATCAGCAGGTCAGCGCACGCGACAGCCTGTGGTTCGGCTTGATGCATGTGACCCTGTCCACGCTGACCAGCTACGCCCTGCTCACCGCACGGGCCCACGCGCCGGCGGTGAACGCGGTCGTCGACCGCTGGCTGGAACGACTCGGCCAGTGGTGGCGGGCGGACGCCGAGACCCGCCCCGCCGACCTGGCGGTGTCCAGGGCGCCCAGGGCGCCGAGTCCGTCGAGTTCGTCGAGTCCGGCAAATCCACGCGGCAGGCCGCCGCGCACCGCCTACGTCCCGGGCCTCCACCGTCGGTCCGCGCCGGACCGTCGCGCGCCATGATCCCCGCCGCAGCGGCCGGCGGCCGGGGCCAAGCGCCTGCCGATGAGCCTGAGGACGATCCCCCCGGCGCCCGTGCCGTGGTCGTCAGACGCCATGACGCCGTGCGCGCCCTGATCGACGATCCGTTGACGCCGCCCGCGGTGCGCGCCTGTCTGATGGCCTGGACGCCCGATCAGCAGACCCGCGCCGATCGGATCATGGCGCATCTGTTGACCGTCTGCCGGGAGCTCAGCGAGCGTGAGGGCATCGCGCCCAGGGTCTTCGATGAGCAGGTCGTGCCCACCCTGCACCGGGCCGCAGTGCTGTTGGTGAGCGCCCGGCTGGACACTGCCGATCAGGTGGCCGAAGCCTTGTGGGCCAGCCATCTGCGCGACGAACATCTGCTGGACCCGACCGCCCGCTCGGGTCGCGGGGTGACGATCATGGTGCTGTGCACGCTGGCATTCAGCCTGGTGCATGTGGTCCAGACGGTGACCACGCCGCGCGAGACCCTCCAGGACTTCCTGCGTCAGTCCCCGGCCAGCCATTGGCGTGACTGCAGCGCGCTGCGCGCGGCGGCCATCACGCTGGCGGATTCGACCGCCGACCGCCTGCTGGAAGGGCGACTGCTGCCTGCGCGGGCCGCGCTGACCCATCCCCTGGCAGCGGTGCTGGCGCGACGACGCGGCATCGACGCGAGCGGCGAGCGTGAGCTGCGCAGCGTCATCCGCACCGGGATGCAGGTGGCGGGCCGAGTGGTGCTGTTGCCCGCGTTGGCCGCCACCTTGGGGCCGATCACCAACATGGCGCGCTGGTGGGGCGACCTGGCCCTGTGGCTGGTGCTGGAATGGGCCAGTGCGGAGTTTCCGGAGATCGACGTCGCCACCCGACGGCTGAGCGTCGGCGACTACTCGCTGTTGCTGCTGTCTCAACCCGACCTCGCCCGCCGCGTGGGGGCCCTGTCGGTGCTGAGCACGATGGAGTCTCCGCCGGACTCGCCGTCCTGGCTGACCCTGCTGGGCGAGCGCCTTCGGGATCTGCCTCGCCCTTCCACGATCGCGCAGGCGCTGGTGCTGTGGGCCAGTTTCTACGCCGAGACGCAGCTGTTGTCCCAGCAGCCCTGGCCGGTGGGCGAGGTCCTGCCAAACGGAGAACGTCCGTCGTTATGGCGGCACTTGAACAGCGATACCCGCGACGGCTTCGACTGTCTGCTGCTGGGGGCCTTGAGCGTGGGCATCGGCACAGTGGGCACCTATGCCGCCCTGACCGTACGCGCGCATGCGCCCGCCATCGATGCAGGCGCCGCGGCGGTGGGGGATCGGTTGCGTCGATGGATCCTGAATGTGGCCGGGCAGACCCGCGCGGCCACGGACACGCCCCGCGCCGAGGCGACGCCGCCGGACCCGAGGTCCGCTCCGCCATCAGCCGATTCGCCGCCTGCTCGCCCCTACGGCACGCCCGGCCGCTCGCGGGCGTCGCTCACGGCCGCCTCCACGGCGAGCTCGACCTCGCCTCGTGAGCGTCGTGCGATGCAGGCGACGGGGGCCATTGCGCTGCCGGCCTCGCGCCGATCGTCTCCCTCACGCGTCGATGAGGCCTCGACCTCGAGCTCGACGTCGACCGCCGAGCGCCGCGCCCGACCCTCGCCACCTTCGGCGACAGACACCGCGGACGACGCCGCCCCCGACGACGCTGCCCGTCGCCCGCGCCTGCACCGGCATCGACGGCCCGATCGCGGCGGCGACCCATGATGTCCGTCCTTGAGGCGCCCTACCGGAAGGTCCCCGATGTATCCGCTTCGCTCCGCCGCCTCGCCCCTCCCGGTCGCCGATGACGCGACGGGCTTTCCGACCGCGCCCGATGACCTGGACCGCCCGGACATCCTGAACACGCTCGCCAACGTGTCGCGACCACGCGGCAGCCGAGGCGATCGTGCGTTGACGCGATCGGGCCGCGCGCCCGACGACCCCACCTCGGTCGCGCCGGCGCCTGCACCGCCGTCGCGGACCGCGTCGACGAGCGGGACCGACCTCCAGCCCTGCGTGGATGCGCTGCTGGATGACCCGGACCTGCCCGCCCCCCTGCGTCTGCGGCTGAACCAATGGGGCTCGTCCGAAGATCAACAGGCCCAGGCGATGGCCGAGATGCTGACGGAAGGTTTTCGCCCGCTGGCGACGGCGCTGGAATGGCCGGAGGCCGACTACCAGTCCGAGGTCGTGCCGGCCTTGAAGCGCGCGGCCGTGCTGCTGGTGGCGGCGAATCTGGAGGATCCCGTCACGGTCGCCGCGCGGCTGCTCGGCAGCTACCGGCGGGACGACGAACTCGACAATGTGGGCCGCTACCTGCTGTTCCTGGTCGGCGAATGCGTGCCCTCGATCCTGATCTGGACGCAGCGGCTGTTCAACTCGGCATCGGCCGCCGAGGGCGGACAGCCCGACACCGCGTCGCTGCGGAGGCTGGCGTCGTCGGGATGGCTGGCACCGGCCCTGTGCGGCCTGCTGCACGCGACGGCCGTATCGATGCGCCAGGCCTGTCGACGCATCGCCCTGCTGGATCCGACCCCGCACTACACCCATGCGCTCGCGCGCCAACTGGAGCGGCGCTGGCGAGGCCCGGCCGAAGCGCAGCGGGATGTCGACGCCAATCTGCATTGGTTTCAGCAAATGGTCAGCCGCGTGCTGCTGACCCCCGGATTGGTGGCGCTGACGGGTCCATTGACCCACGACGCCCGGCTGACGATGGACTACGCGGTGAACCTGGTCAGCCTGGAGGCCCATGTGCTTTGGGGCGAGCGTCTGGGACGTCGCCCCATGCCGCCCTTGCTCGATTACAGCCTTCTGGTCCTGTCGCAGCGGGACCTGCCGCAGCGCATCGAGCGTCTGGAGCGGCTGCACCAATTGCCCAAGCATCCGTTCGGGCGGTCCTCCGCGAGCGCGCCGTCGGCGTTCGGCTGGCCGCGCGCCAGCACCTGGCTGCATGCGGCGGTGGTCGGTGCCGGCCTGCTGGCGCAATCGCTGTGGCTGGATCCGCCGCCGCTCAGCCGACGCTGGATGGCAGGCGCCAGCGGCGCTGACGCGGTCCATGCCGGGACGCCGACGGTCTCAGCGCCCTATTCGGCCCGAGAAACGATGCTCGACGGCTTGCAGGTGGCGCTGATCTCGACGCTGCTGACCTACGCCACCCTCACCGTCCGCGCCCATGCGCCCGCGATCGATGCCCGGGCCCGGGACGGCCTGGACCGGCTGCAGCAATGGTGGCAGGGGCCCGACGAGGCCTCGATGCGGGACCCGCCGCCGAATCGCCCGACTGGGGCGACGACCGGTCTCGCCCATGCCCCAGGTCGAGGGGACGCGGTGTCAGGCCGCGTGAGGCGCCGTCGAGCGCTGCCGGACACGACCGGAGCGCGGGGAGCGCTGGGAGCGGCCGACGGCGAGGATGGCGCCGGATCGGCAGCCGTGTTCCGCGCGAGCCGGTCGCCGAGCCCCGCCAACTCGGCCTACATCCCGGGCATCCATCGCCAGCGCGCGACGGGCCGCGACCCGGCTCGCTGAGGCGCTGCCGCGGCCATTCCCTGCACGGGCCGGATTTGGGCGATTGGCGACCTGACCCCCAGGCACGTCACTCGCCCAATGGGGTCATCCGATTGCCGCGCAGTCGGGCCACAATCAGTCGGATCCGTTCGAATTCCTCGCGGAATGGCCGGCCGTGCACGCGGGTGCGGGCCGAGCTTCCGCGCATCCACAAAGCCAAGGAGTGAGCCATGCCCCACGCGTTTGCCAACACCGTCTCCAGCTTCAAGACCGCGTCGGGTCAGACCGGTCAGTTCTACTCGCTGCCGCGTCTGGCGGAACAATTTCCGTCGGTGTCGACCTTGCCGGTGTCGATCCGGCTGGTGCTGGAATCGGTGCTGCGCAACTGTGACGGCCAACGCGTGACCGCCGAGCATGTGCGGCAACTGGCCCACTGGCAGCCGAATGCACCGCGCAATGACGAGATCCCGTTCGTCGTCGCCCGGGTGGTGCTGCAGGACTTCACCGGCGTGCCGCTGCTGGCCGACCTGGCCGCGATGCGCAATGTGGCGGCCGCGCAGGGCAAGAACCCGAAGACCATCGAGCCGCTGGTGCCGGTGGATCTGGTGGTCGATCACTCCATCATGATCGATTACTTCGGCGACAAGTCCTCGCTGGACCTCAACATGAAGCTGGAATTCGAGCGCAATCGCGAGCGCTATGAATTCATGAAGTGGGGCATGCAGGCCTTCGACACCTTCGGCGTGGTGCCGCCCGGATTCGGCATCGTCCACCAGGTCAACCTGGAATATCTGGCCCGCGGCGTGCACAAGACCAGCGGCGGCGACGGCGCCCCCGTCTACTACCCGGACACTTTGGTCGGGACCGACAGCCACACCACCATGATCAACGGCGTGGGCGTGGTCGGCTGGGGCGTGGGCGGCATCGAGGCCGAAGCCGGCATGCTCGGCCAGCCGGTGTATTTCCTGACACCGGATGTGGTGGGCTTCGAGCTCACCGGCCGGCTGCGCGAGGGCGTGACGGCGACCGACCTGGTGCTGACCGTCACCGAGATCCTGCGCAAGGCCAAGGTGGTGGGCAAGTTCGTCGAGTTCTTCGGCGAAGGCACCGCCTCGCTGTCGGTGCCGGACCGCGCGACCATCGGCAACATGGCGCCCGAGTACGGCGCGACGATGGGCTTCTTCCCGGTCGATGAGCGCACCGTCGATTACTTCAAGGGCACCGGCCGCACCCAGGACGAGATCGAGGCCTTCGAGGCCTACTTCCGCGCGCAGGGCCTGTTCGGCGTGCCACGCGCCGGCGACATCCAGTACAGCCAGGTGGTCAAGCTGGATCTGGGCACGGTGGTGCCGTCGCTGGCCGGACCGAAGCGGCCGCAGGACCGGATCGTCATCACCGATCTGGCCAAGACCTTCGCCAGCCTGTTCAGCAAGCCGGTGGCCGAGAACGGCTTCAACCAGCCCGCCTCGAAGCTGGACCAGCGCCATCCGCTCGGCGGCCAGCAGGCCGGCATCGACATCGGCAACGGCGATGTGCTGATCGCCGCCATCACCTCCTGCACCAACACCTCCAATCCCAGCGTGATGCTGGCCGCCGGCCTGCTCGCCAAGAAGGCGGTCTATGCCGGCTTGACGGTGCCCGCGCACATCAAGACCTCGCTCGCGCCCGGCTCGCGCATCGTGACCGAGTATCTGGAGAAGGCCGGCCTGCTGCCCTATCTGGAGAAGCTGGGCTTCTCGGTGGCGGCCTACGGTTGCACCACCTGCATCGGCAATGCGGGCGACCTCACGCCGGAGATCAATGACGCGATCGTCAGCAACGACCTGGTCTGCGCCGCGGTGCTGTCGGGCAACCGCAACTTCGAGGCCCGCATCCATCCCAACATCAAGGCCAACTTCCTTGCCAGCCCGCCGCTGGTGGTGGCGTATGCCATCGCCGGCAATGTGACCCGCGATCTGATGACCGAGCCGGTGGGCCTGGGCACCGGCGGCAAGCCGGTCTATCTGGGCGACATCTGGCCGACCAGCGACGAGGTCCACACCCTGCTGAAGCTCGCGCTCAATCCGGACGCGTTCCGGGCCAACTATGCGAAGGTGAAGTCCGAGCCCGGCCCGCTGTGGGAAAAGATCAAGGGCGGCACCGGCCAGGTCTATGGCTGGCCCAAGAGCAGCTACATCGCGCAGCCGCCGTTCTTCAGCGGCTTCACCCAGACGCCGCAGGCGCAGGAGGTCGGCGTGCGCGGCGCACGGGTGATGGCGCTGTTCGGGGATTCGATCACCACCGACCACATCTCGCCCGCCGGCGCGATCAAGGAAGCCTCGCCCGCGGGCAGCTACCTGAAGGAGCAAGGCGTGCTCAAGGCCGACTTCAACAGCTATGGCTCGCGCCGCGGCCACCATGAAGTCATGATGCGCGGCACCTTCGCCAATGTCCGGATCAAGAATCTGATGATCCCGACCAAGGACGATGGCTCCCGCGTGGAAGGCGGCCTGACGCTCTTCCAGCCCGGCAATGAAAAGATGTTCATCTATGACGCCGCGATGCGTTATGCGGCCGCTGGCGTGCCGACGGTGATCTTCGCCGGCGAGGAATACGGCACCGGCTCCAGCCGCGACTGGGCCGCCAAGGGCACGCAGTTGCTGGGCATCAAGGCGGTGGTGGCCAAGAGCTTCGAGCGCATCCACCGCTCCAACCTGGTCGGCATGGGCGTGCTGCCGCTGCAATTCCGTCCGGGCGACTCCTGGGAGAGCCTGGGCATCACCGGCCATGAGGTCATCGACATCGAACTGGCCGACGAGATCCGTCCGCAGTCCGAGGCCACGCTGATCATCAAGCCGGCGCACGGAGCGGAGCGTCGGGTGCAACTGATCCTGCGCATCGACACGCCGATCGAGGTCGAGTACTACCGCCACGGCGGCATCCTGCCGTATGTGCTGCGGCAGTTGCTGGCGGCAGCTTGAGCGGCTGATCCCCTCCCCCAACGCCAAGGGTGGACCGTCCGGTCCACCCTATTTTCATGCGGGCGCCGGCCGTGATTGGCGCGGCGTCGTCACCGCGCTCTTGCCGGGTGGGCCCGACGTCGAACGTCGACCCGTTTCATATTTCGACTAAACTCGAATGATGGAAGAATCCGAGATCATCAAGGCGCTGGGCGCGCTGGCGCATCCGCTGCGGCTGCGGGTGTTCCGCGCGCTGGTCGTCGTGGGCGAGACCGGTCTGACGCCGGGCGCCATGCAGGAAGCGCTGGAGGTGCCGGCGGCGACGCTGTCCTTTCATTTGAAGGAGCTGGTCGGCTCCGGCCTGGTGACGCAGGAGCGCGCCAGCCGCTACCTGATCTATCGCGCGGCCTATGCGCAGATGAATGCGCTGTTGGGCTATCTGACCGAGAACTGCTGCGAGGGCGCGTCCTGCGCCGTTCTTCCCCACACGTCCAGCTGCTGCTGACCCACTGCCTCATGACCACCCACATCCTCATCCTCTGCACCCACAACTCGGCCCGCAGCGTGCTGGCCGAAAGCCTGCTGAACCACTGGGCGCGTCGTCTCAATCAAAACCTGCGCGCCCACAGCGCCGGCAGCACGCCCAGCGGCCGCATCCATCCTCAGGCGTTGCAGGCGCTGGCCAGCGCCGGCGTCGACGCATCGGATGCCCGCAGCAAGTCCTGGGACGAGTTCGTCGGCGAGGCGGCACCGGTGATGCGGATCGTCATCACGGTCTGTGACAACGCTGCCGCCGAGCCCTGCCCTTACTGGCCCGGCAGCCCGGTCCGCGCGCATTGGGGTTTCCCGGATCCGTCGCTGGCGCCGGAAGCTGAGCGGGCGCAGGCCTTCGCGCTCACGCGGCAGGCCATCGGATACCGGATGCTGCAACTGGCGCGGCTGCCGGTGGCGTCGCTGACTGATGCCGAGCTGCAGCTGGCGCTGGACGAGATCGGGAGGTCCTGAGATGACGTCGTCCGTCTCCGCGCCGGTGTCGCCGGCCGCCGCCAAGCCGGCGATCAGTTTCTTCGAGCGTCATCTCACCGTGTGGGTGGCGCTGTGCATCGTGGCGGGCGTGGCGCTGGGTCAGTTCCTGCCCGGGCTGGCCCGCACCGTGGCGGCGTGGGAGATCGCGCAGGTGAATCTGCCGGTCGGTCTGCTGATCTGGGTGATGATCATTCCGATGCTGCTGAAGATCGACTTCAGCGCGCTCGGCCAGGTCACCGCCCATGCGCGCGGCATCGGCGTGACGCTCTTCATCAACTGGGCGGTGAAGCCGTTCTCGATGGCGCTGCTGGGATGGATCTTCATCCGCCATGTCTTCGCGGACTGGCTGCCATCGGATCAACTGGACAGCTACATCGCCGGCCTGATCCTGCTGGCGGCGGCGCCTTGCACGGCGATGGTGTTTGTCTGGAGCCAGCTTTGCAAGGGCGATCCCTACTTCACGCTGTCGCAGGTGGCCTTGAACGACGCGATCATGATCGTCGCCTTCGCGCCGTTGGTGGCGCTGCTGCTGGGTCTGTCGTCGATCACCGTGCCCTGGGACACGCTGATGACGTCGGTGGGGCTCTACATCGTGGTGCCGGTCGTGTTGTCCCAATGGTGGCGGCGCCATTTGCTGCGGCGCGGTACGGCGCACTTCAAGCAGGTCACGCATCGTCTCGGGCCGTTCTCCATCAGCGCACTGCTGCTCACGCTGGTGCTGCTGTTCGCCTTCCAGGGCGACCGGATCATCGCGCAGCCGGTGGTGATCGCGCTGCTGGCGGTGCCGATCCTGATCCAGGTGGTGCTCAATGCGGGGCTGGCCTATGGACTCAATCGCCGGCTGGGCGTGCGCCACTGCGTGGCCGGACCGTCGGCGCTGATCGGCGCCAGCAACTTTTTCGAGCTGGCGGTGGCGACGGCCATCAGCCTGTTCGGATTTCAATCGGGCGCGGCGCTGGCGACGGTCGTCGGCGTGTTGATCGAAGTGCCGGTGATGCTCGCGGTGGTGGGCGTCGTGAACCGGTCGCAAGCCTGGTATGAACGAGGAGCCTGCTGTGCCTGAATTGGCGTTGACCTTTCCCGCGCTGGATCAGGCGCTGTTCGATGTGCCGGACGCGCAGCGTCTGCGGGTGGCGACGCCGTCATCGCATCCGCCGCGATTTCTGCTGTTGTACGGCTCGCTGCGCACGCGGTCCTACAGCCGGCTGCTGAGCTTCGAGGCCGCGCGCCTGCTGACCGCGATGGGCGGCGAGGTGCGTCTGTTCGATCCCACCGGCTTGCCGCTGCCGGACGACGCACCCGAATCTCATCCCAAGGTGCAGGAGCTTCGCGAACTGGCGGCCTGGTCCGAAGGCATGGTCTGGTGCTCGCCGGAGCGACATGGCGCGATGACCGGCGTGATGAAGTCGCAGATCGACTGGATCCCGCTCAACACCGGCGCGATCCGTCCGACGCAAGGCAAGACGCTGGCCGTGATGCAGGTCTCCGGCGGA
The DNA here is from genome assembly GCA_913776825.1 of Burkholderiaceae bacterium. GTDB lineage: Bacteria > Pseudomonadota > Gammaproteobacteria > Burkholderiales > Burkholderiaceae_C > Roseateles. Next base: position 66,978 of record CAJYPV010000008.1, read on the forward strand.
TCGCAGAGCTTCAATGCGGTGAACCAGATGCGGGTGCTGGGCCGCTGGATGCGGATGCTGACCATCCCCAACCAGTCGTCGGTCGCGCAGGCCTATCAGGAATTCACCGACGAGGGCCGGATGAAGCCGTCCTCGTACTACGACCGCGTGGTGGACGTGATGGAAGAGCTCTTCAAATTCACGCTGCTGACGCGTGATCTGGGGCCGGTGCTGCTGGATCGGTACAGCGAGCGCAAGGAATCCGCCGCGGCTGCGGCGAAGCGGGTGCAGCAGTCGGCGATTTGAGGGGAGCGGGCTGAGGGCGCGGCGGTCGTGTGGACGATGGAGTGAGTCGATCCGGTGGAGAGGCTACCGCCAGCGTGCCTCTGTCCAGCAAGATCAGGGCAGCGAATAACTGAACTCGTAGCTGTGCCGCCCCTGCTCCTGAATGATGCGGAATTCACCGCTCAAGCCGACCAGCTCGTCGGTGCCGGAATCCGGCACCACGGTGACCGACAGACTGGGCGCGCCTTTGTTCATCGTGCCGGTGTGCTGCAGCACGAAGCTGCCCTTCTTGCCGTTCAGCGTGCCCTGCACCCGCTCGATCGCGACATAGCCGGCTGATCCCTTGACCGCGGTCATCGCGCTCAGCATCTGCCCCTGCGTGGTGGCGACCAGATCACCGGTGATGGTCTTGTCGATGGACATGCGTCCCAAGGATGAGCCCTCCGGCTGGCCCTCCACGGGCAAGGGTTGAAGCTTGACGACGAAATCGCCTTTGGCAACGTGGGTCATGGTGGGTTTTCCGGTGGCGGTCGAAGGGATGGGGCGGGTCTGTGCATGGGCTGTCGCGCCGACGATTAGCACGCCGGCCAGGAGCCAGGTCATGCGGAGGTGGGGTCGTGTCATCGGATCGGGCGTGCGTGGCAGGTCGGCCGACTGTGCCAGCGATGGCGCGGCGTCACCAGTGTGGGTTTTCATGGGAGGCCGCGAGGCTGAGCGCGTCCGCTAATTCAGCGACGCGCCTGGGGTCGATCACGAAACCTTCATCATCCCGGCCCTACCCTCCGGGGCTCAAGAAACCCATCAGGAGACCGACTTGAAGCTGCTTCACTCCGTGCTGCTCATCGCGGCGGCCACCGCTGCCCTGGCCTCGCCCGTGGACGCGCGTCCCACCCCGTCGCGCGAGCCGACCTTGATCGCTCACCGTGGCGCGAGCGGCTATCTGCCGGAGCACACGCTGGCCGCGTACTGGATGGCGATCGAGCAAGGCGCCGATTTCGTGGAGCCGGATCTGGTCATCACCAAGGACGGCGTGCTGGTGGCGCGGCATGAGAACGCCATCGCCATCCTGAATGCCGACGGCTCGGTGCGTGAAGCCACCACCGATGTGGCGGACCGGCCCGAATTCGCGGCCCGCAAGACCACCAAGATGATCGACGGCGTGGCCATTACCGGCTGGTTCACCGAGGACTTCACCCTGGCCGAGCTGAAGACGCTGCGCGCCCGCGAGCGCATTCCGCAAGTGCGCGTCGGCAACACCCGTTTCAACGGCATGTTCGAGGTGCCCACCTTCGAAGAGGTGCTGCAGTTGGTCCAACAAGCGAATGACCGCCGCCGCGAGGAAGCGCGTGATGACCGCGACGCGCGCCATGGCCACGGCCCGTCGCGCCGGTTCAAGCCGGTGGGCGTCTATCCGGAAACCAAGCACCCGAGCTATTTCGCCGGCATCGGCAAGCCGCTGGAAGAACCGCTGGTGCGCCTGCTCCACAAGTACGGCTACCGTGGCGCGGACGCGCCGGTGTTCATCCAGTCCTTCGAGGTCGGCAACCTGCGCAAGCTCAACCGCATGACGCGCGTGCCACTGGTGCAGTTGCTCAGCAATGCCGGCCAGCCCTATGACTTCACGCTGAGCGGCGACACCCGCAGCTATGCCGATCTGGCCAAGCCCGCCGGCCTCGCGGAGATCGCCAGCTACGCGCAGGGCATCGGCGCCAACACGGCCCTGATGATCCCGTTGGTGGACGGCAAGTTGGGCAAGCCGACCACGCTGGTCCGCGATGCCCATGCGGCCGGCCTGATCGTCCATGGCTGGACCTTCCGCGCGGAAAACGTGTTCCTGCCGAATGAATTCGATGTCGGCACCGATCCCGCCGCGATCGGCGATCTGGCGGGGCAGATTCGGGCATTCCTGAATCTGGGGATGGATGGCTTGTTCAGCGATCAATCGTTCCTGGCGCGTCAGGCGATTGATGGGTATGTGAAGAAGCCTTGAAGCGATCGCAATCTCGATCGCGATCTCGATGGCCATGAGGCGGGCCTGGTGTCCAATGCACCCCCATGCCCCGCCTCGCATTCTTCGCGCCGCTCCTCCTGACGCTGGCCACCCTGCCCTCGTTCAGCCACGGCGAGCCGTCGCTCCGAGAAGCCGCCTCTCTGCAGTTCCAAAGCGGCTTCTCCGGCCCACCGGCCGCGCAGTGGCCAGCCGATGCGCCGCCGGTGCGGTTTTATGTCGCCCGGGGCGCCGCGGCGCCGTCCTGTGGACTCTGGCTCGCCGCCCGGAGCCAGGTCCTGCCGCTGGTGGAGCCGGACGGGGGCAGCGACTTTCCGCAATGCATCGGGGTCCCCGCGGCGATGGTGCTCCCGCAAGGCTCACAGCGCTTCTTGCTGCTCCGGGTCAAACAGCGCGACACCCGTGAGGACACCAGCCTGACCGACCTGCTGTTCCTCGATGCCGGCGACGTGCCGCAAGCGCGGGACGATCTGTCGCCGACCACGGTGCCGGACACCACCAAGCCGCTCACCCAGGTCGCTGCCTGGCTGCGCGCCCACTGGGTCCACCAAGCCGACCCCACGCCGGGCGCCCGCGCATTGGCGGAGCACACGGCGACGACACCAGACGCCTATCTCGCGGTTTCCCAACGGTCCGATGGGACGTGTCAGTACGCGGCGGGCACGCCGCTTTCGCCGGCGCCTCTGTTGAAGGCGACCCATGCGTGCGAGCGTGTGTTGGCCACTTCAGCGTTCCAGCAAGGCGCGTCGTCGTGGCTGTTGGTGCTGTTCAAACGCTCGGGCGCTGGCACCGAAGCGCTGGTCTTCGAGGTGAATGCCCAGGGCGCGCGCGAGTGGCCCGATCTCGCGGCGGAACTAAAGACGCAGGCGGCTGAGGGAAAGGTGTTGCCGTTGCGGCAGGCGTTGCAGAGGCGGGTCGCCGGGATGCGGCGCTGAACGGACGATCAGCCTCGTGGATGCGGACGATGGGAGGGTCGCGAGCCTGATCTGCTGAGCGGCTTGGGCGCGCGATCAGGATGAGAACGCTGACCGCGCCCCCCCACCCGCAGCCGTTCACTCCACCGCTGCCGCCTCGCCCTCACCGTCGCTCTCGATCAACCGTTCCGGTTCACGCGCCACCAGCACCTCATTCAGCACCGAGGTGGCGTAATTCCCAGCCGGCAAGGAGAAGCTGATCACCAGTTGATCCGCCTCCGGCCAGTCCCAGCTCAGTTCTTGCGGACTCGCGACCAGCGAGCGCCGGTCCTGGTCCAGCCCGGCGTGCTCCAGGCCATCGCACAAGCCGGCGTGACGAGCGGCGACGCCGTTCTCCAGCGCCTGGGCCTCTTCGGTCGTGCTCACCCGACCCCGGCCCCACATCGGTCCGGTCGGTCGGCCGGACGCATCCATCACGTCGCCCGCCAGCGTCTGGCCCCATCGCCCCTGCTGGATGCGCAGCGCAAGCACCTCGTTGAAAACAAAGGAGCGCACCGCCGACAGATAGATGCCCTTCTTCTTCGGATTTCGCACCCGGATCTCGCGGGCGAGCATGGCCCGACCCTGCTCGACATTGCCGCCGTCATGGCCGAATCGCTGGGCGCCGAAATAGTTGGGCACGCCCTGGGCGGCAATGGCCTGCAGGTTGGCCTCGATGGCCGCGCGGTCGCCGGTCACGTCCCGCAGCACGATGCGGAAGCGGTTGCCGGCGAGGTCGCCAGGACGCAGCTTCTTCACATGCCGGCTTTGGCTCAGCACCTTGAACTCGGGATGCTGCAGGGCGGTCAGGTCGGGCGTGTCGCCCTTAGGCAGGTACAGGCTGAACCACTGGCGAGTGATGGCATAGCGGTCCTTCAGACCGGCATAGCCCACATCCCAGGTGTTCACGCCCGCGGCATCCGCCAGTTGCTGCGCGACATAGGCGGTGTTCGCGCCGTTCTTCTCAACGTCCAGCCAGACATGCTCGCCGGCACCCGACGGCAACTGCAGCGGCAACTCGGTGACGAGGAAATCCTCGTTGTGCAGCTTCAAGGTCGCGCTCGCGCCGGTGACGGGATAGGCGGCCGGCCACTGCGGCAGGGTCGTGTAGGAAGAGTCGGTCATGGATCAGGCGACAGGCGCCGGCAAGGGAAGGCGCACCGGTCGATGGACCTGCGACGCCGAAGCCCATGATTCTCGCCCCAGTGCCGACCCTCGTGACCGCGACGCGCGCACACGGCGATGATCCCGCAGACGCCCGCCTCACGCGGCACCGCCTGGGAAACCGTCCAACGCGCGCCCAATCCTTCCGCGATGGCGGGATCCACGCGCCCGCCCTGCGGCGCGAGCGCGCCGCATCGGCTGGATCTCAGTGCGCGGCCTTCACCGGCCGGCCGGACTCGACCGACGGCGCGGCGCTCGGCGCATACGACGCGCGGTTCTTGAAGAACGTGACCAGCCGCGAGGCCGCCACATCGATGTCGTGACGTGCCAGCACCCGCTCGCGCGCGGCGGCGCCACGGCGTTGCAGTTCGGTGTCGTCGACGGTCAGGCAGTCTTCCATCGCCCGGGCGAGCTGCTCGGGGTCGCCAGCCGGGACCAGCCAGCCGTTGTCGCCGTCGACCACCAGTTCCGGAATGCCCGCGATCGCGGTGCTGACGACCGGACGGCCCAACGCCATCGATTCCATCACCACCACCGGCAGGCCTTCCGCGAAGCTGGACACCACCATCGCGCGCGAGGCCAGGATTTCCTCGCGCACCTGATCGCTGGTGATCCAGCCGGTGATGCGCACCCGGTTGCCCAGCTTCAGCGCCGCGATCTTGGCCTCGACCGGACCGCGCAGTTCGCCGTCGCCGGCCAGCACCAGTTCGAAATCGATGCCCTTGGCCGCCACCAGCGCGGCGGCTTCCAGCAGCATCAGATGGCCCTTCTGCTCGCACAGACGCCCCACCGCCACCAGGCGCCGGCCACGCGGCGGCTCGGTCTTCAGCGAATAGAAGCTGGGCTCCACGCCGCAATGCACCACCTTCACCTTGGGCCATTGCGCATGGTCCACCCAGCGATAGACCTGGCTGCGGCAGAACGAGGAAATCGCCACCACGAAGCGCGCGCGACGGATCTTCTCGCCCAGATGCAGCAGCTCCGGCTTGTCGAATTCTTCGGAGCCGTGGCAGGTGAAGCTGTAGCCGGGGCCGCCCAGCGCCTCGATCAACAGGGCCACTTCGGTCGCATTGGTGCCGAAATGGGCATGCACATGGTCGATGCCCTGCTCGCGCAGCGTGCGCAGCGCCAGGCACGCCTCGGCCAGATAGATCAGATGCAGCGGCAGCGGACGGTCGGCGCGCCGGCCGAGTTGCCAGACCAGTTTCAGCGCATTCAGGAAGCGGCCCGGCGCCGACAGCGCCGTGCTGAGCATCGCGCTCAGCAGCGGCCCCATGCCGCCACGCAGCAGGTAATGGGTGCGGGACTTCTCCGCCTGGTCCTGCGGATCCGGCGCATCGTCATCCCAACCGCGCACCGACAGCCGCAGCACGTCCACGCCCTGCTTTTCCAACGCCAGGATCTCCCGGCGGATGAAGGTATGGCTGACCTTCGGGTAGTGATTCATCAGGTAGGCGATCTTCACGGGCTCTCTCTCCATGTGCTTCTTCGTCGGTCTGCCGCTGGCGACGGTCACCGCCCCGGCTTGGCCGGTCGGGACTTCGCTGCACCGCAAACGGGTGCTGCAGCGCACCATCCTGGTCCGGCCACCGGCAAATGGGACGCCCGCCGCGCCGGTTTCTCCTCTGGAGAAACCCCTCTTTGGCGCGCCAGCCTCCCATCCGCCGAGACGTCCGCACGGACCCCAGCTTGGTGCAGCGTGCACCATGCTCGATAAGGAGGCGGCTCACAATCCCCCAAGGCGGGGACGCGGCGATCACTTGGAAACAAGTGGTTTCACCAAACCGACATGGTCGACCCGTGATGCCGCCAATCCCGCCGCCATTGCGTGCGGCGCAATGAATCTCCTGAATGTTGCAATGGACGCACGCGAGCCCTGCGACCAAGATGACGGGCTTCCCAACCCCGCGCCGTTGCCATGTCCGCATTGCCTGAATCAGTCCGCCGTCGCCGTCCAGCCCGCCTGAGCGCGGCGCTCGCCCCCCTCGCCTTCTTCGCGGCGGTCGCGACCGCACCCGCCGCCTGGGCGGACGGCCCGATCGTCGCCATCTCTTCCGGCGGCTTCGCCCAGGCCTTCAAGGAACTGGCGCCGGCCTATCGACCCAAGGGCCAGAAGGCGGGTGGCCAGGCCGTCGATCTGCAATTCGGTCCGTCGATGGGCCGCACGCCGCAGGCCATCCCGGCGCGACTGGCACGCGGCGAGGCGATCGATGTGGTGGTCATGGTCGGCGAGGCGCTCGACGAATTGATCGCCCAGGGCCTGGTGGACGGCCGCACCAAGGTCGTGTTGGCGCGGTCCACCATCGCTTGCGCGGTCCCCGCCGGCGCCCCGCGCCCCGCGCTTGAGACCGAGGCCCAGGTCCGGGACGAGTTCCTGCAGGCGCCCAGCGTGGCCTGGTCGGACAGCGCCAGCGGCGAGTACATCCAGACGACGCTGCTGGCCCGATTGGGCATCGCCTCGCAGGTGAAGGCCAAGGGCCGGCAGATCCCGGCCACCCCGGTGGGCGAGATCATCGCCAGCCGGCAGGCGGCCTTCGGCTGCCAACAACGCAGTGAACTGCAGCCGGTCGCCGGCATCGACATCGTCGGCGAGCTGCCCGATGCGCTGCAGAAGGTCACGCCCTACGCGGCCGGCGTGGTGACCGCCAGCCGGCATCGCGCCGAGGCGCAATCCTTCATCGACTACCTGGCCTCGCCCGACAGTGCGGCGGCGATTGTGCGCAGCGGTCTGCATCCAACGGCCCGATGATCCGGCGCCTGAGATGAAACAACGCCCGCAGCGTGGCGGGCGTTTTTCGTGCAGCGGACCGGTGAGGCTTCGCTTCCGCCCCAGGCAGGCCACCGGTCAAAGCGATGGCCGGAGGTGCCGCGTTGACGCGCCTACGCTCGCCTCACGGCATGTCAGCGCGCTTTCACCACGCCGCGATACAGCAGCACCGTGGCGATCAATCCGCTGACCGCGGCGCCACTCATCCACCAGCCCGGTGCGGCCTTGTCGCCGGTGTGCTCGATCAGCCAGGTGGACACCAGCGGCGTGAAGCCACCGAAGATCGCCGTGGCCAGGCTGTAGGCCAGCGAGAAGCCGGTGGTGCGCACCTCGGGCGGCATGATTTCAGTCAGCGCCACGATGGTCGCGGCGTTGTAGCTGGCGTAGAGGAAGGACAGCCACAGCTCCACCGCCAGCATGCGCTCGAAGGACGGCGCCTGCACCAGCCACGACAGCGAGGGATAGGCCGTCAGCAGCGTCAGCGCACTGAACACCACCAGCAGCGGCCAGCGGCCGATGCGGTCCGACACGGCGCCCATCACCGGCAGCCAGATGAAGTTGGACAGCCCCACGCAGAAGGTCACCATCAGCGCATGGGTGGACGACAGATGCAGCACCGATTTGCCGAAGGTCGGTGTGTAGACCGTGATCAGATAGAACGACACGGTCGTCATCACCACCAGCATCATGCCGGCCCCGACCAACGCCCAGTTGCGCACCATCGACCGGACGATCTCTCGCAGGCTCGGGCGATGCTTGCGCGCGAGGAACGCTTCCGTCTCGGCCAGCGAGCGACGGATCTGGAAGACGAAGGGCAGGATCAGCGAGCCGATGAAGAACGGAATCCGCCAGGCCCAGTCGCTGATCTGCGCGGTGGAGAACCACTGGCTGATGCCATAGCCCAGCGCGGCCGCCACCATGATGGCCGCCTGCTGGCTGGCGGACTGCCAGCTCACGTAAAAGCCTTTGCGGCCCGGCGTGGCCATCTCTGCCAGATACACCGACACCCCACCCAGCTCCACGCCCGCCGAGAAGCCCTGCAGCAGCCGGCCGATCAGCACCAGCACCGGCGCCAGCAGGCCGATCGAGGCATGCGACGGCGTGAAGGCGATCAGCACCGTGCCGCAGGCCATGATCGCCAGCGTCAGGATCAGCCCCTTGCGTCGGCCGATCTTGTCGATGTAGGCGCCCAGGATCACCGCACCCAGCGGACGCATCAGGAAGCCGGCGCCGAAGGTGACGAAGGTGAGCATCAGCGACACGTATTCGCTGTCGCTCGGGAAGAAGGTCTGCGCGATGGCGGTGGCGTAGAAGCCGTAGAGAAAGAAGTCGAACATCTCCAGGAAGTTGCCGCTGGTCACCCGCAGCACCGCGCCCAGCGCAGCGCGTCGACCGAGCGCGGTCGGCGTGGATGACGGCGTGGACGAGGACGACGGCAGCGCCGCGTCCGGCAAGGTGGCGGTGCGGCTCATGACTGTGCTCCCGATTCGCTGCAGCCCACGTCGATCGACGGGGGCGTGTCCATGGACTCGGTCAAGCCGCGTGGCGGGGTCGTCAGCACGCGCCGGGGCGGCGTCGGCTTCGGCATCAGGCGGGGGTACAGCGTCATGTCGTCTCCAGGATCGCTTTTCTCGTGCGGCGATGATGCTTTTGGCGCACCATTGCCGGAAGTGCAAAGAATGGAACGATTGGTGCACCATGAGAATCAATTTCGACCTGGGGGAATTGGCGGCCTTCGTCGCGGTGGCGGAGCGCATGAATTTCCGTGCGGCCTCGGAAGCGCTGTTCATTTCGCCGTCCGCGTTGAGCCGGCGGATCGATCGCATCGAGGCGGCGCTGGGTGTGCGCTTGCTGGATCGCACCACCCGCCGGGTCAGCCTGACCGAGGACGGCGAGCAGTTCCTGGTCCACGCGAGCGAGGCGCTCTCCGCCCTGTCCCATGCGATCTCGGATGTCGGCGACCGCGCGGTGCGGCGTTCGGGCCTGGTGACCATCGCCTGCATTCCGTCGGTGGCGAATCACCTGCTGCCCACCGTGCTGGCGCAATTCGCGCAGACCCACCCGGACGTGCGCATCAAGTTGCTCGACCAGAGCGCGCCGGCGGTGCTCAAGAGCGTGGTGGAGCGTCAAGCGGATTTCGGCGTGAACTTCCTCGGCGCGCAGGAGCCGTCGATCGACTTCACCGCCATCGTGAAGGAGCGTTACGTGCTGGCCGTGCCGCCGCTGCACCGGCTGGCCGATCAGCGCAGCGTGGGCTGGGACGAACTGGTCGATGACCGCTTCATCTCGCTGGCGGCGGACAGCGGCAATCGCATGCTGCTGGACAACGCGGTGGCGCAGGCCAAGGCGCGCCCGGCCACGCATCTGGAGGTGAACCATGTCGAAGGCGCGATGGCGCTGGTCCGCGCCGGGCTGGGCGTCAGCGCGATTCCGCGGCTGGCGCTGGCCGGCTCATCGACCGCCGAGCTGATCGGCATTCCGCTGGTGAGACCGTCGGTGAGCCGCACGCTCGGGCTGATCTCGCGCAAAGGCCATCAGTTGCCGCCCCATGCCGCTGCGCTGTCTCGCTTGCTGGTGCAGCGCTTGAGGCAGCTGTGAGCCAGGCTCGGCGCGCTCGATGGAGACGCGCGCCTATGGGGTTCCGTCGGCACGGGCCAGCCAGCGGGACAGCCAATATTGCTTCCGCACGGCCTGCAGCTCTTCGAGGCGCGACGTGGCAAGGGGTCGCCCCACTCGACGCTCAACGGACTGCAACGCCAGGGCCCTGGCAAGCGCAGGACCGAAGCCCGAGGCCAGCACCATCATCACGGTGGCGGCCAACGCCGGCATGGCCAACCACACCACATCATTGGCCTCCCAACCGCCGATCTGCATCAGCAACGGCACGTTGAGGACCAGCGCGGTGAGCGCCGCCACGGTCGCGGCGCGCGGGAGTGGCGGCGAAGGAAGCGGCAGGACACGGTGCCGCTTGAGGTCCAACAGCGGTACCAGCGGCGCCGGGAGGCCCGTGGCAGGATCGATGACGCGTAGACGACGACGTTCCGCGATGAAGCCTGCGCCCATTCCGCCCACGTACATCAGCGAGGCCAGACCCAACGCCCAGGGTTGCAAATCCGGCCGGCCGGCTCGCCAAGCCAGCCCCGTGACAGACACCACCAGCAGACTGCCGAAGAACAACAGCGCCAATACCGCCGCCCAAATCGCTTCACAAGGCGAGTAGCGCGCGCGGTACTTGAGGTAGAGCCCAGAAAGCAGAAAGACGCTCCCCACGACCATCGACATCGCGACAAGCGCCGGTTGGTCGAGGACGAAGGCCCACATGGCCGGGACGACGAAGGCCCCGGTCGAACCAAGCACCAAGGGCAGATGCTTCAGACTCGAGAGGTCATCCGGCGGCCTCAACGCCCTCCTCCCAGTGCCTTGCGCGCCTGCTGTTCAGCGAAGTCAGCGCCACCGTAGTTGTTCCAGACGACTTGCATCGCAACTCCAGCCAGTAGCCCGATGACCACCAGCGGGGCGCCGGCCAGGGTCAAACCGGCCATGCCCGCAATGGCAACAGCAGCAGGCACGCTAAGCACACTAGCCGTCAGACCGGCCACGTTGCCACTTTGGTTACGAGCCGAGGTCACGAAAAACTTGTTGGTATCGAACGATCGAATCTGCCGTCGGCCAGCGGCGTCCAGATCGAACTCAATGCTGCTCCAGGCATCCAAAGCCGCTGTCGGTGCAAATGTAATGAGGCCCGTACCCAACTTTCCGCCTGACCAGCCCATGCTGCGTCCCCAACGGGATTCTGCTGCAATGACACCAGTCGCCTTCGCCTGCTGTGCAGTGGGTTGCGACCATTTCGTAGAGTGGGCTGTTCCCGGACCGTTGGTACGCCACGCCCTCGAAATTGGCGCCGCAACGGTGAGAGGCAAATGACGAATCCTCACGCGAAGTCGCGGGCGGCCCTTGCCCATGTTGGCGTTGTACAAATCCATGAAATCGTTGATCCGCACCACGCGCGAAGCTCCGGACGTTACCTTTGCTGCGGCGACCTGCAGGCGTGCCGCCGTCTGCCCTTGCATCCCGACGTAGCCCGCCGACTGCGCTGCTCCGAGCCGTTTCCGAGAATGTTTGCCGGACTCACAGAGGCAGAGCGAATTTCCGATGCCAATCCCTGTCCGCCCCAAGTGCCGATCGGCAGCGAAAATTCAATCGATCGTCGCAGCAATGTTGACGTGCTTTCACCGAGCGCTGACAGTGGCGCTCCCGCTCTCACGACTTCATCCGCAATGGCTTTTCATCTGACGCATCGCTACGGCGACATGACGCCAGGAGGCGAAGACACCGATTTCTTGGCTTTGCTTCAAGAACTCGATGACCGACCAGAAGACTCCGAACACGGCTCGCTAGCCGTCACCCATGAATCCGAGTGGAATATGTCGGTGTCCCGGGGTGGGTACGTGGTCTTCGAAAATCTGGAAACGGGAGGCGCGCGCCATCTGAACGGCGTCTCAACAGGCAAGGTTGTCGAGCTTTGGCGCAGGCTCGCAAACGGGGACCTCATCGCCCTTGCCGACGAAGCCTGGATTGACGGGTATTGAATTGCCCCGCCATATGCTGAGCGATCAATCCCAACCGAATGTCGGCCGCCGTTCTACGACGATCGCGAGGGTCTTCGTCTACGTCCGGCAGAGTTCTCTTGACCGGAGCAAGGCCGCCAGCCGCCATTTGCGATCGCTAGACAAAGGTCTGCGCGCTATCGCTGCCCTTTCTGTCGCCGCCGTGGTGCTCGGGGGATGCGGAGACACCTGCTCGAACGACCTGATCAGCAGCGTCCCGTCTCCGTCCGGGCACGTACGCGCCGTTGTCTTCTCGAGAGAGTGTGGCGCCACCGTCGGATCAAACATTCAGGTTTCCCTCGTCGACGGGACTGAGCAACCAGAGGGCAGCGGAAACGTCGCTGTCTTCAAAGACAACGTGGCGCTGCGTCTGCGATGGCAGTCGGAGACCGAATTGATCGTTGCCGGAGCTGCAGCAACGGAGCCATTCAAGCGCGAGGTCGTCGTCGGCGCTGTGAGGATTCGCTACGAGTAGGACGTGGTAGGTGATGAGCACGCGCCTCGATGGCCAGATCGACCAGATCAAATGGGTTGAGCCCACCACCGCCCTGGAACTCAACTGTCGGCACCATCCAGTTCAATGGACTGCAGCGGATCAGATGGCGGGACCTCCGCGACGACTAACGCGGGGACGCAGGCGCGCGAGGAACGAATTGAGCTCCCGACACATCGACGACGCGCTGTGGAAGTCGCCAGGGGGAACGGCGGAGATGCTCTGCAGCGACAAGTGCTGGCTGGACTTTCGCACTCCAAAGACCCAGGCGGAGCGAGACCTTGAACCAACCGAGCGCGCAAACAAGGACGCTTCTCGACTGAACGCAACGTGACGTGACAACGAAGCCGGCCCGCCGGCACTGACCTACGCCCTGCCGCATCCACACGTCTGACGAGGCCAGCCACAGAAGACCACCCGCGAGCAGGGCTCCGGCGAGGCGTGCGCTTGCTGGATCGCACCACCCGCCGGGTCAGCCTGACCGAGGATGGCGAGCAGTTCCTGGTCCACGCGAGCGAGGCCCTGTCCGCGCTATCCCATGCAATCTCGGATCTCGGCGACCGCGCGGTGCGGCTCATCGACCGCCGAACTGATCGGCATTCCGCTGGTGAGACCGTCGGTGAGCCGCACGCTCGGGCTGATCTCGCGCAAAGGCCATCAGTTGCCGCCGCATGCCGCTGCGCTGTCTCGCTTGCTGGTGCAGCGGTTGAGGCAGCTGTGATCCAGACCAGCGGTCTGCCCCTCCCATTCGCCCCACCAGCAAAAACGGCCGAAGACCGCGAGGTCGTTCGGCCGCCTGTGAGGCGATGCAGAGCGAATGAACCGGACCGGGCCGCGTGGGGATCAACCACGCATCGAAGCCCAAGACCCAGTCCCGGACGATCGTCCGTCCCGCCCAGCCGTCAAGCCGCGCCGCTGACGCGACGACGGGCCACGCCAGCCAGCGCGGCAACACCGGCCAGCATCAGCAGCACGCTGGACGGCTCCGGCACGGCCGGGACGACGGGAATGAAGGAACGGGCGTAGTCGACGCCGGAATCGGAGCTGACGGTGAAGCTCACCGCCGTGCCGTCCGCGCGGGTCACCGAGCTGATGCCGCCCCAGTACAGCGACTGGTTCAGCAGCGAACCGCCACGGCCGCTGGTGCCGTCCAGGTAGTAGGTGTTCAGCGCGGTGGCGCTGTAGAGGCTCATCGAAAAGAAGGTCGCTTCGCCCGCATGCAGCAGCGTCTCGACGGTGTAGATGCGCGACAGCGAGGCCGACGGGGTGTCCCCCACCAGATCGGTGTAGCTGCTGCCGTCATAGGCCATCTGGGTGGTCGCACCGATCACCGAGACCGCGCTGCCGAACTGCTGCACCGCCGTCCAGGCGCTGAAGCCGGCCACGCCGGATTCCATGCTGAACTTGTCCAGCGCCAGTTGCGTGGCGCCGGTCACCGCGAAGCTGTAGCGCACCGTCAGCGCTTCACCATCGTTGCCGGTGTGCAGCGTCAGGTTGTCGTACTGGTTGACCGCGCTGGAGGCCTGCACGCTGCCCGCGCCGCTGAAGCTGGCCAGGGTCGCCGCCGTCAACGCGCCCGCACCCGACGAGGACTTCACCGTCGCGCCCGTCTGGAACGCCTGGCCCAGGAAGTCGATGCCCGAGGTGCTGGCCTGATCCGCCAGCTGACCGTTGGTGCCGGACGTGGTGGTCCGATTGACGCCGTTCTCAGAGACGATGCTCAGGGTCTGGTCGACCGAGGATTGGGCCTGGGCCGCACCGAACACGGCAACCAAACTCACGGCGATCATGGCCTGCTTCATACATTCCTCCCGAAGGCGTACTTTTGAACTTTGTTTCTGGTTTTCTGGAAACCGGGCCGAACGTTAATCCAGCCCTCGCCAAAACGGCCCCCGCGTTCATGGGGTGGCACCACGGAACGCTAACAAGTGGTGACAGGTCTTACCCTGACCGGAAGCCCGGCGCGCGGCCCCGGACTGCATCCAGGTCGCCTGGACTCGGCGGGCGCGAGCGCCCTCCATCACCGCCCTACACCACCGCCGCAGGCGCGCCCATCCGCGCGTTGCGCATCATGCGCATCGCAAACATCGTCATCGATCGTCCCCACGGCGTGTAGCGCGGCAACTGGAACGGATCCGATCCTGGCCGGGCCACGCCCGCCGAGGTCGACACCGCAGCCTCGAAGCCCAGGTCACGCAGCATCGCCGCATGGCTGGCGTCGTAGTCGCGCTCGGGCCGGCCATTGGGATAGGCGAAGCTGCGCACCGGCCGGCCGGTAAGGGACTGCAGATGATCGCGTCCCGTCTGGACCTGCATCCGCGCGTCCTCCGGCGACAGCGTGGTCAGCACCGTGTGGTTCACCGTGTGGCCGCCGATCTCGTGACCGGCGTCCGACAGTTGCCGCAACTGCGCATCGCTGAGCATCAGATCCGCCGGCAGACCGCTCACCGGTTGCGCGGCCAGCAGGCGCTCGACCTGCGCGTCCCGCTCCTGCGGAGGCAGGTACTTCAGCTGCACCTGCAAGGCGCTGATGGCCTGCAGCCGCTCCGCCGTCGTGCCGATCGGATGACGGCCCATGCCGATCGCGCTCAGATCCAGCATCGGGCCGGCACAGCGCCGCACGAATTCGATCACCGTGTCGCTGAACATGCGGCCGCCGTTGAGGAAACCCGTCGCGACGAAGATCGTGGACCGCGCGCCATGCGCCGCCAGGATCGGATGGGCGACCGTCCAGTTGTCCGCATAGCCATCGTCGAAGGTGATGCAGGCCGCGCGGCGTGGCAGGCGACGATCACGCAGACCGGCCGCGGCATCGGCCACCGTCAGCAGTTCAAAGTGCTGCGATAGGAACTGGACCTGGGACTCGAACAGCGCCGCGTCGATTTCGCCCGGCCGCAGCGGATCCGGCTCCGGCAGCACGCGGTGATAAATCAGGATGCTCAGGGCCGGCTCGCCACGCGGCCATCCCAGCAAACTCAAAGGCGCCAGCAGCATCAGGTGCCTCCCCAATAAGGCGATGGCGAGGGCGGCGCGCCCGTCAGGTCCATCGGCCGACCCGCCGCGCCGAGCGCCTTGGCGCGGCTCTCCAGCTCGCGGGCCACGATGCGGTCCAGCGCCACCACGATCAGCAGCAGGTAGTACGGCAGGTCGAAATAGACCAGGCTCAGGAAGGCGCCGCCGGTCGCATAACCGATCAGGCCGACCTGGCACATGCCGGCCAGGTCACGCGCCCATTGCAGCTCGGGCACCGCCTTGCTGCGGCGCATCAGCGCGCCGGCGCGACGCCAGGTCAGCCAGAAGATGCCGATGAAGAGGAACAGGCCGAAGAACCCGTGCTCGCCCAGCGCCTGGAAATAGATCGAATGCGCCGTCAGCGGGATCGACGGATCCGGCGCGTATTTGGCAAAGGCCGCCGGACCGGCCACCGTGAAGCCGCCGCCGAACGGGAACAGGTCCACCGCCAGCCGCCAGGCGGTGTGCCAGGCATTGATGCGGCCCAGCGCGGAATCATCCTGGTTGTAGGTGCGGATGGTGCTCATGCGGTCCGACCAGCTGTCCGGCATGAACACGAACAGCAGCGGCAAGGCCACCATCACCACCAGCGCGAGCGGCAGCTTGTTGCGGCTCTTCAGCCACATGAAGAAGGACATCGCGATGATGGCCAGGAAGGCCCCGCGCGATTGCGAGCCCACGGCCGAGGCCATGCACAGCAGCATCGCCGCCGATGCGAGATGCCGCTGCCATTTGCGCGTCGCCTGCAACTGCAGATAGCGGATCAGCGGCACCGTCATGATGGTCGCCAGCGCCAGCGAATTGTTGTCCTCGATGAACGAGCCTTCCGGCCCCCACACCCGGGCAGCGCCGCCGGTGGCGATGGTGAACACCCCGCCCTTGAGCCCGTAATAGCCGATCGACACCACCAGCACCATCACCAGCCAGTCCAGATGCTGGCGACGCTCCACCACCAGCATCGACACCAGCACCATCAGCAGCACCTTGAAGGCGCGCGACCAGTAGTTGAATTCCTTCTCGGGATAGAACGAGAACAGCAGCGGTGAGACCCCGATCCACAGGATCCAGATCATCAGCAGCACGACCACCCCATTGAGCGGCAGCTTCACCAGCTTGTCGCGGTGGATCAGCAGGCTGACGAACAGCGCCAGCGCAATCACCATCGACCACGGCGCATCATGGGCCCAGCCGTAAGCCAGTCGATGCGGATTCATCACCCCCATCCAGACCCAGCCCAGCACGCCCCACATCGGGTCCTTGAAGGTCTTCCAGATCAGGCCGGAAAACAGCGCCAGCATCAGCAAATCACGCATGGCGCAGCTCCGGTTTGCCGCGGGCGGCCAGCACCCGATCGAACAGCGCCAACTGCCCCTCGGTGGTCGCGTCCCAGCTGAACTGCTCGGCATAACGACGCGTCGCCGCCCGATCGCGCGGCGCGGCCCGCAGCCGACGCACGGCCTCGGCCACACCGGCCGCCGTGCGCGCCGGCATCAGCTCGCCGGCTTCCGGCGCCGCCACCACTTCCGGCGTGCCCCACACATTGGAAGCCGCCACCGGCGTGCCGCAGGCCATCGCCTCCAGCAGCACATTGGCCCAGCCCTCGCGACTGGACGCCAGCACCAGCGCATCGCAGCCGACATACACCTCGCGCAGTCGCGCCTGAGGCAACGCGCCCAGGAAGCGCACGCGCGAGGCCACGCCCAGCGCATCGGCCAGGCGGCGCAGGGCGCCCTCCTCCGGTCCGGCGCCTGCGATCAGCAGGTCCACGTCCGGCAGCTCGGCCAAGGCGCCGATCACCAGCTCATGGCCCTTGCGCTCGATCAGATGACCGACCGAGGCCAGCGTGAAGCGCCCCTCCGCCAGACCCAGCGACTGCCGCGCCGCGGCCCGACCGTCGGGATGGAACAGCGTCAGGTCCACGCCGTTGCGCAGCACCTGCACCTTGCCCGCATCGGCGCCCAGCGCGACCAACTCGTCCTTCAAGGCGGCGCAGACGGTGATCTGCGCATCGGCCCGTTCGGCCGCCTGCAGGATCAGCTTGCGCGGGAACGCGTATTGCGGGATGAGGTTGATGTCGGTGCCGCGCGCGGTGATCACCACCGGCTTGTTCAGCGCCCGCGCCACCATCACCGCGGCCACGCCGTCGGGATAGAAGTAATGGGCATCAATCAGGTCGAAGTCCCAGCCCTCCCGCTGCAGCCGTCGGGCTTCGCGCAGGAAGGTCCAGGCCAGCGTGTAGGGCGCGCTGCTCATGCCCACCTTGGGCAGCCGCAGGAAACGCGGATGGCGGATCGACAGGCCGTGGCGTTCTTCCGACGCCGGCGTGGCGGCGAACTTGCCGTACTCGCCGAAGCGCTCGCCCTTGAACGGGAACCACGGCACCGGCGCGATCACCCGCGCCTGCACCTGACCGGACGCGACCAGATGCCGCAGCCGGGTCTCGACAAAGATGCCGTGACTGGGCAGGACCGCGCTGGGATAGAGGGTGGAGAAGGTGAGCAGTTTCAGCATCGCTCAGGCCTTCACATCACCGAGCGCGGCCGTTGGCGACGCCCGCAAGGACTGCGCCAGCGCCACCACCCGTTCCGCATTGCCCAACCAGGTGAGATGCAGCCGCGCGATGCTGGCATGGGCGCCCTCGCCCAGCCGCTGGCGCAAGGCCTCATCCGAGGCCAGACGCGCCAGCAAGGCTTCGAGCGCGCCCGGCGCGTCCGGATCGAACAGCAGCGCATTGCGGTCGTCGTCCAACACCTCTTCGATGTTGGGTTGACGCGGCGCGACGATCGCCTTGGCCAGCGCCAGGTATTCGAAGAGCTTGAGCGGCGAGGCATAGGCCACCACCGCCGGTTGCAACGCGATGTCGAAGGCGGCCACATGGCGCGGCACCTCGTCGCGCGAGATCACGCCGGTGAAGCGCACCCGCTCGCCCAGCGCCAGCTCACGGGCCAGCGCTTCCAGATCGGCGCGGGCCGGGCCATCGCCCACCAGCAGCAGCCGCGCATTCACCGGCGCGGCGGGGCTCGCCATCCAGCGGATGACCCGGTCCATGCCGTGCCAGTCGCGCACGAAGCCGGTGAAGCCGAGCACCAGCGCATCGTCCCAGCCCAGCGCGCGCTTGGCATCCGCCGGCCGTGGGGCGGCGGCGAAGTGGGCTTCGTTGATGCCGTTCGGGATCACGACCAGCCGCTCGGCCGGCACGCCCTGCGCCTGGATCATCCGCGCCAGCACCTGGGTCACCGGCAGCACGGCATCGGCGCCGCGCCAGACCCGTCGCTCCGCCCAGCGCGCCAGGCGCGGCAGGGCCAGTCCGCCGAAGCGCTCGCGCTCATCGGCCAGCGGCGCGTTGACTTCCAGCAGCAGCGGCACGCCCAGCCGGCGCTTGAGCATCAGCCCGGCCAGCAGGTAGAGGTTGTAGCGCTCATAGATCACGTCGGGCTGGAAGGCCTTGGCCGCGGCGGCCAGACGCCGATAGGCATGCAGCGAATAACCCAGCTCCAGCAGTTCGTAGACCCATTTCGGCAGCCGCGCCCGCAGGCGCTGCACCCAGCCGACGTCATCGCCCATGCGGGCTTTTTCTTCGGGCGCGGATTCGCCGCCGGGCGCCACGACCATCACCTCATGGCCGAGCGCGCGCAGCGACGCGATCATTTCTTCGATGTGAACCGCCTGGCCGTCCTTGGACGCGGTGCGGTGGTGATACAGGATCTTCATGCGTGATCGGGTTGAAAGCGCGCTGACGGCCAAGCCGTTCAGGCCGCCTGGCGCATCGGTGCGGCGCCCATCACATTGCGCAGGAATGCGTCATACATCAGCAAGGTCCACAGCGGCGTGCTGTGATCGCGGCTGCCGTTCTCATGCTGCTCGACCAGTTGGCCGACCGCCTTGAGATCGAACCAGCCGGTGTCGGCCAACGGCCCGCCCAGCAGCGCGCCGCGCACCCGCTGGCGCAGCGGTCCGCGGAACCAGCGGGCCAGCGGCACCGCGAAGCCCATCTTGGGCCGATACAGCACATCCCGCGGCAGATGCGGCTCCAGCGACTTTTTGAAGAGGTACTTGCCCTCGCCGCCGCGCAGCTTCAGATGCGACGGCAGCGTGGCCAGCCACTCGACCAGTTCATGGTCCATCAGCGGCTCGCGCACTTCCAGCGAATGCGCCATGGAGGCGCGGTCGACCTTGGTGTTGATGTCGCCCACCAGGTAGGTGTGGGTGTCCAGGTACTGGATCATCGCCAGCGGATCGTCGGTGTTGGCCCGCTGCGCATGGCGCAGGAACAGCTCGCGGGCGTTGTAGCCACCCAGCGCCGACTTGAAGCGCGCGCTGTAGAGCGGCAGCCGCTCCGCATCGCGGATCACCGACATGGTGTGGAAATAGGCCTCGACCGAATTGCGGGCCAGCGCCTGGAAGGTGGTCTTGGCGCGGAACACCCGCGGCGCCCAGTCCGCCTTCGGATAGAGCCGACCCAGCGTGCCGAACAGCGGCTTGCGCAGTCCCAGCGGCAGGCTGGCGCGCATGCGCTCTTCCATCATGTGCAGCTTGTAGCGCCGATAGCCGCCGAAGCTTTCATCGCCGCCATCGCCCGACAGCGCCACCGTCACATGCTTGCGTGCCAGTTGGCAGACGCGGTAGGTGGGGATGGCGGAGCTGTCCGCATAGGGCTCGTCATAGAGCCGGGCCAGCGTGTCGATCAGATCGAAATCGTCGCTCTGCACCGTCTCCACATGGTGATCGGTGCGGTAGCGGTCCGCCACCTGCTGGGCGAATTCGGACTCGTTGTATTGCGGATCGTCGAAGGCGATCGAGCAGGTCTTGACCGGACCGCTGCTTTCGCCGGCCATCATCGCGACCACCGCGCTCGAATCGACACCGCCGGAGAGGAACGCGCCCAGCGGCACTTCCGCGATCATGCGCAGCTTCACCGATTCGCGCAGGCGGCGCAGCAGCTCTTCCTGGGCCTGCTGCTCATCGATGCGGGCATCCAGCGTGAAGTTCACATCCCAATAGCGCTGCGGCTCGCCGACCGGCTGACCGCGCCGCAGCCAGAGCGTGTGGCCCGGCGGCAGCTTGAGCGCCTGGCGGAACACCGTGCGCGGCTCGGCCACATAGCCCAGCGCGAAATACTCTTCGACCGCCTGCGGATCGATGTCGCGACGCAGCAGCGGATGCGCCAGCAAGGCCTTCAGTTCCGAGCCGAACACCACTTGGCCATCGTCCAGCGGCGCATAGAACATCGGCTTCACGCCCAGGCGGTCGCGCGCCATGAACAGCGAATCGCTGGCGCGGTCCCACAGCGCGAAGGCGAACATGCCGCGCAGCCGCCGAACGCAGTCCGGTCCCCAGGCCGACCAGGCATGCACGATGACCTCGGTGTCGCTCTTGGTGCGGAACCGGAAGCCCAGGCCCTGCAGCTCGTCCATCAGCGCCTGGTAGTTGTAGATCTCGCCGTTGAAGACGATGCCCACCGTGCCCGCCTCGTTGAACAGCGGCTGCTGGCCGGTGGCGATGTCGATGATCGACAGTCGCCGATGGCCGAAGGCCACGCCCGGCTGCAGATGCACCGACCCCTCATCGGGGCCGCGGTGATGCAGCGTGTCGTTGATGCGATGCATCAGCGCGGCGTCGAAGTCGCGCCGCCCTTGAATGTCGAAGATGCCGCTGATTCCGCACATGATCGTTCCCGTCCCTTGTTCTCTCGTCGCGCTCGGCGCGCTCGCTGCGCTGACCGCTCTCGCTGATCGTTCCCGCTGACCGTTCTGGTCGACCGCTCTCGCTGATCGTTCTTGCTGATCGCTCTTGCCGATCGTTTTTGCTGCCCTGATCGCTCTTGCCGCGTGGGTCGCCCCGGCCGCTCAGGCGCCGACGCGCC
The DNA here is from genome assembly GCA_913776825.1 of Burkholderiaceae bacterium. Lineage (GTDB taxonomy): Bacteria > Pseudomonadota > Gammaproteobacteria > Burkholderiales > Burkholderiaceae_C > Roseateles. Next base: position 88,109 of record CAJYPV010000008.1, read on the forward strand.
CCAGCAATCGGTCATACAACCCTTGATACCGCGCCACCATCGCCCGCATGCTGAAGTCACGCTCGACCCGCTGACGGCCGGCCTCGCCCATGCTGGCGGCCAGCGCCGGCTCGCGGGTCAGCCGCAGCAGCGCGGTGGCCATCGGGCCGGGCTCGCCCGCCGGCACCAGCAGCCCGCTGATCTGCGCGGAGACCAGATCCGCATTGCCGCCGACGTCGGTGGCCACCACCGGCAGGCCGCTCGCCATCGCTTCCAGAATCGTGTTGGAAATGCCTTCCGCCATCGACGGCAGCGCGAACACATGCAGCCCGCGCATCACCGCCGGCACATCGCTGCGCTCGCCGGGCAGCCACACCAGGTCGGTCAGACCCGCCTCATCCAGCAGTGCCTGGCACTGCGCCCGCAGCGGCCCGTCGCCAATCATCACCAGCCGCGCCTTCGCCTTCAATTCCGGAGCGGCCGACAGCATCGCCACGAAGGCCCGCGCCAGCAGCAGCTGGTCCTTCACCGGCGCCATGCGCCCCACGGTGCCGATCAACCAATGCCGGTCAGGATCGAACGGGCAGCCTGGAATCGGCTGCGCGCCACGGCCCGGAACGGCCTTTTCGCCGACCACCTCGCCGGGACGCTGAAACCGCTGCGTGTCCACGCCGTTGACGAACTGGCTGACCCGCGCCGGCGGCACGCGCACCGGGCCGGTCAGGTACTCGGCCAGATCGCGTGACAGCGCAATGTAGTGCGAGACGAACGGCTTGTAGAAACGACGCACCCGTTGATAGGCACGATTGCGCCCATCCAGATCGCCGACGTCGCGGCCATGCTCGCCATGCACCCGCACCGGCACGCGTGCCAGCCAGGCCGGCAACTGCACTTCGAGCGCAGCGAGGTTGCGGCTGTGCACGATGGCGGGCCGCAGCGTCCGGAACAGGCGGTAGAGCGCGGGAAACTGCCAGAAGCCCTGCCCGGGCGGCTTGTGCAGCGCATGGAAGCTCACATCGTCGCGCTGCAGGCGGTGCCGGAAATCGGTCACCTCGGTGAGCGCCACGATCGCATGGCGATAGCGATCCGCCGGCATGTGGTTGATCAGATTGACCACGCCGTTTTCCAGGCCGCCGGTGTCGAAGCGATACATCACATGCAGCACCAGCGGACGCGGATCCGCGCCATGCATCGCCGCGTCCCGGGCGCGCAGATCGGCGCTCATGGCGTCGCTCCCGAGGCGCCACCGTCGTTGCCCGATGCCGCCGCGCTCGCGGCCGACGGCTCGCTCGCAGCGGGCTGGCTCTCGACGCGCGGCGATCCTGCTCGCACCGCGCGCAGGTCCTCATCGATCATCCGCCAGTGCTGCTGCAGGAAGGCCTGCAGTCGCTGTGGCGCGGCGTCGTCCTGCGCGGTGTAGACCAGGATCAGCGCCGCATCGTCACCCTGCCCGCGCAGGCGCTGCCAGGCGCCGAGCAGGCGGGCGCGCCAGTCGCTGGTCTCGATCCGCCCATCCAGCCAGTAGCCATGCCAGACCAGCATGCGAGGCGCCTGCGTGCCATCCAGCGAGGTCGCCCGCGTCTGCGTGCTGCGCCAGTGCACCGCGCCCGGCGGCAGCAGCACCGTGGCGGCGCCGCGTGAGACCACCGCCCATTGCTTGTCGTCGGCCGCCACCACCGCATTGCTGGAGCTGACCAGCTTGCGCTCATAGTCCTGATCGCGGAAATACTGCAGATGCAGGCCAACAGCCGGCGCACCCCCTTGATGGAATTGCTGATGCAGCCGCGCATTGGCGCCTTCGAAATCCGGCGACCAGGCGGGCTCGGGCAAGGCGCCCGCCTCCCAGCCCGGCGCGGCGGCGATCTCCGGCAGCTCGGGGACCGGCTGGCCACCCGCGTGACGCAGCCACAGGCCCAGCACCTGCGGCAGCAGGATCACGACCGTGAGCGCCAGCACCGTCAGCGGCAATTGCAGCGGACCACCGAACGGCGACGCGCGCCCGGCGCCTTGCGCATCGGACGCAGGCGGCACCAGCACCGGATCCGGCTGCGACCAGCGCGCGCCGACCATGAACATCGCCAGCATCACCAGGCCAAAGAACACCCAGCCGTAGATCAGGTGATCGACGCCCACCGCCAGCGTGTTGCCGGACAGATGCCCGATCAGCACGATCAAATAGGCCCGCGCCCAGTTGGCCACCAAGGGCAGCGCCAGGGCGAAGGCGATGAAGGCCAGACGGCGCCGCAGCGAGTGATAGCTGAGGTAGGCGTAGAGCGTGCCCACCATCAGCGAGGCGATCAGATAGCGCACGCCGGAACAGGCCTCGACGACCGACCACTGGCCGCTCGGAATGATGAACTGCAGCCCTTCCTGATAAACCGGGATGCCGCTCAGCCGCAGGGCCAGCACGGTGAAATGGGCGGTCCAGTCCATCAACTGCGGCAGCAGGAATTCGCCGATGGGCACGCAGAAGAACAGGAAGGCCAAGGGGAAGGCCATCTCCCGCGTGATGCGGGCGCCCAGCACCGCCGGCACCAGCAGCATCAGCATTGCGACCAGGCTCAGCTGGGTCAGCGCATTCACCGCCGCGAAGTCGGCGAACAGCCAGACCAGTCCCAGCACGGCGATGGGCACGGCCATCCAGGGCAGCGGCTGCGGCGTGAGCGGCGCCACCAGCACGCGTCGGCGCCAGGCCAGCCAGAGCGCGATCGGCGGCACCAGGAAGGCATGGGTGAAGGTGCCGGAGCGCCACCAGATGGTGACCATGCCCACCGCGGTCTGGCGATAGAACAGCAGCACCGCGAGCACCAGCAGGCCCAGCACCAGCAAGGGCCGGCGCCAGGCCAGCGGCAGGCCTTTGGAGCCCAGCAGCGGCGACAAGGCCACGCTCACGCTCCCAGCCCCTGGAGCACCGGCGTGCCGGCGGTCGATGGCGCCGGCGGGCTCACCGAGGCCGGCGGCAGGCAGGCATCCAGTTGGGACAGATGGGCTTGCCAGCTGAACTGGCGCAGCACCCGTTCACGGGCCTGCTGACCGATCGCCTGGGCACGGGCCGGCGCGCACAGCAGCGCATGCACCAGATCGACATAGTCGGTCGCGTCATCGGCGGACAGCAGATCCTGGCCCGGCACCACGCCGTTCGCATCGAGCGCTTCCACGCAACTGCGGGCCGCGACCACCGGACGGCCCACGGCCATCGCCTCCAGGATCTTGTTCTGCACGCCGCGCGCCAGGCGCAGCGGCGCGACCACCGCGACCGCATGCTGCAGGTAGGGCCGCACATCCGGCACGGTGCCGGTGACGCGCACCGCCTCCCCCGCCAGGGCCAGCACCGCGGGTGTCGGCGCTCGGCCGACGATGCTGAAGCGCAGCTTGGGCCAGCGACGGCGCAGCTCCGGCAGCACCTGAGCCACGAACCACTGCACCGCATCCACATTGGGCCAATAGTCCATCGCGCCGGTGAACACCAGCGGCAGCTCATCGGCATCGAAGGGGCTGGGCTGGAGCGGCAGCGGCGCGAAATAGCCGCTGTCCACGCCGTTGCACAGCGCCTCGACCCGCGCCGTGGTGCCGGACAGGCGCTGGAACAGCGCCTTTTCGCTGTCGGTCACGAAGAAGGAACAGCGCGCCTGGTCGGCGACCCGGCGCTCATAGTCGAGCAAGGCCTGACCCTCGCGCCGGTACAGCCAGGACATCGGCCAGCGGCGCGACTTGGCATAGTCGCTCCACTTGGCGGAATCGACATCGACGAAGTCCACCAGCATCGGCACCGGCCCGGCCAGTTCGCGCAGTTGCAGCGCGTACTGGGCCATGGTGGACGAGAACACCACGATCGCATCGAAGCGCTGCTCGCGGGCGATGCGCGCGATCCATGCCTGCATGGCGCGGTGCCGGTAATACGGCAGGCTCAGCGCTTCGCCGCTGACCAGGCCGCGCAGGCTGGCGATCCGCGACCGCAGCGGATTCAGCCCCGCCACGAAGCTGTCGGCACACAGCGCGCGGACGGCGGGCAGATGGGCCCAGTCTTCCGGATCGTCGATGAAGCTGCCCAGCACCACCTCGTGGCTGGCCACCAGATGCTTGAGCAGATGGTAGGAGCGCAGCTTGTCGCCCTTGTTGGGCGGATAAGGCAGGCGGTGAACCAGATAGAGGATGCGGGCCATGGAGGTCTTTGGACGGGGCGTCGGCGAACGTCAGCGGGCGTGGGCGACCGGGAGGGCGGGCACGCCGCTCAGCCCAGGCTGCGCACGATGTGCGGCCCGAGCCAATTGGCCACGCCGATCGGCAGCTTGCGCCAGGCCTTGATCATCAGCTGGTACTTGGCATTGCTGGGATTGTTTTGCGGCACGGCGTCGCGCTGGTAGAGGCAGTACTCGTAATGCAGCGGCGTGGGCTCGAAACCCCAGTTCTTCTTGAAGGCGTAGGAGCCGGTGTCCTGCTTGCTGCGGCCATAGTCGAAGACCTTCAGGCCACGGGCACAGGCCCGGCGCATCAGCTCCCAATACTTGAAATCATTGGCCGCGAGATCACGCGCCACCACCGCATCGCCGGCGTAGTACGGCAGCACTTCATCGCGGAAATAGAAGCTCAGCACACCGGACAAGGGCGTGCCCTGCGCATCGGTGACGATCAGCACTTCGGCGGCATCGCCGAAGGTGTCCAGCAAGGCCTGGAAATAGCGCTTGGCCATGGCCGGCGTGCCGTGGCGGTGAACGTTGTCCGCATAGAGCGCGAAGAAGCGGTCGACGGTTGTGTCGACCTCCGCCTTCAAACCGAATTTGATGCCCTTGCGCACCATGGCGCGCTGCTTGCGCGGGATCGCCAGCAGATTGGCTTCTTCCTCCGGCAGGATCTCCTTGCGGAAGGTCACATACAGATCCTGATGCGGCCAGTCCTCATGCCGGCGCTGCACATTGCGCAGTTCCAGATGCTGCACCCGCAGCGCTTGGGCCTGCGCCTGCGCGGCGGCTTCCAGGGCCTGGGCGGCCGCCTCGGTCTCGGCGGCCACACCACCGTAGACGGCGAACGGCAGGCTCACCAGCGCATGGCCGAACAGGCGGCTCTTGTTCTCGGCCAGCGGCAACACGCCCTCGATGCGGCCGTTGCGCTCGGCATAGAGGAAGAAGCCGCGATGACCGAACTGCTCCTTCATCAGGCGCTGCCAGGCCGACAGGTGGAAGAAGGTGGCCGACGGGCATTGCTGCACGAAGGCATCCCAGCGGCGTGCGGTCTCGGCATCGTCCAGCGCCAGTTGGCGGACTTGCAGTGGCTGATCGGCCGACGAGCCGATCGGCGATGCGATCGCGCCGGCCATCGGCGCGGTCTCCGCCGGCAAGGTCGACGACGACGCGTCCGCCACTCGCTCGGCGGACAGGCCCGTCGACACGGCGCTCCATTGCGCGCTGCTCATGCGGCCCTCGACGGCGGCAGGTGGGCAGCGTTGGCCATCACCGTGGACGATGCCGGCAGGAACAGCTCATCCATCCGTCCCCAGGCGAAGTCGGACAGCAGTTGAGCGATGCGGGCCTCGGTGCGGCCGATGTTCACGTAATGGCGGAAGCGGGTCTTGGCATCGATGCCGGGGATGCGCGGCTGCTGGGTGTCGATTTCCCAGGGATGGAAATAGAACACCGCGCTGCGGCCTTCCTGGCGGTTGAAGCGTTCGATCATCCAGCGGGTCATGCCGTACGGCAGCAAGCGGAACCAGCCGCCCCCGCTGCTCGGATAGTTCTTGCCCCGAAAGCGCAGCGTGGTCACTGGCACTTCGATCAGGCCGGGCCGGACTTCATACGGGAAGCGCGGCGAATCGGGCATGCCGTAATGGTCATGCTGGATCGGATAGACGCTGGAGCTGTAGCGATAGCCGCAGTCCGCCAGCACATCGAACGCCCACAGGTTGCCTTCGCCGATCGAGAAACTCGGCGCGCGATAGCCCTTGACCTCGACACCGCCCAGATCCTCCAGCAGATGCTTGGCGCTGAGGATGTCCTCGCGGAAGGCGTCGGGCGTCAGGTCGCTGGCGCGCTCATGGCCATAGCCGTGGCTGGCCAGTTCATGGCCGCGGGCGACGATCGTCTTCACGAGTTGCGGATACCGCTGCGCGATCCAGCCCAGGGTGAAGAAGGTGGCCTTCACCCCGCCGGCGTCCAGCAGGTCCAGGATGCGCGACATGTTGTGCTCGACCCGGCATTCACGCGACGGCCAGTCCGCTCGGTCGATGTAGGGCGCGAAGGCGGAGACCTGGAAGTAGTCCTCCACATCGATGCTCATCGCATTGCGGATGCGGCCGGCAGCGGACGTGCTGAGGGGATGGGCGGTCGTCGACGCGCCGACGGGAGGTGGGGCGAGTGGTGTCATGTCGTGGCCTTCCAGTGCAGGCGGGCGCCCCTCAGGACCGCACCGCTCCCACGAGTTTTTGCAGCAGCGCGAGGGTCTGCTGGTTGATGCGCTCCAGGCGCAGCAGGCTGTCTTCGATGCGTTGCAGCCGGGCATCCTGCCCGTCCAGGCCCAGGCCGGCCAATTCATCGGAGAGCGCGCTCACATCGAGTCCGGCCGCGCCCATCTGACGACGCAGCAGGCCGACATCCAGGTCCACGCCGAGTTCAGCCTCACCGCCGCGCGTCGCGCGCGTGCCGCCCGTCGCCGTGCCCATCGCCATCGCGGCCGCGCCGGCCTCGACCGGTGCGCTCACGGGTGGCGGCGCGAATGCGGATTCGCGCGAGAGATCGGCGACCACTTCCTCCACATCGGCGACGGTCAGATGGGTGCGTTCGGCCATGTAGCCGAGCAGCAGCAGCCGGTCGCACAAGGTGTTGATGCGACGGGGAATGCCCTGGCTGGCGGTGTGCAGCACGGTGAAGGCCTGATCGTCGAAGGTCGGCTTGCCATCGGCACCGGCGCAGCGCAGGCGGTGCTCGACATAGCGACGCGTGTCCTCTTCATCCAGCGGGCCGATGTGGCAGCTGGCGGCGATGCGCTGGCGGAACTGCTCCATCTCCGGACGCTGCAGGATGGCGCGGAACTCCGGCTGACCGACCAGGAAGGTCTGCAGCAGCGACTGGTTGCCGAACTGGAAGTTGGACAGCATGCGCAGCTCCTCGACCGCGCGGGCGGTGAGGTTCTGGGCCTCATCGACGATCAGCAGGCAGCGCTTGCCGCGGCTGGCCTCGCTGACGAAGAAGGCCTCCAGCGCCATCAGCAGCTCGCTCTTGGGCAGATCCTTGACCCGCACGCCGAAGGCCGCGCCGACCAGCCGCAAGGTGTCTTCCGCATCCAGCTGGGTGGTGACCACATTGCCGATGACGACGTTGCTGCGGTTCAGGCTGTCCAGCAGGCCGCGCACCAACGTGGTCTTGCCCGCGCCGATCTCGCCGGTGATGACGATGAAGCCGTCGCTGCGCAGCACGCCGTAATCCAGGTAGGCCTTCGCGCGGCGATGCTGCTTGCTGCCGAAATAGAAACTGGGATCGGGGCTGAGCTGGAACGGCTTGCTGCTCAGCCCGAAGAAGGCCTCATACATGAAGTTGACTGCTCAAAAGCGCTGCGAGAGCTGCGCATACACCGCGTTCTCGCGGTAGGCGAGGAATTGATCCTCGGACCGGGTCTGGCGCAGGCCGACGGTGGCATCGGTCCGCGGCCCCAACCGGATCGTGGTGGTGGCAAACAGCGATCGCAGGCCGCTGCCGGCGCTCACGCCATCGCCCGAGCTGTGCTGGCGGGTATAGCTCAAGGTGCCGTTGGCCAGCGGGGTGAAGCGGTAGGACACGCTCAGCGTCGCGCCGCGCTGGCGCACGTTGTCGGTCAGGGCCAGGTCGCCGCCGCTGCCGGTCGGCGCCACGCCCAGACGGCGGCTGTTGTTGTCGTTGGCGGAGAGCGTCACCGTCAGCCGCGGACCGGTCCAGGCCAGCGACAGCTCGGTGCGTCGCTGCAGCATCGCGGTGTTGGCGACGAAGCCATTGCTGGTGATCGCATCCGGGCTCAGGCCCAGCGCGGCCAGCGTGGCGCGCACCAGCGTCGCCCTGCGGATCGGATCGGGCTCGATGCTGGTGAACTGCAGGTCCAGCAGCTGGTAGTTGTTCATCTGCCCGCTGGGCGAGCCGCCGCTGCTCACGCTTTCCGAGCTGGTCACGCGCAGCACGAACTGGGTCATGCGGTGCTCGGCCAGCAGGTTGTGGCTGTCGCCGTAGCTGTGGTGCTGCCAGTCGCCGCTGAAGGTGGTGCGCGGCGACGGCGTCCATTTCAGGCTGGCGCCGTAGATGGTGCTGGTGTCCTTGCCGAGGAAGTCGCTGCGCTCGCGGCCGGCATTCACGCCGGCGGCCCAGTCGATGTCCGGCACCAGGGTCAGGGAGGCAATGGCGCTGGAGCTGCGGTTGTCCAGGCCGGTCTGGTCGTAATGGATGCGTCGGGTGTTGGCCTGCAGGCCCCAATTCAGCAGACGGCCTTGCGGTCCGGCCAGGCTGAGATTGAGCGAGCCTTCCTTGCTGTCTCCCGCATTCGCGCCGGCATTGCCGCTCTCGGTGGAGCTGCGGATCTGGCCATTGGCGCGCAGCTCGAAGGTGGCTGCGCCGGCCAGCGCTCCGCGCCAATACGGGGTGACGGAAACCGTGCGCACCTCGGTGCGATTCGGGCTGTCGAGCTGGTTGCTCGGCGACTGCTGACCGAAGGCCGAAATGCTTTGCTGGCTGATGTTGCCCTGCACATCGACGAACAGCGCGCGCGGCACCAGCTCGGCATTGCCGCGCAGGTTGAGCTGGTTCTGCAGCCGGTTCTTCTGATCGCTCTTCAGGTAGATCAGCCCATCCAGGGTGTAGTCCAGCACGCCGCGCACCATGCCGGTCTGGCTGGTGACGGTCACGCCGGGCGAGACGGTGGTGATCAGGGCGCGATCGCGCTGACCGTCCGGGGCCAGGGTGAGGTTGTCGGTCCAGGTTTCGGACAGACCGATCCGCGGAGTGACGGTCAGGCCCTGGCGGCGGGTGGCATCGCCCTCCTCCGCCGACGACTGGGCATGCGTGCCCAGGCTCGCGACCAGAAGCAGGCAGGCCGCGACCAGGCCACGGCGGGAGGGCAAGCGGGCAGCGACGCGCGGCATCGCCTCAGGCCTTGTCGGACGCACCGGGCGCCCCCGCCGGGCTGCGGCCATCGCCGTAGCCATAGCCGTAACCGTAACCGTAACCCTGCTCATAGCCGTAGCCATAACCGGCGCTGCGCTTGCTGCTGGCTTGGTTGAGCAGCAGCATCTTGAGGGGGCAGTTCTCGATCGCGGACACCGCCTGCTCCACCGCGCTTTGCGGGGTGCGCTCGGCCTGCACCACCACCACGATCTGGCCCATGTGGGAGGCCAGCACGCGGGATTCGGTGGTGAGCAGCAGCGGCGGCGAATCGAAAATGATGATCCGGTCGGGATAGCGCTTGGCCATGTGGTCCAGCAGCGCGCTCATCGCATCGCTGGCCAGCAGCTCGGTGGCGCGCGCATGCGGGCGGCCGCTGGGCAGCAGGGTCAGCTTGTCGACATTGGTCTTGAGCAGGACGCTGGACATGTCCGCTTCCTTCTCCAGCACATCCAGCAGGCCCGGGCCGGGCGGCAGGCCCAGCATGCGCAGCATCGAGGGCCGCGCCACATCGGCATCCACCAGCATCACGGTGTTGTCGAACTCGGCGGCAATGCTCATCGCCAGGTTCAGCGAGGTGAAGCTCTTGCCCTCGCCGGGCAAGGCGCTGGTCACCATGATCAGGTTGGCATGGTTGAGGGTCGAGGCCCCCTTGCCCATCGCGTTCTTGATCAGTGGTCGCTTGATGTTGCGGTATTGGTCCGCCATCAGGCTGCGCGGCGCATTCGGCGTGAGGAATCCCTGCGCGGTCAACGCTTCCAGGTCCAGCTCCACACGCTTGGAGCCGACATCCGTGCTGCGCTGGATCATCGGCGCCTGGGGCACGGCGGGGGCAGCGGGCACGGGTGTCAGCGTGGGTGCGACGGTGGCCGTTGGCACCGGGTCGGCGATCACGGCGGCGGCGGGCTGAGCCGGTGCGCTGACGTGCGTCGGAGCGGTGGCGGGCACGCTGGTCGCAGCCGGCAGCGTCGGCGCGCCGACGTCCACGCCGGCCCGCTTCAGTTGTTCCAGCCGCTCGGCGGCTTGTTCGATCAGGCTTGTCATTCGATCACCCCACCTGCCGGCTCAGCCAGATCGCCATGCCGATCAATCCCAGCGCATACAGGCTGACCAGGCTGCCAGACGCCACGCCGAAGCGCAGCAGATCGGCCTTGGCCCGGCGCCGGTCTTCCGGCGTTTCCTGGCGGGAGACCGCGCCCAGGATCGGCAGCGCCAGACGCTGGCGCATTTCATTCAGGTCATGGAACACCGGACGCAACTGGCTGGCCGCGAAGGCCGCCACCAGACCGGCCAGCAGCGCCACCACCAGGCCCGCGGCCAGCAGCATCAGCCGGTTGGGCGCGACCGGCTTGGTCGAGGCCCGCGGCGGATCGATGATGCGGAAGTCCGCCACGCCGGAGGTGTTGTCCAGGTCGGTCGACAGCGAGGCGGATTCACGCCGGGCGACCATTTCCTCGTAGTTCTTCTTGATGACTTCGTAATCGCGGTTGAGCTGGGCGAATTCGGCTTCCAGCTGCGGCGCCATCTTGATGGCCGCCTGCGCCTGCGCATAGCGGCCCTGCAGTTCATCGACCCGGGCGCGCAGCGACGCGACTTCCACTTCCTTGGTCGCCAGCACCCGCGCGAGTTCCTGGTTGGCCAGGCTGTCGCCACGGCCACCGCTGGTGACCGGGTTGTTCAGCGCGGCCTTCTGCAGATCGGCCACTTCGCGGCGGCGCTGGTCTTCCAGCTCCTTGATGAGGCGCTTGGTGTTCACCACATCCGGATGCTGGTCGGTGTAGCGCTGCTGCAGTTGGTCGAGGTTGCGCTTCAGGCCGTCGATGCGGCTGTCGATTTCCGGCGTGGCCAGCTTCTGCGAGCTCTCCTGCATCAGGCTTTGCAGGCTGCTGCCGGTGCTGTTGCGCTTGAGGTCCAGTTCCAGCTGCTGCTTGGCGGCATCGCGCGCATTCACCGCTTCCCGCAGCGCCAGGCGTGCGGTCTCCAGTTGCGCATTGGCGTCGGCCAGGCGCGAGGCGGAATCCTTGCCGTCCGACGCGGTCAGCTGCAGGTTGCGCAGGCGGAATTCCTTGCGACGGGTCTCGGCCTCTTCGAGCTTGGTCTCGTAGTTCTTGATCTGCTCATTCAGGAAGGTCGCGGCGGTGGTGCTGTCCTTGCGGGTCGCACCGAGGCTGGACTCCATGAAGATCGACAGCAGCGAGGCCACCACCTTCTTCGAGACCTCGGGCGAGGTGTCGCGGTAGGCCAGGATGTAGAGGTTGTTGGTGCTGCCGCCCGCGGTCTGGATGGACAGGTTGCGGGTCACGCGCTCGATCAGCGCTTCCTGCTCCGACTTGGAGGTGGCGCGCAGGTCCAGGTCGGCCATGCGGACCAGCTTCTCCACATTCGGCCGGCTGATCAGCGTGCGGCTGAGCATGTTGACCTGCTGCTCGGTGTTGGAGAGCACCGCCACGCCGGACATCAGCGGCTTGAGGATGGATTGGGTGTCCACATAGACCCGGGCGCTGGCCTCGTAGCGGTCCGGCACGACGAACACCACGACGGCCGCCACCAGGGCGACGATCCAGGACGTGATCAGGCCGGGCCAGCGGTAGCGCCACATCCGCTTGAAGACGGCCATCAGTTGCGCGATCAGGGAATCCATGCGGCGGTCTCTCTTCAACCGTTCGGGTTCAGCCGGTGCGTGGACCGGCGGGGCGCGGCCGCCTGCACGGGGCCGGCCGATCGACGCCGGCGCGGGGACCCGGCGTCAGGCTCATCAGAAGAAGCTCTGCGGAATGATCAGGATGTCGCCGGGACGCATCTCGACGTTGGCAGACACATCACCGCGACGGATCAGGTCCTTCAGCCGCACCGAGTACTGCTTGTTGCCTTCGGCGGTGCGCAGGATGGTGGCGGCATTGCCATCGGCGAAATCGGTCAGACCGCCGACGGCGATCATCACGTCCAGCAGCGACATCTTCTGCTTGTAGGGCAGGAACTGCGGCTTGGCGGCTTCGCCCACCACGCGGATCTGCTCGCTGTACGGGCCGACGAAGCTGGTGACGATCACGGTCACCACCGGGTCGCGCACATATTTGCCGAGCGTCTTCTCGATGTCGCGGGCGATCTCGACCGAGTTCTTGCCCTGCACCGGCAGCTCATCGATCAGCGGCGCGGCGATCTTGCCGTCCGGACGCACCGGCACGGTGGTGGACAGCTCGGGGTTGCGCCAGACGATGATGTTCAGGTTGTCGCCAGCGCCGACCACATAGCTGTAGTCCGCCTGACCCGCCGCGACCGGCGCCGGCGGGAACTTGCCGGTGGAGCAGCCGCCCAGCGCCAGGCTGGCGCCCAGGGCCGCGACCATCAGTCCGGCGCGGGCCCGACAGCCTCGTCCAGCGACCGGCCACAGGCCTTGCGCCATCGCCGCCACTGCGGCCACACCATGCTGAACAGCGTGACGAATCGATCCGATCTTCTTCATGTCCACCCCTCAGGAAGCTAGCCGGATTGCACCTCAGCGCCGCCGGGTATGGAACCCCCTGGACTGAGGGCAACCCATGCCGGGCGCGCCGCGTTTCCGTGCTAGCGGTGCGCCCTCGCCGCTCAACGTTTTGAGCGACCTTTTACAGATCGCCAGACCTGTATCCAGCCGTGGCTCGTCCGCGGTTCGTCTGCAGTTCGTCTGCAGTTCGTCTGCGGTTCGTCGAAAACCCTTGGCGAGCCATCGCTTCGGCCTTTGACTTGGGGGTTTATCGCCCGCGCAGCACGGGTTTGATCAAACTCACCAGCAGGCGCTGCAAGGGATGGGCATTGCCGCCCGGACGCCAGGTTTGCTTGAGTATTCCGCGATAGGCATCGAAATGCAGCCCCCAGGGCGCGGCTCGCAGCGGACCGCGCTGAAGCAGCAGTTTCAGCACATTCGTGCCCATCACGCCGGCGCAGAGCTCGCAGGCCATGCCGGTGGACGGGCCGCGGCGCTCCTTGAAGTTCACCGCCTCCGGCACCATCAGGTAGCGGCGGTTGAGCATGGACGGCGACAGCCCGGCGATGAACCGGGCGTATTGGTCCTCGGTCGGCCGGCCGTCCACCTTGAAATACTCCTCGAAGCTCATGCCGGTGGGGCTGAAATACAGGAAGGCGGTGCCCATGCCCAGCGGGGCGGCGGTCATGGCCGGAATCCCCAGTTCGCGACAGCGCTTGAAGACTTTGCGGCGGGTTTCCAGCACGAAGAAATCCAGGCTGTCGACATACACATCGACATCCTTCAGAAACTCGTCGAGGTTGTCGTCATTCACGCCTTCGCGGAATAAGCGCAACTGGGTTTCGGGATTGATGTCGCGCGCCATTTCCGCCACCACATCGATTTTCGGCCGACCCATGGTGGACATGAACGCGGCCACCTGGCGATTCATGTTGTGGACATCGAACTCATCAAAATCCGCCAGATGGAAATTGGCGATGCCCAGACGCGACAGCGCCAGCACATGCGCGCCCCCCACCCCGCCCAGTCCCGCCACCGCCACGCGCGCGCGACGCAGTCGCTGCTGCTCGTCCCGGGTGACCCAGCCGATGTTGCGGGAAAACGCGCGGTCGTAGTCGAAGGTGAAGCCGGTGGGCGCGCCCGCTGCGGGGCCGCTCGCCTCGCCGGAACGGCTGACGGTGCTCATGACGTCTCCCTGGCCGCTCGGGCGGCCTTTGATGAATGACCCAGTATGCCGCGCGGACCGGCGCCCACAGCCCGGACTTGCCCCGTGCGTGCGGTCCCGCGACGGCCCGAAGGATCGGCTGAAGCCTGCCTGGAATCCCCCTTGAACACGGGGATCGGCCTTGTCGAGAAACTTGACAACGGACCCGACAAATTCACGTGTGCAAATGTCAAGTCGTTGATTTCAAAGGCGGAAGAGCGGCTGGCACGCTTGTCGCTTTGAAGATGGGGCAGAAGCCGGGCACGCCCGCTTCGGTCGCGCATCTGGCAAGACGGATTTAAGGAGCAACACATGTTCAAGCAAGCAAAGCTCGCACTGGCCGCGATGGCCATGGTGGCTGGCCTGCCGGCGATGGCAGCCCCGCTGTACATCGACACCGGCCACGATTTCAATCTCGACCCCAACGGCTCGACTCGCACCGCCAACTTCAGCCAGATGGGCTACAGCGGCACGCTGGCGACGTCCATCTATCTGGGCGACCCGACCAAGGCGGGCACGACGGTGATCGACACCAACATCCCGTCGATCATGACCTATTACGGGTTCACGGCCGGCACCCACACCACCCTGTCGGGCGGCACCGAGAACTTCAGCTTCCCGAATGCCCCGTCGCAGAACAACATCGACGCGCTGAACAACCCGTCGGCGCCTGATCTGAACGGCTTCACCGGCGGCGTGGCCTTCCCGCAGTACGGCGCCGGCAACATCGGCGGCGTGGGCGGTGCCTGGGGTCTGACCTACAGCTACCAGATCGTCGGCACCACCGTCGATGCCAACGGCGACGGCGTCTCCGACTACGTGGACTACACCACCGGCATCTTCAGCGTGTACTACATGAGCGCGCTGACCGATCCGAACAACGGCAAGGAAGTGCTGCGCCTGATCGTCGACGATTCCGACATCGCGTTGGCCAACCTGAGCGTGAAGGGTCACCTGGACTACACCTACGCCGCTGGCGACAGCTTCGTCCAGAACTTCTTCAACTCCGGCGAAGGCAAGGGCACGCTCTACAGCAACTGGGTGTCGACCCCGATCTCGGTGAGCTGGATGCTGGACACCAACGTGGATCCCCCGATCCCGACCGCTGACCAACTGTGGAACACCGGCCAGTCCCTGATCCGTCAATCCACGCTGGACGGTTCGCTGGTGATCAATGTGCCGGAACCGGGCAGCCTGGCGCTGGTCGGCCTGGCCCTGGCCGGCCTGGGTGTGGCGCAACGCCGCCGCGCCAACAAGCAAGCCTGATGGCAGATCGAGGCGCCTCGCGGTGCCTCGATGATCAGACACGAAAGCCGCTCTTCGGAGCGGCTTTCTTCATGGTGCGCCGCGCATGGCCGTCAGACTCTCTGCCACGGGCCAAGTCGCCTCACCGTGCGATGGCGACGCCAATGTCCCGCCGGCAGGCGCGGCCCGTGAACAAATTTGCGAGTCATCAAGCGCCCCTCGCCAGACGCTTGGCATTCCCGCGCAATCCCGCATACTCGGCCGATTCAAGCCGCTGGCGCCCCGCACGCCCCGGTCGTCGTGAGACGACACGCTCCCCGCCGCCGCACCGGCTTGAGAGAAGCAGTTCTTCATTGGATGGACGCCCCAGGAGGCCAGGACCATGCAGGACATGAACGCCGCGATCAACGAGCCGCTTCGATCCCCGATGGCGGCCTCGGACCCCGACCAGCCCGCCTTCTTCGCCCATCACGGCCTGATGGCGCCGGGCATCCGGCTGTTCCGGGTCATCGGCTTTCCGGCCAAGTCCGCCTGGGTGGCCGCGGCCTTTTTGCTGCCGCTGTGCTTCCTGTGCGTGTCGTTGTGGCAGACCGCGCATGAGGCGATCGATTTCTCCGAACAGGAACTGAGCGGCATCGAGTACGCCAATCCGGTGCTGGCACTGCTGGACGCCGCCCAACAGCGGCGCCGCGCGGCCACGGTCGGCGCGCCGGACTTGCAGTCGCGCGCGGAACAGGTCGCCAAGGCGCTCGACCAATTGCAGCCGTTGGAGGCCCGCCTGGGACCGATCTTCAAAACCCACAAGGCATTCGCCGAGGTCGTCGCGCGGCAGAAGGCGCTGTCGGACAAGCCGATCCTCGAAGCCCCCACCGCCACCTTCAGCGCCCACACCCAATTCGTCGACGCGGTGCGCGCGCTGCTGGCCGACATCACCGATGGCTCCAAGCTCACGCTCGATCCGGACATCGACACCTTCTATCTGATGGACGCGGCCTTCACCCGCCAGACCTCGCTGGTCGAGAGCCTCGCCCGGCTGCGCGGCACCGGCAATGCGGTGATCAAGCTCGGCCAACGCTCTCCGGCCCAGCGTGATCTGCTGACGATCGAGCTGGCGTTCGCCCTCGCCCACCAGGCCGATCTGGAGAAGGCCACGAGCCGATTCCTGGCGGCGCGGCCCGACTTGCGCCAGGTGATCGATCTGACCGAGGCGGACACCACCTCCAAAGCCTTCCAGCAGGAGGTGAAGTCGCTGCTGGCGGACGAGTCGGTGGCGGGCCGCAGCGCCGAGCAGTTCCTGGCGCTGGCCAACAACGCGATCGCGTTGCACAACAAGGAAAGCGCCAAGATGGTAAGCGCGCTGCAGACCGCGCTGACGGCGCGAGTGACGCGGCTGCGGTGGACCCTCAACCTGCAACTCGGGCTGGCGATCGGCGGCGTGTTGATCGGGGTCTATCTGCTGGTCGCGTTCTACCGCGTGACCCAGGGCGGCCTGGCGGAAGTGGCGCGCCATCTGGACAACCTGGCGGCCGGCGATCTGACCGGTCATCCGCGTCCCTGGGGGCGCGATGAGGCGGCGGTGCTGATGAACACGGTGGCCACGACCATCACCGGCCTGCGACGCATCGTGCATCAGGTCCGCCAGGGCGCCGACGAAATCAAGATCGCCAGCGAGGAAGTGGCCAAGGCCTCGATGGATCTCTCCGCACGGTCGGAGGAAGCGGCGTCGCGCCTGCATCAATCAAATTCGGCGATGTTGCAGATTTCGACCTCGGTCAAGCGCAGCGCCGAGACCGCGCACGGCGCCTCCGACATCGTCAGCGCGAATGCGGAGGTCGCCTCCGAAGGCGGTCGGGTGGTGGAGGAAGCGGTGCGCTCGATGGAAGCGATCCGCGACTCGTCGGCCAAGATCGCCGAGATCATCGGCGTCATCGACAGCATCGCGTTCCAGACCAACATCCTGGCGCTGAATGCGGCCGTCGAAGCGGCCCGGGCCGGCGAGCAGGGCCGGGGCTTCGCGGTGGTGGCCTCAGAGGTGCGGTCGCTGTCGCAGCGCACCGCCACGGCCGCACGGGAAGTGAAGGGTCTGATCACCTCCAGCGTCGATCAGGTCCAGAGCGGCGCCAAGGTGGTCACGCTGGCCGGCACGACGATGCTGGACATCCTCGCCAACGCGGAGAAGATCAAGTCGCTGATTGCGGAGATCTCGCAGATGGCCGCGTCGCAGACCGATGAGCTGGGCGCAGTGGGCTCGTCGATCCATCACCTGGACGATGCCACGCAGCAAAACGCCGCCTTGGTCGAGGAGACCGCGGCGGCGGCGGCCACGCTGAGGGAGAACGCGGCGCGGCTGAGCGCCGAGGTGTCGTACTTCAAGCTATGAACGCGGGCGCAGCGCGGCGGCGTGACGGCACAGCCGCCCGCGGCGATCTCTGATCACTGACGGCGTGCCGACCGCGCGCTCACCAGATCTTCTGGAAGGTGACCGCCATCTTGCCGCCGCCACGGGGCCTGAAGGTCAGGGACGACTGGCCGCTCAGCTCCATGCGCAGGCCTTTGCGGATGTCCGAGTAGGCCTTCTTCGAGTTGAACACCATGCCGACGCGCACCTGACGGCCGCTCTCGGCCATGTCACGCGAGGACAGGTTGAAATCGCTGTACGCCGCATGCTGGCCTTCTACCAGCGGTGTCTGCAGGAACACATGCGAGCGCGGACCGGTCGGCATCGCCAGTCCGACCAGCACGCCGGTATCGCCCGCCGACCCTGCGCGCCAGTTTTGATAAGGCGTCTGATAGAGACCGCCACCGAGGGCAGCGCCGCGCTGCTCCACGCCCAGACCGATGCGCAAGCCGCGCGTGGCGAAGGGCTGACCCCACACCATGGTCTGACGCGCCATCGCTTCGCGGCCGTACCAATGTCCCGCAGCGCTGTTCTGACCGGCGGTGGCCAGCGGCTGCGCGGCGCTCTGGCTCACCGACAGGCGTGCGGTGGGACGCACGGTCACGCGGTCCGCGAGGCTGTGGCCATTGAGGGCCACATGGTCATTCAGCGAGCTGGGCTCGGCGGCATCGGTCTGCGCGCAGACCATGCCTGCGGGCAGCAGCAGCGCCGCGAGCAGCGCGCCATGCAGGCGGCCGGCGCAGCGAATGCGCGATCGGTGTCCGACCGGCGCCATGGAGAGGAAGAAAGCAGACATGACTCACTCCCAATTCAATGTTGGCTCAAGAGGCCGGTTGCGACAAGAAAATCTCCACCCGACGATTGGCCGCCCGGCCGCTCTCGGAGGCATTGCTGGCCAGCGGCTCACGGGCGCCGCGGCCTTCCACCACCAGGCGGCCGCGTTGCACGCCGTGGCTGACCAGGTATTCGCGGACCGATTCCGCCCGGTCCAGCGACAGCGGATCGTTGATCGACGCCGGCCCGGTGCCGTCGGTATGACCGACGATCGTCACGCGGACTTCGGGGTCCAGGTTGCGGCTGACTTCATCCAGCACCGGACGCATCGACGGCTTGATGTCGGCACGGCCCACATCGAAGGAGAAGTCGGCCGGCACATTCATCTTGATCTGGTTGTCCGCCGTGCGGGCCACCTCGATGCCGGTGCCCTGGCTGGCCTGCGCCAGCGCCACGCGCTTGTCTTCCATCCGCTTGGACCAGAGGTTGCCGGCGATGGCACCGATCGCACCACCCACGGCGGCACCCGTGCCCACCTTGCCGCCGGTGACGCCACCGATCACCGCGCCGGCCGCGGCGCCGACGGCCGCCCCCTGCGCGGTACCGCGCTCGCGTTCGCTCATCGAGGAGCAGCCGGTGCCCAGCAGCGTCAGCGCCAGCATGGGGACAATCCAGCGGGCGCCCTGACGGGCCGTCTTGGATCGGATCCGGTCAGTCGGGGCCGACCGGAGCGAAGCGCGACCCTGACGCGGCAGCGGTGTGGTCAGCGAGGTCGGCAGTGAGAGAGGGGGGTGGGACATGGAGGGCTCCGAAGTCGTTGCATGCGGATGGGCGCTGGGGCGGCATCGACATGAAAAGCTTGTTGGGTTCCATGCTAGGGAGCGGCGGGGTCGGCGGGTGTAGTCGGCTGTCGGAAGCGGGAGTCAGACAGCGCCGACAAACTCCGTCGAGTGCCCGGCGCGTTCGTCAGGCGTCAGCGGTGCCGGCGGCAACGACGGCAGCGCCATCGTCCAGCGGCGCCAGTTCGGCCTCGGTCAGCTCGATGGCGTCGATCGCGTCGTCGAAACTGGCCTGATCTTCACCGTCGCGGTGGGCAATCATCGGCTTGTCGAGCGGGCGATAGATCTGGCTGCGCAGGCGCTGCAGGCGCTCGGACGAGGCCATCTGCTGCATCACCGCGGCCGGATCCAGCAGCATCGCGAACGGGTTGGCGGCGAAGACTTGGGGTTCGATCTGCATGTTGCGCTCCAGAAGAGAGGGAGGTGCCGGGGCGCCGCCCTCTGAGAAGCCAGAGGTTCAGCGTGGATGAACTGTAGGTTTCGGTTCCTCGCGGCGACAGTGGGCGCGCAACCAAACGCCTTGTCAGACGAACTCCTAGGTCGGTGCAGGTGAATGCCGCAGACGGCGTACAGGAACGCGGCGGCGTGGCGAGGGCGTTGGAATGCGCGAACGCAGGAGGGCGAGGTGCCATCCGACCTTGGACCGAACGCGTACGACAAGCGCCGGCGGTGGGCTCGCGCACCGCTTCGCGCACGAGGTGAACGCGCGTCGGGACGGACCGATGGGAGAGCTTTAGCGGCGGATGTGGTTGAGACCGAGCCCTGGAAGCGAGCCAGCGAGCAGCCGCGACCAGGGGTTCGCCAGTCGCGGAGCGCCTCGCGAGGAAGCGAACGCCCCCCTCAACAGTTCACGCTCAGGGGCGCTTCGTCGTCCCGCCAGGGCTGCCGGTCGAGGACTTCGCAGCGGCCGCACGGGCGGCTGCGCGCTTGTCCAGCTCGACGGCCAGCTCATCCTGACCGGCGCGACGTGCGAAATCGCCCGCGCTGAGCTGACGGTCATTGCGCAGCGAGGCATCCGCCCCGGCCGCGAGCAGGATTTCAGCGCTGGTCAGTCCGCCATAGCCGGCGGCCATCATCAGCGGCGTCGTGCCGTTGGGCGAGCGCGCGTCCAGGGCCGCGCCCTGCCCGATCAGCCAGCGCACCACGCCTTCATTCGGGCCGGACGCCGCATAGTGCAGCGCGGACCAGCCCGCATCGTTGACCAGCGCGCCACGCGTCACCAGCGCCTGACACCAATCCAGCCGACCCTTGAGCGCGGCCAGCATCAGCGGCGTCTCGCCCGCCTGGTTGATGGCGTTCACATCCACGCCGGGACTCTTCAGCAGCGCCGCGAAGGCGGTCGGCGATTCCTCGCGGATCGCCACATGCAGCGCGGTGTTGCGCTGGCTGTCGGACACGTTGGGGTCAGCGCCGGCCAGCAGCAGGCTCATCACCTTGCCGCCGAAATCATTGCGCGCCGCCACCAGCAGCTCCGGCACCGGGCCGGAAGGCGCACGCGGCGCCACCGACTCGGACGGATGACTCGGCACCGCGCCCCCCGTCGGCGCGGTCTGGCCCATCGCCAGCGATGAAACGGCGGCGGCGAGCACCGCCATCAGCGCGCCCCTCGCCGCAGCGGGACGCGGCACAGCCGTCATCGGCGACGAGGCCCCCTCCCTCACCCGCGACGGCACGGCCCGGAGGACCTGCGCCGTGGACGTGGCATGGATGGCAAGGCGGCGAATTCGGTCAGACCCACGCATGCGGAGCTCCTGGTCGGCTCAGGCGGCCGGCAGCTTGAAAAGACGACGGGTGTTCTCGGTGCACTGCTCGGCCACGCGCTCGACCGTCTCGCCGCGCACCTCGGCGATCAGCCGGGCCACATGCGGCACATAAGCCGGCTGGTTGAGCTTGCCTCGGTACGGCACGGGCGCGAGATAGGGGCTGTCGGTCTCGATCAGCATGCGGTCGCCGGGCACCATCTTGGCGACCTCGCGCAGATCGGCCGCATTCTTGAAGGTGACGATGCCGGAGAACGAGATGTGAAACCCCAGATCCAGCGCCGCCCGGGCCACCGCCATCGTCTCGGTGAAGCAATGCAGCACGCCGCCGGGTTGATCGGCGCCCTCTTCTCGCATCAGGCGCAGCGTGTCGTCGGCGCTGGAACGGGTGTGGATCACCAGCGGCTTGCCGGTTTGCCGGGCCGCGCGGATATGGGTGCGGAAGCGCTCGCGCTGCCATTCCATGTCGGCAATGCTGCGGCCATTCAGGCGGTAGTAATCCAGCCCGGTTTCACCGATGGCCATCACCTTGGGATGGTCGGCTCCGGCCACCAGTTCCGCGAGCGTCGGCTCGTGCACATCCTCGTTGTCCGGATGCACGCCGACGGTGGCCCAGAGCTGCGCATGCTGCTCGGCCAGGGCGCGCACCTCGGGGAACTCCTCCATCGTCGTGCTGATGCAGACGGCCTGGGTCACCTGCGCCTGCGCCATCGCGGCCAGCAGATCGGGGAGTTGGGCTTTGAGCTCCGGAAAGCTCAGATGGCAGTGGGAATCGATGTACATCTGGAAACCAATGATCGGCAAGCGCCGTGCCGCGACGGGTCACGCCGGCCAAACGCAGCGGTCGCCGACGGGAGCGAGGCGACAGTGTCGCCGCCCTTCGCGCGTCAGTGGGATGGGAATCGGATTGTCCGGGCGATCCGGGCGCTCGGATGCGCCGATCGGTCGGAACGCAGGAGCTTGTTGACCAGGCAAGTCCCCTGGCCAGTCGGCGGCCCATCCGGCCGGACCGTAGCGCCAGCCAGACGGCAGGCGGATCGCCGCATCGACACCAGGGCGGATCGGCGGATCAGGGTCAAACGATCAAAGGATCAAACGATCAAAGGATCAAACGATCAAACGATCAAACGATCAAACGATCAACGGATCGTCCGACGTTCAGATCGTCTGCGTGGGCTTGGACGACGAGATCGCCGTGCCCAGCACTTCCTCGATCTTGAGCTTGATGACCCGGGTCTTCTCATCGCCGGGGAAGCGCACGCCGACGCCCTGGGTGCGGCCGCCGGAGGCATTCGCGGGCGTCAGCCAGGCGACCTTGCCGGCCACCGGATAGCGCTGCGGATCATCCGGCAGGCTCATCAGCAGGTAGATGTCCTCGCCGAGCTTGTAGTCGCGGGTGGTGGGCACGAAGATGCCGCCTTCCGAGAAGATCGGGATGTAGGCCGCATAGAGCGCCCCCTTCTCCTTGAACACCAGCTGGATCACGCTGGGACGCGTGCCGCCAGCGGCCGCGGAGGCGGCGGGCGCGGCGCCGGGGGGCGAGGTCGGGTTCATCGGCTTGAGGGTCAGTTCGCTCATGGGTGCGGAGTCTACGGGTCGCCGGCGGCTGCGGTCGGCGGGGTCAGCGGGCGGGCCGCATGGCTTGCTGACCCTGCGCGACCAGGGATTCCATCAGCAAGCCGGCATTCAGGGGATGTTCTGCATGGCGGGCCGCGGTGGCAAGGGTACGCGCCCATTGGTCCAGCGTCGCACGGACCGCCGGCAGTTTCGGCAATGCATCACGCGGGAAGAAGCTGGGCGGGGCGCCATGGGCGATGCGCATCAGGTCATGCACCAGCCGCTGCATCGCGGCAATGGCCCGCGGCACCGGCCAGTCGGTCAGCGCCTGGGCTTCGCCACGCGCGATCCGGCGCGGCAGTTCCAGCCAGGTCTTGGCGGCGATGCCTTCTTCGCTCCAGCGCAGCGCCTCTTGAGGGCGCCCGCCGGTCGCATCCAGCAAGACCTCCGGCGAGGCCACCCCCTGGGACTGCAACCAGGACAGCGCGGAGGATCGCGCCGGCAAGGCCATCTGCAGCGGCTGGCAGCGGCTGCGGATGGTGGGCAGCAATTGCTGCGGCGCGGCACTGGCCAGCACGAAGCGCAGCAAGCCGGCGGGCTCTTCCAGCGTCTTGAGCAGGGCGTTGGCGGCCACCGTGTTCAGGGCCTCGGCCGGATAGACGACCACCACCTTGGCCTTGCCGCGCGCGGCGCTGATCTGCGCGAACGACAGCATCTGCCGCACCGCCTCGATCTTGATTTCCCGGCTGGGCTTGGTCTTGCTGGCCTTGGTGCCGCCCTCGCCGGCCTCGCCCTCGGCGGCGCCGTAGCCCAGCGCTTCCTTCAGCGCGTCCGGCAGCAGGATCTGGAAATCCGGATGCGAGCCCGAGCGCAGCAGATGGCAACTGGCGCAATGGCCGCAGCCCGGCTGATCGGGCCCGCTGCGGGATTCGCACAGCCAGGCCTGGGCCAGCAGGATGGCCAGATCGAACTGGCCGACGCCGGCCGGGCCCTGCAGCAGCAGCGCATGGCTGCGGCCCTGGGTCAGCGCCTGACGCAGCGGTGTTTCCAGCCAGGGCAGCGGCAAGGCGCCATCCTGGGCCAGCGCGGTCGGCTCGTCCGACGCGGCGGGGGCACGGGCAGCGGTCACCATCCGCGACGCTCCAGCTCGGCCTGGATCTGGGCGGCGACGCCCTCGATCGACTGCGCCGCATCGATCCGCACGATGCGTTCCGGGGCCTGCGCAGCACGACGCGCATAGGCCTCGCGAACCCGCGCGAAAAACTCCAGATCCAGCTGTTCCAGCCGATCGGCCTCGCGCGCCTGGGCGCGCCGGGCGGCGGCGATGGCGGGATCGACATCGAACCAGAAGGTCAGGTCCGGCTCGCGGCCGTCCTGCACCCAATCGGCCAGGGTGGTGAGCACGGCCTCATCCATGCCGCGACCACCGCCCTGATAGGCGAAGCTGGCGTCGGTGAAGCGGTCGCACAACACGGTGCGGCCCTGAATGAGCGCCGGCGCGATGACCGCGCGCACATGGTCGCGGCGGGCGGCGAAGACCAGCAGCGCTTCGGTCAGGCCGTCCATGTCGCGGTCCAGGAACAGGGCGCGCAGCGACTCGGCCAGCGGCGTGCCGCCGGGCTCGCGGGTTTGCACCAGGTCCGCGCCCCGGGCCTGCAGATGACGGGCGACGCCGGCGATGTGGGTGGACTTGCCCGCCCCGTCGATGCCCTCGAAAGTGATGAATCTGCCGCTCACGGCCTGCTCTCTGGTTCGCGCTGGGCGTTCACACGCTCAGCGTCCCCGCTGGTATTTGTTGACCGCGCGATTATGCGCGGCGAGGTCCTCGCTGAACTGGCTGGTTCCGTCACCGCGTGCAACGAAATACAAGGCCTTGGACGGCGTGGGGTGCAGCGCCGCCTGCAGCGAGGCCAGGCCCGGCATGGCGATCGGCGTGGGCGGCAGGCCGCCACGGGTGTAGGTGTTGAAGGCGGTGTCGGTCTGCAGATGGATCTTGCGCAGGTTGCCGTCGAAGCTTTCGCCCAGGCCGTAGATCACCGTGGGATCGGTCTGCAGCGGCATGCCCATCTTGAGCCGGTTGATGAACACCGCCGCCACCAGGCCGCGATCTGCGGGCGCGCCGGTTTCCTTTTCGACGATCGAGGCCAGGATCAGCGCCTCCTCCGGCGTGCGCAGCGGCAGGCCGTCGTCCCGGCCGGACCAAGCGCTTTCCAGCCGCTTGCGCATCAGGCCGTGCGCGCGCTTGAGCACCGTCAGATCGCTGACCCCGCGGCTGTAGGCGTAGGTGTCCGGGAAAAACCGGCCCTCGGCGGGCACGCCGGGCTCGCCGAGCGCGGCCATGATCTGGGCCTCGGTCATGCCGGCGGTGGTCTGGCGCAGCGAGGGCGCAGCGGCCAGCGCCGCGCGCAGTTGCCGGAAATTCCAGCCTTCGATCAGGCGCAGCTGTTCCAGGGTTTGATCGCCGCGGACCATCTTGTCCAGCAGCTCACGCGGCGTGATGCCGGCATGGACCTCATAGCTGCCGGCGCGGATCTTGCGCGCCTGGCCGGACCAGCGGAACCATTCGTACAGCCAGCGCGCATCGGTCTGCACCCCGGCGCCGACCCAGGCCTGCGCGACCTGCAGCGGCGGGGTGCCGGGCTCGATGGAGAGCTCGACGCTGTCCTTGTCCAGCGTCAGCGGCTGCTGCAGCCACCACCAGGCGCCGACGGCGGCCGCTCCGGCGAGCAGCAGCGCGACCAGCAACAGCCGCATCAGCCACCGCGACAGGCCGCCACCCCCGCGCACATCCGTGCGCTTCTTCGATCTGTTTTTTACCCGAGCCAAGACCTGACGCCCTCAATGAAATGCGCGGTGATGATAATCGGCCCCATGACCGAGATTTCCCGCTCCGATTCCCCGCTGACCGCGCCGGCTGCCGAGGCGCGCCTCGCTTCGCCGTCCGTCGGCGCCGTCCGGCTGTCCGACTGGGGCGTGATGCGCGCCCACGGCGAAGAGTCCGCGAAATTCCTGCACAGCCAGCTCACCCAGGACCTCGTGCTGCAAACGTCGCGCCAGGCCCGACTGGCGGGTTACTGTTCGCCCAAGGGTCGACTGCTGGCGACGATGGTCGCCTTCAAGCCGGATGACGCCTCGGTGCTGATGGCCCTGCCCGCCGATGTGCTGCCCGCGACGCTGAAGCGGCTGTCGATGTTTGTGATGCGCGCCAAGACCAAGCTGAGCGATGCCAGCGCCGACTGGTCGGTGTGGGGCCTGTCCGGCGCACCCGCCGCCGCCTGGCTGCAGCAGACGCTGGGCGAGGCGCCCGCCGAGCAGTGGTCGGTCGTGCGCGCGAGCGCCGAGGGCGATGAGCGCCTGGCCACCCGTCTGCCGGATGACGGCACCGGGCCGCGCTTCCTGCTGCTGCAACCGGCCGCTGCCGACGCGCCGGCGCTGCCCGCGCTGTCGGAGACCGACTGGCAAGGCCTGGATGTGCGCGCCGGCCTGGCCTGGGTGCGCCAGCCGACGGTCGAGCAGTTCGTGCCGCAGATGCTGAACCTGGAGCTGATCGGTGGCGTGAACTTCCAGAAGGGCTGCTACCCCGGTCAGGAGATCGTGGCCCGCAGCCAGTACCGCGGCACGATCAAGCGCCGCACCCACGCCTTCGACCTGGCGGACGGCACGGCCGCGCAGCTCGGCCAGGAGATCTTCCACAGCGCCGACCCGGAGCAACCGGCCGGCATGGTGGCCGCGCTCGGCGCCCAGGCGGGTCATCCGCTGCTGCTGGCCGAGGTCAAGCTCGCCGCACTCGACGGCGGCAGCCTGCACCTGGGCAGCGCCAGCGGCCCGGTGCTCACGCCACGCGCCCTGCCCTACACCGTCGGAGAGCCGCAATGACCGCCGCCGAGCCGATCGAGCTCTACGTCTATTACCGCGTCCACACCGACCAGGTCGAGGACGCGCTGGCCGCGTTCGAGCAGAGCCGGGCCGATGAGCCCGTGCGACTGCTGCAGCGCCGCGACCATGATCCGGTCTTCCAGACCTGGATGGAAATCTATGACCGCCGCCTGACCGACCCCGTCGGAACGGAGCGCCGCATTGCCGCCACTCTGGGCGCTTATGCCCAGGGTCCCCGCCATCGCGAGGCCTTCATCGCCCTTGCAGGAACGGGGAAAGGCCCCTGATGGAACACAACGTCTCGCTCATCAGCACGCTCGCCGTCGGCTTCGGCCTGGCGCTCATCCTCGGCTTCGTGGCCGAACGACTCAAGCTGCCCGCCCTGGTCGGCTATCTGCTGGCCGGCATCGCCATCGGCCCGGCCACGCCGGGCTTCGTGGCCGATGTGAACATCGCCTCCCAACTCTCGGAAATCGGCGTGATGCTGCTGATGTTCGGCGTGGGACTGCACTTTTCCTTCAGGGACCTGATGGCCGTCAAACGCATCGCGCTGCCGGGTGCGCTGGTGCAGATGTCGGTGGCGACCCTGCTGGGCATGGGCCTGGCGATGTGGTGGGGATGGTCGACCGGCGCGGCGCTGATCTTCGGTCTGACGCTGTCCTGCGCCAGCACCGTGGTGCTGCTCAAGGCGCTGGAAGCGCGCGGCGCGATTGATTCGGTCAACGGCCGGATCGCGATCGGCTGGCTGGTGGTCGAAGACCTGGCCACCGTGCTGATCCTGGTGCTGTTGCCGCCGCTGGCGCCGGTGCTGGGCGGCGTGAATGTGGCGGCGGCGAATGATGCGCCGCTGTGGCAGACGATCGCCCAGACGCTGGCGCAGATGGCGGCCTTCGTCATCCTGATGCTGGTGGTGGGCCGCCGCTTCCTGCCCTGGCTGCTGTGGCAGGTGGCGCGCACCGGCTCGCGCGAACTCTTCACCCTGTCGGTGATCGCCGTGGCCATCGGCATCGCCTTCGGCGCGTCGGAGCTGTTCCATGTGTCCTTCGCGCTGGGCGCCTTCTTCGCCGGCATGGTGATGCGGGAATCCGAATACAGCCACCGCGCCGCCGAGGAATCGCTGCCGCTGCGGGACTCGTTCTCGGTGCTGTTCTTCGTCTCGGTCGGCATGCTGTTCGATCCGATGACGCTGGTGAATCAACCGCTGCACCTGCTGGGCGTGGTGGCGATCATCGTGGTGGGCAAGGCGCTGGCCTCGGCGATGCTGGTGCTGGCCTTCCGCTATCCGCTCAACACGGCGATGACGGTCTCGGCCAGCCTGGCGCAGATCGGCGAATTCAGCTTCATCCTGGCCGGTCTGGGCATGCAGCTGCAGTTGCTGCCGAAGGACGGCATGAACCTGGTGCTGGCGGGCGCGCTGATCTCGATCGCGATCAATCCGCTGATGTTCGCCATGGTCCAGCCGCTGCAGCGCTGGGTGCTGGCGCGCTCGGCCTTCGCCCGCAAGCTGGAAGCGCGGGACGATCCCTATGCCGAGCTGCCGCAGTCCACCGACCGGCAATTCCTGGAGGGTCAGGTCGTGCTGGTCGGCTACGGCCGGGTCGGCCGACGGATCGCGGACGCGCTGACCGAGCGCCAGATCCCGTTCGTGGTCGCCGACCAGAGCCGCGAAACCGTGGAAGCGCTGCGCAAGCGCGGCATGGCGGCGGTGAGCGGCGAGGCCAGCGATCCGATGGTGCTGATCCAGGCCCACATCGCCAATGCGGCCATGCTGGTGGTGGCGGTGCCGGATTCGATGAAGGCCCGGCAGATGGCCGAGATCGCCCGTCAGCTCAATCCCGGCATCGAGATCGTGCTGCGCACCCATGGCGAGGACGAATCCGAGCTGCTGCGCCGGGAGAAGCTGGGCACCGTGTTCTATGGCGAAGAGGAACTCGCCAAGGGCATGAGCCGCCATGTGCTGCAGCGCTTCAATGCGCCGATGACCGAGGACATCGCGCCGCTGGTCACTACGGTGGCGCATTGATCGGCGTGTCGGTCCGGCGCCGCGACGCGCGCGCCCGGACCGGCCGCCGCTCGATGCGGGCGTGTGCCCCGAGCATGCCGCCCGTCTTCACCGGGTCTTCCCTGCGCCCGCGGGGCGTTCATCGACGCTTTACATGCCGGCCGTAGCGTGCCGGGCCATGATGCTGCTTCGCTCCGTCCACCGGGTCTTCCATCGCCGCTCCATGATGCGCGGGTTCGCGCCGACAGACTCGCCATCGATGCCGCGCCCGCGCGCGGCGCCGACGCCGCAGCGATCGGTCGCGGGGCTCGTCGCCGCCTTGAGCGCCACGCTGCTGATTGCCGCCTGTGGCGGCGGACCGCCGAAAGCACGCGTCGAGGAACAGCAGCAACAGCGCGACTTCGCCAACCGAGGCTATGTCGGCGCGGTCGTGGCGCCGACCGGGCCGGTGAGCGTGCAAGGGTTGAGCGTGCGGCTGCGCAACGATGTCTACCGGCTCAGCCTGAGCGCCAGCAGCGGTGACGCGACCGACACGCCGCGCCCGATGGTGCTGTACCTGCCCGGCCTGGGCGAATCCGACAGCGCCGGCCATGCCTGGCGACAGGCCTGGGCGGCGTCGGGTTATGCGGTGCTCACCGTGCAGGTGCTGGACGACGATGCCAATGCCTGGGGCTCGGAGCTGGCGCGAGCCGCCGAATTCCATCAGCTCGGCCGGCAGCACTTCGCCGAGTCCGAATTGCGCCGACGCGTGGCCCGACTCGACACGCTGCTGCTCGAACTCCGGCGTCTGGGCCAGGCGGCCGAGCGTCCATGGCGCTCGCTGGACTGGTCGCGCCTGGCGGTGGCGGGTTTCGACCTCGGCGCGCAGACGGCGCTGGCCCTCGCGGGCGAGCCGCTGTCGGACGGCAGCGTGCTGCATCTCCAATCGATCACGCCACGCGCCACCGTGGTCATCAGCCCGCAGGTGATGCGCGAACCGCAGCCTGCGGACTACCAGGCCATCCGCGGCCCGGTGCTGGGCATCACCGGCGATCACGACGAGGATTTGCTCGGGCTGGTCAGCCAGACCCGCTGGCGCCGCGCGCCGTGGGAAGCGATGCCGGCCGGCCGCGGTTGGCTGCTGCGGGTGGATGCGGTGCGGCACACCGCCTTCAGCGGCACGGAAGCGCCGGCCACGCCGGAGAAGCCGGATGCCGCCTCTCGCCGCGCCGAGGGTGGCGGCGGCGGTGGCGGTGGTGGTGGCCGTCGTCGCGGCGGCGGCATGCCGGGCGGCATGACACGGATGGCGCCTGTGCCGGACATGCCCGACTACCGCGCGCTGCATGAGCAGCAACTCGGACTGGTCGCTGCGCGTCAGGTCAGCGTCGCCTTCCTGGATCAGCAGCTGAAGTCGTCGACGGCGGCGAGCGATTGGCTGGCCACGCAAGCGAATGGCTGGATGGGCCGATGGGGCCGGTTGATCCCGTCCGGATCGGCCGCGTCAGCGATGCCGCCGCCGGTCAGGCCGACGACCACACCCTTGCCCCGCTGACGCTCACAGCGTGCGCACCATCTCCACATGCGCGATGCCGGCTTCCTCGAAGACCGGTCCGCGCCGCTGGAAACCGGAGCGGGTGTAGAAGCCTTCGGCGCTGAGCTGCGCATGCAGCAGCACCTCGCGATAGCCGTGCTCGCGCCCG
Organism: Burkholderiaceae bacterium; assembly: GCA_913776825.1. Taxonomy (GTDB): domain Bacteria; phylum Pseudomonadota; class Gammaproteobacteria; order Burkholderiales; family Burkholderiaceae_C; genus Roseateles. Next base: position 117,995 of record CAJYPV010000008.1, read on the forward strand.
GCCTGCATCAGCGCATCCAGCACCTGCCGCCCCACCCGGCTGCCGCGCATCGACGACAGCACCGCCATGCGGCCGATCTTGGCCACGCCCGGCACATGCTCCAGCAGACGGCCGGTCGCCAGCGGACGGCCGAGCCGGTTGTAAGCGACCGCATGGGTGCAGCTTTCATCGGCGGCATCCCATTCCATCTCGGCGGGGATCTTCTGTTCTTCGACGAACACCGACTGCCGGATGCCCTTGGCATCCGCGCCCAATTCGGCCCAACTGCCCACCTTCGCATCGGTCATCAGCTCGCCGCGCTCGAAGCTGAGCAGCAGATCACGCAAGGGCTCGGGCACCGGCTTGGGGGTACGCTGGACCGCATCGGCGAACACATAGACCAGCTCGCCATGCACCAGGCATTCATCGCCACGGAACACCGCGCAGGCGATGGTCATCGAGGTGGTGCCGACCCGGTCGGTGCGCACGCCGATGTCGATCAGCTCGTCATAGCGCGCGGCATTCAAATACTCGAGCGTCGATTTGCGGACGAACAGGTCGCCCTGCAGCGCCTGCATCGTCGGGCCGTAGGGCAGCGCCAGCGCGCGCCAATAGCCGCCGACGGCGGTGTCGAAGTAGGTCAGGTAATGCCCGTTGAACACGATGTGCTGGGCGTCGATCTCCGACCAGCGCACGCGCAGACGTTCAAAGAAGCGGAAGCGCTCGCGCGTGGGCGGCTGTCGGTCGGTGCTCATGCGGCGGTGGAATCCGGTTGGAAGGCGCGTTGAAGGGCAGCGGCGCAGGCATCGAGCGCCAGCGCCGCTTCCGGGATGCTACGCCCCATCTTGATGAAGTCATGGGTCACGCCGCGATAGAGCTCCAGTTGCACCGGATTGCCCTGCGCGCGCAGCAGGTCGGCATAGGCCAGGCCCTCGTCGATCAGCGGATCGGCTTCGGCCAGGATCAGGCAGGCCGGTGCGAGATCGGCATGGTCGTCGGCCAGCAACGGCGCGAAGCGCCAGTCCTCCCGCTGATCGCGGGGGATGTATTGATTGAAGAACCAGGCGATGGTGTCCGCATCCAGCAGATGGCCGGTGGCGAAGCGACGATGGGAATCGGTGTCGGCATGGGCGGTCGCGCCGGGCGTGATCAACAACTGCAGCGACAGCGCCACGCCCAGTTCTTGCCGGATGTCCCGCGCATGCAGCGCGGTCACCGCCGCCAATGTGCCGCCGGCGCTGTCGCCACCGACGGCCAGGCGCCGACCATCCAGTCCCAGCGCTTCGGCCTCGCGTGCGACCCAGCGCAGCGCGGCCCAGGCATCGTCCACGGCGGCGGGGAAAGGATGCTCCGGCGCGAGGCGGTAATCGATCGCGATCACGGCCGCACCGCTGCGCAGCGCCAACTGGCGGCACAGGCTGTCATGGGTCTCCAGACTGCCGATGACGAAGCCGCCGCCGTGGAAATAGAGCAGCACCGGCAGCGGCGGGCCGTCGTCACGCGCCGTCGGCGCATACAGACGCGCGGCCAATTCCTGGGTCGGACCGGGGAAGCGCAGGTTCTCGATGCGGGCCAGCGGCGCGCGGGGCAGGTCCAGGATCTCGGCGCCCATCAGATAGGCGATGCGCGCCTGCTTCGGCGACAGGCTGGCAAACGACGGCCGATTGGCGCGGTGGATCCGCTCCAGCACGGCGGCCATGCGCGGGGTCAACAGGGTGCTACTCAACAGGAACTCCAGGCGTGGGCCCGACCAGATACCGGACCCCAAGGAGCGGGATTTTCGCTGACAAGCGCCGGACGCAGCCGATCCCAGCAGCGGCTGACTTTTGACAGCCAGCCTACCAACTAGTAGAGTGCATTCATGAGCCATCGAACCGGGCGACGCTCACGCCGCCCACCGCATCCCATGACCGCACCCCTCTCGCCCAAAGCCTCGGAAATCGTCGCGCATACCCGCGCCTTGCTGGTGGCTGGCGGCTACAACAGCTTCAGCTATGCGGACCTGGCCGAGCGGGTGGGCATCACCAAAGCGAGCATCCACCACCATTTCCCCAGCAAGGCCAGCCTGGTCCAGACGGTGGTCGCGCTGTATCGGGAAGATGCCCGTGTCGCGTTGGCCGGTCTGGCCACGCAACTGCAGGATCCGCTTTCGGAATTGAATGCCTATGCCGGCTACTGGGCGGCCTGCATCCAGTCGGGCGAGCATCCCTTCTGCGTCTGCGCCATGCTGGCGACCGAACTGCCGACCATCCCCGAAGAAGTCGCACTGGAAGTGCGCGCGCATTTCGAGGACCTCACTGCGTGGCTGGCCTCGGTGCTCAGCCGGGGCGAGGCGGTCGGGCAATTCCAGCTGCCGCACAGCGCCACCATCTCCGCACGCGGCTTCATGGCCGTGGTGCACGGCGCCATGATGCTGGCGCGCGCGCTCGGCGATGCCACCGTCTTTCCCACCACGGTGCAGCCCGCCATCCTGCGGCTGACGCGGTCCGGCTGAGCGCGCGACCTCTCAACGCCCAATCTCCCCTATCGACCCAGGCGGCCACCACCGCCTTTCTTTTCCGCCCCACACCCTACCAACTAGTAGATTCACAGGTCACACCATGCCGAATCCTTTGTCCACGCTGGGCATCGCCCACACGCTGCTCAGCCTCATCCCCATCGTCGCCGGCTTGTATGGCTTCGCGCGCCGGAAGCGCATCGACCCGTCCACCACCGCCGGCCGGGTCTATCTGGCCGGCCTCTCGGTCTCGGTGCTGACCTCCTTCGGGCTGTCCAGCAGTGGTCATGTCAATGCGGGGCATGTGCTGGGCGTGCTGGCGCTGCTGGCGGCCTTCGGCGGCGCGTGGGTGGCGCCGCGGCTGACTGTCCTGGGCCGGTTGCGCGTGCCGGCGCAGACCTTCGGCCTGTCGTTCAGCTACTTCCTGCTGATGGTGCCTGGCATCAATGAAACGCTCAGCCGGCTGCCGGTCGGCCATGCGCTGGCGACCGGTCCCGAGGATCCTCTGGTGAAGACCGTGTTGCTGGTGTGGCTGGTGATCTTCGTGGTCGGCTTCACTGCCCAATGCCTGGCGCTGAGGGATCGCGCGCGCCGCTGAGCGGGCGAGGCGCGCCAACAAGAAGCGCACAACGCGACCACAGCGTCTGCGCTCAGGTCGCCCGCCGTGTCATCCAGGTGCTACTCAGCCGGGTGATCCCGGCTTAACCTGTGCGCCACGCAAGGGTGCCGCCACCCTCCCCTTGCGACCGGCGCACCGTCACCGATGGCGACGCCCCACCCGACAAGGAGCAAGACATGGCCCTCATCCAATACCTGACGCATGTGCATCTGGAAGCCGGCGCGCGCCGGCTGCTGGCGGACGAATGCGCGCGGATCGGCATCCGGCGGCCGCTGCTGGTCACCGATGCCGGCGTGCGCGCGGCGGGCGTGCTGGCGATGGTCGAGGCCGCCTGGCCCGGCGATCCGATGCCGGTGTTCGACGCCACGCCGCCCAATCCCACCGAGGCCGCCGTGCGCGCAGCGGTGGCGATGTTCCAGGCGGCCGGCTGCGATGGCCTGGTGGCCGTGGGCGGGGGCTCCAGCATCGATCTGGCCAAGGGCGTGGCGATTGCGGCCACCCATGAGGGCCCGTTGACGCGCTACGCCACCATCCTCGGCGGCGCGGGCGACATCACCGACCGGGCGGTGCCGCTGATCGCCGTGCCGACGACTGCCGGCACCGGGTCCGAGGTCGCGCGCGGCGCGATCCTGATCGTGGACGACGGCCGCAAGCTCGGCTTCCACAACTGGGCGCTGATGCCGAAGTCCGCGCTGTGCGATCCGGAACTCACCCGCGGCCTGCCGCCGGCGCTCACCGCCGCCACCGGCATGGATGCGATCGCGCATTGCATGGAGACCTTCATGTCCGCGGCGTTCAACCCGGCCGCGGACGGCATCGCGCTGGAAGGCCTGCGCCGCGGCTGGGGCCAGATCGAGCGCGCCACCGCGCACGGCGACGACCTGGCCGCGCGGCTGGACATGATGGCCGCCAGCACGCTCGGCGCCATGGCCTTCCAGAAGGGCTTGGGCTGCGTGCATTCGCTGAGCCATGCGCTGGGCGGGCTGATGCCGCGCCTGCATCACGGCACGCTGAATGCGGTGTTCCTGCCGGCGGTGATCCGCTTCAATGCGGCCCATGAGAGCCTGCGCCGCGACGACAAGATCGCCCGCATGGCGCAGGCGATGGGCCTGCCGCCCGGCACGCCGATGGAGGAACTGGCCGATGCGGTGAAAGCCATGAGCGCCCGTCTCGGGCTGCCCACCGGCCTGGCCGAGATGGGCGTCACGCCAGTGCTGTTCGACGAGACCATCGCCCGCGCCCAGCACGACCACTGTCACAAGACGAATCCGCGGGAAGCGTCCGCCAGCGACTACCGCCAGTTGCTCGAAGCCTCCATGTGAGCGCCGTCGCGCGCGGCGCGCGCGCAACGTTTCCGATCGCGCCGGCCGATCTCAATGTCGACGTGTGCGATTCCCGGCATCCATCGCACGCGCCGGACGCAGCGCGGGCGTCGGATTTCCTGCAACAAAGTTGCCGGGCCGGGCGGTCAACAGCATCGCCAGCAGGTCGGTGACCTTCAACGGCTTGTAGAGCAGCCGGGCGAAGCCGGCCGCATCTGCTTTCTCCTGCGTGATCTCGGGACCGCCGCCGGTCAGGCAGACATAGGTCACATGCCGGCCCTCTTCCGCATCGGCCAGCTTGGCCTCGTGCACCACGTCCAGGCCGTTCATGTCGGGCATGTCGAAGTCCACGAACACCAGCTCCGGCTTGAACAGCTTCGCCAGCCGCAGCCCCAGTCGCCCGCTGTAGGCCACGGCCGTGGCGCAGCCGTAGCAGCGGAACAGCTCGCTGAGCGTGCGGGCGCCCTCGGGGTCGTCGTCGATGACGAGCACCCGCAGGGCGTTGGGGGTCTGGGACATGGCACGGGGCTCCGGACGGACAGGATCCACGCAAGCGCGGACCGGTTGATCAATCGCGCTCTCTGGCAATCCGCGTGCCCAAAACCTCACTCCAAAACCCACCCGATCAGGCCGTCGTACAGCGCTACATTGCCGGGTCAACTGCCGTCGGACCGCCGGGACCAGCCCCCGGCGAGACCGCTCGGCAGCGCCCCGGCGCAGGCCCATCCGGTCCTTGGCGACGCGGCGCGGGACCACCGGGGACTCGGGGTCGGACGAGACGATGACAGCGCTGGCCATGGGCGGCGCAGTGACAGGGACAAGAACGCGGGAGCGAAGCATGAGCGTGGTGGAAGACAGTGTGACCGTGGTGCCGGCAGAGCATCTCAATGCGCTGCTGATGGCGCTGCATGCCTTGCGTCGCGGTGATCCGGATGTGCGTCTGCCATTCCACTGGACCGGCGTGCCGGGCAAGCTGGCCGATGCCTTCAACGAGGTGGTCGAACAGAACGCCAGCATGGCCGCGGAACTGGCGCGGCTGCGCCAGGTCGTCGGCCGCGAGGGCCGGCTCAAGCAGCGGGCCGCGCTGCCGGAGATGCGCGGCTTCTGGGGCCAGTCGATCGACAGCATCAATGCGCTGATCGATGACCTGGTCCATCCGACCAGCGAGGCCGCACGGGTGATCGGTGCGGTGGCCGAGGGCGACCTGACCAAGAGCATGGCGCTGGAGGTCGACGACCGGCCGCTGCAGGGCGAGTTCCTGCACACCGCCAAGACCATCAACCGGATGGTGGAGCAACTGGGCGATTTCTCCGCCGAAGTGACCCGGGTGGCGCGCGAAGTGGGCACCGAAGGCAAGCTGGGCGGACAGGCCAAGGTCAAGGGCGTGGCCGGCACCTGGAAGGACCTGACCGACTCGGTCAACTCCATGGCCGGCAACCTGACCGACCAGGTGCGCAACATCGCCGACGTGACGACCGCGGTGGCGCAGGGCGACCTCTCCAAGAAGATCGAGGTGGACGTCAAGGGCGAGTTCCTGACGCTCAAGAACACCATCAACACGATGGTGGACCAGTTGCGATCGTTCGCGTCCGAAGTGACGCGGGTGGCGCGCGAGGTCGGCACCGAGGGCATCCTGGGCGGCCAGGCGCGGGTGGAAGGCGTGTCCGGCACCTGGAAGGACCTGACCGACTCGGTCAACTCCATGGCCGGCAACCTGACCAGCCAGGTGCGCAACATCGCGGACGTGACCAAGGCGGTGGCGCTGGGCGATCTGTCCAAGAAGATCACCGTGGATGTGAAGGGCGAAATCCTGGAGCTGAAGAACACGGTCAACACCATGGTGGACCAACTGCGCTCCTTCGCCGCCGAAGTCACGCGGGTGGCGCGCGAGGTGGGCACCGAAGGGAAGCTCGGCGGCCAGGCCGATGTGCAGGGCGTGGCCGGCACCTGGAAAGACCTGACGGAATCGGTGAACTTCATGGCCGGCAACCTGACCAGTCAGGTGCGCAACATCGCGGAAGTGACGACCGCGGTCGCGGCGGGCGATCTCTCCAAGAAGATCACCGTGGACGTGAAGGGCGAAATCCTCGAACTGAAGAACACCATCAACACGATGGTGGACCAGTTGCGCTCCTTCGCCGCCGAAGTGACGCGGGTGGCGCGCGAGGTCGGCACCGAAGGCAAGCTGGGCGGTCAGGCCGATGTGCAGGGCGTCGCCGGCACCTGGAAGGACCTGACCGACTCGGTCAACTCGATGGCGTCCAACCTGACCAGCCAGGTGCGCAACATCGCGGACGTGACCAAGGCGGTGGCCGCGGGCGACCTCTCCAAGAAGATCACCGTGGATGTGAAGGGCGAGATCCTGGAGCTCAAGGCCACGATCAACACCATGGTGGATCAGCTCTCGTCCTTCGCGGCCGAAGTGACCCGGGTGGCGCGCGAAGTGGGCACCGAAGGTGAACTCGGCGGCCAGGCCGATGTGCAGGGCGTGGCCGGCACCTGGAAGGATCTGACCGAGTCGGTCAACTCCATGGCCGGCAACCTGACCAGCCAGGTGCGCAACATCGCGGACGTGACCAAGGCGGTGGCCGCCGGCGATCTGTCCAAGAAGATCACCGTGGATGTGAAGGGCGAGATCCTGGAACTGAAGAACACCATCAACGTGATGGTGGACCAGTTGCGCTCCTTCGCGGCGGAAGTGACGCGCGTGGCCCGCGAGGTCGGCACCGAAGGCAAGCTCGGCGGTCAGGCCGATGTGCAGGGCGTGGCCGGCACCTGGAAGGACCTGACCGAATCGGTGAACTTCATGGCCGGCAACCTGACCAGTCAGGTGCGCAACATCGCGGAAGTGACGACCGCCGTCGCCGCGGGCGATCTGTCCAAGAAGATCACCGTGGATGTGAAGGGCGAGATCTCGGAGCTGAAGAACACCATCAACACGATGGTGGATCAGTTGCGCTCCTTCGCGGCGGAAGTGACACGGGTCGCGCGCGAAGTGGGCACCGAAGGCAAGCTCGGCGGCCAGGCCGATGTGCAGGGCGTGGCCGGCACGTGGAAGGACCTGACCGACTCGGTCAACTCGATGGCCTCCAACCTGACCAGCCAGGTGCGCAACATCGCGGACGTGACCAAGGCGGTGGCCGCCGGCGATCTGTCCAAGAAGATCACGGTGGATGTGAAGGGCGAGATCCTGGAGCTCAAGACCACCATCAACACCATGGTGGACCAGCTGTCCTCCTTCGCTGCGGAAGTGACGCGGGTGGCGCGGGAGGTCGGCACGGAAGGCCGGCTGGGCGGACAGGCCACGGTGCGCGGCGTGAGCGGCACCTGGAAGGACCTGACCGACAACGTCAACTTCATGGCCGGCAACCTGACCGGCCAGGTGCGCGGCATCGCCAAGGTGGTGACCGCCGTGGCCAACGGCGATCTGGCGCAGAAGCTGACGGTGGAAGCCAAGGGCGAGATCGCCGCGCTGGCCGACACCATCAACTCGATGACCGACACGCTGGCCATCTTCGCCGACCAGGTCACCACCGTGGCGCGCGAGGTGGGTGTGGAAGGCAAGCTCGGCGGCCAGGCCAAGGTGCCGGGCGCGTCGGGCACCTGGAAGGGCCTGACCGAGAACGTCAATGAACTCGCGGCCAACCTGACCACGCAGGTGCGCGCGATCGCGGAGGTGGCAACCGCCGTGACCCAGGGCGACCTGACGCGCTCGATCACGGTGGAGACCCAGGGCGAGGTGGCCTCGCTCAAGGACACCATCAACGAGATGATCCGCAACCTGAAGGACACCACGCAGAAGAACACCGAGCAGGATTGGCTCAAGACCAACCTGGCCAAGTTCAGCCGCATGCTGCAGGGCCAGAAGGACCTGGTGACCGTCGGCCAATTGATCCTGAGCGAGCTGGCGCCGGTGGTCGGCGTGCAGCAGGCCGAGTTCTATGTGCTGCGCATGAGCGGCGAGACGCCCCGTCTCAAGCTCTTCGCCAGCTATGCCTCCGGCGGCCAGGCCACCCACGGCAAGGAGCTGGACCTGGGCCAGGGCCTGGTGGGCCAATGCGCGCTCAACCAGGAAAAGATCCTGCTGACCAATGTGCCCTCCTCTGCCTTCCGCGTCGCCTCGGGCCTGAGCGAATCGGCGGCGATGGATGTGCTGGTGCTGCCGGTGGTGTTCGAAGGCAAGGTGCGCGGCGTGCTGGAGCTGGCCTCGCTGGAGCGCTTCAACTCGACCCATGAGGCCTTCCTGGATCAGTTGACCGAATCCATCGGCATCGTGATCAACACCATCGAAGCCAGCACCCGGACCGAGGATCTGCTGATCCAGTCGCAGTCGCTGGCCGAGGAATTGCAGCGCCGTCAGCAGGAGCTGCAGCAGACCAACCAGGAACTGCAGGAGAAGGCCCGTCTGCTGGCGCACCAGAACCAGGAAGTCGAGCGCAAGAACACCGAGGTGGAACAGGCCCGCCAGGCGCTGGAGGAAAAGGCCGAGCAGTTGGCGTTGACCTCCAAGTACAAGTCGGAGTTCCTGGCCAACATGTCGCATGAGCTGCGCACGCCGCTGAACTCGCTGCTGATCCTGTCCGATCAGCTCTGCAAGAACAGCGACGGCAACCTGACGCCCAAGCAGGTCGAGTTCTCCAAGACCATTCACGCGTCCGGCAACGACCTGCTGATGCTGATCAACGACATCCTGGACCTGTCCAAGATCGAGTCCGGCACGGTCGCCGTGGATGTGAGCGAGCTGCGCCTGGATGAGCTGCAGCGCTCGGTGGAGCGCAGCTTCCGCCACTTCGCCGATTCCAAGCATGTGGGCTTCAGCGTCGAGGCGCGGCCGCCGCTGCCCAAGGCTTTGGTGACCGATGTGAAGCGGCTGCAGCAGATCATCAAGAACCTGCTGTCCAACGCCTTCAAGTTCACCCATCACGGGCAGGTCAGCGTCACCATCGCCACCGCCGACAGCGGCTGGTCGGTCGATCACGAGTCGCTCAATCAGGCTGGACCGGTGCTGGCGTTCTCGGTGTCCGACACCGGCATCGGCATCTCGCCGGACAAGCAGCAGATCATCTTCGAAGCCTTCCAGCAGGCGGATGGTTCGACCTCACGCAAATACGGCGGCACCGGCCTGGGTCTGGCGATCAGCCGGGAACTGGCGCGCTTGCTGGGCGGCGAGATCAAGCTGGTGAGCGCGCCCGGCAAGGGCTCCACTTTCACCCTGTACCTGCCGCAGAGCTACACCCCGGCGCGCAATGCGCGGCATGCCCGACCCAGCAGCTTGCCGGCCGGTGTCGTGGAGGCCGCTCAAGCCGTCGCGCAGCAGGCGCGCGAAGCGAGCGCGCAGGCGCTGCAGGCGATGGGCGCAGGGTTGGCCGAGACGTCCGCGGCCCAGGCGCTGCCGCGCGCCGATGGCGCAGGCGTGCGCCAGGCACCGCTGGCGGCCAATGATGCGGCGGGTCTGACGGAGGCGTCGACCACCGAGCGCCGCCGCCTGTCGCTGGACAGCAGCCCGGACAGCGGCATCTTCGCCAACGTCGCCAAGGATGACCGAGAAGACATCTCGGCGGGGGACCGGGTGCTGCTGATCGTCGAGAACGACCTGGCCTTCGCGGGCGTGATGCTGGAGTCCGCGCGGCAGGCGGGATGGAAAGGCCTGGTCAGCACCACCGGCGCCGGCGCCCTGACGATGACGCAGGAGTTCCGGCCGAGTCTGATCACGCTGGACATCTTCCTGCCCGACATGCAGGGCTGGCGCATCCTGGACCGGCTCAAGTCCGATCCGGACACCCGCCACATTCCGGTGTGTGTGGTGTCGACCGACGAGTCCCGCGACCGGGCACTCGCCGCCGGTGCGCTGGCCTTCCTGGCCAAGCCACTGCAATCGCGTGATGACGTCGACACCGCCCTGCGCGACCTCACCCGCTATCTGGAACAGCCGGCGCGTCAACTGCTGGTGGCGCTGCCGGCGGGCTCCGAGCGCGTGGCGCTGCTGGCCCAGCTGACGCATGAGGTGCACGCCGTGGTCGTCGACTCAGTGGACGAGGCCCGCGCGGCTTTGCCCAGCGCGGATGCGGTGCTGCTCGATGCGCAGTCGGCCCCGTTCGGGCCGGACCTGGTGCGCGAGGCGCTGGAGCGGCGCGACAGCGCCTTGCCGTTGCCGATCGTGGTGATGCAGGGCGCGACGCCTGCGGCCGATGGGATCTGGCAGCGCGGCCACAGCGGGCTGTTGGTCCGCCAGGCCGAGGGCCTGGAGGGTGCGCTGGTGCAATTGGCGCAGGCACTGCATCGCCCCCCGGCCTCACTCGGCGAGCGCGAGCGTGAGGCGCTGGCGCAGCATGACGCGACGGGCACGCTGGTCGGCCGCAAGGCCTTGATCGTCGATGACGACATGCGCAACATCTTCGCGCTGGCCACGGTGCTGGACAGCCACGGCATGCTGATCGTCTCCGCCGACAACGGCCGCGAGGCGATCCGGCTGGTGCAGGAGGATCCCGACATCGACATCGTGCTGATGGACATCATGATGCCGGAGATGGATGGGATGGAGACGATGCAACAGATCCGTCGCCTGCCGCGCGGCCGCGATCTGCCGATGGTGGCGGTGACCGCCAAGGCGATGAAGGGCGACCGGCAGAAATGCATCGAAGCCGGCGCCTGGGACTATCTTTCCAAGCCGGTGGACCCTGCCCACCTGCTCACCGTGCTGCGGGGCTGGCTATGCCGTTGAATGCGATCCTGGACGGCGAGCTGTCCCCACCGGCGGACGATCGGGCCAGCATCCTGATCGTCGACGACCTTCCCGAGAAGCTGCTGGTCTTCGAAACCATCCTGGCCGACCTGGGCCAGCATCTGGTGATCGTGCGCTCCGGCAGCGAAGCGCTGCGCGAGGTGCTGCGCCGCGAGTTCGCGGTGATCCTGATGGATGTGAACATGCCCGGCATCGACGGGCTGGAAACCGCCCGGCTGATCCGTGGCTATCGGCGTTCGGCGCACACGCCCATCATCTTCGTCACCGCCTACGCGGATGAGCTGCAGACCTCGCAAGGCTATTCGCTGGGCGCGGTCGACTACATCCTGTCGCCGGTGGTGCCCGATGTGCTGCGCAGCAAGGTGCGGGTCTTCGTCGATCTCTACAACCTGCAGCAGCGCTTGCGTCAGCAGGCGTTGGAGCGCATCGCCATCGCCCGCGCCGAGGAAGCCCAACGCGCGGCGGAGGAAAGCACCCGCCGGTCGATCTTCCTGGCGCAGGCCGGGCGCGAGCTGGCGGATTCGCTCGATGCGGACGTGGCCATGCGGCGCTTCCTCGGCCTGGTGGTGCCCCGCTTCGGGCCGCGCGCCCTGCTGTGGCTGCGCGATGCCGGACGTGGCCATGAACGCGTGATGCGCTGCGATGCGCCCGCCGCCGATGGCGAGCCGCCCATCTGCACCGATGGCCGCGAGGACATGCTGTCGGAGGTGCTCTACAACGCGACGCGCGACACGCTGGATGCGCTCACCGGCGCCGCACTCAGCCATCGCAACGATGGCCAGGCGCCTCCGGCGCTGAGCCGTCGCGAGAACCATCACGGCGTGGTGCTGCCGCTGCTCACCGGCGAGCGGGTGCTGGGCGGGCTGCTGCTGTGCGAGCCGCATCAGCCGCCCGATTGGCCGACGCTGGAAGAACTGACCGGCCGCGCGGCCATCGCCTTCGAGAACGCGCGGCTGTATGGCGCGCTGCAATCGGAGATCGTGGAACGGCGTCAGGCCGAGGCCAGTCTGCTGGAAGCCAGTCAGCGCAAGGATGAATTCCTGGCCATGCTCTCGCATGAGCTGCGCAATCCGCTGGCGCCGATCCGCAATGCGGTGGAGGTGATGCGCCAGCTCGCGCCGGACCATGACGGCCGATTGGCGCAGGCGGTCTCGCTGACCGAGCGCCAGGTCAAGCATCTGACCCGGCTGGTCGATGAGCTGCTGGATGTGGCGCGCATCAGCCAGGGCAAGATCGTGCTGAAGACCGACACGGTGGACCTGCGCCAGATCGTCCAGCAAGGCGCGGAAGCGGTGCAGCCGCTCATCGATGAACAGCATCAGCAACTGCGGCTGCAACTGCCCGATCAGCCGGTGTGGATGCGCGGGGATTCGGCGCGGTTGATCCAGGTGGTCACCAACCTGCTGCACAACGCGGCCAAATACACCGAGCCCGGCGGCCGCATCGCGCTCACGCTGGAGGCCACGGCCAGCGGCATCGTGCTGAGCGTGACCGACAACGGCCGCGGCATCGCGCCCGAGCTGCTGCCGCATGTGTTCGATCTCTTCGAGCAGGGACCGCGTGGACTGGATCGCAATCAGGGCGGCCTCGGCGTGGGCCTGACGCTGGTGCAGCGGCTGGTGCAATTGCATCAAGGCGCGGTGCATGCGCTGAGCGCGGGGTTGGGTCAGGGGTCGGAGTTCCGGGTTGAACTGCCGCCGCCGCTGATCGAGGCGCCGGACGTGGCGAGTGCGGTGGGTGCAATGGCTGCGGTGGGTGCGGTGGGTGCGGTGAGCGCCTCTGAGGAGGTGCCGAGCGCTTTCACGGCATCGTTGGCGGACGGGACTGCGGCCGCCTCGCTCGACCGCGGAGCCATGGCGGCGAAGCCCAACACGCCCGCAGCCTCCGCGCCGCTTCAAGCGCCCGGGCCGGACTTCCGTGTCCTGGTGGTCGACGACAACCGCGATGCGGCCGACTCCATGGCCGTGTTCCTGGAGCTGGCAGGCTTCCTCACCGATGTGGCCCTGGATGGGCCGCAGGCGCTGCAATTCTGCGAGCGGGTTCAACCGCAGGTCGTGCTGCTCGACATCGGCCTGCCCGGGCTGGATGGCTACGAGGTCGCGCGACGGCTGCGAGCCCAGCCCGCGATGCAGCACGGGCTGCTGATCGCGCTCACCGGCTACGGGCAGCAGGATGATCGGCGACGCGCACATGAGGCGGGGTTCGATGTCCATCTGGTCAAGCCGGCGGATCCGGATGCGGTGGTGGAGCTGATCGAGGAATGGCGGCGGCGGGAGGCGGTGACGACGCCCGAGCGCGATCGACACAGTCCGCCGGGGTCTCGGCCCGGCAGCCGAATACCTTTCTGATGCAACACCTCGGTGCGAAACCTTGAAGTCTCAGCACGAGAGGGACAACGGCGCGCGGTCGATGCAGCCCGCCGGGGTTTCGGCCCGGCAGCCGAATCCCTTTCTGACGCGTCAGAAAGGAATCAAAGAACGCTCCACTCCCGGCGAGCTTGCTCGCTGTCATCACCCCGTCGCTCGTCACTCCGCTCCGAGACTCCTCCAACCCTGCTACTAGAACCCCCACCGCTCACTGACACCCAACACTCCTCGCTGCGAAAGCTTGCCCGCTGACGCGGGACGCGCCAACCGCTCAACGCGCATATCCACCCGCATCGACACTCGCCCTCCACGGGTCTCGTCCATTGAGGATCAGGACCGAGATGATCCGCGGTGATGGGCATCCGCACGATGGGTCATCGGTCCGCCGTGATGCGGGTCCTCGCACGATGGGTCATCAGTCCGCAGTGATGCGGGTCATTGCACGATGGGTCATCGGTCCGCAGTGATGCGGGTCCTCGCACGATTGGTCATCAGTCTGCAGTGATGCGAGTCCTTGCACGATTGGTCATCGATCCGCAGTCATGGGGTCCTTGAACGATTGGCCATCGATTGGGCATCGACGGGTGACCTCTTGCAGGCGTCGCTGAATCGGCGATGGACTGCGCGTTCTGAATGGGGGACGGTTCGGCGTTCATTGCGAGAAGACGGAATCGATTCGTCGCGTGGCGCTCATTCGTCTCATTCGTCTCGGTCGTACTCCCACTGGGCGGCGAGATTCAATCGGGCGGCAATGGTTTGCCAATCGGGTCCGGTGGTGCCGGCGCACAGGCGGGCAATGGCGGCGTGCAAGGGCGCGTAGTCGTAGCGCGGCACGATCAGATAGCCGCGCGCGGACAGGGGCTCGGAGACGTGGTCCACCAGCCAGGCGGGCGTGCAGACCTGGAAATCGAACTGGTCCGCGGCCTCCTGACCCACCACGCCCACCGCTGCGCGCACACAGATCCGAAAGTTGGCCGGGTCCTGCGGGCAACCGCTCGCCAGATCGGCCAGGTCGGGGCTGTGCAGCCGCTTCAAATCGCCTTGCAAGGTCATGGGGTCTCCTCAAAGGGACAGCGTCAACGGCGCGGCGGTGTGGCTGTCGTCATCGGTCTGTGGGCAGTGCAGTGCGGGGTCAACGACGGTGTCTCCTCGGAATGGCGCTCGCGCTGGCGGATGGCCATTGGGCGGTGGGCCCTGGCTCCGCCGTTGTTTCGCGATAGGGTCCTCGTCGTCTCCCGCAGAAGTCGGTCGATCGGACGGAAGGCGCAGACGCCAATGTGACGCGAACGCCGCAAGGGCGGAATCGGAGAGATGCGGAGAAGGCGGCGCGGGATTGCGGAGAGCGCCAGCGCGTTTGCGCAGCATCGGCGTGCCGGCCCGTTGCAGAATCGAGCCCACAGAAATCCGGCGCCGACGTATGAAGAACGACCTCAGTCTTTGGGACAGCACCCTGCTGACGCCCACGAGCTTCGATCAGGCCCGGCTGGGCATGGCGTCTCTGGAAGCGCAGCGGCCCGGGCCGAATCCGAAGTTCCTCGCATTGGCTCAAGCGCTTCGCTCACAACCGCGCCTGGATGCCGGATGGGCGCAGACCTTGGTCGACCAGGCCGCTCAGCGGCCCGAGGCCGTCTGGTCGATGAGCCTGCCCGCCAAGGGCCTGATCCAGACGCTGCAGGCGGTGGTGCAGCAGGCCACGGGGCTGGGCCTGGTCGTCTGGTCCGAGCCGCTGGGCATGGTCTTCCTGCCGGGCGGCGGCGTGATGCCGCCGGCCATGCAATTGCAATGGCTGGAGTTGACGGCGCAATTGAGCGCGTCGCCACCGCTGACGAAAACCGAGGTCGCCCAGCTCACTGCGACGCTCATGCGCGAGCAACTGGCGCCGCATGGATTCGTGCCGCGGCGCATCGGCGAGGACTGGGACGCACAGTTCTTCCGTCCGACGCGCGACGGCTACCAGTCGGTGCAGATGCGCGTCATCGGCGAAGAGCCCTACCTCCGCTGCGTGGTCAGTTGTGGTCACCGGAGCGACGAGGTCGAGTCCATCTTCGAACAGATCTTCGGACAGGAGATCCGCCGGCCGGAGACCTTCTGGTTCAACCCGTCGATCCATATCGGCTTCCGCAACGGCGGCATCCCGATCGAGAACGCGTCAGACCTTCGTCGGGTGCTGGACGTGTTGGCGCGGCATGGCCTGCCGCCGCTTGATCTGGCGCGCGAGCCTGGCGGGTTGAACCAGCTGATGAACGAGCCGGCGCGCTTCCCGTTCAGCTATCCCAATCTGCATCCGCAGGCGCCGCGGAACCTGGCCGACGAGTACGTGTCCAACGGGCGCAATACCTGTCTGAAACCGTTGATCGTCGCGTGGCTGGCGAAGAGTCCGGCGTTTGAAAGTCGCGTCGAGGATTTGCGCAGGTTTGTGGAGCAGCGGGTGGATGTGTCGGTGGGGGAGGTGGAGCGGGTGGTGGGGTGGTTGCGGGGGATGGCGGGGTGAGGGAGGAGCCGGGCGCTCGCCCGCCCGGCGGCCGCCTGCCCTCCGTCGTCATTCAACGCACAGAAGCCGCCTCGCGCCACGAATCCCGGGGCCAAAACAAAAAAGGGACGCCTCGCAGCGCCCCTCTTCTTTCACACTGCGTCCCGCTTAGGGACGCCCTCCAACGTCAAGTTCCAACCGCACGCTTCGCATCGAAGAACTGCTCATCCTCCGTCGAGCCCTTCAGCGCGGCGGTGGACGCCTGCGCCTCGATCGTGGTGGTGACGGCATCGAAGTAGCCGGTGCCGACTTCGCGCTGATGCTTGACCGCGGTGAAGCCCTTCTCCGCCGCCGCAAACTCGGCTTCCTGCAGCTCGACGAAGGCGCTCATGTTGTTGCGCGCATAGCCGTAGGCGAGGTTGAACATCGAGTAGTTCAGGCTGTGGAAACCGGCCAGCGTGATGAACTGGAACTTGTAGCCCATCGCGCCCAGCTCGCGCTGGAACTTGGCGATCGTGGCGTCGTCCAGGTTCTTCTTCCAGTTGAAGCTCGGCGAGCAGTTGTAGGCCAGCAGCTTGCCCGGGAACTTGGCGTGAATGGCTTCGGCAAACGCCTTGGCAAAGGCCAGGTCGGGCTTGCCGGTCTCGCACCAGATCATGTCGGCATACGGCGCATAGGCCAGACCGCGGCTGATGGCCTGGTCCAGACCATTGCGGGTGCGGAAGAAGCCTTCCACCGTGCGCTCGCCGGTGCAGAACGGCTTGTCGTTGTCGTCGATGTCGCTGGTGACCAGATCACCAGCCTCCGCATCGGTGCGGGCCAGCAGCACCGTCGGCACGCCCATGGTGTCCGCCGCCAGACGAGCTGCCACCAGCTTGGCCACCGCCTCACGCGTCGGCACCAGCACCTTGCCGCCCATGTGGCCGCACTTCTTCGCCGCCGCGAGCTGGTCCTCGAAGTGCACGCCCGAAGCGCCCGCCTCGATCATCGCCTTCATCAGCTCAAACGCATTCAGCACGCCACCGAAACCGGCCTCCGCGTCCGCCACGATCGGCGCGAAATAGTCGATGTCGTTCTTGCCCTCGCTCCATTGGATCTCGTCCGCCCGCTTGAAGGTCGCATTGATCTTGCGCACCACCTTCGGCACCGAATCCACCGAATACAGCGATTGGTCGGGATACATCTCGCCATTGCTGTTCGCATCCCCCGCGACCTGCCAGCCCGACAAATAGATCGCCTTCAAGCCGGCCTTGACCTGCTGCATGGCCTGGTTGCCGGTCAGCGCACCCAGCGAATTCACGAACGGCTCGGTGTTGACCAGATTCCACAGCTTCTCGGCGCCGCGCTTGGCCAGGGTGTGCTCGATCGGCAGCGAGCCACGCAGACGCACCACATCGGCCGCGCTGTAACCGCGCTGGATGCCCTTCCAGCGCGGGTTCTCGGCCCAGTCCTTTTCAAGTGCGGCGATTTGCTGTTCACGGGTGGGGGTGGTCATCTGAAGCTCCTTGCGTTGCGGTTGAGCGGTGAAAACGAAAACTCGTTGGGCTCAAGACTAGGGGAGCGCTCTCGCGACGGCTAGGGCCAAGTCTTATAGAAGACCTAATATTTTTCCTTTAAAAATCAACCATCTAGGTTTTCTAAACCGGATCGTGAAATGACCTCTTCCATCATGAGAAATGATGCGGCGCTGCAGCATGAGGAATTTTCAGATTCCGATGCGATGTTTTCACGATATGGAATCGCCACCTTCCGGCCGTGACCGACCTTCATCGGTGATCCATCTGCTTGGATAGGTAGTCGGCCAACGATGAATTACTGCGATCAGGCTGGACCCGATTTCGAAACGGACTGGACTAGGTGCGTCGGCATGTCGCGGATTTCGGATTCGCAGACGGCCGGGTTAGCCCATCCGCCCTCGTTCTTCGGGGACCTCACCGCGACGTGTTGGATGGCGGGACCCGGCCTTCGATCCGGTTCAATCAAGGAGTTTCAAATGATCCCAGCACTCATCGGCGGCGCAGTCGCTCAATCCGCAGTCGGTGCCGCCACGGGCGGCGGTCAAGGTGGTGGCGCCCCGGGTGGCATCGTGGGAGGCATCGCCTCCGGCGTGCTCGGCGCGGCCACCGGCGGCGTGAGCAGCCTGTTCGGCCTGTAATCGCCTGGGCCTGGCGCGGGCCAGCGTGGCCCCGCCAGCCCGCTTCGCGATGA
The DNA here is from genome assembly GCA_913776825.1 of Burkholderiaceae bacterium. Classification (GTDB taxonomy): domain Bacteria; phylum Pseudomonadota; class Gammaproteobacteria; order Burkholderiales; family Burkholderiaceae_C; genus Roseateles. The sequence goes on from CAJYPV010000008.1 coordinate 136,198, forward strand.
AAGAAGAACGCCGCAGACCCTCACGGGTCTGCGGCGTTTTTTCATGGGCGCGCGCTGGTACTGCCAGCGGCGACGCTCAGCACAGGCGCATCAATCCAGCTTGAGCTTCTGGACTTCGACGACCTTCTTGTAGACGGCGTATTCCGCCTTGATCTGCTCGGTGAATTGCTCCGGCGTGTTGGCCACGATGATGGAGCCGGTCTCCTCGATGCGCTTCTTCACTTCCGGCATTTCCACCGTCTTGCGTGCCGCATCGTGGATCTTGGCGACGACTTCCTTGGGCAGGTTCTTCGGACCCAGGATGCCGTAATAGGCCATGCGGTTCACCGGCTCCAGACCCAGCTCCTTGAAGGTCGGCACGTTCGGCAGCACCGACAGGCGCTGCGGCGCAGCCACCGCGATCGCGACCAGGCGGCCATCCTTGATGAAGGGCAGCGCCGACGGCAGGTTGTCGAAAATCATCGGCACCTGACCGGCGACCGTGTCATTCAGTGCAGGACCCGCGCCGCGATACGGGATGTGGGTGACGAACACACCGGTCAGGCTCTTGTAGAGCTCCATCTGCAGATGGCCGATGCCGCCCGTGCCGGAGGTCGAGTAGCTGTACTTGCCCGGGTTCTTCTTCATCTCGGCCAGGAAGGCCTTGTAGTCCTTGGCGGGGAACGAGGGATGCACCGCCAGCACGTTCGGCGTGGCCGCCAGATTGATGATGGGGGTGAAGTCGGTGAGCGGGTTGTACGGCGTCTTCGGATTGATCGCCGGATTGGTGGCGGTGGTCGAGACCGTGGCCACGCCCAGCGAGTAGCCGTCCGCCGGCGACTTGGCGGTGTCGTTGGCGCCGATGATGCCGCCGCCGCCGGCCTTGTTCTCCACGATCATCGTCTGACCCAGCGGGCCGTTGATGTTCTGGGCCACCACGCGGGCGATGATGTCGGTCGTGCCGCCGGGTGCGAAGGGCACCACCAGCTTGACCGGCTTGTTGGGATAGGACTGCGCCAGCACCAGCGTACTGCACACGCTCAGCGTGCCCAGCACCAGGCTGCGTTGGACGATGTTGCGACGGTTCATGATCTCCTCGTCTTTCGATGGGACTGACAATTGAAACAGCTTACGCAGTGTCGCCCAGCCCTCACGCTAGCGGAACTACGTAGAGAGCCGCCAAAGCAGCCCGGGAGGGCGTCCTGCGACTGGCACACTCGGCAAAACCTGTCTCCGTCTTCCAATGTTGCTGCTGCTGCCCGATTTCCTGTTGATCGTTGCCGGTTTCCTGCTCTGCCGCTACACCGCGCTCAACCGCCCGATCTGGGAGGCCGCCGAGAAGCTGGTGTACTTCCTGCTCTTCCCGGTCCTGTTGTTCAACTCGATTGCGCGCAGCACGCTGCAGCCCGCAGACACCGTGCTGCTGTTGCTGGGCGGCCTGGCGGTGATGCTCGGCGGCATCGCGCTGGCCTATGCGCTGCGCTGGGTGCCGGGCGTGGATGCCCGATTGCATGCGTCGGGCGCGCAGGTGGCCTTCCGCTTCAATTCCTTCGTCGCGCTCGCGCTGGCGGAACGGCTGCAAGGCACGCAAGGCGTGGCCTGGATCGCGATGATCGCGGCGGTGTGCGTGCCGGTGGCCAATGTCGCGGCGGTCTGGCCGCTGGCCCGACACGGCGGCCAGGGCTATCTCAAGGAGCTGGCCCGCAACCCGCTGATCATCGCGACGCTGAGCGGGCTGGCTGCCAATCTCTCGGGTCTGAGCTTGCCGGAGCCCGTCACGATCACGCTGAACCGCATCGGCGTCGCCGCCCTGCCCTTGGGCCTGATGGCCGTCGGCGCCGGCCTGCGGCTGGGTGCGCTGAAGGACGCGCCGCGCCTGGCCGCCGCGCTGCTGGCGATCCGACATCTGATGCTGCCGCTCTGGGCCCTGCTGCTGGCCCGGCTGCTGGCCTTGCCCCTGCCTCAAGCGCAGATCCTGCTGGCCTTTGCCGCACTGCCGACCGCCTCCAGCGCCTATGTGCTGGCCGTGCGAATGGGCGGCAACGGGCCCTTCGTGGCGGGTCTGGTGACGGTATCGACCCTGCTCGGCATGCTGGTGCTGCCGATGTGGCTGCAGGCCCAGCCCTTGCTCTAAGCGAACGATCCCGGCACCTGCGCCAGCGCCCAATCGATGTGCTCCGCCAGGATGGGCGATGCGTCCGGGCGCTGTTCGCTCAATGCGGCGAGCAGGCGTTCCCTCAGCGCGGGGGCCAGGTCTTGCCGCAGCGCATTGCCCATCGCCACCGCCAGATTGCGCCGCCAGCGGCCATGGCCGATGCGGCGGATCGCCGAGCCCTCGGTGCGGCGCAGAAAGGTCGCCTCGTCCCAGGCCCACAGGTCCAGCAAGCTGGCGTGACCGAGCGGCTCGCGCCAATTGAAGTCGGGCAGCGCATTGCGCCGGGCAAACTTGTTCCACGGGCAGACCAGCTGGCAATCATCACAGCCGTAGATCCGGTTGCCGAGGGCGGGACGCAGCTCGATCGGGATCGGCCCATCCTGCTCAATGGTCAGATAGCTGATGCAGCGCCGGGCGTCGAGCCGGTAAGGCGCGACGATCGCACCGGTCGGGCAGGCCTCCAGGCAGGCGCGGCACTGGCCGCAGTGGGCGCTGACCGGCTCGCTGGGCGGCAAGGCGAGGTCCAGATAGATTTCGCCGAGGAAGAACATCGAGCCCACGTCCCGATGCAGCGTGAGGGTGTGCTTGCCGCGCCAGCCGATGCCGGAGCGGCTGGCCAGCTCCACTTCCAGGACCGGTGCCGAATCGGTGAAGACGCGATGCCCCAGCGGCCCGAGCGACTGCTGCAGCCGATCCGCCAGTTGCTGCAGCCGCTGGCGCAGCACCTTGTGATAGTCCCGGCCGCGCGCATAAAGCGAGACCTGCGCCTGGGTGGGATCGGCCAGGCGGTCCCACTCGCGTTGCTGCCAGTCCGGGCCGACGGATTCGGGCAGGTAATCCATGCGGGCGGTGAGGACGCTGAGCGTGCCGGGCACGAGTTCTGCCGGTCGGGCGCGCTTGAGGCCGTGCGCGGCCATGTAGTGCATCTCGCCGTGGAAGCCGGCCGCGAGCCATGCCAGCAGTCCGCTTTCCGCATCACTCAAGTCGATGTTCGCCACACCAATCTGTGAGAATCCCAGCTCAAGTGCCCAGGCACGCACCTCGACCATCCAGGCTGCCAGTGCAGCGGGGTCGCGGAGGGCATCCGATGCAGCATCGGAGCGGTTGTTGTTCAACAAGGATTCCATAGGTTTTGAGCATTCTAGAAACCCGCCAGTTCCGTTGGCCCGACGAAGCCGCCTGCGAGCGATTTGCGCAGGCGCTGGCCGGCTGTCCCCAGGTGGCGGATCTGAGCGTCGAGCTGGAAGGCGGCCTGGGGGCGGGCAAGACCAGCCTGGTGCGGCACCTGCTGCGCGCCCTGGGCGTGACCGGCCGGATCAAGAGCCCCAGCTACGCGGTGGTGGAGGACTACCAGCCGCCCGCGCTGCAGGGCCTGCCGGCGCATCACTTCGATTTCTATCGCTTCAATGATCCGCGCGAATGGGAAGACGCTGGCTTTCGCGATCTGTTCGCCGCGCCGGGATTGAAGCTCAGCGAATGGCCTGCCAAGGCGGCCGGCATGCTGCCGGCGCCGGACCTGCGCCTGCTGCTGGACGTCCAGCCGGACGACAGCCGCTCGGTCACCGCCGAGGCGCATACCGCGCGTGGTCAGGCATTGCTGAAGGATCTCGCGTCGCGGCTGCCGCCGTCGGATCTGCCGTCATCGCCCTGATGCCGACGACCATCATTTAGCCGCCCACTCTCAACTCCGCAAGTTCAACACGCCCTGACCGCATGACTGGAGATTCCAAGCGCCCTCACCCCGCCTCGAACGAGGAGGCCCTGCCCGCGCCGACCACCCGCGGCCGCCGTCGCGCACTCGGCCGGATGGGGGCTTTGGTCCTGAGCGTGCCGATGTGGCCGGTGTCGTCGGCCTGGGCCGCGAGCGCGGCGACCATCGTGGCCGTGCGCGTCTGGCCGGCGGACGACTACACCCGGGTGACGCTGGAATCGGATCGTCCCTTGGCGGCCAAGAGTTTCCTGGCCACCAATCCGGACCGGCTGGTGATCGACATCGACGGTCTGGAACTGAGCCAGGGGCTGCGGGAGCTGCTCGGGAAGGTCAAGCCGGATGACCCGTACATCGCGGCGGTGCGCGTCGGCCAGAACCAGCCGCGGGTGGTGCGCATCGTGCTCGACCTGAAGCAGGCGGTGGCGCCGCAGGTGTTCACCATCGAGCCGGTGGCGGCTTACAAGAATCGTCTGGTGCTGGACTTGCATCCGGCGCAGGAGCGCGACCCGCTGCTGGAGCTGGTGCGCGAGAAGGAAGCGGCGGAGCGAGCGGCCGCCCAATCGGTGCAGGATGCGCTGGGCGAGATGATCGGCCGCATCGATCGTCCCCAGACGGTGGCCAGCGCCGCTGCGGCGGCCGCTGACAAAGCCGCCAGCGCGGCCTTGCCTCCGGCACCGCGCGCCAGTGCGCCGGCCGTGGCGCACGCGCCGCCGCCGCCGACCACGCCGCTCAAGGAGATGGCGCCGGAGATGAGCCAGGCCAAGCTCGATCGCTTGATCGTCATTGCGATCGATCCTGGCCATGGCGGCGAGGATCCTGGCGCGATCGGGCCAAGCGGCTTGAAGGAAAAGGACGTGGTGCTGGCGATCGGTCTGAAGCTGCGGGACCGGCTGAACAGCAATCCGAAGATCCGCGTGATGATGACCCGCGATGCGGATTTCTTCGTCCCGCTGCCGGAACGCGTCCGCAAGGCGCGCCGGGTGCAGGCCGACCTGTTCATCTCCATCCATGCCGATGCCTTCATCACGCCGAAGGCGCGCGGGGCCTCGGTGTTCGCCCTGTCCACGGGTGCGGCCAGTTCGACGGCGGCGCGCTGGATGGCCAATAAGGAGAACGCCGCGGACGTGATCGGCGGCGTGAACAGCAAAGTCGTCAAGGACGATGGCGTGCTGCGCGCGATGCTGGACATGAGCACGTCCGCGCAGGTCAAGGACAGCCTGAAGCTCGGGGGCGAGGTGCTCGGTCAGATCGGCAAGGTCGGCAAGCTGCACAAGGGCAGCGTCGAACAAGCGGGCTTCGCGGTGCTGAAGGCGCCGGATGTGCCGTCGATCCTGGTCGAGACCGCATTCATCTCCAATCCGGAGGAAGAAGCCAAGCTGCGCGATCCGGACTATCAGAACGACCTGGTCCGCGCGCTGGCCACGGGGATCGCGCGCTACTTCTCGAAGAATCCGCCGCTGGCGGCGCGGCATCGCGCGTTGTAAGTGCGGGCTCAAGAGGGAAGCGAGATCGACAGGCGCCGGCATGGGTTGCATCGATTCTGGCGAAACGACCGCCGCCGTTCTGGCGCTGTGCAATGCGAACTTGTGGCGCGAGGGAACTCGAACGGATTGTTTTGGCCGTTCGGCGAGACCAGCGGCGTGGATCCCTCGACCTTCAGGCGAGTCTGAACATGAACCTCAGTAAGACGCTCAGGCCGCTTTCCTTAGCGGTTGTCCTGCTCACTGGCACGGCATTCGCTGCCGCACCGGTGCGCTTCGGCATCGCCCATTTCGATGGCGATGGGCAGTTGAAACTGCTGATGCCTCAGGCGTTAGGGCCATCGCAGGAAGTCAAGGTGCAATTCCCGGATGAACGTTTCGCGACCCAATGCTGCAAAACGATTCGGTCGAGTGCGGTCAAACCCATCGTCGATCATGCGCACGGAGCGCCTCAGACATTCCTGTATTTGGCTGACGTCCCTGCGAGTTGGGCGACCTTGCCATTCATCGGCATGGCGGTTACAGGCCATCAGCGTATCGAGGCGAGCGGGCAAGATCGACTCGATGTGACGAATCTCGACGGCACGCGCTCCGAGGCGCGGCTTTGCACCAGCCATGAAGGCGTGCATCTCACCGAGCTGCGCGGCCGCACCGTCGCAACGCATCTCTACCTGAGATTGGGCTATGACATTGATGAGCCCACATGCGGACGGGCATTGCCGGCGGGCGCCACAAGTGTGGATGTTGAGGCGCGCGCTCTGAGATCGTCCACGCGGTAGATCTCGCAAAACATCAAACCCTGCTCGGTAGGAAGCGACATGCCAGTCAAACACACGATGCCCAGCTTTCTGAAGGGAGTCGTATCAGCGGAGGTCTACGAACGCTGGCTGGACAGAAAGGCGGTGGCCCACGTGAAGCGGGATCGCGCTCGCGGGCACGATCCCACCCGTGCCACGAGGACCCTCTACAAGGAAGCCATTCATGCGGCTGTCCTCGTTTCGGAGGGGATTGACGCGTATACAGGTGAGGCGTTGCATTGGCAACTCATCAGCACCTACAACAACGACGAGTCCAAGCTAGGCCGCCATAGCTACAAAGCTCGATTTGCGCTGCTGCCGTCCGTTGATCACATCGACGCAGGAAGCACCGAAGCGAGCTTCCGCATTTGTGCCTGGCGTACGAACGATGCGAAAAACGACTTGTCGCATGCTGAGTTTGTCGCACTCTGCCGGCGCGTCGTCGCACACGTCGACGACCGCTGACCTGCCAAGCCCACTCAACACAAATATTCCCCGTCATCAAACAGCTCCTGCATCCGCTCGGTGGCGGCAGCCACATGCGTTGCCAGCAGCTCATCCAGGCTGACGGCAGGCGCGGTCTTGTGAACGATCGGTTGGTAGCGGAGGATCCAGGTCTCTTCATCGACATCGTGCTCATAGGGCACCGCGTGAAACGCGCCATCCCGGTCGAACACCAGCAGCGTGCGGTCGACATACCGGTGGTGTGCCCAGCCGAAGACGACGTAATCGTTCGTCAGCACGGCCTGCGATTCGGGCTCGAGCCCGCTGAATTCCTCCCGGCTCCCAAAGGTGCACAGGGCGCCCATCAGGCTCGGCCACGCGGCATCAAAGTCCACGTGCCCCGCGCTCTCGAGCAGATCATCGACGCGGCAGACATCCATGTGACGCATCGTGTCGCGGGGCAGCACCTCGAAGCTGCCCATCGATTGGTAGAGCGCCCGCAACGCCGGCGGCACCGACATCCCGATGCGCGCTTCCAAGGCAGCGAGCGCGTCATCGGTTTCGAGATCGTGCGAGACCACGCTGAAGATGGCTTCAAAGTCCTCGGCCATGTCTTCGTCTTCGATCGACGCGACCTGAGGCTTGAGCGTCTGAATCAGATCGGCGTGGCGCTGCAATGCTGCAGCGAGCAACGGAAAGATAGGGAAAATCATGCGCCGATTGCAGCATCAAAAACGTCTCTCCCGCCACCGGCCGAACGTCATCGGCTGTCGATCGCGCAGCGCCAGCGGCGAGCTTTCGGGCAGGGCAGCCGTCGGCGCTAAGCTGTGGCCATGCATTCATCTGATCCGGAATACGTGGCCGAGCTTCAACTTCAATGCTTCTCCGCAGTGGGAGATGGGATGCAGGTCGAGGTCACGGGTCGTCCCAGCCAGCCATCGGTGACGTTCGTGACGTTCCGCGCCGACGAGCATTGCGGGCTGCAGGTTGTGCTGCACGGCGAGACGGACGTGGCCTTTCCGCTTTCAGAACTCAAGCGGGCGATTGCGCTGGCTGAAGCGGAGGTGCATCCGGAATCGTTCTCCGACGTCTGAGTTCCGGACGCTTCCTGACGATGGAGATCCCATCCGTACATCCAACCTCCAGCCGGAGTGGCTCGCTGCTCAAGGTTCGTCGACCAACGTCGTCGCTCGCGCCGCCGACACGATTCGCTTGACGCGCGCATACAGCTCCCTCACTGCGGGCTCGGTTGCTGGTGGACGAAATAGCCGCTTCAACAGCGGAACTTCGGCAACCACGATGCACGTCCAGACCACGTCCTCGCGTCGACGCAACGCATCGTCTGGCCCTGGCTGTTCATAGTTGTGGACGTTGCCACAACCGATCCACAGCAGAAACGGAGTCCTTTGCACCATGACGCACCAACCCCAGTCCTCAGGGAAGACGTCATCAACGTCGAGACCCTCACGGCGCAACTCAGCCACAAGCCAGTGGGCAAGTGCTCGGCCGTAGCACGACGGATGAGTCTCGGCGTCTTCGCCAGGCTCAATCTCGAACTGCGACGATCTGAACCAGAACTGCATCTTTTCCAATGGGACATTTGGCATAGCAGAGCGCTCGCTCCTGGCGAGTAACTTAACGCAATCACAATCAAGCGAACCGCATCGCCAGCACGGGGCAAGGCAGGCCAACCCGATCGTCATGCCCCGCATTGAACGCGCCGCCCTGCCCCTTTCTGACTGATTGCTCAATCCATGGAGATCGTCCAATCGTCACAGACCGCGTCATCAATGGTGGCGACCGCTCCGGGCAGGCCCAGGGTCGGGATAGTCGTGGGAAGAACGTATTCCGACTCGCTGTCGTTGGATCGCGCTCCCAAGAAGGCGACCCCGGCATGCATTGCATGACGCAGGCTTCTCAACGGGACGTATGACGAGCAGCGCGCAGCTATGCCCGGGGCTTTCCAACCCGAGCTTCCAAAGCTGACTGGAAGCTTGAAAACTCCTGATCACTCGCAAAGAAGTGGCGAGGGATCATATGGAAGATGTGATCCGCGGGATAAAGAAGGATCAGCTCGCCGCTGCTCTTCCACTTCCGAACGTGCGTCCAAGGCAAGAGCCCGCCCCCGTGCTTGCGTTCAAAATGCAAGCCATCGTCTCGGATGGTGATATGGACGAGCTCTGACAGCGCTGCATGCTGGCCAAACGCTCTTCTTGCGCGCCACGGGATGTAGACGAAGAACTGCAGACTGAGGAACGCGAACAACGCCAACAGTGGCAGCGTGCCTCCGCCAACGGAAATCGCGACGCCAAAGAGCACAAGCAGCAGGACGCCGATCACTGCGAAAGACCTTCGCGGGCGCATGTGCAGGAATTGGGCTCGTACGTAATCGCGCTGCTGCAATGAACCTTGAAACATGAATCAGTCTCTATGCTGTGCTTGGGATGTCCGCGTCTGCTGCCGAGCCGACGTCCCGCTTCACGCAGGAAGCGGGCCAGTTCGTCCGCTCGAACAGTCGCGAATTGCCGGGACCCACGGCGTTGCTAACGATCAAGCACGGCAGAACCAATGCTGAAGAGAAAGACGCCCGCGATCAGGGCAATGTATCGCCAGTAGGTGAGGATGCCGAATACTCTCAGCCTCCTGCTGACATAGGTGTTGCAGCACTGGGGGCAACGCACTGTGAAGGCCCTGTCAAGCCTTTCCACTGGTCCCTTGATGCCAAACCAGTCACTGGGAAGCTCCTCCAACGAAACTCTGAATCGATTCTTTTGGGGATCGATGATCGATCCACAAACAGGACAAGCTTCCATTGCGCGCCAAGCTCCTGGGGCCAAGTCACTAGTTGGTTCAACATGGCGAGCGTACCTGGGTCGAGGCGCCACCAGGGTCCCATCCGCCCCACCCGCCCCAAAAACAAAAAGCCGAGGCCCCTTCCAGAACCCCGGCTTCCCTCACGCGCAGCGCGTCAGCTCACTTGCCCAATTGCGTCGGCATCGCCGGCGGCTCGGTGCGCTGAATCGGCTTCCAGCTCTTCAGCCGCTCCAGCACATTCGCCACAGCAGCTTCCAGCTGGACATCCCGTCCCGCGTTCACCGCGACCGGATCCAGATCCACCTCGATGTCAGGCGAGACGCCTTCGTTCTCGATGCGCCACTCCCCTTCCGGCGTGAAGAAGCGGAAGTACGGCACCACCAGTTGGCCGCCATCGATCAGCATCGGATTGATCGCAATGCCAATCAGCCCACCCCAGGTGCGCTTGCCGATCAGCGGACCCAGACCCGTGCGCTTGAAGGCATACGGCATGAAGTCGCCGCCAGAGCCCGCGTCCTGATCGATCAGCATCGCCTTGGGACCGTAGATCGCGCCGCCCGGGGTGTCGAACACCAGCGCATCGCGGTCCTTCCAGCTGCCCAGGTATTGGCGGCCCAACACCTCGGTCACATAGTTGGCCGCCTGGCCGCCGCCATTGCGACGGTCATCCACGATCAGGCCGGGCTTGTCGACCTGCGCGAAGAACATCCGGTTGAAGTGCTGGAAGCCCTGCGCCGCCGTGTCCGGCATGTAGACGTAGGCGATCTTGCCGCCGCTCAGTCGATCGACTTCCTGACGGTTGCGATCAATCCACGCCCATTGACGCAGCGCCGTCTCATTGCCGATCGGCTCGACCTGCACCTGGCGCGCACCGCGTCCCTGCGCATCACTCGCGATCGTCAGCTGCACCGGCTTGCCGACGGTGTTCTCCAGCTGCTGATAGAGGTTGTGCCCACCATCCACCGGCTGGCCATTCACGGCCAGCAGGAAGTCGCCTTCCTTCACACCCAGACCCGGCGCAGCCAGAGGCGCCTTGAGGAACGGATTCCAGCGGTCGCCCTGGAAGATTTTCTTGATGCGGTAGTGGCCGCCCTCGAAGCTGAAGTCGGCCCCCAGCAGACCGACCGGCACCCGCGCTTCCTGAGCGACATCGCCGCCGCCGACCCGGTTGTGGCCGACCTGCAGCTCGCCGATCATCTCGACCAGCACATCATTCAGATCCTCACGACGCTGCACATGCGCCAGCAGCGGCAGATAGCGCTGATAGACGCCCTTCCAGTCGATGCCGTGCAGCTTAGGGTCGTAGAAGAATTCCTTCTGCATCCACCAGGTCTCGTCGAAGATCTGCTTCCATTCCGCGCGCGGATCGATCCGCACTCGCAAGCCCGCCAGATCCAGGCTCTTGGTGTCGACCTTCGCGCCCGCATCCGCCACTTCCAGACGGCCGCCGTTCATCACCAGCAGCAGCTTCTTGCCGTCGGCGCTCATGGCGTAGTCGGAGACGGCCGGCTTGACCAGCTTGGCCTTCTTCTCCTCGAAGTCGAAGCGATACAGATCGCTGCGCGAGGCTGCATCCCCCGCCGACGGCGGCTCGGCGCTCACGCCCGGCTGGCGACGCTCCAGATAGAACAGCGCCCCATCCGATGCCACCGACAGATGCTCATAACGGGCCTGCGCGACCGGCAGGCCGATGATGCGGTCCTGCAGTCCGGCGAAGTCGATGCGGACCGGCTTGACCTTGTCCTTCTTGGCGTCCTTGTCGCCGGACTTGTCGCCGGACTTGTCGCCCTTCTTGTCCGCCGATTTGTCGCCGTCAGCCTTGTCGGACTTCTCGGACTTCTCGGACTTGTCCGACTTGTCATCCTTGCCGTCGGACTTCTCGTCGTCGCCCTTCTTGCCCTTGGCTTCCTCGTCACCGGCCTTGGGCAGCAACGGCGACTTGCCGTCGGCCCGCAGCACCGCGCCGAACAGGCCCAGCCGCAGCGAGCGCTCCTGGGTGGACATGTCCAGGCCCACTTGCGTCGGACCGGAGTTGATGGACGCGGCGAAATACAGCACATCGCCCTTGGCGGAGAAGACCGGCAGCTCGGCATGGCTCATGCCGTCGGTCAGCGTGTGCTGCTGGCCGGTCTGGAAATCATGGACGCGAATCTGGGTGAAGTGATTGCGCCCGGTGACCGTGTAAGCCAGCCAGCGGCTGTCCGGCGAGAAGCCGACATCGAAGCCCTGACGACGCAGGCTGGTGTCGATCTTCTGCAGCTTGCCGGCTTGCGCGCCGGACAACGGCAGGTGATAGAGATTGAGATGGTTGTCCTGCAGCACCAGACGGGCGCCATCGGGCGACCAGTCCAGCAGCGTGTAGTAGCCGGTCTCGGGCAGCAGCAGCTTGCGGATCGGCTTGCCCGCCGCTTCGTCGCCCAGTTGATCGCGGATCACGATCTGATGGCGGGTGCCCGGTTCGTCGGACACATAGGCCACTTGCTGGCCATCCGGACTCCACAGCGCATCCTTCTCGCGCACGCCGGAGCTCTGGGTCAGGTTGCGCACCACGCCGTCCTTCACCGGCACGGTGAAGACCTCGCCGCGGGCGCTGATCAGCGCGCGCTTGCCGGTCGCCGACAGCGCCACGTTGGTGATGGTCTTGGACGCATCCTTCCACTGCACCCGCGCCTGGCCGCTCGGCTCGCTCAGCGAGACCGAAATCACCCGCGCCTCGCCGCCGGTCAGCGCGACTTCCTTGAGTTGACCGCCGGCCTCGTAGACGATGCGGCCGTCGACGCCATCGGCGTTGCGCACATCCCAGACGGTTTCCTTGGTCAGCTGACGCAAGGCCTTGGTCTTGGTGTGATAGGCGAAAAGGTTGGCGGCGCCGTCATTGCGGTCCGAGATGAAGACGACTTCATCGCCCATCCAGATCGGGTTGCTGTCGGTGGCGTTGACGTGCGGGATCTGCTCCCAGGTGCCGGCCTTGGGATCGATGATCCAGATCGGCGGCGTGGTGCCACCGCGGCTCTGGCGCCAGCCGCTGGTGCCGTTGTAGGCCTGGCGATACGGGCGGTAGGCCAGACGCTTGCCGTCCGGCGACCAGCGGCCCTCGTAGGCCACCGCGTCCATCACCTTCTGCTCGAAGCCGCCGTCCACCGGCACTTCATAGAGCTGGTTGCTGCGGTTGTTCAGCACCTCGCGCGGCGAGGAGAACAACACCCGCTTGCCATCCGGACTCCAGCCGGTCACCTGGTCCACCGCCGAGTGCCAGGTCAGCCGACGCGGCTGGCCGCCCGCCGTCGCGATCACATGGACATCGGTGTTGCCGTCATGACTGGCCGAATACGCGATCCAGCGGCCATCAGGCGAAAAGCGCGGAGAGAACTCCGAGGAGACATGGTCCGCCAGCCGACGGGGCTGGCTGCCATCCCGCTGGGCCACCCACAGCTCGCCGCCGTAGACGAAGGCCAGTTGATTTGCCGACACCGCCGGCTCGCGCAACAGCAGCGTCGCCGACGGAGCGGCCTGTTGAGCGGCTTGCGAAGCGCCTGAAGCGGCGGCCGTCGATTGCGCCAGGGTGGGACTGGCCGCGGTGGCGGCCGACAGGGTCAAGGCCAGGGCGACAGCCTGGCTCACGGAACTCAGTTGCATGGGAGCTTGGTCCGGTAAGGAGCAGCGGACGAGCATAGCCGCCTGCCCCTCCCATGACGAAGCTCACCCCGGCCCGCTGCGCGCAGATCGGCTCGGGGATTTCCCGCATCGGCCCACGCTGCGGGCCGCGCATCGTTCAGTCCACGCAGACGCAGAGGCAGACGCCGCGTCAAACCGTCGTCAGCGCCCGCATGTCCTCCGCGCGGGGCTGCAGCCCGAGCGACGTCAGACCGACGCTGCCGCCTTGGCCTTTTCCTCTCGCGAGGCGCGCCAGCCGCCATACAGCGCGATCAGGCCCGGGATCAGGATCATGGCCCAGATGATCTTGCTCAGATGGGTCTGGACGAACGGCAGATTGCCGAAGAGGAAGCCCGCGAGCGTCAGCCCGCAGACCCACAACACGGCACCGCCGACGTTGAAGGCGGTGAAGCGGCTGCGGGTCATCTCCGCGACGCCCGCCACGAACGGTGCGAAGGTGCGGATGAAGGGCATGAAGCGCGCCAGCACGATGGTGATGCCGCCGTGCTTCTCATAGAACTCGTGTGCCGCATTGAAGGCGCGCTTGTTGAAGAAGCGCGAGTCCTCCCACTGGAACACCTTGGGCCCGAAATAGCGGCCGATCGTGTAGTTGCACTGATCGCCCAGGATGGCCGCGACCAGCAGCACGCCCATCGCCAGCGGCAGGTTCATCAGGCCCGCGCCGCACAGCGCCCCGACCACGAACAGCAGCGAGTCGCCCGGCAGAAACGGCATCACGACCAGGCCGGTCTCCACGAACACGATCAGGAACAGCAACGCATACACCCAGGTGCCGTACTGGGCGACGAACTCGGCGAGGTGCTTGTCGACGTGAAGAATGAAATCGAGCAGGAAGGGGATGAGGTCCATGGGCGGCCATTATGGCGGTGCAGCATGACCGCCCTCTCCCCGAGGCGCGGGGTTTTCCGACAGGCGGTTCAGGCTGCGCCGGTGTCATCGGTAAACGGCTCATCGGGGTGGTCCGGCTCCCTATGGATGTGATGGAGAAACTGCCTATGGCCGCGCCGCGCGGCGAGCCGAAGAATGGCGTCGCCCCCGGGGGTTTTTCAACGAGCGCTGACGGGCGCTCCTCGTGTTGAACAACCTGAAAGGAAATGAGCATGAACCAGACCATCGGCCCCAAGACGCTGAGCCCGGACGACCCTCGCCTGATGGCGGTCAGCGGCGGTGAAGTCGGCGCGACCGGCATGGGGGATGACTATCACTACACCGGCCAGGAGAGCCTCGGCCAGTGCATGATCGCCGAGATGACCGGGCGCGGCGGAGGCAAGTCCACCGTGCTGCAAGCCTTCTTCAACTGCGCGTTCTGACGACTCGGTGAGGGGAGCCGTCGATCGGCGGCTCCCGATGGTCCCCCCTCTGGAGAAACATCCATGCCAACGCTTTTGAAGCACTGGGCGGCGATTGCGCTTGCCTCGGTCGAGTGGATTCATCTGAAGCTGCTCAGCCTGCTGCTGGTGGCCGGCATCATGCGTGAATCCTGGCGCGATCTCACCGGCGATGCCGTCCTCGCGGTCGCTCTTCGCGACCTGCTGATTCTGGCCATGCTGCTGCCTGTCTTCGCCCTGCTGCGGCATCGCTACGCCCTGCCGACGGCGTCCACCTCCCTCGCTGCAACCGCGCTCCCGGCCCAGCGGGCCCGCCGCTGGTACGCCTGGAGCATCCTGGCGATTCCGCCGCTGATCCTTCTGGCTTCGGTCGATCAGTTCGCGACTGCCGACACCCTCTCGCTGGTGTCCTGGCCCCACCTCGCGGCCTCGCTGCTGGGCGTCGCCAGCATCGCCTTGATCGAAGAGCTGCTGTTCCGATTCGCGCTCATGGGCGCGTTGCTGCGCGCAGGCATGCCGATCGGGTGGGTGCTGATCGTGCAGGCGGTGATCTTTGTCCTGACACATGGGCACGCTCCATTCACCGGACCCCACAGTCTTTGGTGGTACGCCCACACCGCCTTCACCTTTGGTCTCCTCTACTGGGTGACCCGATCCCTCGTCGCCCCGATGCTGCTGCATTTCCTGCTGAACCTGCTGACCGCGCAGGTCTCGCCGACGAGCTACTGGCTGACCCACCGCACCATCGAGTCACTGCAGATGGACTGGACCCGCGCCTGCGCCACCGCCTTCCTGCTGGTGAATCTGGCCTACCTGCTGTGGCTGGCCGCGGACCGATGGGGCGATCGATTGGACTGGCCGCTGTTCGCACGCGCGCGATTCGCGTGATTCGCATGAGCCGCGACGGGCAGCGGGTCAACGCCTGACCCTGCCCGGCGCCGCCCTTTCGGGGCGGAGGGGGATGCCCCCTCCCTCCTACAATCCCCCGCATGGATGCCTCTTTCGCCCCTGCGGCGACCGCCCCCACCGCTGAAGCCGCCGGCGCGTCGTCACGACGCGCCATCCGTGAGTTGCCCGATGAGCTGATTTCCCAGATCGCCGCCGGCGAAGTGGTGGAGCGCCCCTCCTCGGTGGTCCGCGAACTGGTGGACAACGCGCTGGATGCCGGCGCGGGCCAGATCCAGCTCAAGCTGATGGCCGGCGGCATCCGCAGCCTGATCGTGGAAGACGACGGCTGCGGCATTCCCGACACCGAGCTCCCGTTGGCCATCAAGCGCCATGCGACCAGCAAGATCGGCAGCCTGGACGACCTGGAAGCCGTCGCCACCATGGGTTTCCGGGGCGAAGCGCTGGCGGCCGTGTCGTCGGTCGCGGAGCTGTCGCTGGTGTCGCGCTTCGATGGCGCAGCCCATGCCTGGCGCCTGGATGCCCGCAGCGGCGAGCTCAGCCCCGCCGCGCGCGCAAGAGGCACCAGCGTCGAAGTGCGCGAGCTGTTCTTCAACACGCCCGCCCGCCGCAAGTTCCTCAAGACCGAAGGCACCGAGCTGGGCCATTGCCTGGAAGCCCTGCGCCGCCATGCGCTGGCCCGACCGGATGTCGGCTTCGCCGTCTGGCATGAGGGCAAGCTGGTCGACCAGTGGCGCGCCGCGTCCCTCGCCCAACGCATCAGCGAAGTCCTGAATGAGGACTTCATCGACCAGAGCCGCGAAGTCAACGGCGGCGCCGGCCCGATGCGCATCCATGGCCGCGTCGGTCTGCCCGAAGCGGCGCGCAGCCGCGCGGACATGCAGTACGTCTATGTGAACGGCCGCTATGTGCGCGACAAGCTGATCGCCCACGCGATCCGCTCCGCCTTCGACGATGTGCTGCACGGCAACCGCCAGCCCAGCTATGTGCTTTTCATCGACATCGCGCCGGAACTGGTCGATGTGAATGTGCATCCGACCAAGATCGAAGTCCGTTTTCGCGACGGCCGCGAGATCCACCAGCAGGTGCGCCGCGCGGTGGTCGCCGCGCTGGCGCTGTCGCGAACCGATGACGCCACGAGCGCCGATGACGCCGGCACCGGGCCGTCCGCCGGCACCGGCAGCGGGTCGGCCGTCCCGACCCGTTGGACCGGCACCGCCGCCGCCTGGGATCGCCCGCAGTTGAACGATGCCGCCGCGTCCTACGACGGCACGGCCCCGGCTGCCGGCGCCGCCTCGGGCGCGCGCGGCGGCTTCGGCAACGACAGCTGGCGCTCGCCGATCCCCACGCGCGCCCAGACCGCGCTGGCGCTGGAGCAGGCGGAAGCCTTGTACGCGCCGGCGACCTCGGGCGCCGCCTGGCTGCCGACCGCAACGGGCGGCGCGCAGTCATCGCCCGCTCGCGCTGGCGGCTTGTCGGACGGTGTTTCAGGCGCTTCGTCGAACGCATTCCCCGGCGCGCTGACCGGCGCCCCCACGCCGCTGCCTGCCAGCCAGGCCGGCGAGTGGCCGCTGGGTCGTGCCATCGCGCAGATCCAGGGCATCTACATCCTGGCCGAGAACGCGCAGGGTCTGGTGATCGTGGACATGCATGCCGCGCATGAGCGCGTCGTCTATGAACGCTTGAAGGCCTCGCTGGGCGAGGCCCGCATCGAGTCCCAGCCGCTGCTGATTCCGGTCACCTTCGCGGCCACGCCGGCGGAAATCGCCACCGCTGAAGCGCAGGCGGAGACGCTGCAGCGCCTCGGGCTGGACATCGCGCCGCTCTCGGCGAAGGTGCTGGCCGTGCGGGAACGCCCCGCGCTGCTGGCGGGCGGCGATGTGGTGGAGCTGGCCCGTGGCGTGCTGGCCGAGCTGTCGCAGTTCGACGCCAGCCATGCCGTGGAACGGGCGCAGCACGAGATCCTCGCCACCATGGCCTGCCACGGCGCGGTGCGCGCGAATCGCCAGCTCAACCCGAATGAGATGAACGCCCTGCTGCGCGACATGGAACGCACCGAACGCGCCGACCAATGCAATCACGGCCGTCCGACCTGGCGCCAGCTGACGCTGCGCGATCTGGACGCGCTGTTCCTGCGAGGCCGCTGATCGCCTCGACACCAGCGCGCGGCCCGGCGGTTGGCGCGCTGAACGCCCGTTGAGGCCACGGCAGTGCGCCCGGCATCGGTCCGTGGACGGCGGCGCCCCCGCCCGGCCACCGACCGTTCAGCGGCGTGAGGGTCCACCGCCCTGCTCCCATGGCCCCCTGCCGTGCTTCCGCGACCCCGTGCTTTTGCCCAATTGACCCCACTCCCCGGACTGTCCGACCCGATCCGGCGACCCGAACGACCCGTTTTCCACCGACACTTCACCCTTGGCGCCAGCGAATGGTTCGTCGCGCCCGATTTTTCTCTTTTCCGCCGCGACTCGCGCCGGCGCAGTACCGACATGGCCACCCTGAAGCTCAACAAGACCAAGCCCGCCGCCGCTGGCAGTTCCTCCTCCAACAGCAGCAGCAGCGGATACCGCGCTCCCCTGCGCGGCCCGGGTGTCGGCAAACCCCGCCCCACGCTGGCGCAGGCCCAGGCTGAGCGCGCCGAGCGTCAGGCCAGCTTCGAACAACGCCGCGCGGACGAAGGCCGTCACGCCCCACGTGGCGCCGATGCACGCCGCGGCCCCGCCGGCCAGGATGACCGCCGCAGCGGTCCGGCCCGTCACGATCGCGGCCCCCGCGCCGACGGCGACCGAGGCGCTGATCGTGGTGGCGACCGCGGCGCCTACCGTGGCGACCGACCCGATCGCGGCCCGCGCATGGAAGGTGGCGACCGCCGTCCTTTCGGCGACCGCCCGCGTCGTGACGAAGCGCGTCCGTCGGGCGACCGCCCTGCTTATCAGGATCGTCCCCGCCATGAGGGCGATCGTCCGCCTCGTTCGGACGACCGCTACGGTCGCGGCCCCGGCGGCCAGGATCGCCCGCGTTTCAATGACCGCGGCCCGCAAGGCGGTGACCGTCCGCGCTTTGACGGCGACCGTCCCCGCCGCCCCGATGACCGCTACGGCAGCGGCGCAGGTGGCGACCGCCCCCGCTTCAACGATCGCGGCCCGCGAGGCGGCGATCGCCCGCATCGTCCGGATGATCGCTATGGCAGCGGCGCCGGCGGTGACCGTCCTCGCTTCAACGACCGCGGCCCGCAGGGCGGCGATCGTCCGCGCTTCGACGGCGACCGCCCGCGTCGCCCGGATGACCGCTACGGCAGCGGTCCCAACGACCGTGGCGGCCCGCGCGGCTTCGGCGGCGACGACCGCCCGCGTTTCAACGACCGCGCGCCGCACGGTGGCGATCGGCCCCGTTTCGAGGGCGACCGCCCCCGCCGCCCGGACGATCGCCGTGACGATCGCTACGGCCACGGCGCCGGCGACCGCGGCCCTCGCGGCGCCGATGACCGTCGCTCGTCCGGACCACGTCCCTTCGATGACCGCCCGCGCGGCCAGGACCGCTATGGCGATCGTCCGCGTCCGGCGCCGGTCCAGGCCCGCGGCCCGCAGGACGGCCCGAGCGACCGGCCGCCGCGTGACGACACGCCGCGTCAACCGGCGCCCGTCCGTCAGGCGGATGCGGATGCTGGCGAGCGTCTGTCCAAGCGCATGAGCGAATTGGGCCTGGCCTCGCGCCGGGAAGCCGACGAATGGATTCAGGCCGGCTGGGTCACGGTGGATGGCCAGGTGGCCGAGCTGGGCCAGCGGGTCGGACCGGACGCGAAGATCGAGGTCGACCCGGCCGCGCGTGATCAGCAGGCGCAGCGGGTCACCATCCTGCTCAACAAGCCGATCGGTTATGTCTCCGGCCAGGCCGAAGACGGCTATGAACCGGCCTCGGTGCTGGTGAAGGCCGATGCGCATTGGGGCGAAGATCCGTCCGGCGTGCAGTGGGCCCCCGGCCATGGACGCGGCCTGGCGCCCGCCGGCCGACTGGACATCGACTCCACCGGCCTGCTGGTGCTGACCCAGGACGGCCGCATCGCCCGCCATCTGATCGGCGAGGACTCGACCGTCGAGAAGGAATACCTGGTGCGCGTCGCCGTGGTGAATGGCGACCCGGAGCGCCATCCGAAGGATCAACTGGATGAGCGCGCCATCGCGTTGCTCAATCACGGTCTGGAACTGGATGGTGTGCAGCTCAAGGAAGCGAAGGTCAGCTGGGCCAATGAGGACCAGCTGCGTTTCGTGCTGCGGGAAGGCCGCAAGCGTCAGATCCGCCGGATGTGCGAGCTCGTCGGCCTGAACGTGCTGGCGCTCAAGCGGGTGCGCATCGGCCGCATTCCGCTGGGCCATCTGCCGGCCGGCCAATGGCGCTATCTGGCGCCGTGGGAGCGCTTCTGATCCGATGAGCGCACCGGACCTCAGCCCCCTGTGCATCGCCGGCCCGACCGGCTGCGGCAAGACCGCCGCCGCGCTGGCGCTGGCGACGCGGCAACCGGTGGAGATCATCAGCGTGGATTCCGCGCTGGTCTATCGGGAGATGGACATCGGCACCGCCAAGCCTTCGCGCGAGGAATTGGCGCAGGTGCCGCATCACCTGATCGACATCCTCGATCCCACCGAGAGCTATTCCGCCGCCCAGTTCGTGCGGGACGCCACCGCGCTGGTGCCGCAGATCCAGGCCCGTGGCGCGCGACCGCTGCTGGTCGGCGGCACGATGCTCTACTTCAAGGCGCTGTTCGACGGCCTCTCCGAGCTGCCGCAGGCGGATCCCGCCCTGCGCGCTCAGCTCGATGCCGAAGCCGCTCGCGACGGCTGGCCCGCGCTGCATGCGCGCCTCGCCGAACTGGACCCGGAAACCGCCGCGCGCCTGCCGCCGCTGGATTCGCAACGCATCCAGCGCGCGCTGGAGGTCTGCCTGCTCAGCGGTGAGCCGATGTCGGCGCTCTACCAGCGTCAGCGCAGCCAGGGCGTCGATTGGCCGCTGCTGTCGCTGGAACCCTCGGACGACGCGCGCCGCTGGCTGCATGAGCGGCTGGCGCAGCGCTTCGCGCTGATGATCACGCACGGGCTGGTCGAGGAAGTCCGACGACTGCGGGCCCGTGGCGATCTGCATCTGGGACTGCCGTCGATGCGCTGCGTCGGTTATCGGCAGGTCTGGGAGATGCTCGATGAGCAGGATGTGCGGCCCGGTCGGGACGGCGCGCACACGACGCTCGATCTGGCCACGCTGCAGGAACGCGGCACCGTCGCGACCCGCCAGCTCGCCAAGCGGCAGATCACCTGGCTGCGCAGCATGCCCGCACGACGCATCGTGCCGGCCGAAGCGCCGGATGCGCTGGACCGGCTGCTGGCGATCGCCGGCGCTTGAATCCTGCTTCCGCCGCAGGGCGATGGACCCGTCGTGGCGATCGGGACGCGGAGAGCCCTCACCGAGCGAGCTGGCGTCCGCGTCGCCCCATGCCTTGAGGCTACGCCGTCTCACGCGCTGAGTCGCGTCGCCCACGCGGGCTGACCGCCTCGACCAGGCATGGGCCGGCGCTGACGCGCGCATCGATCCCCTGGAGACCCGCGCCGGGCCACGATCGGGCGCTCCGCGCCGCGACTGTCGTCTCGATGCTGCGCCTTGCGCGGCAGGCAGCGAATCTGGTCGCACAATGGGCCGACGCCCGAGGCAGGCGGCCCGTCGCCGCCTGACCCCTGACGCACCATTCAACTGCCGTTCACCCGCCTTTCACCCGCCTTTCACCCGCCGTTCACTCGCCGTCTGGCCGCTGCCGCTTGGCTGCGGTGAATCGGCCCTCAGCCCTCACCGACCGATCGATGGATGTTCCCCTTCTGACGGCCACCGGCCTGACCAAGCGCTACGGCAGCCAAACCCTGTTCGAGCACCTGTCGCTGCACCTGCAGCACGGCGAAATGCTGGCGCTGCTGGGCGAGTCCGGCAGTGGCAAATCCACCCTGCTCAATGGCCTGGCCGCGCTGGAGCCGCTGGATCGGGGCCAGGTCTTGCTCCAGGGCCGCGATCTGCTGTCACTGAACGAGGCTGGCCAGGCCGCGCTGCGGCGCGAGCAACTGGGTTTCGTCTTCCAGGCCTTCCATGTGCTGCCGCATCTCACGGTGCAGGACAACGTCGGTCTGCCGTTGCTGCTGCAAGGCCGCCCGGATGCCACGCGTGTGGCCGAGATGCTGGCCGCGGTCGGGCTTGAGGCCCAGGCCCGCCATCTGCCGCGCCAGCTGTCGGGCGGGCAACTGCAGCGGGTGGCGATCGCGCGGGCGCTGGTCCACCGACCGGTGCTGGTGCTGGCCGACGAGCCCACCGGCAACCTCGACCCCCGCCATGCCGATCAGGTCATGCAACTGCTGCGGCGCCAATTGCAGGAGCAGCGCGCCGCCTGCCTGCTGGTCACCCATTCCGCCCATGCGGCCGCGCTGGCCGACCGCCGTCTGCGGCTGGAAGGCGGCCAGTTGATCGAGGCTTGAGATGCGCACCGCCACGGACGCCGCGACCGGCGCACAGGCCGACGCCAGAGCCGCCACGAGGACCGGCGCCGTGAGACGCGCCTGGGTCTGGTGGTGGCATCTGTCCTGGCCCGCGTTGCGCCTTCAGTGGGGCCGACAGCTTGCCGCCCTGCTGACGATCGCGCTGGGATTGGCGCTGGCCGGCGCGGTCCACTGGATCAATGCATCCGCGCTGGCGCAGTTCGAAGCCGCGGCGCGGCAGACCAGCGCGCAAGCCGATCTGGAACTGCGCGCGGCGCCCGGCGCCGCGCCGCTGTCCGATGGCCTGTTTGCGGAACTCGCCGCCCGCGACGACATCGCCGAACTCGCGCCGCAACTGGAGGCCAGCCTGCGCGTGCAGGGCCGCGACGGGCAATGGCAGCGCATCCGCGTGGTCGGCGTCGACCTGCTGCAGCTGATCGCCTTCCATCCGCAATGGCGGCCGCATGCCGACAGCGAGGGCTGGGCGGCCGCGCTGACCGGTCCCGCCGTGCTGATCAGCGATTCAGCGCTGCGCCGGCTTGGCGGCGATGCACCGACCTCGCTCCGGCTGGATCTGCCGGAGGAGACCTCGCCCTTGCCCGTCGCCGGCCGCATCACCGACGACGGCCAGGCGGTGCTGCTGATGGACATCGCCTGGGCGCAGCAACTGCTGCATCGCCCGCGGCAACTCGATGCGATCCTGCTGCGCATGGCGCCGGGTCAGGCCGTCCCCAAGGTCTGGCCGACCGGCCTGGTGGCCGGCGCACCGCAGGACCAGGCGCGACAGCAGGCGGACGAGGCCCGTCGGCTGACCCGTGCCTATCGGCTCAATCTCGGCGTGCTGTCGCTGATGGCGCTGTTCGTCGGCGCCTTCATGGTCTTCGCGGTGCACAGCCTGTCGGTGGCCCAACGGCTGCCGCAACTGGCCCTGCTCGGTGTGCTGGGCATGAGCGAAGGCCAGCGCATCCGCCTGCTGATGGTGGAAGCCGTGATGCTGGGACTGGCCGGCGCGGTGCTGGGTCTGCTGTTGGCGCTGGGGCTGGCGGCACTGGGACTGCGGCAACTGGGCGGTGATCTGGGCAGCGGTCTGATCGGCCTGCCCGGCGCGACGCCGCGCCTGCACACCTCGCCGGCCTCGGTGCTGGGCCTGCTGCTGCTGGGGCCGCTGGTGAGCCTCGGCGCGGCGGCCTTGCCGCTCTTGCGGTTGCGGCGCCTGCCGGCCGCGCAGGTGCTCAAGGGACTGGGCAGCGGCACGACCGATCCGCGCGGATGGTGGCTGGGACCCGTGCTGCTGATGCTGGCGCCGCTGCTGGCGGCCTGGCCGCCGGTCGGCGGTGTCGCGATCGGCGCTTATGCGGCGATGCTGGCCTTGTTGCTGGGCGCCTTGGGCAGCGTGCCGCTGCTGCTGCGGCTGCTGACCCGCTGGCTGCGCCGTTGGGCGGCTCGACGCGCCCTGCCCTTGCTGGCCGTCGAACGCGCCCGCGACCAGGCGGGCGAAGCCGGCCGGCTCATCGCCGGCGTGCTGGTGGCGCTGGCGCTCGCGGTGGCGATGCTGGTGATGATCGCCAGCTTCCGGCTGTCGCTGGACCAGTGGCTCACGCAGATGCTGCCCGCCGATCTCTACCTGCGCCAGACCGCACGCGACAGCAGTCAGCAAGGCCCGCCGCTGCCGGCCGTGCTCGCGGATCAGGCGCGGCAGGTGGCCGGCGTGGCGCGGGTGTCAGAGCAGTTGACGCGCACGATCGGGGTGAACGTCCGCGGCGTGCGCGACAGCGCGACCCTGATGGCCCGTCCGCTGGATCACACCTTGCCGCTTCAGGGCGACGAAGCGCGGCTGCCGGCCGGGGTGCTGCCGGTCTACATCAACGAGGCGATGCGCGATGCGATGCGGCTCGCCCCCGGCGATCGGCTGATGCTGCAGGTCGACGGTCGGCAGTGGCCCGCGGCCGTGAAGGCGGTGTGGCGGGACTACAGCCGGCAGAGCGCCGCGCTGCTGGTGTCGCGCGATGACTGGCGCCGCGCCACCGGCGACGCGGTGTTCACCGAACTGGCGCTGTGGTTGCAGCCGGGCACCGATCCGCTGACGGTGCAGGCGGCGTTGCGCGCAATCGGGCCTTCGCCCGCGTCGCTGGAGATGGCCTCGGCGGGTGAGTTGCGGCGGTTCTCGCTGGCGCTGTTCGACCGCAGCTTCGCCATCACCTACTGGCTGCAGGCGGTCGGTCTGGGACTGGGCCTTTTCGGCGTGGCGGCCAGCCTGTCCGCGCAATTGCTGGCGCGTCGACGTGAATTCGGCCTGCTGCTGCATCTGGGTTTGACGCGCGGCATGTTGCAGCGGCTGGTGCTGGGCGAAAGCCTGCTGCAAGCCGTGGCCGGCGCGCTGATGGGGCTGGCGGTGGGGCTGGCGATCAGCGCGGTGCTGGTGTTCCGGCTCAATCCGCAGAGCTTTCACTGGAGCATGGACTGGCAGGTGCCGACGCTGCGGGTGGCCGGCCTGGTGCTGGCCAGCCTGCTGGCGACCGGCATCACCGCCGCCTGG
The DNA here is from genome assembly GCA_913776825.1 of Burkholderiaceae bacterium. Classification (GTDB taxonomy): domain Bacteria; phylum Pseudomonadota; class Gammaproteobacteria; order Burkholderiales; family Burkholderiaceae_C; genus Roseateles. The sequence goes on from CAJYPV010000008.1 coordinate 160,524, forward strand.
GCCGGCGCCCGCGCGCTGCGAGCCCGCCAAGGCGAGGCGCTGCGCGCCGTCAGAGAGGATTGGTGATGATCGGTCGACGTCCCTGGCTGTTGGGTTGTTTGGGAACGATCGGTCCCGGCGGGGCGACCGCGTGGGCCGCAGATCAGGCCCGTCAGGCCGCGCCCGCGCAGGCAGCGACGCAGGCCGATCCAGCGCATGCGTCAGGCTCGGCGCGAGCCCCTGGTGAGCAGCCCGCGCCCGCCGCTGCGCACTCGACGGCCGCCTCGACGCCGTCGTCCCGCGCCTCGGTCTCGGATCTGCCGCTCTCCCGCGCGGCACTGCGCTTTCCCCGCGATCATGGCGCTCATCCAGAGACCCGCATCGAGTGGTGGTACGTGACCGGCGTGCTGCGGGAGCCCGGCGCGACGCTGGACACGCCACCCGCATTCGGCTTCCAGCTCACCTTCTTCCGGCTGCGCCAGGATCTGGCGCGGCCGCTGGACAGCGCGTTCGCGCCCGACCAGTTGATGCTGGGCCATGCGGCGCTGTCCGATCTCGGCCAGGGCCGCTTGTGGCATGACCAGCGCTTGCTGCGTCGCGGCTTTGCCAAGGCCCGGACGGCCGAGGCCGACACCCGGGTGCGGCTGGCCGATTGGTCGCTGACCCGTCAGGACGGCGAGCAGGGTCGCAGTCGCTATGCGCTGTCGCTGCGCAGCGAGCGCGCCGGCTTTGGCCTGCAATTGAGCCTGCAGGCCTCGCAAGCGCCGCTGCTGCAGGGCGATCAGGGCTGGTCGCGCAAGGGCGCGGGGCCAACCCAGGCCAGCCGCTATGTGACCGAGCCCCAATTGATCGGCTGTGGCCAGCTGACGCGCACGAACGAGCGCGTCCGCACGCTGGAAGCCCGCGCCTGGCTGGACCATGAATGGGCCAACGACATCCTCGGTCCGCGCGATGCGGCGGCCGACGCGCGCGCGGTGGGCTGGGACTGGCTGGGTCTGAACCTCAACGACGGCAGCGCCGTCACCCTGTTCCAGCTGCGTCACCGCGACGGACGCACCTTGTGGAGCGGCGGCAGTTGGCGGGATGCCGCCGGCCATCAGACCGATCTGCAGCAGCAGGTGCGCTTCGACCCGCAGGCCCATTGGGTCAGCCCGGCCAGCCAGGCCCGGTATCCGGTGCGCTGGCGGATTCACACGCCGCGCGGCGTGCTGCAGGTGCAGGCCAGTTTCGAGGCGCAGGAGATCGATGCGCGGCGGAGCACCGGCTTCCTCTACTGGGAAGGCGTGGTGCGGGTGAGCAGCGAGACCGGCGCGCTGCTCGGCTGGGGCTATCTGGAGATGACCGGCTACGCCGGCCGCGTGCCGCTGTAGCGGCTGCGTCCGGACGGCGCCGGCACATAGGCGCGCACGCAATTGCAGCCGGCGCCGCGCGCCATCGCCAGGGCCTGGCGGGCCTGCTGCAGCAACTGGTCCGCGCTTTGCTGCGGCTCACGTTTCCAGTCCTGCCAATGCGCCAGACCGAGGCTGGCGCTCAGGGGCAGCGCCTCGCCCTGCCAGCGGTAGTCCAGCTCGGCGATGCGACTGCGCAAGCGATCGGCGGCGTCCAGCGCGCCCAGCGGATCGGTGCTGGGCAGATAGGCCACCCACACGCCGCGCGGCAGGGCCATCACCCAATCGCCGCCGCGCAGTTGCTGTTGGGCCAACTGGCTCAGCCGGTCCTCCAGCGCCTGCACACACTCGTCGCCATGCTGTTGCTGCAGTCGCAGCCAGGGGTCGAGCTCGAGCAGCAGCAACACCCCCTCATGGCTGTGACGCTGGGCCCGGGCGGCCTCGCGCTGCAGCCACGCCATCAACTGCGCCTCGTCCGCAGCCGCCGCGCGCGTCGGCGCTGGTGCCGGCACCGTTCGCCGCCACCGCTGCCTGAGCGCGTTCCACCGAGCCCGGAGGCCGGGGCCCTTGTCCGTCTCTTGCGCCATGCTGATGCCCGCCTTCATCGACTGGAGCGCGCGGATCGTCCGGATGCCCGTGCATCGCCCGGATGGCCCGCATCACGGGTTTCTCGCCGCTGCCCTGTCCATCGATTGCAGCACAGGTCGCTGCGGCGCGCTGCCCCCTCGAGCGAGGGAGCCCGGGCTTCCCCTGAGCCTCGCGGCGCCGATGCAACGATCCCGGGCCGACATCGGGGACAAGCCGCCCCGGGCCCGCCGGCAGGCCCTACAGTCGTCGACTGACCCATCCACGGCCGCCCGGCGCGGTCCAGCCCGCCGTGCCAGTGATTTCTCCGCCCGCGCACTCCGCCGCCTCGGCTTCGGCGCCGCCCCACGGGACACCGTCACCGGCCGCCGCCTCGACCCCCTCGGCCGCGCCCTCCGCCGCTGAACCCTCGTCCGCCGCCGCGCCGGACACCCGCTGGCCCACGGGCACGACCGGGTCGTCCCGACTGCACCCACCCGCGATGCCGCCCGGCTACCAGCCGGCGAGCCGCGCGCCGATCGCCACCTCGATGCATGCCTTCATCGGCGCCGCGCTGGTGTTGGTGCTGGGTCTGAGCGCCACGCTCTGCGGCATGCTGTGGAACCGCAACCGCCTCATCGCGGCTGCGCATCTCCGACTGGATGCGCAAATGGAGCGATTCCAGCGCGACATCTCCCAGCGCTTCATCCAGCCGGTCTACGGGCTCAAGGGCGCACGCGGCACCATCGCCGCGCTGCAGGGCAAGATCGACCGCGCGACCTTCCGCTCCTATGTCGAATCCCGCGATCTGCCGACCGAATTCCCCGGCGTGCGCGGCTTCGGTTTTGCGCCGCTGGTGCGGCGCGACCAGCTCGATGAGTTCATCGCCAGTCAGCGCGCCGACGGCGCACCGCAATTCACGGTCCGCACCCGTGGCGACGCGCCCGATCTGTACGTCATCGCGTATGTGGAGCCGCTGTCGCAGAACTTTCCCGCCTGGGGCTTCGACCTGGGCTCGGAAACTGTCCGTCGTCGGGCCATCGAACATGCGATCAGGACCGGCGATGCCACCCTGTCCGCACCCGTTCCGCTGGTGCAGGACAGCCATCACGGGCCCGGTTTCCTGGCGCTGGTGCCGGTGTTTCGCGACGGCAGCGATCCGGTCGATGAAGCGCAGCGTCGGCAGGCCTTGCTGGGGATGCTGTATGCGCCGCTGGTGGCCGATGAAATTCTGGCGGGACTGAAGGATCCGCTGGCCGAGCCGATGGACTTCCGGCTGGTGGTCGACGACGGCGATGGCACCGAGGATCTGCTGCTGGACAGCCACTCCGGCATTCAACCGCTCAATGCCAGCCCCGACTCGCTGCCCGATTTCAGCGACCGCCTGATTTCGGGCGAGCGGCGGCTGCGCATCGGGGGCCGCGACTTCCGGCTTGAGGCCGCCAAGTCGGTGGCCTATGAGCGCACCGTGATCGATGCGGCGGGCTGGGGCCTGGGTCTGAGCGGCACCGTCGCGACCGCGCTGCTGGCCTTCACCGCCTGGCTGCTGCTGGCCGGACGCGAACGCGCCCAGGCGCTGGCCGACGCCATGACCATCGACCTGCAACGGCTGGCGCTGGACCAGGAAGCGATGCTGGACAACGACCTGGTCGGCATCGCGAAGCTGCGGGATCGGCGCATCGTCTGGAAGAACCGGGCGCTGGACCGGATCTTCGGCTACGGCGCGGATGAGTTGCTGGGTCAGCCCGCGCGGCTGTTCTATCTGGACGACGCGTCCTACGCCACGATCGGCGAGCAGGCCTATCCCGCGCTGCAGGCGGGCGGTCATTTCCGCAGCGCTTTGCAAATGCGGCGCAAGGACGGCAGCACCGTGTGGATCGACCTCAACGGGGTGGCCCTGCCCGGCGCACGCAATGAGGACCTGTCGCTGTGGCTGATGGTCGACATCACCCAGAGCAAGGCCTATGAGCAGGCCGTCGAACAGGCGGCGTTCCACGATGCCTTGACCGGCCTGCCCAACCGCATCCTGCTTGGCGACCGGCTGCAACACACCCTGGCCGCGGCACGCCGACATGAGCACGGACTGGCCGTCGCCTATCTGGACCTGGACGGCTTCAAGGCGATCAACGACACCCACGGCCATGATGCGGGCGATGAGGTGCTCAAGGCGGTCGCGCAACGGCTGACCGACGGGATTCGCGCGTCCGACACGGCCGCGCGACTGGGCGGCGACGAGTTCGTGCTGGTGCTGTCGCCCGTCAGCGGGCTGGCGGAGACTCAACCGATCCTGGAGCGGGTGCTGCGGGCGGTGATGGCGCCGATCCGCTTGAGCAGCGGCGTGACGGTGCAGGTGGGCAGCAGCATCGGCGTCGCGCACTTCCCGACCGATGGCGAGGAGGCCGACGCGCTGATGAGCCTGGCCGATCAGGCGATGTACGAAAGCAAGCGAGGCGGCCGCTGCCGGATCCGCCTGCTGGCGGGCAGCCAGGCGCCGGTCATCGTCGATCTGAAGGCCGACGCCATGACGGCCGGCATGCCGACGCCGCCTGGACTACAGTGAGCCGATGACCCAACTCCTCACGCCCCGCCTGCGACTGGAACCTTTCCAGGACGCGCATCTGCCTGGCTTGCATGCGATGAACAGCGATCCCGCCGTCATGCGCTACATCACCGGGCGCCCGGAAACGATGGCGGAGACCCAGACCTTCATCGATCGGGTCAAGGCGCGCTGGGCGGAATGGGGCTATTCCTGGTGGGCCTTCATCGAGCGCGACAGCGGCGAATTGGTCGGCGCCGGCTGCATCCAGCATCTGGGTCGGGATCGCGCACTGCCGCATGAAATCGGCTGGCGGCTGCGTCAGGACCGTTGGGGCCGGGGCTACGGCTCAGAAGCGGCGCGCGGCATGGCCCGATTCGCCTTCGAGGACTTGAAGGCGCCGCAGCTCGTGGCGGTCTGCGATCCGGACAACCTGGATTCCGCCAAGGTCATGCAGCGCCTGGGCATGCGCTACCGCGGCGTGGAGCACTGGTACGACATGGATTGCGCCGTCTACGGCTTCACCGCGGACGAATGGCGCGAAGCGCAGCGCGCTCAGCCGGGCGCCAGCGCGCCAGGCACGTGAGGCGCCGCAGCGGGCCGGGCGGCCCGTCGCCTCACAGGCCGCCGATGAAGTAGCGCTTCAGGCCGGCCAGGATCATTTCCACGGCGATGGCGGTCAGCACCAGACCCATCAGCTTTTCCAGCGCGGACACCACCGAATCGCCCAGCAGCTTGCGGATGCGATCGGCCAGGATGAGCGCCAGGAAGGAAATCAGCATCGCGGTGAACAGCGCGCCGATCCATTCCGCAATCCGGTCCGGCTGACGCGAGGCCAGCAGCAGCACCGTGGCCATGGCCGAGGGGCCGGCCAGCAGCGGCACCGCCAGCGGGAAGATGAAGGGTTCGCGGCCGGTGTCGACGCCGTAAGCGGATTCGCCGGCATGGCTGAAGATCATGCGGATCGCGATGATGATCAGGATCACCCCGCCCGCGACCTCCAGCGAGCGCTCGGACAGGTGCATCAGCCGCAGGAAGCCTTCACCCAGAAACATGAAGGCCAACAGCACGCTGAAGGCGATGCTCACTTCCCGCAGCGCGACCCGAAGGCGGCGCTCGCGCGGCACCGCACGCATGATCGGGATGAAGATCGGCAGGCTGCCCAGCGGGTCCAGCACCAGCAACAACAGAATGAGCGCGGAGAGAAAACTGTGGTCCATGGCCGCAATTGTCCGCGAAGCGAGCAGGTTGGCACCGGCCGTGACGCCACTCGATGCACGGTTTGTGCGCTTCAGTTCCTAGAATGCGCGAAAAATCGCCGCCAACTTCCGCCTTCATGAACGACAAGACCACGCTGGACGCCATCGACCGCAAGATTCTCGAGCTGCTGCAGCGCGATGGCCGGATGTCCAATGTGGACCTGGCCAGCCAGGTCCATCTGTCCGCCCCGCAGTGCTTTCGCCGGGTGCGGGCGCTGGAAGAGCGCGGCGTGTTGCGCGGCTACCGGGCGGATGTGGCGCCGCAGGCGCTGGGGCTGGGCGTGACGGCCTATGTCAGCCTCAACATCACCGCAGCAGCCTTCGCGCGGGTGAGGAGCATCGAAGCGCTGATCCGCGACTTCCCCGAGATCCTCGAGTGCCACACCGTCTCCGGCGATTGCGACTATCTGCTGAAGGTGGTCGCGCGCGATCTCAAGGCGCTGTCCACCTTCCTGACCGATCGCCTGATGCAGCTGGACGGCGTGGCGGATGTGCGCTCGATGATCTGCCTGGAAGAGATCAAGCCGCCGGCGGGGTTGCCGGTGTCCTGACGGCCGCAGCCGCACGACCTGCGCCAGCGGTACCGCCCATCGCGCCGGTCTTGGCGGACTTGTTGGGCGCGAGGCCCTTGGCGCGCCAGTCCTCCAGCCCGTCCAGCAGCGTGCGCTCGGAGAGCATGACATCGATGGCCATGTCACGCAGCGCGGGGCCGAAGCTGGCGAAGGAATCGCTGTGGCTGCTCATCATCCGGCTTTCTTCCTGGAGCGCGGCCATGCGGCCCTTGTTGCTGCCCAGCCGTTCAAAGAGCCGATTCGCCTGCGCCGGACTGAGCTGCGACAGGCTGGCGGCCACCTGCGTCTGCATGACCTGGCGGATGGCGGCCTCGCCGTGGGTCGCCTTTTCCTCGGCGCTCGCCTGCGCCGCATGCGCCAGGCGCATCTCGGTCACATGCGGCCGCACATGAGCCAGCACCAGATCCTTGAAATCTTCGGGCTTGCGTCCCCGCATCCGGTCGGTCAGCGCCTTGCGCAAGCTGCTGGGTTCGGACATCTGGGTGAGCATCTGGCTCAGCGACTGGCCCAGCAAGGCGCCTTTGGCCGTGCCCGGCGCCCAGCGCCTTTCGACCAGTTCCTGCGCGCTGGACGCCGTGCTCGATGACTTCTTGCCCGGGCCATTGACGGCGTCGTCGTAGCTCGGAAGCGACTGCGCGCGCGACAGATCGGCGCTGCGGTCGGCGCTGCCGCTGCGCTGCGGCGCCGGTGCGCTGGTGGCTGCGGGCTTCTCGTCCGCGGCCAGCGGCGGCGCCGAAGGCTGCGCTGCAGGGCTGTCCACCAACCCCTTGCCCGATCGGACACTGGGTTTCTCGGCGGCCACGTTCTGAGCGGGAGCGGCTGGGCGTGCGGTGCCCGGAGCGCGCGACACGCTGGCCTGTACCGCCTGGACGAACGGCAACGGGGCGGCATCCATCATGTCGAGCTCCACATCCCGCTTCGCCGGGGCCGCAGCGACCGGCGCCGCAGGCGGCTGCGGCTTGGCAGCGCGCGGGGCTGCGGCCGCAGGCGCAGGTTGCGAACGCTTGCCCAGCGCTCGCCGATCCGGCGACGCGGCCGGTCGCGAGGGCGGTGAGGCGGGCCGCCGTGGCGGCTGGCTGCGGCCTGCGGGCGGCTGTGAAGGCGGCGCCTGGACGGGCGCCTTGGGGGTGTCGGGACTGATGGTCGCCGACGAGGGCGACGCATTGGATGAGCCGCCGGCCGACGGCGGCTGTGCCGGCCGCGCCGCTGGCCGCTTCGGCGGCGTGTTCTCCGGCGGCGGAGGCGCTGGGCGGCGCGGCACCATCTTCGTCGTCGTGGTGTGGTGGTGGTGTTCGGTGGTAGTCGATCGCTGCTCGGCCGGCCGAGCAGCGGGCGGAGGCGCAGCGGGCGCCGGCGACGCATTCTTGGCGGTGCCAAGGTCAGCGGGCGCGGCCTTCGCGGCGGCGTCTGCGGGCGGCGGTGCAGCCGGAGCCGGCGTCGGCGTCGGCGTTGGCGTCGGCGTTAACGGGCGCGGCGCCGGGACGGTCGCCGACGTCGCAGGATTGGACGCGGTCGGGGCGGCGCGCTCCGGCGTGCGGCGCTCGGGCGGTGGTGGCGGGGTTTTCTTCCCAGCGGCACGGGGCGGTGGCGGCACGGGCGGAGCAGCGGGGGTGGCCGTCGGCGAAGCGGCCGTGGCACGCGGCGACCCGGATGGCGCCGCTCGCGACGCCGAGGCATCGAGCGGCTTCCCGTCCGCATCGAGTTCCACGATGGTCAGGCCGGTGCGCGGGGCGGGCGTCGCCGAGGCGGCGAACCGGCTGGGTCCAGCCGGCGCAGACGTGCCCATCGGCGTGGGCATGCCACCACCACCGCCGCCAGGCGGGCGAGCGCCTCCTCGCCGACCCGCGACCGCATCGAGGGGCCCTGGCCCCGGGGCGCCCGACGAGAAGGCCTGGGCGCCCGGCGTGGCCGGTCCGCCCTGCCCCATGTGCGCCGATGCGAAACGCTGCTGACGTGCATGCAGATAGTCCAGACACTGTTCTTGAGTCTGGCGTTGGGCCGCATCGAAGCGCGCACCGAACGGCTGTCCGCCGCCCATGAAGTTGTTCATCCGGTGGCTCATGGCCGGACGATCCAGCCAGTCGTGGAGCTGTCGCTGGGCGCCCGGGGATTCAGCGAAGCCGGGATGACTGGACAGCATCCCGCGCGTGCGTTGCCCCCACATCAGTTCCCGCATCAGGCCCAGTCCCATGAGCGAGGTGCCGAAACCGCCGGCGCCCGCCACCGCCAGGCCCGCCGGCTGGTTGCTGCACGCCTGCTGGAACAAGCTGCGACGCGCATGCGCCAACTGAGCCATGAAGCTGGCCGGCGTGCCCGAGACATCGGCCTCATGCAACTTGACGCTATGGGTGGCCGAAAAGCCATTGGACGCTTGCAGGTCGAAACACAGATGACGCTGCGAACCGCGTGTTTCCAGCCAGGCCACGCCGTAGGTATTGCCCGAACGGAACTCGGTCGGCGTGCCATCGGGATGGAGGTGGCTGATCATGTCGTTGGGTCGGCCGATGTGGCTGTCCCGCAGCAGCGTCACATCGCTGGTCTGCTGCTGATGCAGCGACGACAGGAAGCTCAGGGCCTGGGCCTGCACCGCCGGCGCGTTGCCGGCGGGCGGAGCGGTGGTGAGCATGGGCGGCGGCAGGCCGGCCGGCGCACCCCAGTCGCCATGGAAATTCATCGCATGCGCCAAGCTCGTCAGGCCGGGCTGGGCGAAACCGTAGCGTTCGTGCAGCGGCAACAGCGCCGGCATTGCCTGTGGCGCGAACCCCTCATGGCCCACCACGAAACCCGGCATCGCGCCGCCGCCGTGAGCGCCAGGGCCGATCGGCATCCCGGGCGCGCCCAACGGGGAGGCGTGGGGGAATGGGGGGCCGAAGCTGGAGGACGGGAAGGTGGAGTGCGTTGCGGGGTAGGCCATGATCCGATACCGACAAGGATGTGGCGTCTTGGTGAAGGCCCCGGATCGCGCGGTTCAACCCGGCAAGCCGTCGGTCGCCGGGGGGTTCCCGGCGTCATGGATCGAGAGGGGTCACCCGCGCGGGTGATGCGCCGCATGCAGCGCGCGCAGCCGCTCACGGGCCACATGGGTGTAGATCTGCGTCGTCGACAGATCGGCATGGCCCAGCAGCAACTGCACCGCGCGCAGGTCCGCGCCGTGGTTGAGCAAATGGGTGGCGAAGGCATGCCGCAGCGTGTGTGGCGAGATCGGACTGGTGATGCCCGCGATCACCGCGTACTTCTTGACCAGCCGCCAGAACGTCTCCCGTCCCATCGATCGACCCAACTTGGTCAGGAACAGCTCATCCGAGCCTTGCGCCCGCAGCAATTGCGGACGGGCCTCCTGCAGATAGCGGGTCAGCCAGGCGTGAGCCTCCTCACCGAACGGCACCAGCCGCTCCTTGTCACCCTTGCCGGTGACCCGCAGCACCGCCTCGCGCAACCCGACATGCACGCTCTTGAGCGTCACCAGTTCGGTCACGCGCAGACCGCTGGCATACATCAGTTCCAGCATGGCGCGATCTCGCAAGCCCTGCGCCGTGCCGACGTCGGGCGCGTTCAGCAGCGCCTCGATCTGGCCCTGGGTCAGCGTTTTTGGCACTCGCATCGGCTTGCGGGCCGCCGTCAGTTTCAGTGTGGGATCGACCTGCAAGCGCCGCTCCCGCAGCGCCCATCGGAAGAAGCGCTTGAACACCGACAGCCGCCGGTTGGTCGAGGTCGCCTTGCTGCCATCGTGCCGCGCACTGGCGTAGGCCATGAGGTCGAACTCGCGGCTCTGCTCCAGCGCCCGCGGTTCGTCCTGGCTGGCCAACCAATCCGCGAACAGCTGCAGATCGCGGCGATAGGCCAATTGCGTGTTTTTGGACAGGCCCTCCTCCAGCCACAGCGACTCGATGAACGCATCGATCGCCTGCTGACTGGCGCGGCGCACGGCCGGATCGGGCGTCTGTGCCGGTGCATCACCGGATGCCGCGCGCTGTGCACCGGCCGGGGTGGCAGCGGATGGGGCTTCAGCAGCGCGACGGGACATCTTGGCGTTGGATGACATGGTGCGAATGATGCCAGCCTGGTCCGTTCAGCAGCGCTGCCGGACGACCCGCAGGGACGACTGCGGGCGAGTGCCGATCACTCGGATCGAGCCTGGCCAGCGTAGACGCGCGCGCTGCCTCACGCACACGCGGACGCGGGCGAAAAAAAAGGGCCCGCGCCACCACGCGCGGACCCTCGGAGCAACGAGTCGCCTGTTGCCAGGCAGCACCGTCTATCAACCTCTCACTCAACACATGGGATTCATCCCGATGCTTCAGCCGATGCGCACCGGCACGAAGATCTTGTCGCCACCGCGCTGCACCAGCAGCGCCACCGATTTCTCGGCGTCCTGCACCAGCTGGCGGACCTGCTCGACCGACTGCACCGGCGTGCCGTTGACCGCGAGCAGCACATCGCCCGGCCGCACCTGCGCCTTGGCCGCCGGACCGCCGACCTGCTCGATCAGCAAGCCCTCACGCACGCCCAGCTGGCGCTGCTCATTGGGCTGCAGCGGACGCAAGGCCAGGCCCAGACGGCCGGGCGCGGCGGCGCCGTCGCTGTCGTCCTGCGCGGTCTTGCGCCCCTTGTCATTCGCGTTGCCGAGGACGGCCGTCAACTGCTCGCGCTTGCCGTGACGCCAGACTTCCATGGCGACCTTGTCGCCCGGGCTGGACTGGTCCACCAGCGCCGGCAGATCGCCGCTGCTCACGATCGGCTGACCCTTGAAGCTCAGGATCACATCACCCGACCGCAGCCCCGCCTTCGCGGCCGGACCGCCGTCTTCGACATTCGAGACCAGCGCCCCTTCGGGCTTGTCCAGCTTGAAGGAGTCCGCGAAGCCCTGATTGACTTCCTGCACCATCACGCCGAGCTGCGCATGCTGGACCTTGCCGCCATGCTGGATCTGCTCCCGCACCTTGTTGGCGACCTCGACCGGGATCGCGAAGGACAGGCCTTGATAGCCGCCCGAGGCGCTGTAGATCTGGCTGTTGATGCCCACCACCTCGCCGCGCGCATTGAACAGCGGGCCGCCGGAATTGCCGGGATTGATGGCGACGTCGGTCTGCAGGAAGGGCACGCGGCTTTCTTCCGGGCCGAGCGAGCGGCCCTTGGCGCTGATCACCCCCGCGCTGACGCTGTTCTCGAAGCCGAAGGGCGAGCCGATGGCGAGCACCCATTCGCCGACGCGCAGATCCTTGGTCGCACCCAGCCGCACGGTGGGCAGGTTCTTGGCCTCGATCTTCAGCACCGCGACGTCGGTGGACTTGTCGCTGCCCAGGACCTTGGCGCGGAACTCGCGGCGGTCGGTCAGCTTGACCACCACCTCCTGCGCATCCTGCACCACATGGGCATTCGTCAGGATGATGCCGTCATTGCTGACGATGAAGCCGGACCCTTGCCCGCGCACCTGACGGCTGCCGTTGCCGCCGTCACCGCCTTCCATGCCGGGACCGTTCGGAATGCCGAAGCGACGGAAGAAATCGAAGAACGGATCATCCGGATCCATCTGCGGCATGCGGGAGGTCCGCGTCTTCACCGTGCCGGACACGCTGATGTTGACCACCGCCGGGCCTTGGGTGGCGGCGATCTGTGCGAAGTCAGGCAGGCCGGCGGGCGCGGGCGTCACGTTGGACGGCACAACGGCCGCGGTGACGCCGGACGTGGTGGCGGCCGTCGTGCCGGACGGTGTCGGCGTGGCGGCGGCGAGCTGCGCATCCCGCAGCGGCGCAGTCACCACGGCGGAGGCGTCCGAGGACGTCGACGCATCGGCGTCGTTGGCGGGCTTCGCATTGCGCATGGCCAACGCACCACCCGTGGCGCCGAGGACACCGGCAGCGGCCAGCGCCCAGACCAGTTTCTTGGCCGAGATCATCTTTTCCACTTGAGCCATCTGTATTCCCTCCAAGGGTCGCGAAACATCGATGGCGTGAGTGTGGGTCGGTCGACTTAGACCTTTCTTAAGGGCAGCGCGAGTTCCACCCGCAAGCCGCCGAGCGCGGTGCTGTGTCCCAGCCGGAGTTGGCCGCCGTGGTCCTGGGCGATGCTGCGGACGATGGCCAGACCCAGCCCGCTGCCGGCCGCCTGCTGCGCCTGCGACTCCGCCCGGTAGAAGCGGTCGAAGACGCGGCTGCGCTCCTGGTCCGGGATGCCGGGGCCGTCGTCCTCCACCACCAGGAGCGCCTGATCTCCGCTGCGCTCCAGGCTCAGATCGACGCGGCTTCGGCCGTACTTGATGCCGTTGTCCACCAGGTTGCGGATCAGCATGGTCAAGGCGTCCGGCCGACCGTTGACCCAGACTTCATCGCAGCGCGCGAGGCCCAGGTCGCGGCCACGGGCCTGCGCCAGCGTGCTGGCCTCCACCACCGCGTCGCGGCACAGCGCGTCCAGCGCGACCGGCTGGGCCGGTACTGGGACCTTGGCACTGTCCTGACGGGCGAGTGCCAGCAATTGCTCCACCAGCCGTCCGGCGCGATCGATGCCCTGCCCCAGCCGGTCCAGCGCCTGGGCGCGCCCTTCTTCATCCGGCGCGCGCTTGAGCGACTGCAGTTGCAGCTTCAGCGCCGCCAGCGGCGAGCGCAGCTCATGAGCCGCATCGGCGACAAAGTGCTGCTGGGTGTCGAAGGCCTGTCGCACCCGTTCCAGCAGCGCATTGAGCTCGTCGACCAGCGGCCGCACTTCGGTCGGCAGGTCGGCGTCGTCGACCGGGGCCAGGTCTTGCGCGGCTCGGCGCGACAGCTGCTGACGCACCCGTTCCATCGGTTCCAGCGACCGGCTCACCACCCACCACACGACCATCGCCAGCAAGGGCAGCATCAGCGCGGTGGGCAGCACGGTGCGCCAGGCCAGTTGGCCGGCCATGCGCTGGCGGACCGACAGATCCTGAGCCACTTGCACCACCTGGAAGCGGCCTTGAATCGCCAGCACGCGATAGTGCTTGCCGCGCAGCGTGACGGTGGAGAACCCCAGCACCGCGCGCTGCGGCAGCCAGTCCGGTCCGGCGGACCGGTACAGCGGCGTGCCATCCAGGCCCCAGACCTGAACGATCAGATCGATGCTTTGCTCCTCGCCCAGCGGCAGCGGCAGGCCGGTGCCCATGCCGGCGCGCAGCGAGAGCGCCACCTGCTGCATCTGGTAGTCGAAGATCTCGTCCGCCTCCATCAGCGCATTGCGATAGGCGCTCATGCCCTGGATCAGCGCGCTCAGCAGCATGGCGCCCAGCAGGAACAGCAGCAGTCGATAACGCAGCGAGCGCGGCATCATCGACCGAGGCGGCCGGTGCAGCGCGGCCGGCGGTGGGATCGATCCGCTCGTCGCCTCATCAGCCGACGAGCGAGCCCGCGCCGTGGCCGCAGTGGCGCCCGACGACGCGACGCCGGGAAGGCGTTCCGGACCGGTCGGTGTCGTCATTCCTTGGGCACCCGATAGCCGACGCCGCGCACGTTCTGGATCAGCTCGGCGCCGAGCTTCTTGCGCAGGCCGTGGATGTAGACCTCGACCGCATTGCTGCTGATCTCGTCCTTCCAGCCGTAAAGCTTTTCTTCGAGCTGCTGACGCGACAGCACCATGCCGGGCCGCGCGATCAGTGGTTCCAGCACCGCCCACTCGCGCGCGGACAGCGTCACCGCCTGACCATGCGCGGTGACCTCGCGGGTCGCCGGATGGATGCTGACGCCCATGTGCTCATAGACGGGCTCGGCGCGGCCGGCCGCCCGGCGCAGCAAGGCGCGGATGCGGGCCAGCAGCTCGTCGAGCTCGAAGGGCTTGAGCACGTAGTCGTCGGCACCGGCGTCCAGCCCGGCCACGCGCTGGGCGGTGGCATCGCGGGCGGTGGCGATCAGCACCGGCAAGGTCTGCTTGCGCGACCGCAGCGCCTGCAGCACGCTCATGCCGTCGCGCTTGGGCAGGCCCAGGTCCAGCAGCAACAGGTCATAGGTCTGGGACTGCAGTGCCGTGTCGGCCATGTCGCCATCACGCACCCAGTCCACCGCATAGCCCTCCGACCGCAACAGCGCCAACAGCTGTTCGCCGATCATCAGGTCATCTTCCACCAGCAGGAGTCGCATGCCGCAGATTGTGCCTCCGCTGGCGATCCGCGCTCGGACGGCGCGATGGCCCAAGCCCTTGACCGCCGACTGCGAGGCGGGTGGCCAGCGTCAGTGCCGGACCACCCTTTCACTTCAGTGCGACGCCGCCGGCGCGACAGTCCGCTCAGCGCGCGGCATGCTCCCGCGCCACATCGCGCATCGCGGTCAGAACCAGATGCGGCACCCAGGCGTCGTCGATCTGGCCCCGCAGCGTGGTTTCACTCATGCGCGGCATGGCGATGTAGTGACGCCGCAGACTCTCCTGCCCCTTCTTGCGGCCGCCGGAGATGCGTCGTGGCAGCGCATCCACCTCGTCCTGACTGTGGCGCAGGGCGCGCGCAAAGCGGCTGTCGGATTTGTCGACCCGCGCGCACCAGCGCTGTTGCTCCTGCGGCGTCAGTTGCGCGAAGCGGGCCCGCACCTGTCCGTCCACCGCCTGCCGAAGACCGCGGATCCAGGCGCCCGGCTTCTGCTCGTCCGGGCCGGTGACCTTCACCTCATTCCGAAACTGCCGCGCCACGCTTTCGCCGAGCCCGGACAGCGTGGGCCGCAGGTTCACATTCAGATGGCCGTCCAGACGTCGGCGCAAGTGGCCCCGCGCGCCGCTGTGCTGGGTCATCAGCTTGACCGCCTGATCGATGGCGGGCGACAGCAAAGCTTCGCTGCGAGCGCCGTCCGGCAGCCAGTCGATGAGGGTGTGCGTTTCCACTTCCCGCGAATTCAGATCACGGGGCATCGCCACGGCGTCGTTCCAGGCGTTGAGCTCACGCAGCACGAAATCCTTCTTGCTGATCGGCTGGCGGCCTTCGGCGCGCGCGACAGCGGCATCAGACGCCAGGCTGACGATGCTGGAAGGCGAGGCTCGCCCCAGTTCCGTCGGCACGACCGAGGGAGACCGCAGGGGCGATCGCGTCCCTTGCGACATGAGGGTCGGCGAAAGGATCGACCCCCGACGCGAGCCGCTGAAAGCGGAAGTCGGCGACAGGAAGCCGGAGACGGGCGAGCGGGCGACCCCGGAATCGTGGCTGGAAGGACGGCTGAACGCACTGGTCTGGCTGACCTGACCGGCACTCGAGGTCGAGAGGCTGCGCAGCGGCGCCGGCGGCGGAATGATCAGGCGCAGACCGGGCGCGCGGGCGCTGGCTCGCCAGGTGGGACGGCCGACCGGCACCTCCAGCCCGTCGGGCGACAGCGGCTGCACCAAGGGCAAGGTGTCGCGGCGGATCATCTCGACCGCCTTCGACGCCGGATCATGGCTGGCTTCCCAGTAGCGGCACACCAGCCGGACGAGTCGCTCCGCCGTCATCGCGGGCCGGGTCTGGGCGAACTCGGGACTGCGTCGATCGCGCGCCTCGGCGATGAAAGCCTCGGTGCGCCGGACCAGATCATCGACACCCTGCAGCGGCAACCGGCCGGCGTTGAAGTCGTGCAGGCACTGCATCGCGTGCATGGCGGCGGCCACGGTGCCGGACGCGCGCGCGCCGTCGTGACACACGATGGCGGGCGCGAGGGCTTCTCCGTCAGCGCGCGGCTGGCGGATGGCGCCCTCGATCGCGAAGATCCAGTTGGGCTGGCTCAGGTCCACCAGATGAGTCCGCAGTTGATGGGGTGCGGGGCCGTCGGCGCCGCCCCCGATCGCGACGGACATGCGCCCGGACTGCTCGTCCTGCGTGAGCGGTGTGGCGTCCAGTTGCGCGCTGCGGGTGAGGTCGTCACTGCCGCGGTAGGACAAGGCAAAGCCATCCAGCAGCGGCGTGGTGCTGTCCTTCTGATCCAGGCCCGGCTGGACGGTCTCGCCGACCAGCGTCGGGACCAGGGTGGTGACGAGGTACAGATCGGTCGGACGATGGCTGAGCAGCGCCGCCGTGAAGGCGGCGCAGGAGCCGGGCTTGTCCGGCGTGGGCGCCTGCATCTGCAGCACGTCCGGACGTCCGAACAGATGGAGGCCGATGGCGCCATCCTCTCGCTGCGATGACTGGGCGACTGACGGAGCGATCGCGCCGGCGCTGCGCCCGATCGGCAGCAGCGTGGCATTGGCGACCGACGCATTCGCGCCGGGCGGCCGCAAGGCGGCGCATTCCTCGGACGGTGGCACCGCGCAGGCGGCAGGCAGCGTCACGAAGTGCGCGGGATTGAAGCGCAGGTCGGGACAGTGGTTGATGCGCTCGTCCCTCAGCAGGCCGCTTTCGCCGCGCCAGGGTTCGCTGCGGAAGGAGGTCGACGCCTCCTCGTACGGGCAGGACGGTGCATCCAGCTCGGGCAGGGTCTCCAGGGTGGGACTGAACGGGGCTGAGAGAGCGTGACGTGGGGACAGTGGCATGGGGCGTCGCGGCAGTGCCGGTCGGGAGACTGGGGAGGCAAATGTGTGGCCCTGCCTTTGGCGAGGGTTCAAGCGCATCGGGGTTCGATTCCATGACTACAATGCGCCCCGTCAGGAGAGAGCCCCTTCGCGGGGGCCGCCGAAGGCGCAGTGGCACCGGAGATCCCAAGCTGCGAACGCTCAGGCAAAAGGACTGACGAAACGTCCGAAATATCGGGCGTTCCTCACTGGAGAGAGACGGGGCGGACCGACAGGTCGAGCCCGTCCACCGAAGGGGCAAGCCACCGGTCAACCGCCGACGGCCAATCTCTCAGGTAAAGCGGACAGCGAGGGCAACTCCCCACCCCGGGCGTGGCTGGTGAAGCCATTCACTGTCGGGGTGGTCACGATGAATGCCCTCGGAGCGATTGCCATGTCCGCTGACGCCACCCCTCTGCACAAGACTCCCCTGCACGCACTGCATCTCGAACTCGGCGCCAAGATGGTGCCCTTCGCCGGCTACGACATGCCGGTGCAGTACCCGTCGGGCGTGATGGCGGAACACAAGCACACCCGCACCGCCGCGGGCCTGTTCGACGTCTCCCACATGGGCCAGGTGCTGCTGGTCGGCGATGACGCCGCCGCCGCGCTCGAGACCCTGGTGCCGGTGGACATCATCGACCTGGGCCTGTTCAAGCAGCGTTATGCGCTCTTCACCAATGACCAGGGCGCGATCCTGGACGACCTGATGGTCGCCCGTCGCACCGACGGCCTGTTCGTGGTCGTCAATGCCGGCTGCCGCGACCAGGACATCGCCCACATGCAGGCGAACCTGTCGGCCCGCTGCGAAGTCCGTCCGCTGCCGGATCAGGCGCTGCTGGCGCTGCAGGGTCCGCAAGCGGTCACCGCGCTGTCGCGCCTGAACCCGGGCGTGGCGCAACTGGTGTTCATGACCGGCGGCTTCTTCGAGCTGGACGGCACTCCCACCTTCGTGACCCGCTCGGGCTACACCGGCGAGGACGGCTATGAGATCTCGGTGGCCGCCGACCGCTCGGTCGAGCTGGCGCGCAAGCTGCTGGCCCAACCGGAGGTCAAGCCGATCGGCCTGGGCGCGCGCGATTCGCTGCGTCTGGAAGCCGGCCTGTGCCTGTACGGCCACGACATCGACACCACCACCACGCCGGTGGAAGCCTCGCTGACCTGGGCGATCCAGAAAGTGCGTCGCGCTGGCGGCGCCCGTGCGGGCGGCTACCCGGGCGCGGCGGTGATCAACCGCCAGTTCGCCGAGGGCGTGGCCCGCAAGCGCGTCGGCCTGGTCAGCAGCGAACGCATGCCGGTGCGCGAAGGCGCGAAGCTGGTCACGGCCGACGGCCAGGAGATCGGCGTCGTGACCAGCGGCACGCTGGGCCCCACGGTCGGCAAGCCGGTGGCGCTGGCGTATGTCCAGACGGCCTATGCGGCGCTGGGTACCGAGTTGTTCGCAGTGGTGCGTGACAAGCGCACCCCGATGACGGTCTCTTCCACCCCGTTCACGCCCAACGGATACTTCCGAGGCTGAGGTCGCGGCCTCGGCGCGCCGGCGGCCCCGCAGTGGGTCCACCCGGCCGCGCCACGGTGGCGGGCGGCTGCGCGCAGTGACCGCCGCCGTGGCCCACGTGTCCTGATCTTCTTTTCACCCTGTCCATTTCCGGAACCGACGGAGTCTTCCCATGACCATCAAATACACCCCCGACCACGAATGGGTCGAGATCGCCGGTGACGGCACCGCCACGGTCGGCATCACGGTCCATGCGCAGGACGCGCTGGGCGATGTGGTGTTCGTCGATCTGCCCGAAGTCGGCAAGACCTACGCCGCCAAGGAAGTGGCCGGCGTGGTCGAGTCGGTGAAGGCCGCCGCCGACGTCTATGCCCCGGTGTCGGGCGAGATCGTCGAAGTCAACGAAGCGCTGCGCGACGACCCGTCGCTGGCCAACACCGATCCGCTGAAGGCGGGCTGGTTCTTCAAGGTGAAGCTGACCCAGCCGTCGGAACTCGACGCGCTGATGGACAGCACCGCCTACGACGACCTCGTCAAGAACAGCTGAGCCCCCACCGGCGGCGCCCGCCCGCCTGATCCACCGACCCCGTGACCGCCCGGCCCGCGCCGGGCGGCCGGTCGGCGGCAGGTGGCCGGTGATGCCCGGTATCGATCCGGATCGCCCGCACGCGGATCGATCCACGGCTCGCCCCACCCGGGCCGCGCCGCCCGCAGGCGCCGAGGTCCAGCCCTCGGCCCACGCCAGATTTCTTCTCTTCAGGATCCCGCCATGTCCGCCCTGCCCTCCTTCGCCGATCTCGAGAACGCCGGCGAGTTCCATGCCCGCCACATCGGCCCGGATGCCGCCGACGAAGCGCTGATGCTCTCGGCCATCGGTGCCGCGTCACGCGCCGCGCTGATCAGCGCCATCGTGCCCGCCGCCATCAAGCTGGGCGGCAAGATGGACCTGCCCGCCGCCGTGACCGAGGCCACCGCGCTGGCGGAACTCAAGGCCATCGCCGGACGCAACCGTCTCCTGAAGAGCTTCATCGGCCAGGGCTATCACGGCACCCTGACCCCGGGCGTCATCCTGCGCAACATCCTCGAGAACCCCGCCTGGTACACCGCCTACACGCCCTACCAGGCCGAGATCTCGCAAGGCCGGATGGAAGCGCTGGTGAATTTCCAGACCATGGTCTGCGACCTGACCGGCCTGGCCATCGCCAATGCGTCGATGCTGGATGAGGCCACCGCCGCCGCCGAAGCCATGACGCTGGCCGCACGCGTCGGCAAGAGCAAGAGCCAGGTGTTCTTCGTCGCCGACGACGTGCTGCCGCAGACCCTGGAAGTGGTGCGCACCCGCGCCGAGCCGCTGGGCATCACGGTGCAGGTCGGCCCGGCCGAGGACGCCGGCAAGACCGAATGCTTCGGCGCGCTGGTGCAGTACCCCGGCGTGACCGGCTTGGTGCGTCCGCTGCAGGCGATCGCCGATGCGGTCCATGCCCACGGCGGTCTGCTGGTGGCGGCCGCCGATCTCCTGGCCCTGACGCTGATCCAGGCCCCGGGCGAACAAGGCGCCGACATCGCCGTCGGCACCACCCAGCGCTTCGGCATGCCGATGGGCGCGGGCGGTCCGCACGCGGCCTACATGGCCTGCCGCGACGAGTTCAAGCGCAGCCTGCCCGGTCGTCTGGTCGGCGTGTCGATCGACTCGCATGGCAAGCCGGCCTATCGCCTGTCGCTGCAGACCCGCGAACAGCACATCCGCCGCGAGAAGGCGACCTCCAACATCTGTACCGCTCAGGTGCTGCCGGCCGTGGTCGCCAGCATGTATGCGGTCTATCACGGTCCGCAGGGCCTGAAGCGCATCGCCCAGCGCGTGGCCGGCTACACCGCGGTGCTGGCGCAAGGCCTGAAGTCGCTCGGCCTGACGTTGGCCCACGAGACCTCGTTCGACACGCTGCATGTGCAGACCGGTGCCCGCACCGGCGCGATCCTGGCCGCTGCCGTGGCCGCCGGCATGAACCTGCGCCAGGTGAGCGCGGACAGCCTGGGCATCACGCTGGATGAAGCCACCTCGCGCGCCGACGTGCAGGCGCTGCTAAGCGTGTTCGCCGACGGCAAGCCGGTCGCCGATGCCTTCGCCCAGGCGACCGCCGCCACCGCGCTGATCCCGTCGGCCCTGGTGCGCACCAGCGCTTACCTGACCCACCCGATCTTCAACATCCACCACTCCGAGACCGAGATGCTGCGCTACATCCGCCAGCTGTCGGACAAGGACCTGGCGCTGGACCGCAGCATGATCCCGCTGGGCTCGTGCACGATGAAGCTCAACGCGACCAGCGAGATGATCCCCATCACCTGGCCCGAATTCGCGCAGGTGCATCCGTTCGCGCCGCAGGATCAGCTGCAGGGTTATGCCCAGCTGAACGAGCAGTTGACCGCCTGGTTGTGCCAGGCGACCGGCTATGCCGGCGTGTCGCTGCAGCCCAATGCCGGCTCGCAGGGCGAGTACGCGGGTCTGCTGGTGATCAAGGCCTGGCATGAGTCGCGCGGCGAAGCCCATCGCAAGATCTGCCTGATCCCGGAATCGGCGCACGGCACCAACCCGGCCTCGGCGCAGATGGTGGGCATGCAGGTCGTCGTGACCAAGTGCGACAAGGAAGGCAACATCGATCTGGCCGACCTGAAGGCCAAGTGCGAACAGCACAGCGCCAACCTGGCCGCGATCATGATCACCTACCCGTCCACCTACGGCGTGTTCGACACCCATGTGAAGGACATCTGCGCGCTGGTGCATGCGCATGGCGGTCGCGTCTATGTGGACGGTGCCAACATGAATGCGCTGGTCGGCGTGGCCGCGCCGGGACAGTTCGGCGGTGATGTGTCCCACCTGAACCTGCACAAGACCTTCTGCATTCCGCACGGCGGTGGCGGCCCGGGCGTCGGTCCGGTGTGCGTGGTCGAGGACCTGGTCCCCTTCCTGCCGGCGCATCGTTCGGCGCAGGACATGGGCAGCTATCACGGCTATGCCAAGCCGGCGCTGCAGACCCAGAGCGTGGGCGCCGTCAGCGCCGCGCCGCTGGGCAATGCCGCGGTGCTGCCGATCTCCTGGATGTACATCCGCATGATGGGCGAGGACGGCCTGACCGCCGCCACCGAAACCGCCATCCTGTCGGCCAACTATGTGGCGGCGCGGCTGTCGGATCACTACGACATCCACTTCAGCGGCAACATCGATGGCGTGAAGGGCGGCGGCGTGGCCCACGAGTGCATCCTGGACCTGCGCCCGCTCAAGGACAGCTCCGGCATCTCGGCCGAGGACGTGGCCAAGCGTCTGATCGACTACGGCTTCCACGCCCCCACCCTGTCCTTCCCGGTGGCCGGCACGCTGATGGTCGAGCCGACCGAGAGCGAATCCAGGTTCGAGCTGGACCGCTTCATCGACGCCATGATCCAGATCCGCGGCGAAATCGCCCAGGTGGAATCCGGCGCCTGGCCGCGCGAGGACAACCCGCTGGTCAATGCGCCGCACACGGCGGAAAGCCTGCTCAAGGCCGAGTGGACCCATGGCTACAGCCGTGAACAGGCCGCCTACCCCGTGGCGGCGCTGCGTCAGGTGAAGTACTGGTCGCCGGTCGGCCGCGTGGACAACGTCTACGGCGACCGCAACCTGGTCTGCAGCTGCCCGCCGATGTCCGCCTACGAGGAACCGGCGCAAGCCTGATCGCCGGATGGCACGGAGGCCGCGGATGCGGCCTCTTTTTTGCCCTGCGAAGGGACGCGAACCACGAGGTGTTCTCATGGCTGTTTCGGTTTTCGACCTTTTCAAGATCGGCATCGGTCCCTCCAGCTCCCACACCGTGGGACCGATGCGCGCCGCCCGCATGTTCGTGCAGCGCCTTCGTCATGAGGGTCAGCTCGAGGCGACGGTGCGGGTCGCCACGTCGCTGTACGGATCGCTGGGCGCCACCGGCAAGGGCCACGGCAGCGACAAGGCGGTGCTGCTGGGGCTGGCCGGCCATGAGCCGGACACCGTCGACATCGAGCAGATCCCCACCATCCTCGAAGCCATCCGCACCCACAAGCGGGTGTCGTTGGGCGGCGAGCGCGAGATCGCTTTCGACGAATCACGCGACCTGGTGCTCTACCGGCGCCAGAGCCTGCCGCTGCATGCCAACGGCATGCGGCTGATCGCCTATGACGCCGAAGGCAACGAGCTGCAGAACCGGGTGTATTACTCGGTGGGCGGCGGCTTTGTCGTCAGCGAAGAGGTGCTGGCCGACGGCACCAAGCAAAAGCAGATCGCGCCGGACACCACGGTGCTGCCGTATCCCTTCAAGAGCGGCGCGGAGCTGCTGGCGCTGACGCAGCAGGAGAACTGCTCGATCGCCGACATCATGCGGCGCAACGAGCGCCACTGGCGCAGCGACGAAGAGACCCGTGACGGCCTGCTCAAGATCTGGCGCGTGATGCAGGACTGCGTGGCGCGCGGCTGCCGCGCTGAAGGCGTGCTGCCGGGCGGCTTCAAGGTGCGCCGCCGGTCGGCGCAGCTGTATCGCGAGCTGACCGCCAATCCGGAGGCCGCGCTGCGCGATCCGCTGCAGGTGATGGATTGGGTCAACCTGTATGCGCTGGCGGTCAATGAAGAGAACGCGGCCGGGGGTCGGGTCGTGACTGCCCCGACCAACGGCGCGGCCGGCATCATCCCGGCGGTGCTGCACTACTACGCGCGCTTCGTGAATCCACCGCCCGCCGCGTTGCGCATGGGCCTGCAGGACGGCGCGTCGACCGCGCTCGGCCGGCCGGGCGCGGGCCTGGGCGCGCATGAGGACGGCATCATCGACTTCCTGCTGACCGCCGCGGCGATCGGCATTCTCTACAAGGAGAACGCCTCCATCTCCGGCGCCGAGGTCGGCTGCCAGGGCGAGGTCGGCGTGGCCTGTTCGATGGCAGCTGCCGCGTTGTGCGCCGTCATGGGCGGCACGCCGGAGCAGGTCGAGAACGCCGCCGAGATCGGCATGGAACATCACCTGGGCCTGACCTGCGATCCGGTGGGCGGACTGGTGCAGATCCCGTGCATCGAACGCAATGCGATCGCGTCGGTGAAGGCCATCAATGCGGCCCGCATGGCGCTGCGCGGAGACGGCACGCACCATGTGAGTCTGGACAAGGTCATCAAGACGATGCGCGAGACCGGTGCGGACATGATGACCAAATACAAGGAGACCGCGCGGGGCGGTCTGGCGGTGAATATCGTCGAGTGCTGAGACGGGTCAACGCGGTTTGGGGCCCATGCGGACCGAGAGTCCCTGGTACCGAATCAGCCCGAGTGCCACATCCACCGGCGCGAAACGCTCTTCGAGCAAGGTGTGCTGGATGCTTCGGCGCAACGGCACGACATCCTTCACCAACTGCGCGTGGTAATTCGTCTCTTTTTGGAGCGCGAGGGCGGCCATCTTCAGGTCCTCCATCACCCGCTCACGTTCCCCGTCCTTCAGCACGAACTGGCCTTCGTCGTCTTTGGCTTGCGCCATCGTTTGGTAGGTCTGGATGCGCTGGGCAAGCTGGGCTTGCCGTCGCTGGCTGTCAGACAGCGTCTGCGGCAGATACTGCCACTCTTGCGGCGGGAGCTCGGAGGTGCAGACGGTGCCCCCGACCCGGCCTCTTGCCCCCGTGATGCCCGGGGGACCGGACAGCGACAGATGTCGGTAGCCGCATTTCGCCAGTTCCTCACGCAGCCGCTCGAGATAGCTCGGCTTCCCACCCATGCTCGTCGCGGCGTTGCAGGCGAACAAGTGGAGCTCCCCGCGGTGATCGGTGGACAGGCCCATCGACTGGAGCTTTTTGCAGAGTTCGCGAGGCGTCAGATCCCCGACCGTGTCAGCCACGCCGGACACACCGCCCAAATGCGCCTCAGCGGGGGTCCCGTGACCGGCGACCGACAGCCGTTGCCACGTAGGAAGACCCGCCAGCGGCTTGGCTTGCGAGATCTTGTCGCCGAGATGCGAGGGATAGGTGATCCGCCCCGCGCGCGTGGCCAGTGAGCCGTTCTTGTGCGCGGCGAGCGAGTTGATATCGCGCTCACGGGTCGGCCCCAACTCCTTGAGCTCGATCAAGACCTCGCCATGAGGGATTCGCGACAGCTTGAGCAGTGGGCTCTCCGCCACCTGCATCCCGTCGCGCCAGAACGCGAGGCAGAGATGACGATTGCGATCGTCGGTCTTGAGGAAGCAGGACAGTCCGTCGGTTTTTCCCGACTGCTGGAACTGTCGGACCTGATGATCGACATCGGTGAAATCCAGGGCCATCGGCGCGTGCAATTTGCAACGGGCCTCGAGCACCTGTCCCACCTGTCGGGCCAACCAGCCATGAAAGGCGTCGGGCTGCTGGAGACGTTCAACCGGCAGGCGGACGCTCGCCGTCAGGATCTGATCAGCCAACAACGGCTCGGCAGGACGCAGCTCGGGCGCCATGTGGTGGCTGATCTGCGGCAGTAGGGTGGCTGCCGATCTCGCCATCGTCGCGCGGGTGGACCGCAGGTCGACAGTGGGCAGCGCGTTCAGCGTCAGCGCCTCTGGTCCTGGACCGTTCAAGGGCGTCATCGGCGGGAACGCCACGTCGGTGTGGAAGATGCCGCCTGCGGCTTCGGCCAATCGATCGGCGACCTCCGTCTCAAGTGCGTGGGAGGCGGTCGAACCCATCGTGTCCGCTGACGGCGATGGGCGGGAAAAGAGAGATCGGAACACGGCGGTGGCGGTCTGCTCAGAGACGCGAGTGGCGGACCGCCGCTAGTCCGCCACTCTCCAACCGTGGTTCTGCGGAATGCCTGGCGCCGACGGATCAGCCGTGCGCCACAGCGACCCGGCCACACGACATCATCGAGCACGCAGGCACGTCGTCAGCGCAGGCCTGCCACCATCGAGTCCGCGCTCAGTAGCTGATGGTCACCGTGACCGTGTCGGTGTAGCTGCCGGGCACGACGTTCGCGAGCGATGGAATGCGCCCATAGACCGACAGCGTCTGAGCCGTGCCGCTGCCGGTACCGGTCTTGTTGCTGCTGGCCGCGCTGCCGTCGCCCCACACGGTGGTGCGGCCCGCATCGAGGTAGAGCTGATAGCCCAGCGTGTCGGTGCCGCTCTTCATCGTGCGGCTGCTGAAGTTGGTCGCGCCACCGGCATTCGCGCCGGCATTCAGCGCCACCGTGTACGGCGTGGTGTTGGAGCAGGTCACGGTGAGGGTCGAGGTGGCATCCAGCGGCGTGGCCGAGGCCAGCGGATCGATCGCGCTGCCGAAATTCAGCGACGAGCCCGACACGGTGCAGGAACTGGTGATGGTCGCCTGGACCTGGAAGGTGTTGGTCACCGGCGTGGCGGCATGGCTGCCGTCGGACAACCCCGCCAGGAGACCGCCCACCAGCGCCAGGCCCGCGAGCCACAGGGCCCGTTGCAGCCGTGCATGGCGCGCCGGCTGCGCAGCGATCAGGACGTGGGCGGGACGATTCACGGAAGTGCGGCGCGTGGCGGTCATGGAGGGCTCCAGCGGTGGCGGGCGGATCAGGCGATGTGTCAGGCGAGGAACGCGACGAGGCGGTGCGGGCCTTGTCGAAGCGATCGAGTGGTCGCCATGGATCGCATCTTCCCGTCGCGCCGCCGCCGACAACAGACGCCCAACGCTCAAGGGCCAGTACAGCGACGCAGTCAGCGTCTGTAGGCATTCCCCGCACAGCTGCCAGCCAAGCCCGATCCGGACCGCTGCGCACCTCGCCCCCCGCTTGCGATGCGGGACGGATCGACCCGTCGGAAAGCGGCACTCCGTCGACCGGCGTCCGTGCGATCCATCACGCCCGGCGCATGCGGGCGGCCCTTGTAGGCATTCGCCTGACAAGGAGTTGCGGCAAGTCGATCTACCGCGTACGGCAGGAGACCGGTAGAACCCCGGTCGTGTGATTTCAAGCGACCCATGGCTCCCATCCCGAGCGCGGGTCGACCCGCCCTGCTACCGCCTGGAACCCTCGCTCATGGATCGTCCGTTGAACCCGCCGCCCGCCGCGCCGCGCTCTCTTGCGATGTGGCTGTTCATCGGCAATCTGGTGGTGGCGGCGCTGTTGATCGCCGTCACCGCGAAGAATCTCAGCAGCAGCCGCGCCGCCGATGAGCTCGCCGCGCGCGAGAACGTCGAACGGGTGTCCAGCCAGCTGAGCGCTGAAATCGGCTCCCAGCTGCGGCAGATCGACAACGCGCTGACCACCGTCGCCCTGCGCTTCAAGCATGCGGACAACCCCGCCGATCGCCATCGCCTCACGCAGGAGGTGCTGGCGGAGCAGCGCGGCGTGCTCAAGCATGTCGATGCGTTGCGGGTGTCCGACGCGTACGGCGCCGTGGCGTTGGGGCTGGACGCCAGCGAACCGGCGATCTCGGTCGCCGATCGGGTCTACTTCCAGCGCGCCAAGGGCACCGATGACATGGTGATGTCCGAGCCGCTGCGCAGCCGCGTCCATGGCCGCTGGGTGCTGATACTGGCCAAGCGTCTGCAGACCGCTTCCGGCGAGTTCGCGGGTGTGGTGTATGCCACGATGACGACCGAGCATTTCAACCAGATGTTCGCCAAGGCATCGCTGGGGGAGTCCGGCGCGATCTCGCTGCGCACCGACGACCTCCGCCTGCTGGCCCGCCACTCGGCGGCCGAACCCGGCTCCAACACCGGGCTGGGCGAAAACAAGGTGTCCGACGCGCTGCGCGCCGCCTTCGCCCGGGATCGCAGCCAGGGCTGGTTCCTGACCCACAACCCGATCGATCAGATCGAGCGCATCACCGCCTACCGCCAGGTGAACGGCTTCCCGCTGCGGGTGCTGGCCGGCATGGCCAGCCGCGACTATCTGGCCGCCTGGCGACGGGAACTGATCGGCGAAGTGGTGCTGATCACGCTGGTGATCCTGACCATCGGCGGCTTCTCCATCCATCTGTTCCGACAACAGCGCCAGGAACAACGCGGTCGGCTGGACATGGCCCGACTGGCGCGCGAACAGAGCCTGATGCTGGAGAACGACCTGATCGGCATGGTGCGCCTGCGTGACCAGGTGGCGATCTGGGAAAACAACGCGATGGCGCGCATCTTTGGCTATCGGCCGGAAGAGCTGCGCGGCATGGCGATCCGGCAGCTCTATCTGGACGACGCCTCCTGCCAGTTGGTGAGCCAGACGGCGGCAACCTCGCTGCAGGAGGGCCGCCATTTCCGGCTGCAATTGCAGATGCGCCGCAAGGACGGCACGCCGCTGTGGATCGACCTCAGCGGCACCGGCGTGAGCCAGCATGAAAGCGTCTGGATGCTGGTCGACATCGACGCGCTCAAGCGCAGCGAGGAACATGCCCACAGCCTGGCCTTCCGCGATGCGCTGACCGGCCTGCCCAATCGACGCCTGTTCCAGGAAAAGCTGCAGGACGCGCTGGCGCATGCGGTGCGCGGCAGCAAGGCGATCGCGGTCTGCTATCTGGACCTCGACGGATTCAAACCGGTGAATGACGACTTCGGCCATGAAGCCGGCGACATCGTCCTGCAGGAAATCAGCCGGCGCTTGCTGGGCTCACTGCGCGGCAATGATGTGGTGGCCCGCATCGGCGGCGACGAATTCGCGCTGGTGCTGTGCGGCGTGGCGAGCGTGGAAGACGTGTGGCCGGTGCTGCGGCGTTCGCTGGCGCTGATCGAGCAGCCGATCGATCTGGACGATGAACGCAGCGTGCGGGTCAGCGCCAGCCTGGGTGCGGTGATCGGTCGCGGCGCCGCAACCGTCGAGGAACTGATGCGCCATGCCGACGAGGCGATGTACACCGCCAAGCGCGCCGGCAAGGGCCGCATTCACATGGGCCCGGTGGCGCGGCGTGCCATCGGCGCGGCGGCGATCACCGCCGTGCCCCCAACGTCTGCCGTCGCCAGCGTGTCCTCCGTTTCCGCCATCGCGTCGGGCCCGACGGTGTCGCTGGTCTCGCCCACGTCCGAAACCGTCATTGCGTTGCCGCCATCGGCGCGCTCGCGCCTGGGCTGAACCTAGGGAAGTGCCGCATCCCCGCGAACCGAGGTGACCCTGATTCAGCATGGAGCGCCAGGCGCGAACCGCCGCCCCAGCGGGCGCCATGGCGAGGATTGGCAACGCCGCGGACCACCCGAAGCGGGGTCACACCGGCCGCGCGGCGTGAGGCGGAGCGTCCCTAGTGGCTCGACCCACCTGCCGGCGGAGTCGGCGGCGACGGTGGCGACGGTGGCGACTTTCGCAGTCGCTCGATGAAGAGGCGGGCTGCCGCATCGTAAAGGGCGCTTTGATTCTGGAGATCGCTCGGCGACGCCGCTTCGAGCGCAGTACGCAAGGCCTGTTGATACAGGTCCAATGCGTCGAGACGCTCCTCGGGCGGTTGGGCCTCGGAAGCGGCGGCGATCGCCCCCGCTTCCGCCGGTTTCGCCGCGCGCTCAGGTTTCGCCACTTCCCCAGGTTTCGCCGCGCCCTCAGGTCGGGCCACTTCCTCGGATTTGGCCATTCCTGCCCTCGCGCCGGTCCTCGCCGTGTCGGAGGACTGCCGCACGTGGGGGATCGTCACCGGTTGGCTGCGGTGGCTGCGCGCCCGTCTCGCCGGCGTGGCGACGCTCGTTCTGCGCGGCGGCACGGTTGGCGGCGAATCCCTCAGTGACTGGAGCAAGGCCTGCAGCTGTGCCTCACCGAAGGGGCTGCGCTCACCGTCGACCTCGCCGGTCGGCGTCTCGGTCGCGGCACGCCAGGCCTGTTCGACTCGGTCGATCCACGGATCGATGTAGCGTTTCAGCTCACCCTCGCTCAACGGCAGCGCCAGGCCGGCCGCGAGCTCACTGATGAGCGCGGTGATCTGCTCGGCCTGTGCCGGCTCGATGCGCAGGTTGAATTCGCGGCGGATGTCCGCGATGAACGATTGAATCGCTGTGTCCTGGATGGGCACCGACAGCCGCGGTCCGATGTTCCCCTCCATTTCCGGCACCAAGAATTCATCCGACTCGTTTCTCACGGTGCTGTGCACCCGTTCAGGCATGAGCTCATCCGTCGAATTCGCTGGCTCGACGTTCTCCGACTCCCGCCTGCCGAAAGGTCCCAGGACCAGCGCGCGATCGAGCGTCTCCAGGTAGGCCTTCTCCTTCTTCAGGACGTTCTCCAAGGTACGTTGTTCCTCGGAGCTCGCCGACGCTCCCTCCTTGGCCATCAAGGCATCCAGCTCGGCCTGAACGCGCTGAACCAGCTGATGGGAACGCTCACGGGTCTGGATCAGATTGAAGTGATGCTCGACCGGCACGACATAGCAGGGTCTGCGATAGTGAACGCCGCCAAGGCGTGCCATGGCACCCGGTCGGCCCGACACCGACAGTTGGTCATGGCCTCGGTGGGCCAGTTCATCCCGCAGCCGATAGGCAAAGGCATCGACCTTGCCCAATCCGCCTGCGCTAGCGCAGGCTTCCAGCGCCAGGGTGCCGGCGAAGTCGGTCGACAGGCCCTGTTGAATCAATCGATCGGCGAGGCCGGCGGGATCGTCATCCCCCACGCGGTCCATCGTCAGGACCTCTTCCGACAGCACGCACAGCCGCGCCCGCCCACCCCATCCCGTCACGATCACCCGCCCTTCCGGATCGATGCCGGACAGGGGCCTGCTTGCATCGACCTGGCTCGCCATCGACGTCGGCACGTAGGCCTGACCGACCTTCACATGGCCTCTGCGGAAATAGGTCCCCAACGTTTCCGGCAGCAGCGGATCGGCCGGGGTCGTCTTGCCCTCGACCGGCAGGACGGCCAGTTGCTGCAGACCGGGCGGAAGGTGCAGCACGGGACCGAGCGAGCTCTCCCGGCGATCACCATCGCGCACGAAGGTCAGATCCACCGCCGTGGCGTCATCGTTCATCCGAAGGGACCAGTGCGCCCAGCGCGGCATGACCCGGTCCAGATCCACCAACGCGGTGGTCTCATGCAGCGCGGCGGCCGCACGCTCGAATGGCTCGCGCTCCAACACCAGCGGACGACGCCAACCGC
>CAJYPV010000009.1 GCA_913776825.1 Burkholderiaceae bacterium
TAACCTTCTCAGGTCGCTCGGTCCAGACGCCCACGCTTATCGGCTGCAAATTCTTAAAGAACATCAAAACAACTTGCGTCGTCTTGTTTGCGTCGCTGACTTGTCAGCAGCGCAGAAGCGAGATTATGAACGATTCGTTTTGAATTCGTCAAGCAGTCGGTGAAATTATTTTCAACATCAACTGCGAGAATCTCGCCGCCGAATGAATCTAGCCAATCGAATCAGATTAACCAGTGGTTCGCGTGTTAATCACAAGGTGATCAATCAACATCAAACATATTCACTCAACTACCGCCAGCAGTTCCTCCGACGGCTGCTGAAACAACGTTTGTCGTTCAGCGTAGACCGCGACTGTAGCACAGCAAAACTTTGCGTCGCAAGAGTTCGGGATCGATGTCGTGACGGGTCGCGCGAATGACGCACGGATGCCCGCTAAGCCGTTGATCCGCATGGAGGGCGACGCTCCAGCAATCGGCCAGCGTCCGCGCTGCAACACCCAAATTCAGCCAACAGCTGCTGAGGAGGCCAGCTTCCCCTCCGCCCGCAACAGCTGTTCAAGGGTCTGACTGCGGAGGCCGTAGAACCGCTTGATCTCTTCCAACTGGCGTCCCAACTCAAGACGGCGCTCGTCCGAGACACCGTTCGGTCGCCTCACGGCCAACACCATCTTGTTCTTGCTCGTGTGCTCAAGCGCGATGAACTCGATGACCTGCGTCTCATAGCCCATCATCTCCAGCAGCAGCGCTCGCACCGAGTCGGTCACCATTTCGGCCTCCTGGCCCAGATGCACGCCATGCTGCAGCAGCGGACGCAACGGAGATGGCGTCTGGATTTGCGGCCGGATCTCCTTGTGGCAGCACGGCGCGCACATGATGATTCGCGCGCCACTGCGCAGCCCGAAATGCATCGCGTAGTCGGTGGCGATGTCGCACGCATGCAGCGCGACCATCACATCCAGCGCAGTCTCGCCGCGCTCGCGCACATCGCCCTGCTCGAAGCGCAGCCCCTGAAGCTGATGTCGCGCCACGGTCGAATTGCCGACGTCCACCATGTCCGCACGCAACTCCACACCCTGCACATCGGGCTGAAGACCCAGCGATCCCAGATAGTGGTGCATCGCGAATGTCAGATAGCCCTTGCCGGATCCGAAGTCAGCCAGTCGGATGGGCGCTGTTGATGCCGTCAGCCCCGCGTGGCGCACGGCAGCACCGAAGATCTCGATGAACTTGTTGATCTGCTTCCACTTTCGCGCCATGGCAGGCACGAGTTGCGGTTGTCCGTGCAGCTCATGGGTGACGCCCAGCTCGCGCCAGAACGGACTCTCCAGGCTGAGCGCGCGCGGCTTGGCGCGATCATGGCCCGCCGCCTCGGCGGACGCCGCGCCAACCGACTGGCGCTTGCCTACCTGCAGCAGCGGTTTGCCTTTTCGACTGAACCGGAGCTGGACTTCCTCCTGCAGCGTCTCGAGATGCGCATGCGCGAAATCGGTGCCCATGAGACGGTCGATCATCTGCAGCCCGTCTTCGATCGACTGATTCTTGGTGATGTCCTTGGTGCGATGCCGCCAGAGGAAGCTGAGCGCGGGCGCGCCTTTGAGTTCGATCAGTCTCACGATCAACCGCTCGACGGACTCATCAGCGCCCTGGTATTTGCCGAGCAGCAGGCGGTCGAAACGACGCTCCGTCAGCGCGGTTTGCAGCAAACGCATGAAGCGTTGCCGCTCATCGGGCGAAGGACGGGCATCAGGAGAATCAAGGAGCGGGCTGAACATGAGGAATCCGGATTGAATCCGTCGATTGTCCCGCCAAAGCCCGGAACCCCTCCGGTCACATGGCCTGACCCTGGTCAGTCGGGCCCGCGAAGCGCCTGGCGCGCCGCGACCAGCGCCTCATCCAGAGAGAGATCGCCCAGACGATGGCACAAGGCCTGCACGCGGAACTGAAAAGCCTGGTCCCCAAGGCCCAGCGCGACGGCGACGTGCGCCGGCTCGGGCGCCCCCTGCAGCAGAAACAGCAGTTCCGCGTCCGGTTGCGGCAGTCCGAGCGCCTGAGCGATCCGCGCAATCGCCTCGGCCTCATCCGCTTGATGCAGCACCAGCAGCCAATGTCCGGGACCGATGGCATCGGCATCGGCCGCCATCAGGCTGAAACTCAGCCGTTGGCGCTGGGCGTCCGATCGAGGCGCGACCGTCAGCAGCGAAGGCTCGGCGCCGGCGCGACGACGAATGGCTTCGCGGTGAAGCCAGGCCATCACTTCCGGCGGAAGCCGCGCATGGTCGGACCACGGCGGGGGGAAGTAGTCGGACATCAGCGCCCGAGCCTGCGGCGTCTGCCAGGCGCAATGACCGTCTCGCTCCCGCACCGTCATGCTGGCCACGGGACGGGCCGGCTCCGCAGGACCACGCGCGAGACGCGGACGGATCAGGCGCTCGATCCGGACCAGCAACTCGCTCAACCGCACGGGCTTGACGAGACATTCTGTGGCGCCGGCCGCGACCAGCGCGCTCAAGCGCTGCACATCCTGACGCCGGCTCAAGGTCAGAACGGGGATGCGTGTCGACGCCAGCCGATGGAGCAGCGCCAACGGTGCATCGCCCGGCAGATCGGGCAGCTCCATATCCATCACGATCAATTGCGGCGATGCCGCCAACCCCTGGACCGCCGCGATCGGGTCGCCTGCCCTCAGCAGCTCATAGCCGCTTTCCTCCAGCGCATCGGCCAAGGGTTGCACCGTCAAGGCCTGAACCACCATCAAGCGGACGGATGGAATCGGTGACGAGGGAACAGAGGACGACGTCTCAGGCATGCGTTCCACCATACAAATCCCATGCCCGCTCGGCAAGCGCTCGGCGCGCCACGGAAACGTCGAAATCGTGGGCATTACGGCCGGTCGTCACGGTTTGGCGATGATCGCCGGTGCCGCACAATGACCGCGCCATGGACGAGACCTCCAGCCCACCACCGCCGGCCCCTCCCGAGCCCACGATCACCGCGACACCCGCCGCCGCACCGGCGACGCCGTGGGACGGCCCGTCGCCGGACGCCGTGGCCTGGCTGCTGGTCACCTGGCACAACCGGCATCCGCTGGCGCGACGGATCGGGATCGGCGATGTCCACACCGTGGGCGCCGTCGCCCTGCCCTTCATGGCGCAGCCATTGCCGAAAGAGCCCAGCCTGGAGGGCGATGGCGCCGAAGCCGCGCCCCCTGCACGGCCCAGACGACGCTGGCCCTGGCAGCGCAAAGCATCGACCACCGGTCCGCGTCGCGTCTGGAATGAAGCTTTCATTCCCGGCCTGACTCCCGACCAGGTGGCAGCGCTGGCCTTGGATCATGGTTTCACCAGCGCGCCCGACGACCTGCCGATGCGGCGTGTCGACATCGCGGACAGTGAACTGGAATCGGGCGCGACGACCCAAAGCGGTGCCTGGCCGATGGAGCTGATCCTGCTCAGCGCCGCGATCGATGCCGGACCGGCGCGCACCCGCGTGCTGATCGGACGGCGCGACAAGGTGGTAGGCAAGCGTGCGCTGGATCCTCGCCGACTCGCGGTAGCGGGTGCCGTGGCCCTGCTCTTAATGATGCTGCTGCTCTGGGCGTTGTGGCCGTCGTCACATGCCAAGGACGACGCGACCCACGGCCCGGACACTGCGGCTTCTGCCGCCTCCAGCCCGACCCGCGAGACATCCCCCGCGTCGGCCGCATCGACTCCTCAGGAGACCGCCTCTTCCGCGATCGCGAGCGACGCCGAGGCCTCGGCCGTCGCTCCGTCGGGCGGCGCATCCGCTGTTGCACCCGAAGGCGATCGGGCCGCCTCAGCGGCGCAGGCGCCTGCATCGTCGGCCGCTGGGGTGGCAACGCCTGCATCGGCGCCCGGTCCCGCGCCCGTCGCCTCAGCAACCGAGGCGGCGTCCGCGCCGGCCATTCGGTCCATACGGCCCAGCCTGCAGGCCGGCGCCGAACGTCTTCGGCAGCAGGAGCAAGCCGCCAAGGGCAACGCAACCGGCGAAACCAAGCCTGCCACGCCTCCGGGCGCCGCATCCGCCAACGCAGGGGCAGAGCCTGAGCAACGGCTGAATGTGGATGACGCTGGATTGGGCCAGTTGATGAAGCGCGGCGCTTCGGGAGGCAAGCTCGTGGCGCTGGTCAGCTTGCCGCAGAAGACGCGGCCGGAAGCCGAGGCTCAGCTCGCGAAGATGAAGGAGCTGATCGGCCAGACGCTTCGCGGCTCGGCGGTGCCGCAGGGCGAAGTCTTCCAGACCAAGGAAGGCTGGCGCGCGGCCGTGTGGCCATTCGCCAGCCGGGAGGAAGCGCAGTTGATCAACGCCACGTTGCTGGCTCGCGGCATGCGGGCGCGAGCGGTCGACTTCTGACCAACGCCGCCCGCGTGGCGGACCGCTTCAGGACCGATAGTCGGCGTTGATGGTCACGTACTCGTGGCTGAAGTCGCAGGTCCAGACCGTGGTCTGGGCCGTGCCGCGATTCAGACCGACGCGGACCGTGATTTCGCTTTGCTTCATCACGCGCTGACCGTCTTCTTCCTGATACGCCGGATGACGGCCGCCCTTCGTCACCACATGGACATCGTCCAGGTGCAGTTCGATCAGGCTTTGGTCGAGGTCGTCGATGCCGGCATAGCCGACCGCCGCGAGGATGCGGCCCAGGTTGGGATCGCTGGCGAAGAACGCGGTTTTCACCAAGGGCGAGTGGGCGATTGCGTAGGCGGCTTGGCGGCATTCCGCCTCGTTCCTGCCACCCTCGACGACGACGGAGATGAACTTCGTCGCGCCTTCGCCATCGCGCACGATGGCTTGCGCCAGTTGTTGGGACACGGCGATCACCGCGTCACGCAGCACACGGCCCTCGTCGCTGCTCAGCGATTGAATGGGGGCGTGGCCGGCCTGGTGCGTGGCGATCAGCAGGAAGGAATCGTTGGTCGACGTGTCGCCATCGATGGTGATCCGGTTGAACGACAGATCGGCCGCTTCGGTCACCAAAGGCTGCAGCAATTCGGGCGCGATGGCCGCATCGGTGGCGACGAAGCCCAGCATCGTGGCCATGTTCGGGCGGATCATGCCGGCGCCTTTGGAGATGCCGGAGATGGTGACCGTCTTCCCGCCGATCGTGACCTGACGCGAGCACGCTTTGGGCAGGGTGTCGGTGGTCATTATGCCGGCGGCGGCCTCGGCCCAGTTGTCCGGCTTGAGCGCGGCCAGCGCCGCGGGCAAGCCCGCGATGATGCGGTCCACCGGCAGCGTCTCCATGATGACGCCGGTGGAGAACGGCAGCACCTGCATCGGAGCGATCTGCATCAGCGAGGCGGCGGCTTCGCAGGTCTGGCGAGCGCGCGCCAGGCCATCCGCGCCGGTGCCGGCGTTGGCGTTGCCGGTGTTGATGACGATGGCCCGGATGGCGCTGCCGGCGGCGAGATGCTCGCGGCACACCTGCACCGGTGCGGCGCAGAAGCGATTGCGGGTGAAGACGCCCGCGACGCTGGCGCCTTCATCCAGCGCGATCACGCTGAGGTCACGCCGATTGGCCTTGCGCACGCCGGCCATCGTGACGCCCAGCCGAACGCCGGGCACGGGCAGCAGGGTTTGGGGATCGGGAGCAGTCAGGTTGACAGGCATGGCAGGGTCGACAAATGAAGTGCGGCCACCACGGGCCGGATGCGGCGGATTGTAGGAGCGCTGGAAACGACAACGGCGTCCCGAAGGACGCCGTCTTGCATCAGCTCGTCGCTGGAACGATGGGCGGGGATGCGGAGGCCTCGCCGAGGCGCCCCATCCCGCACTCAATCGCTCAGGCCAGCTTGCCGTGGCACTGTTTGAACTTCTTGCCGCTGCCGCACGGGCATGGATCATTGCGACCGACGTGGCCCCATTCGGCGGGAACCACGGGCGTGCCGTCCGCATTCGCCACATCCTGAGACACCGAACCATCCTCGTTCGGATGGGTGTAGGTGACGTTGCTGACGTTCTCGGCGCGCTGCTCAATGGCCTCGGCCGCGGCGCTGGCTTCTTCCTGCGACTGGATGCGCACGTTCAGCAGGATGCGGGTGACTTCGAGCTTGACCGAATCCAGCAGTTGCGAGAACAGCTCGAAGGCTTCGCGCTTGTATTCCTGCTTCGGATTCTTCTGCGCATAGCCGCGCAGATGGATGCCCTGGCGCAGATAGTCCAGCGCGGCCAGATGCTCACGCCAGTGCTGGTCGATGCTTTGCAGCAGCACCATGCGCATGAACGGGGTGAACTGCTCCAGTCCGACGCGATCCAGCTTTTCCTGGAAGGCCTCATCGCCGGCCTTCAGGACCTGCTCGAGCACATCTTCGTCGGTCAGGGACTCGCTCTTGCTCAGCCGCTCGGTCAGCGCCACCTGCAATTGCCATTCGTCCTTGAGCACACGCTCCAGCGCCGGCAGGTCCCATTGCTCCTCGAGGCTTTCCTCGGGGACGAAACCGCGCACCACATCGGTCAACGTGCCGCGGCGCAGATGGCTGATCTGCTCCAGCAGCTCATTGGCTTCCAGGATCTCATTGCGCTGCTGGTAGATGACCTTGCGCTGGTCATTCGACACATCGTCGTATTCCAGCAGCTGCTTGCGGATGTCGAAGTTGCGCGCTTCGACCTTGCGCTGCGCGCTTTCGATCGAGCGGGTGACGATGCCCGCCTCGATCGCTTCGCCTTCCGGCATCTTCAGGCGGTCCATGATCGCGCGCACGCGGTCACCGGCGAAGATGCGCATCAGCTGGTCGTCCAGCGACAGATAGAAGCGCGACGAGCCCGGGTCACCTTGACGACCGGAACGACCACGCAGCTGGTTGTCGATGCGGCGGCTTTCATGACGCTCGGTGGAGATCACGCGCAGGCCACCGGCCGCCTTGACCTGCTCATGCACCGGCTGCCAAGCGGCCTTCAGTTCGGCGATGCGGGCTTGCTTGTCGGACTCGGACAGCGACTCATCGGTCTCGATCGCGTGCACGTCCTTCTCGATGCTGCCGCCCAGCACGATGTCCGTGCCGCGACCCGCCATGTTGGTGGCGATGGTGATCACACCGGGACGACCGGCCTGCGCAATGATGTCGGCCTCGCGCGCATGCTGCTTCGCGTTCAGCACCTGATGCTCCAGACCTGCGGCGGTCAGGAGCTGGGAGACCTCTTCCGAATTCTCGATCGAGGTCGTGCCCACCAGCACCGGCTGACCGCGCTCATGGCAGGCGCGAATGTCTTCGGTGACGGCCTTGTACTTTTCCTTGGCGGTCTTGTAGACCAGATCCAGCTCGTCGCGGCGCACCGTCGGGCGGTTGGGCGGGATCACCACGGTTTCCAGACCGTAGATCTCCTGGAATTCATAGGCTTCGGTATCCGCCGTGCCGGTCATGCCCGCCAGCTTGCCGTACATGCGGAAATAGTTCTGGAAGGTGACCGAGGCCAGCGTCTGGTTCTCGGCCTGGATCTGCACGCCTTCCTTGGCCTCGACCGCCTGGTGCAGGCCATCGCTCCAACGGCGGCCGGTCATCAGACGACCGGTGAACTCGTCGACGATGATGACTTCGCCGTTCTGCACCACGTACTGCTGGTCACGCTTGTAGACGTGATGCGCGCGCAGCGATGCATACAGGTGATGCATCAGCGTGATGTTGGCGGCGTCGTACAGGCTGGCACCTTCGGCCAGCAAGCCGGCCTGGGCCAGCAGACGCTCCGCGTTTTCATGACCGTCTTCGGTCAGGTAGATCTGGTGCGATTTCTCGTCGACGGTGAAGTCGCCCGGCTCGATCACGCCCTCGCCGGTGCGCGGATCGAGTTCGCCGATCTGCCGCTTGAGCTTGGGCGCGACCAGATTGATCGCCTGATACAGCGAGGTGTGGTCCTCGGCCTGGCCGGAGATGATCAGCGGGGTGCGCGCTTCGTCGATCAGGATGGAGTCGACCTCGTCGACGATCGCGTAGGCCAGTCCGCGCTGAACGCGGTCGCGCACTTCGTAGACCATGTTGTCGCGCAACAGGTCGAAGCCGTATTCGTTGTTGGTGCCGTAAGTGACGTCGGCGGCGTAGGCGGCCTGCTTTTGCTCGCGCGGCGCGTGCGGCAGGTTGATGCCGACGGTCAGGCCCAGGAAGGTGTACAGGCGACCCATCCACTCCGCATCGCGGCGGGCGAGGTAGTCGTTCACCGTCACCACATGCACGCCCTTGCCGGTCAGCGCGTTCAGGTAGACCGGCAGCGTGGCCATCAGGGTCTTGCCTTCACCGGTGCGCATTTCAGCGATCTTGCCGGCGTTGAGGACCATGCCGCCGATCAGCTGCACATCGAAGTGACGCATCTTCAGCACGCGCTTGCTGCCTTCGCGGCAGATGGCGAACGCCTCGGGCAGGATCTGGTCGACCGTTTCGCCGGCAGCGATGCGGCGCTTGAATTCTTCGGTCTTGCCGCGCAATTGCTCGTCGCTCAGGCCCTCGAACTGCGGCTCCAGCGCGTTGATCTGCTGGACGACCTTGCGGTAAGTCTTGAGCAGGCGCTCATTGCGACTGCCAAAAATCTGGGTCAAAAGCTTGGGCAACATGAAGCTGGTGGAGTTCTTTGCATGAGGCTCGAGCCTGCCTGGATCGTGTCCGGGCGGGATCGAGCCGGAACCGCCGATGGCCCGCATGCAGCATGCGAACCGGGCGGCGACCGTCCTGGCGCCGACGGGCGGCGCGCGTGGTTGTCAAGCTTGGGGTGCGAACCCCGAATTGCAAGCGAGGACAAACCAACGCGTAAAAAAACCGGTGGAGTTTAGCACCCACCCCTCGCGCCGACGCGGCCACTACACTGGCGAGATGACGACCCGTTACCTGCCCCCGAGGCCCCGCCCATCCGCGCCCGATCCGATGGATTTCGGTGGCGCGATGTCGCGTCATGGCACGCTCGCGGTCCTGGGTCGACGCCTGGCGGCTTCCCAGCGGCATCTGGCGGTCATCAGCGTGGCGCTGCCCGGCGCGATGAAGCGTTTCGTTCAGGCTGGCACGCTGGACGATGCGGGCTGGACGCTGGTGGCGGACAACGCCGCGGTCGCCACCAAGCTGCGACACCTGCAGCCACAACTGTTGCGTCTGCTGCAGGAAGAGGGACTGCTGCTGGATGGGGAACTGCGCATCCGCGTTCGGCAATCCTGAGACGCCAGAACCACGCCGGGAAATGAAAACGGGATCCACGCCTGAGCGAGGATCCCGTTTTTGATTCAGCGGACTGAAAGGCTGAATGCGTGGTGCCGGCTATCGGATTCGAACTGATGACCTACCGCTTACAAGGCGGTTGCTCTACCAACTGAGCTAAGCCGGCACACTGAAACTGGTGCGTCACCACAGAGGTGACGCGGCAGGCATTCTAAGCGCAGAAAGACGGCTCAAAAGAGAAAGCCGTCAGGACTCACTTGATGCGCTTGAGCGCCGGACGACCACCACCCGCCGGCGCACCGCCGGGATCATCGTCGTCATCGCCCGTGACCACCGGCACGACCGGCTCGGTCGGCTTCGCGGCCGAGGCCTCGCCATCCGAATCGGTGGCCAGACGCAAACCGCGAGGCGCCGCGGCCGGCACCGCCGCCGGACGCGGGGCCGCGCCGGCCTCGTCGGGCGACGGCGGGGGAAAGGCCATGCCCTGGCCGTTCTCCCGCGCATAGATCGCCACCACGTGATCGATCGGCACGATGATCTCGCGCGCCACGCCGCCGAAACGCGCCTTGAACTGGATGAACTCGTTGCCGAGGTCCAGATTGCTGGTCGCTTCGAAACCGACGTTGAGCACGATCTCGTTGTTGCTCACGTACTCCAACGGCACCTGCACCGAACGGTCCACGTGAACCGCGATGTAGGGCGTGAATCCATTGTCGGTACACCACTCATGCAGGGCGCGGACCAGATAGGGCCGCGTCGAGCTGGCAGCGGCGCCGCCATCCTTGCTGTCATCCATGGGCGCGAGTGTATTACTTGCGCATCACCTTCTCGGACGGCGTCAGCGCTTCGATGTAAGCAGGACGCGAGAAGATGCGTTCAGCGTACTTCAGCAGCGGCAACGCGTTCTTCGACATGTCGATGTCGTAATAGTCCAGACGCCAGAGCAGCGGCGCGATGGCCACGTCCAGCATCGAGAAATCGTCGCCGAGCATGTACTTGTTCTTCAGGAAGATCGGTGCCAGCTGGGTCAGGCGATCGCGGATCTGCGAACGGGCCTTCTCCAGTTGCTTTTCCGTCGGCTTGACGGCCTGGCCACGGTTTTCCAGAACGTTCACGTGAGCGAACAGTTCCTTTTCGAAGTTGAACAGGAACAGACGCACGCGGGCGCGGGCCACCGGGTCGCCGGGCATCAGCTGCGGATGGGGGAAGCGCTCGTCGATGTACTCGTTGATGATGTGCGACTCATACAGGATGAGGTCGCGTTCCACCAGGATGGGCACCTCGTTGTAGGGGTTCATCAACGCGATGTCTTCGGGCTTTGCGAACAGGTCGACGTCCCGGATCTCGAAGTCCATGCCCTTCTCGAACAACACGAAACGGCAGCGGTGCGAATAAGGGCAAGTGGTTCCGGAATAAAGCACCA
Organism: Burkholderiaceae bacterium; assembly: GCA_913776825.1. Lineage (GTDB taxonomy): Bacteria > Pseudomonadota > Gammaproteobacteria > Burkholderiales > Burkholderiaceae_C > Roseateles. Next base: position 10,572 of record CAJYPV010000009.1, read on the forward strand.
TCATGGCGGCGGACTCCTGATCGAAGCCTTGCGGCTTCATCGTTTTCTGAAAGCCGGCGAACCGGCCTATTCAAGACCAAAGAAATGGCAAACGCAGTGGGGGCTTCTCAGCCCCCACTGCGCGGAGGACCCGACCGAGGTCGGGTCATCGGTTTACTTGACGTCCTTCCAGTAGGAAGCGTTCAACTGCCACGCGAATACGGTAAACACCAACAGGAACAGCACCACGATGACGCCGAGGCGGAATCGTTGACCCTGGGCCGGCTCGCCCATCCACTGGAGATAGGCCACCAGATCGGCAACCGACTCGTCGTATTCCTGAGGCGTCATCGTCCCGGGCGTCACCTGCTCGAATCCCTCGAAGACATGCGTGACTTTAGACGAGTCATGCGGGTCTGGTCGTTCCTCGAACTTGGCAGTGCGGATGCCCTGGAGTTCCCACAGCACATGCGGCATGGCCACGCTGGGGAAGGCGAGATTATTCCATCCCGTGGCCTTGGTTTCGTCCCGGTAGTATTTTCTCAGGTACGTATAGAGGTAATCCGCCCCGGATCCCTTGGCCCCGTCGGCCCGCGAACGGGCGATGACGCTGAGGTCAGGAGGGCTGGCACCGAACCATTCCTTGGCCTGTTTCGGGTCCAGCGACACCTTCATGGTCTCACCGACCTTCTCGCCGGCAAACAGCAGGTTGCCCTTGATCTGGTCTTCGGTGAGGTTGAGATCCCTGAGACGGTTGTAGCGCATCGAACTGGCCGAGTGGCAGTTCAGGCAGTAGTTGACGAACAACTTGGCGCCGTGCTGCAGCGCGGCCACGTCGTTCATCTTCTGCGTGGGGAAGCGGTCCCACTCGATGCCGCCTTCGGACGCCTGAGCCAGCGGCACCAGGGCGCCGCCCAGCGCCAACGACGTCAGCAGCGTAGCGATGAGTTTCTTCATTCGGTCGACTCCGTGACGTTCGCGGTTCAATGCGGATGGAAGGTGACGCGGTCCGGCACCGGTTTGAAGGTGCCCAACCGGCTCCACCACGGCATCAGCAGGAAGAAGCCGAAGTAGAAGAGCGTGCCCGCCTGCGACACCAGGGTGCCGGCATCCGACGGCGGCTTGATGCCGAGATAGCCCAGCGCCAGGAAGACCACCACGAACACGCCGTAGAGATACTTGTGCCATTGCGGACGATAGCGGATGGACTTCACCGGGCTGTGATCCAGCCAAGGCAGGAAGAACAGGATGATGACCGCGCCGCCCATCACCACCACGCCCCAGAACTTCGCATCGAACGCCTTCAGCAGCGCGATGCCGATCACTGCGGCGACCAGCGTGATCACCTTGCCGCGCGACGACAGGCTGCCGCGCAACACGGCCAGCACCGACCCGAGCGCCACCAGGACGCACAGCACGCTCACCATCACATCGGTGGTCGCGCGCAGCATCGAGTAGAACGGGGTGAAGTACCAGACAGGCGCGATGTGCAGCGGGGTCTTCAGCGGGTCGGCCGGGATGAAGTTGTTGTACTCCAGGAAGTAGCCACCCAGCTCCGGCGCGAAGAAGATGATCGAGGTGAACACCAACAGGAACAATCCGACACCGAAGATGTCGTGTACCGTGTAATACGGGTGGAAGGGCACACCATCCAGCGGGCGGCCCTGGGCATCCTTGTGCGCCTTGATCTCCACGCCGTCGGGGTTGTTGGAGCCCACTTCATGCAGCGCAATGATGTGCGCGACCACCAGACCCAGCAGCACCAGCGGCACCGCGATGACGTGGAAGCTGAAGAAGCGGTTCAGCGTGGCGTCGCCGACGACGTAGTCACCACGGATCATCAGCGCCAGGTCGTTGCCCACGAACGGAACGGCGGCGAACAGGTTCACGATCACCTGCGCACCCCAGTAGGACATCTGACCCCAGGGCAGCAGATAGCCCATGAAGGCTTCCGCCATCAGGCACAGGAAGATGCCGCAACCGAACACCCAGACCAGCTCACGCGGCTTGCGATACGAGCCATACAGCAGCCCGCGGAACATGTGCAGGTAGACCACGACGAAGAACGCCGACGCGCCCGTCGAATGCATGTAGCGCACCAGCCAGCCCCAGGGGACGTCGCGCATGATGTACTCGACCGAAGCGAACGCCAGCGCGGCATCGGGCTTGTAATGCATCACCAGGAAGATGCCGGTGACGATCTGGATGACCAGCACCAGCAGGGCCAGCGACCCGAAGATGTACCACCAGTTGAAGTTTTTCGGAGCGTAATACTCCGACATGTGCTCCTTGAACATCTTGGACGCCGGAAACCGGTTGTCCACCCATGTCAGGACCTTGACGCCCAAGGGGGCGCCGACGGGTGCTTCCTTGAATTCAGCCATGTCGTCTGCCTCGCTCGGGGTTAGGCCTTCTTGTTGTCTTCACCGATCACCAGCTTGGTGTCGGACAGGTACATGTGCGGCGGAACTTCCAGGTTGTCCGGCGCAGGCTTGTTCTTGAAGACACGTCCCGCCATGTCGAAGGTCGAGCCGTGGCAGGGGCACAGGAAACCGCCATGCCAGTCATCCGGCAGCGAAGGCTGCGGACCGGCCTGGAACTTGTCGCTCGGCGAGCAGCCGAGGTGCGAGCAGATGCCCACGACCACCAGGAACTCCGGCTTGATCGACCGCCACTCGTTCTTGGCGTAGTCAGGCATGGGGAAGGCCTTGCGGTCGGAGTGCGGATCCGCGAGGGTGGCATCGTTGCCCTTCAGCGCATCGAGCTGCTCCTTCGTGCGCCGGACGATCCAGACGGGCTTGCCCCGCCATTCGACGGTGAGCTTCTGGCCCGGAGCCAGGCTGCCGACATCCACTTCCACCGCCGCCCCGGCCGCCTTGGCGCGCTCGGAGGGCTGGAAGGTGCTCACGAACGGCACGGCGGTGGCGACACCGCCGACGGCTCCCGCGCAGCCGGTTGCAATCAACCAGTTGCGTTTGCCTTGGTCCACTTGTTGGTCACTCATGAGGGTCCTTACAGGGAACTTCTGATCAGGGGCAACCGAAGATTCTAGGTGTGAAAAACTGCGCGCACCCCTAGGCGCTCTACCAATGTGCACCCACGCACCAAGTTGACATTTGTCGCCGCGAGAAGGCCGTTAGGATGCTTGGCTCGCGGCGTCAGCGCCGCCATCCAGCGCCAAGCGAAGAAGGAGCAAGGGAATGGGCTTCATGAGCGAATTCCGCGAGTTTGCGGTCAAGGGCAACGTCATGGATCTTGCCGTGGGCGTGATCATTGGCGGCGCCTTCGGGAAGATCGTGGATTCGGTCGTCAAGGACCTGATCATGCCGCTGGTCGGCAAGGTCGTCGGCGGCCTGGACTTCAGCAACTACTTCGTGATGCTCGGCAGCCCACCGGCCAACTACACCGGGCCGATGACCTATGAAGCGCTGACCAAGGCCGGCGTGCCGCTGTTCGCCTACGGCAGCTTCCTGACCGTGCTGCTGAACTTCGTCATCCTGGCCTTCATCATTTTTGTGATGGTCAAGCAGATCAATCGCCTCAAGCGAGACTCCGCACCCGCACCCGCACCCGCCGCACCGGCCGCGCCGGCCCCACCGCCGGAAGATGTGCAGCTGCTGCGCGAGATTCGCGACGCGCTGACTCGTGACAAAGCGTAAAGCTTTCTTCAAACGTCTTCTTTTGCCCATAGTTCGGGCGGGTTACGCCCGGGCAGGGCGTGAGCTTGGACGATACTGCACGCTGTGGTGTGGTCGCCACAATGCGTGCCCGATGCATCGATGAACCGTCTCAATCCCCACCTCGACGCGGCCCTCCATCGCGTGCGCACGGCGGTGGAACAAGCCGCCGAGCGTGGCGCCGAAGGTCTCGGTCTCGCCGCCCTGTCTTCCGGACAGGCCAAGCGGCGGGATGCGCTGCTGTCGGCGCAATTCATCTTCCGCAAGCAGCAGGCGCTGTTCTCGCAGCGCTTTGATCAATCGATGCGCCGTCAGGCGCTCGAGAGCGGCGCCGACGCGTCCGCCGGTGCCCCCAATACGCCCAAGCACACCCAGTGGGACGAGCTCTCGCTGATGGACGACGCCCAGGTCAACGCGCTGGTCGCGGCGGACCGCATCGGCCTGGCGATCGGCCACCAGAGCGAATGGGAGCTGCGCGAGGTCGACACCTACATGGGCGGCATTCCGGGCATCGGCAAGGAAGACCGCCACCCGCTGCGCCCGCAGGCGATCGCCCAGGCGCTGCTGGACGGCGTCAATGCCGTCACCGACGACCAGGACACGCGCCAGATCCTGGTCGACGAACTCACCCGCTCGCTCGCGCAGGAAATGCGCGCTTGCTATGCCGACATCGCCGGGCTGTTCCGCAGCCGCGGCCTGCGTCCGCAGGACCTCAAGGTGCGCGGCACCGAAACCACGCGGGGCCAGTCCCTGCGCGGCGGCATCGGCGCGGGCGGCGGTCACAGCAGCCAGACGCCGCTGCATGACAGCCGCTACGCCACCCAACCGGGCGCCCTGCACAGCGGCCATGGTTACCTGACCCGCCCCGGCGGCCTGCAGGGACTGGGCGGCGGTCTGCCCGGTGGCGGCGGCGGACTGGGCGGACACACCAGCCCAGGCGCCTTCGGCGGTTATGGCGGCGGCGCGGTCGACCCGCAATTGATGGACCTGATGCGGCGCCTGGCCATGAGCCCGATGGCCGGCATCAGCGGTCCGGGCGGCGGACCGGCCGGACCGATCTCCGGCGGCATGCCCCTGGGCACGCCGAGCCAGTGGCAAACCTGGGAAGGCGACGCCGCCGTTCTGGGCGACGGCCCGATCGTCCTGCCGCCCAACCTGATCCATCTGCATCGCGACGAACTGCGCCAGGCGGCGACCGGCTCGCTGGATCACATGGTGATCGATGTGGTGGCCGGCCTGTTCGACCAGATCCTGGCCGACCCCAAGCTGCCGCCGCTGATGTCGCAGCAGATCGCCCGTCTGCAACTGCCGGTGCTGCGGGCCGCGCTGGGCGATCGCACCTTCTTCTCATCGCGCCGACATCCGGTGCGGCGTCTGGTGAACCGGATCGCCTCGCTGGCGGTCGCATACGAAGATTTCAGCGAAGACCCGGGCAAGAGCTTCCTCGCGCTGGTGCGCGAACTGATCCAGGACATCGTCAGCGGCGATTTCGACCGCATGGATCTGTATGACGCGAAGCTCAACCAGCTTGAGACCTTCATCGCGGAGCAGACCGCCCATTCGCTGAAGTCGCAAGGCGACGCGGCCGCGCTGCTGGAGCGCAAGGAAACCGAGATCCGCCTGCAGCAGCGCTACATGCAGCAGCTGCAGCAGGCGATGGCGAATGTGGAGATGCGCGATTTCCTGCGCCACTTCCTGACCCAGACCTGGAGCGACGTGCTGGTGCATGCGTCGCGGCATCCGAATCTGGATGCGGCGCTGGTCGATCGCCTGCGCCACCTGGGCCGCGACATCGTGCTGTCCGTCCAGCCCAAGACCACGCCGCAACAGCGGCAGGCCTTCCTGGCCTCGCTGCCGGTGCTCATGCGCACGCTCAATGAAGGCCTGGACCTGGTCCGCTGGCCGGAATCCGAGCGCAAGAAGTTCTTCGCCGAACTGCTGCCCGCGCATGCCGATTCGCTCAAGGGCCAGGCCCTCAGCCCGCTCGAATACAACCTGCTGGCCAAGCAGCTGGAATCGGTGTTCGGCATTGCGCCGCCGCGGGAGCAGGACCTGCCCGCCGCCGCGCCGCTGGACCTGGACCTGACCGAGCGCCTGACCGACGAAGAAGCGCGCCGCCTCGGCGTGGTCGAAGAGGACCATGTCGACTGGGACGGCCAGATCGACATCGACCTCAGCGCCGAAGACCAGCGCCCGCTGATGGCCGTCGACATCAGCATCGACGGCCTGCCCTCGGCCGAAGAAGCGCCGGAGCCCGCGGCCGGCGGCCTGCTGCTGGATCATCTGCAGCTCGGCTTCGCCTACCAGATGCGCCGCGAGGAAGAATGGACGAAGGTCCGACTGGCCCACATCAGCGCCAGCCGCAGCTTCTTCATCTTCACCCACGGCGACCGGCATCACGAGACGCTGACCATGACCTCGCGCATGCTGCGTCGGCTCTGCGAAAGCGGCCGTCTGCGCGCGTTCGAAAGCGCCTATCTGCTGGAACGCGCGACCGCGCGGGCGCGCAAGCAGCTGGCGGCGCTGAGCGCGAAGTCCGCTTCGGTCAAGGCCTGACCCCGTCAACGCCCGCAGCCGCGAGCGGCTGAGGCGTCAACACCGCCGTGCAGGGGCGTCTCGCTCAGGCGTCCGACGCCAATTGACGCGCCATGCGGATCGCGGCCAGCATGCTGGACGGATCCGCCCGCCCCGTGCCCGCGATGTCGAACGCGGTGCCATGGTCGGGGCTGGTCCGCACCAGCGGCAGCCCGAGCGTGACATTGACGCCCTCCTCCACCCCCAGATACTTCACCGGGATCAGCCCCTGGTCATGGGTCATCGCCACGACCACATCGAACTCCCCGGGGTGACGGGGCGGCGCGTGGCGGGCGCGCATGAAGACGGTGTCCGGCGCGAACGGACCGCGTGCATCGATGCCCAGCGAGCGGGCCTGCTCGATCGCCGGGGCGATGTGCTGGATTTCTTCGTCGCCAAACAGACCGCCCTCACCCGCATGCGGATTCAGGCCCGCCACGGCGATGCGCGGTGCGGCGATGCCGAAGCGACGCAGCGCGGCATCGGTGATGCGCAAGGTCTGCAGCACCCGTCCGGTGGTGATCTGGTTCACCGCCTCCCGCAAGGCGACGTGGATGGTGACCAGCACCACCCGCAATTCATCGTTCGCCAGCATCATGCGCACCGGGGGCAACTGGCCCTGCGCATCGGCGCAGAGCGCCTGCAGCAACTCGGTGTGGCCGGGATGATCGACGCCTGCGGCATGCAGGGCTTCCTTGTGGATCGGCGCGGTCACCAGGCCGCGCGAACGACCGGCTTGTTGATACCGCACCGCTTCCACGATGCACCGCGCCGCCGCCGCGCCCGCCTGTGCACTGACCTGACCCAGCGGCTGGGCCAGCAGGTCGGCCGGCAGATCGCTCGGCTGCCAGACCGGCAAACAATCGGGCGGCGCGGCCTCGTCGGGTTCGCTCAGCACCGCCATGGGCAGCGACAGGCCGACCATCGTCATCGCCCGACGCAGCACCGCCGCATCGCCGACCAAGCGCAAATCGGCGCCGCGATCGCGCGCCCACGCCGCCACGGCGACCTCCGGACCGATGCCGCAGGCATCGCCCATCGTGAGCAACAGAGGACGGGCGTCCGTCGGGGGGATGGGGTTCATGCGGGATTGGGGATGTCGATGAACTGGCACTGCAGTCCGAGTTGATCGGCGACCTGGCGTCCGACGGCCTGCACGCCATAACGCTCGGTCGCGTGGTGGCCGGCCGCGATGAAAGCGACGCCGGTCTCGGCCGCATAGTGGGCCTGCGGCTCGGAGATTTCGCCGGTGATGAAGACGTCCGCGCCGGCCGCAATGGCCGGCTCGAAATAGCCCTGCGCACCGCCGGTGCACCAGGCGACGCGGCGCAGCGGCCGGCCATCGCCCGGCACGGCCACCATCGGCCGCTGCAGCCGATCGGACAAGTGCGCGCTCAGCGCCTCCAGCGACGTCAACCGCGCCGGCAGATCACCGATGGATCCGAGGTTCTGCTCGCCGAAGCGCCCATCGGCCGACCAGCCCAGATGACGCGCCAACTGCGCGTTATTGCCCAGCTCTTCATGCGCGTCCAGCGGCAGGTGATAGGCATACAGGTTGATCTCGTGCTGCAGCAGCCGCGCCAGGCGCTGCTTCATCCATCCCACCACGCGGCCGTCCTGACCGCGCCAGAACAGGCCGTGGTGAACGAGGATCGCATCCGCGCCGACGTCGATCGCGGCGTCGATCAGCGCCAGGCTGGCAGTGACCCCACAGACCAGATGCCGGATGCTGTCGCGTCCCTCGACCTGCAGACCGTTCGGCCCATAATCCTTGAAGCGCGAGGGCTCCAGCGTCGCGGCCAACAGCCGCTCCAGCTCCGTGCGATGTGCCATGACAGGGTCCCAATTGCGTCAAACCTGGCTGATTTTCTCCCAGGCCACCACGGTGGCACTGGCTGCGTATTTTGTGGTGGCCACGCTGAAGCCCCAGTGGGTGCATCAGGGGCCGACCGTCCTGGCCACGCTGCCCGCAGCCGCCGGCGCACCGCCCCGCGCGGCCGTGCAGTTCAGCTATGCGTCGGCCGCACAGGCCGCGTCGCCCGCGGTGGTGGCCGTGATGGCCAACAAGCCGGCGCTGACCCAGCGCGAGATCGACGCCGATCCCTGGCTGCGTTTTCACTTCGGTCGCCGCGTGCCGCAGCGTCAGCAGATGGGTCTGGGGTCCGGCGTCATCGTCTCGCCGGAAGGCTATGTGCTGACCAACAACCATGTGGTGACCGGCGCCTCCGAGATCCGCGTGCAGTTGCCCGACGGACGAGAGACCGAAGCCAAGCTGGTCGGCACCGATCCGGAAACCGACCTGGCCGTGCTGCGCATCGTGGTCGCCCCGCCGCTGCCGGTGATCCATCCCGGCCGGGCCGAGGAGCTGCAGGTCGGGGATGTGGTGCTCGCCATCGGCAATCCGTTCAACGTCGGCCAGACAGTCACCTCCGGCATCGTGAGCGCGCTCGGCCGCAGCCAGCTCGGTCTCAGCACCTTCGAGAACTTCATCCAGACCGATGCCGCGATCAATCCCGGCAACTCGGGCGGCGCGCTGGTCGATGCGCAGGGCCGGCTGGTGGGCATCAACACCGCGATCTACTCGCGCACCGGCGGTGGCAGCCTGGGGATCGGCTTTGCGATCCCGGTCGATTCGGCCTATCAGGTGCTGCAGGCGCTGATCAAGGACGGCAAGGTGTCGCGCGGCTGGATCGGCGTGATCACCGGCGACATCAATGCGGACGTGGTCGAGACCCTGAAGCTGAGCGTTCAGCAGGGCGTGTTGGTGAAGGAAGTGCTCAAGGCCAGCCCCGCTGCCAAAGCCGGGCTGGAGGCCGGCGATGTGGTCACCGAGGTGGATGGCCGGCCAGTGCGCAATCCGCGTGAGCTGATCAATGTGGTGGCCGGCCTGAAGCCGGAAAGCCAGACGCTGATTCAGGTCCAGCGCGGCACACAGACGCTCAGCCTGCCGCTGCAGGTCGGGCTGCGCAAGCCGCAGGCGGACGACGCTTCACCGGACTGATTCGCTGCAGCGATCGAGCGCCGCCAACAAGGCGTCGACCGCCAGGCGCCGCACGACGCCGCGCCGAACGCTGTGAGCGCTGGGCGCCGCCGTCAGCCTGCGGATGACGGCCGGAAGCGCTCTTGTTCGAGCGCCCCGGCGCGCCACGGTCGCCGATCAGGTCGAGCCGTTGGAGCTTTCTTCGGCCGGATCGGCGTCCGGCGACCGCGTGTAGCGCACGAAGGCGCCGGCGGCCCAGATGCCGACCTCATACAGCAGGCACATCGGCACCGCCAGCGCGAGCTGGGAGACGATGTCCGGCGGCGTGATCACGGCGGCAATCACGAAAGCCAGGACGATGAAGTAGCCGCGGAACTGCTTGAGTTGCGGAATCGTCACCATGCCCATGCGGGCCAGCACCACCACCACCACCGGCACTTCGAACGCCGCACCGAAGGCGATGAACATGTTCATCACGAAGCCGAGGTAGGCCTCGATGTCCGGCGCAGCGGTGATGCTCTTGGGCGAGAAGCTCTGGATGAAGGTGAAGACCTTGCCAAAGACGAAGAAGTAGCAGAACGCCACGCCCAGGAAGAACAGCAAGGTGCTGGACACCACCAGCGGCATCACCAGGCGCTTCTCATGCGAATACAGACCGGGCGCCACGAAGGCCCAGACCTGATAGAGCACCACCGGCAGTGCCACCAGGAAGGCGGCCAGCAGGGTGATCTTGAGCGGCACCAGGAACGGCGACAGCACGTTCGTCGCGATCATCGACGAGCCTTGCGGCAGGTGCGAGACCAGCGGGACCGCGAGCAGGTCGAACAAACCGGCCGGACCGGGATACAGGCACAGCAGCGCGAAGGCCACGCCGACAGCGCCGAGCGCCCGGATCAACCGGTCGCGCAACTCCATCAGGTGGGAAACAAAGGGCTGCTCGGTGCCGGCCAGTTCGTCGTCTTGGGGGCTGCTCATGAAGCTCGGCGTGGGGGACGGAAGCGCGCCACTCGGGCGGCGCCGGATTGGGCATGTCGGCGCACGCCCTGCCGCTGCTTGTACCAGAGCGGGGTGGCGCCGCGCTTGAGGCGCCAGTTCTTGCCCGGGTGGGAATAGCTGGGCGGCGGACCCGCCAGATAGTCGTAGCTGCCGGACTCGGTCGCGGCGGCGTCGGTGGACGAGGCGGCCCCCGTCACCGACAGATCGGACCAGGTGGACTGCAGCGTCTGGTTGGCGGAATCCACGCTGTTGCGGACGCTGCTGTGCACGTCGTTCACGGCGGTCTCGAACTGGCCCTTCATCTTCTGGAGTTCTTCCAGTTCGATGGACCGGTTCACTTCCGCCTTCACATCGGCCACATAGCGCTGCGCCTTGCCGAGCAGATGACCCACGGTGCGGGCCACGCGCGGCAGGCGCTCAGGGCCGAGCACGACCAGCGCCACCGCGCCGATCAGGGCCAGCTTGTCGAAGCCGAAGTCGAGCATGCGCGGTGCGCTCAGCGACGGGTCGTGGCGTCGACGTCGACCGTGTTCGGGTCGGCGGCCTTGTTGGTGTTGGCCACCTGCTGCGGGGTGTCGGTGGAGCCGTCCTTGACGCCATCCTTGAAGCCCTTGACCGCGGCGCCCAGGTCGGACCCCACGTTGCGCAGCTTCTTGGTGCCAAACACTGCAATCACCACCACCAGCACGATCAGCCAGTGCCAGATGCTCAAACTACCCATGACGTTCTCCAGAGTCGATGCCGAAATTCTAGTGGTCGCGCATGACAGCCATGGGATGAATCACCGGCATCCCCTGCCCGCATGAGCGCCTTATGCCCCCAAAGGGACAGAAAAAACCATCGCAGGCGCGCGGCGGCCCCTGCGAGATGGAGTCGGACCTCAGCCTTTCAACCAGGGGCGCGGCCCGCCGATCGCGTGCATGTGCAGGTGGAACACCTCCTGCCCGCCGTCCGCACCGGTGTTGATCACCGTGCGAAAGCCGTTCGTCACGCCCAATTCCTTCATCAGCCGCGGCACCAGCACCGCCATCTGACCCATGACCGCCGCATCCGAGGGCTGCAGCTCCGCCATGCTGGTGATGTGGCGTTTCGGGATCAGCAGGAAGTGCACCGGCGCCCAGGGATGGATGTCGTGGAAAGCGAGGATGTCGTCATCCTCATACACCTTCTTCGACGGAATCTGGCCCTGGATGATCTTGCAGAAGAGGCAGTTCGGATCGTGGCTCATGGTCAGTGTCCGGCTCAGACCGGCATCGGCTTGTTGTCGTTCCAGTTCAGGAGGCCCTTGACCAGGCGGTAGATCACCCAGATCGTGTCGACGATCAGCACCACCACCCCCACGCCCACGATCAGCAGCAAAACGCCCAGGATGCCCCACAGCAGACTCCACCAGAAGGTGCGGATCTGCCAGGTGAAGTGGCTGGCGTAAATCGTTCCGGCCGTGTCTTCCCGCTTGATGTAGTTGATGATCAAGGCCACCACGCCGGTGAACCCGGTGAAGAAGCTCAGGCCGTACAGGATGTAGGTGATCAGCGTCAGCTGCTTCAGGCTGGCCAGTTGCTCGGCAGGCATCGACGTGGCGGGCGGCACCGTCACGGTGAGGTCGTCATTCATCTCGGTCTGCTCCCTGTGTTGAAAGGTGATGGAAGGCTGGACTGCGGCCGGCGAGCGCGCATTGGATCCAGAGCGTGCGAGTCGTCGGCGGCTCAGGTGCCGGACGCTGCGGGCGGCGCGGACCGGGCGGCGAACTCCGCCAGGCCCGACAGCCCTTCCCGCCGAGCGAGCTCCGCCAGCACCTGTTCCGGACGCACCTGCAGCGCGGCCAGCGCGACGATCGAATGGAACCACAGGTCGGCGACTTCGTAGACCAGCTTTTGCGGGTCGCCGTCCTTGGCGGCGATGACCACCTCGGTGGCTTCCTCGCCGACCTTTTTCAGGATCTGGTCCAGGCCCTTCGCGAACAGCTTGGCCACATAGCTTTTGTCGGGCTCGCCCTGGTCGCGGCGCTGGGCGACCACCTCGCCCAACTGGGCCAGGATGTCGTTGCCGGTCAGCGACGGCGGGGTGTTCTGATTCATGGTCGGCGGGCTCAAGACTGGTAGATGGTGGCGGGGTCCTTGATCACCGGCTCCACCGCGGACCACTGGCCGTCGCGCAGCGACTGGAAGAAGCAGCTGTGGCGACCGGTGTGGCAGGCGATGCCGGGCTCATGGCCCTGCTGGGTGATGGTGAGCAGCAGCACATCGTTGTCGCAATCCATGCGGATCTCATGCACCTGCTGGATGTGGCCGGATTCTTCGCCCTTGTGCCAGAGCTTCTGACGGGAGCGGCTCCAATACACCGCCTGACCCAGCTCCGCCGTGCGGGCGAGCGCGTCACGATTCATCCAGGCGAACATCAGGATGTCGCCGGAGCCCTTTTCCTGGGCGATGACCGGCACCAGGCCGTCACGGTCCCACTTGATCTGATCCAACCATTGCATGGTCTCAGTGTAGCCCTCACCCCACATGGGTGGCGCCCACATGGGCGCGCTCCACCGCGAACCACTGCAACACCGGGATCGTGCCGGGCAACACCGGCTGCACCTGCACCGGCAGTCGCTGCCAGCTCATCGCCTGCTGCTCGCGCATCTCGAAATCGCCCTGCCAGTCGTAGACCTTGCAGAAGTGCAGACGCACCTTCGCATGCGGATATTCCATCAGCTCGATCTTCCACGGATGCGCGGCGCCAATGGTGATGCCGAGCTCTTCCTGAAGCTCGCGGCGCAGCGCCTGCTCCACGGTTTCTCCGGCTTCCAGCTTGCCGCCCGGGAATTCCCAGTAGCCGGCGTAGACCTTGCCGTCGGGACGCGAGGTCAGCAGGAATTCGGTGTCCTGTCCATGGGCATCGCGCCGGACCAGCACGCCGACGGCGACCTCCACCGGCTTGCGATCGGTGTGCCCGACCGGGCTGTGGGCGTTGGCAGTTTCAGACATGGTCCAGGCCCTCCGGCATCTGATCGTCGGACGGCGCCGCGACATTCGCGGTCACGCCGCCGGCCGGGCCCGAGCCGGCGTCATGGACGGCTGCGGCGGGATCGTCCGGAGCCTGGTTGATGCCCCGCCCCGCCAGATCGCGGGCGAACTGATAGGCGACGCGCCCGGAGCGGGAACCGCGCTCCAGCGCCCAGACGAGCGCGGGCTGACGGGCGGCGTCGATTTGCGCGGGGGTCAGTCCGAAGTGGCTGAGCCACTGGGCGACGATGGTGAGGTATTCCTGTTGGTTGAAGCTGTAGAAGCTGATCCACAGCCCGAATCGTTCGGACAGCGAGATCTTTTCTTCAACCGCTTCACCGGGATGGACTTCCACATTCCCGTCGCGTTCGCTGTGGGTGTAGGCGAGGTTGTCCTTCATCTGTTCGGGCAACAGATGGCGGCGGTTGCTGGTCGCGTAGATCAGCAGGTTGTCGGTCGCGGCGGCGACCGAGCCATCGAGCATGGATTTGAGCGCCTTGTAGCCGGCCTCGCCTTCATCGAAGCTGAGGTCGTCGCAGAAGATGACGAAGCGTTCGGGCCGATCGGCGACGAGGTCGGCGAGGTCGGGCAGGTCGACCAGATCGGCCTTATCGACTTCGATCAGGCGCAGGCCTTGGTTGGCGAACGCATTCAGGCAGGCTTTGATCAGCGAGCTTTTCCCGGTGCCGCGTGCGCCGGTGAGCAGCACGTTGTTGGCGGGTTGCCCGAGCACGAACTGCCGGGTGTTTTGCAGCAGCCGTTCCTTCTGCGGCTCGACTTCCTTGAGATCGGCCAGCCGGATGGTCGACAGGTGTCGAACCGGCTCGAGCCGCGCGCTGCTGCCGCGCTTGCGATAGCGAAACGCGACCGCGGCGGTCCAGTCGGGCGCAACCAACGGCTGGGGCAACACGGCCTCCAGGCGATTGAGCAGCGCATCGGCGCGCCGCAGCAAGGCATCAAGGGCTTCGGACATGCCGGAAGTGTAGAAGCAGAGTGCGCTCCCTCCGCGGCGCCCAAGCAGGCAAAAGAGCAAAGCCTTCGATCGACACGCCCCGCCCTCAAAACCCATCGATGGGCATTGGAAAAAGCCATCGTCAGATGGCGCCCGTGCAGCGGAGCCCAGAGACTGGCTCCGCCAGTCACTCGGGCTCGCCCCCTGAGGGGGCCGCCGTCAGGCGGTAGGGGGAGGAGTGAATAAAGCCCATCGCTAGATGGCGCCCACCCAGCGGAGCCCAGAGACTGGCTCCGCCAGTCACTCGGGCTCGCCCCCTGAGGGGGCCGCCGTCAGGCGGTAGGGGGGGAGCCTCTCAAGCCAACATGCGCATTGCGGCTTCGAGCTGCTCGGTGGGCAAGCGCTTGAAGCCGGAGCGCGCGTAGCGCTGCAGTCGGCCGATGATGAAGCTGACCAGCACCGAGGCCTGCGCCTGGGCTTCCACCGTCGGGGTGCTGGAGCCGGAGGCCTCGGCCGCCGTGCGCAGGCCCTGACGCAGCGAGGACTCGACCCGGTCGAAGAACTGGTTCATGCGCGCGACCAGGCGCTCGTTCTCATAGACCAGCGCATCGCCCACCATCACGCGGGCCATGCCCGGATTGCGTTCGCCAAACTGCAGCAGCACCGCCACGATGCGCTGCGCCTGCGCCAGGCCTGACGGCTCGCGCTCGGCGATCTGGTTGAGCAGGGAGAAGATGCTGGTCTCGATGAACTCGATCAGCCCTTCGAACATTTGCGCCTTGCTGGCGAAGTGCCGATACAGGGCCGCCTCGCTGACCTCCAGGCGCGCCGCCAGGGCGGCCGTGGTGACCCGCTCCGCGCCCGGCTGCTCCAGCATGCTGGCCAGCGTCTGCAGGATCTGAACCCGGCGCTCGCCCGGCTTGAGGCGCTTGCGCGGCAGTTCTGCGGGCTTGGTCGCGGCGGTTTCCGGAGCGTCGGGAGGGCTGGTGTGCATAGAGGGGGCCGGGGATGTGCGGCGGATTCTGGCACACCGCGACACTCCCTCCGACGTTCATGCCGGACAGCGTCATCTCATCGCCCCCAGAGAGCGACGCTTCGTCGATTTGGATCGGCCGCATCCGGTCGATCGGCGCAGCCCGAATGGCGGGCGGCGCGGCGGCGCGGCGATCAGTCCATCAGTCGCGCAGCCATCCGAGGCGGCGGGCTTCGTAGATCGCCTCGACCTTGGACCGCACCTGCAGCTTGCGATAGGTGCGTTTCACGTAGGTCATGATGGTGTGCGGCGACACATTCATGAACTGCGCGATCTCATCGAAGGTGAAGCCCTTCGCGGCCAGGTGCAGCACGCGCGATTCCTGCTCGGACAGCGCCACCACCTGCTCGTCGACCAGCGGCATCGGCGCGGAATCCCCGAAGCCGCGCGGCGCATGCCCGTTGCCCTGCGGCGCGAGACGCATCAGCAGCCGACGGGCAATCACCGGACTGATCGGACTGCCGCCCGCGCGCAGCGAGCGCAACTGGCCGGGCAGATCCAGCGCCAGCGAATCCTTCAGCAGATAGCCGGTGGCGCCGGCCTCGATGCTGGACAGCACATGCTGCTCATCACCGAAGACCGAGATCACCATGACCTCGCACTCCGGCGCGACATGCGCGGCATGGCGAATCAGCTCGATGCCGCTGCCGCCAGGCAGGTCGAGGTCGACCAGCAGCACATCCGGCCGCGTCTGGTCGAACATCTTCCGGCCTTGCGGCAGGTCGGTCGCCATGCCGACCAATCGGATGTCAGGCGCTTTCTCAAGCGCATGGGCAAATGCTTCGCGAAACCGAAGCTGATCTTCGACGATCAAGACGCTGAACAGTGACATGCATTCCCTCACGGCTTCGGCGCCGTCGAGCACATTCTGTGGGGTGCGACAAGCGCCCCGCAATCCCCAGCTTGCAGTGGGGTGACCAAAGACAGTCAGTGCAAACCCCAAACGGCGGCAAGGGCAAACGACAAGCCTGCCTGGCTCACGATCCGGTTGGAGAGACCCTGACGATGCCCGCACCGCGCCGCCGATCGGACGGATGACCGTCGCCATCGGCGATGTCGCCACCGAGGTGGCGACACCCACGCAGTCGGGGGATTGGCGTGCGCCTCGCAGCGCGGGCCTCGGTCATTCTCCGCAGACGTCGGACTCGACGCAAAGGAGGTGACAGACCGTTGCATTCAGCGCTTCAGATGGTGCAATCGACTGACGCGTTGATCCACAAACCGTGGACGCCGTCTCACCGGCTCGGGCATCCACCCCCGCATCCAGAGGGTCCGCATGCCCAGTCCGCGCGCGGCCTTCAGATTCTGCGGACTGTCCTCCACCAGCGTGCAGCGCGAGGGCGCGATGCGAAGCTGTGCACAGAGATGGCGAAACATGCGCGCATCCGGCTTGGGTCGGTAATGGCCGAACATGCGCATCTGCTCGACGGCCAGCACCCGCTCGAACTGCACGGCGATGCCCAGCGCCTTCAGCACGCGATGGGCATAGGCCTGCGGCGCATTCGTCAGCAGCACCTTGCGGCCGCGCAGGCGCTTGAGCCACTCCAGGTCCGCGCGCAGCGCCCGAAGCGAGGCTTCGAGCTCCGGCAGCGCATGGGTCTCGGCCAGGAAATGGGAGCCGGACACGCCGTGATGGCGCACCAGCCCGAGCAGCGTGGCGCCGTAGCGGCGCCAGTAGCGATGGCGAAGGGATTTCGCCGACGCGACATCCAGACCCAGGTGGGCTTCGATGTAGGCATTCATCGACGCGCCAATCGCCGCGAACACTCCGTCACTGGCGTGATGCAGGGTGTCGTCCAGATCGAACAGCCAGACGCCATCGCCCCGCCGCCGAGGGCCCGCGGCGGCGGCGACCGCGCGATGGCGTCGGGTGCGGGGCGGTAGTCGGGCCACGTGGCGATCAGGCGACGATCAAGCGACGATCAGGCGACGGTCGGGCGTCGTTCAGGCGACAAGCGGATCCGGCTCAATGCGAGCGGATCATCGTGCCGTAAGCCTTCTCGGAAAGGATTTCCAGCAGCATCGCATGCGGCACCCGGCCGTCGATGATGTGGACCGCCTTCACGCCGCTGCGGGCGGCGTCCAGCGCCGAGGCGATCTTCGGCAGCATGCCGCCGGACAGGGTGCCGTCGGCAAACAGCTCGTCGATTTCACGGGCCGACAGATCTGTCAGCAGATTGCCTTGCTTGTCGAGCACGCCCGGGGTGTTGGTCAGCAGCACCAGCTTCTCGGCCTTCAGCACTTCGGCCAGCTTGCCGGCGACCACATCCGCGTTGATGTTGTAGCTCTCGTTGCTTTCGCCGAAACCGATGGGGCTGATCACTGGAATGAACTGGTCGTCCTGCAGCGCCTTCACCACGCTCGGGTCGATGGCGACGATGTCGCCCACCGAACCGACGTCATGTTCCTTGGACGGATCGTCCTTGTCGACCAGCTTGAGCTTCTTGGCGCGGATCATCCCGCCATCGCGGCCGGTCAGGCCCACGGCCTTGCCGCCCGCCACATTGATCAGGCCGACGATGTCCTGCTGCACCTCGCCGGCCAGCACCCATTCGACCACGCTCATGGTCTCTTCATCGGTCACCCGCATGCCCTGAATGAAGTGGCCCTTCTTGCCGAGCTTGTTGAGCGCGTCCTCGATCTGCGGACCGCCGCCATGCACCACCACCGGGTTCAGGCCGACCAGCTTGAGCAGCACCACGTCTTCGGCGAAGTCCTGCTGCAGCGCGGGGTCGGTCATCGCATTGCCGCCGTACTTGATGACGATGGTTTTGCCGTGGTATTTGCGGATGTAGGGCAGCGCCTGGGACAGCAGCTCGGCCTTGTCGCGGGGCGAGATGTGGCCGAGATCGGCATCGTGAACGGGGAGCTCTTGCTTCATGGTGCGGTCCGTGGCTGGCGCAAGGCCAAGGGAATGACGGAAAGGGTGGAACGCGCCAGGCGGATTCGGTCCACCGGAGCCGCAATCTTTGGCGCGCAGCGATTGTAGGACCGGCAAAATCAGCGCCATGCAAGTACAGCACTACCTGAAGCTCTCGGTGGTCGTCGCGCTGGTCACGATCGCCCTGAAGACCGCCGCCTGGTGGTGGACCGGCTCGGTGGGCCTGCTGTCGGACGCCCTGGAATCGCTGGTCAACCTGGCCGGCGCGCTCTTCGGCCTGGCGATGGTCACCATCGCCCGACGCCCACCGGACGACGACCATCCCTACGGCCACCACAAGGCCGAATATTTCTCCAGCGCCTTCGAAGGCGCGTTGATCCTGGTCGCCGCGCTGGGCATCGGCTGGACCGCCATCGATCGATTCCGCACGCCCGCGCCGCTGGAGCAACTCGGCCTGGGCATGGCGCTGTCCCTGATCAGCACCGTCATCAACGGTGTGCTCGCCTGGGCGATGCTCAAGGCCGCGCGCAGCCATCGCTCGATTGCGCTGGAGGCGGATGCGCGGCATCTGTTCACCGATGTCTGGACCTCGGTCGGCGTGGTCGCCGGGCTGATCGGCGTGATGCTGACCGGCTGGGCCTGGCTGGATCCGCTGCTGGCGCTGCTGGTCGCCGCCAACATCCTGCGCGAGGCCGTGCACCTGATGAGCCGCTCCACCGGCGGCCTGATGGACCAGGCCCTGTCGTCGGAGGAGCAGCAATCCATCGCCGGCGTGCTGGCGAGCTTCAGCGGCCCCGACCTGCGGTTTGACCATGTCGCCACCCGCGTCGCCGGTCAACGCCGGTATGTGGACCTTCATCTGCACTTGCCGGCCCGCTGGACGCTGGGTCAGGCGGCGGCCTTGCGCGGCGACGTCGAACGCGCCCTGATGCGCACCCTGCCCGGTCTGCGCGCGAGCATCCAGTTGCTGCCGATCAACGTGGAGACGCGCTTCGAGGAAGTCGAGCGGGAAATGCAGGCCGAGCGCGACGCCGAAGCCAGCGCGGCTGCCATACCGCCGCCCGACACGCCCTCTCATCCCACGGGCGCTTCGCCGCTCGCCACCCCGTCCCTGCCGTCCGAACCGGTTTCCCGCCCATGATCGCCCTGCTCCAACGTGTCAAGGAAGCCCGCGTCGACGTCGGAGATCGCTGCACCGGTCGGATCGGTCCGGGGCTGTTGATGTTGCTGTGCGCCGAGCCGCAGGATGATGAAGCGATGGTCGACAAGCTCATCCAGAAAGTGCTGAAGCTGCGGGTGTTCAGCGATGACGCGGGCAAGATGAACCGCAGCGTGCAGGACATCGGCGGCGGGCTGCTGATCGTCTCGCAGTTCACCCTGGCGGCGGACACCCGCAGCGGCAATCGACCCAGCTTCACCGGCGCCGCGCCCGCCGCGCTGGGCCAACGGCTGTACGACCATGCGGTGAGCGTCGCGCGGTCGCAGCATGCCGATGTCCAGACCGGCGAGTTCGGCGCGGACATGCAGGTCAGCCTCATCAACGACGGTCCGGTCACCATTCCGATCCGGATGTGAATCGGCGGGACGGTCGCGCATGGCCGTCCCGCTTCCTTTGTCTTTCTCATTCATCCCGATGCAGGGATGCACCAGGAGTCTTTCATGATCAGCTACGTCACCTTGGGCAGCAACGACCGGGTCAAGTCCAAGGCGTTTTACGACGCGGTGCTGGCACCGCTGGGCCTGACGGCCGGTTATGCGGACGACGAGATGGTCGGCTACGGTCCGACCGGTGGCGAAGCGCAGCTGTGGGTGATGCGTCCCTACAACCAGCTGGACGCGACCTCCGGCAACGGCGTCACGCTGGGCCTGGCGGCGTCCAGCCGGGCGCAGGTCGATGCGGCCCATGCCGCCGCGCTGGCGAATGGCGGTCGCGACGAAGGCCGGCCGGGATTGCGGGAGATCTATGGCCCGAATGTCTACGTCGGCTACTTCCGCGATCCGGATGGCAACAAGCTGTCGGTGATGTGCAAGGCGCCGGCGTGAGCGGCAGGTGACCTGCTCGCGACCTGGAGGGCCGCGCCTCAGCTGACAGGCTTCCGATGGCGGCTCGCAGCGAGCCGCTCATGACGCCATCCAAGAAAAAACCCGCCGAGGCGGGTTTTTCGCTTTCCAGGCCGATCCACAGGCAGGCCGGGATCGAGGGCGCCGTCAGCGCCCCAGTGCAGGGTGATCGACGCTTATTCCGCGTACTGACCGGCCGCCTTGATGACCGGGCCCCACTTGTTGATTTCGGCCTCGACGAACTTCTTGTGCTCGGCGGGATTGACGCGGCCGTCGGTCACGATCACCGCACCGAGTGCTTCTTCACGCTTGCGGAAGTCGGCGTCCTTGAGGGCCGTCTTCAGCGCGGTGTTGATCTTTTCGAGCACCGGCTTGGGCGTGTTCTTCGGCGCATACAGGCCGTGCCAGATGGTCACGTTGAAGCCCTTCATGCCGGACTCTTCCAGCGTGGGCAGCTTGGCCAGATTGCCACCGAGGCGCTTGGTCGTCGTCACGGCATAGGCCTTGACCTTGCCGGTGTCGATCTGGCTGGTGGTGTTGGTGGTCTGGTCGCACATGAAGTCGACCTGGCCGCCGATCAGATCGGTCATCGCCGGGCCGGTGCCCTTGTAGGGCACGGTGGTCATGTCGACCTTCAGCGTGCTTTGGTAGATCAGGCCACACAGATGCGAGGCCGAACCGAGGCCGGCGTTGGCCAGGTTGATCTTGCCCTTGTTGGACTCGATCCACTTGAGGAATTCGGCGTAGTTGTTGGCCGGCAGCGAGGGCCGGGCAATCAGCGTCATCGGCACTTCATTGATGAGGCCGAGGTATTCGAAGTCGTCCAGCGTCTTGTATTGCAGGTTGCGGTAGAGCGCCGGCGAGGTGGCCATGCCGATGTGATGCAGCAGCAGGGTGTAGCCATCGGGAGAGGCCTTGGACACCTTGGTGGCGCCCAGCGTGCCGCCGGCGCCGCCGACGTTCTCGATCACGATGGTGGCATTCAAGGGCTTGCGCAGCGCTTCGGCCAGATCCCGCGCCACCTTGTCGGTCGGACCACCGGCCGCGAACGGCACCACGATGGTCAACGGCTTCTCCGGGTAGTCGGCCCAGGCGGCACCGACACTGAACGCCGCAACGCAAGCGAGCAAGGTCTTTTTCATGGCGTCTCTTCCTCAAGAGTGGTGTGGATGGCGGCGATGCTAGAGCCAGTGCCTCAAGTGCAACTAGCGGAAACTACGTAAGGTGCTTCCCGTGGATCCTGTGGGGGAGCGCTCTACACAGTTCCGGCACCGTCGGGGATCGGTCGATGCCCGGCGAAAAAATCGCACTCGCGCAAAGTGAGTCCCGCCACCCTCAATCCAATCGCCGCAAATCCTCGATCACCTTCCCGTCATTCGCCAGACTGCCCGGCGGCAGGAGCGCGACGTCGCCGCGCAGCTTGGTGACGTCCCTCAGCGCGTCGGCCAGACGATCGGCCAGGCCCTCGGCGGCGGGGCTGGACAACTCGACCTGCAGCGTCATCCGGTCCTGCGCGAGTTCGCCCTCGATGAGCAGACGGCCGCGATCGATCTCCGGGAAGCGCTTCAGCACGGTGGCGATCTGGCTGGCGTGAACGAACATGCCACGCACCTTCGCGCTCTGATCGGCCCGGCCCAGCCAGCCGCGAATGCGGGTGTTGGTGCGGCCCGTCGGGCATCGGCCCGGCAGCAGCGCGGACAGGTCACCCGTGCCGAAACGGATCAGCGGATAGTCGGAATTGAGCGTGGTCACGACCAGCTCGCCGACCTCGCCCTCCGCCACCGGATCGCCGGTGCCGGGACGGACGATTTCCACGATCACCGACTCGTCCAGCACCAGGCCTTCGCGCGCCTGGGTTTCATAGGCGATCAAGCCGAGGTCGGCCGTGGCGTAGCACTGAAAGGCGGCAATGCCGCGCTCGATCAGCCAATCCCGCAAAGCGGCCGGAAAGGCTTCGCCGCTGACCAGCGCCTTCTGCAGCGGCAGGGTCAGGCCTTGCTGCTCGGCTCGCTCGACCAGGATCTTCAGGAAGCTCGGCGTGCCGACATACGCCTGCGGCTGCAGATCGGTCATCGCCTGCAGCTGCAGCTCGGTGTTGCCGACACCCGCCGGGAACACGGTGCAGCCGATCGCTTCGGCGCCGCACTCCATCATCGCGCCGGCCGGCGTCAGGTGATAGCTGAAGCTGTTGTGCACCAGCTCGCCCGCGCGCAGCCCGGCGGCATGCAGCGCGCGCGCCATGCGCCAGCCATCGCGGCCCCAGCCTTGCGGCTCGTAGATCGGACCGGGCGACTGGAACACGCGACGCGCGCCCAGGCTGCGGCGCAGTCCGGTCCAGCCGACGGCCGACAGCCCGCCGAACGGATCGGCGGGGGTGTCGGCGCGGGCGGATTGCTGTCGCGCGGCCAGGTCCGATTTGCGCAGCACGGGCAGCGTCGCGAGCGCCGCCCGGCTGTTGATCTGCGCGGGCTGGATGTCGGCCAGCAACTGGGCGAAGGCGTCGGTAGCGGCGCGGGCATGGGCGATCTGCTGGGGCAGCGCGGCCATCAGCCGCGTTTCCCGCACCGACGGATCCTGGGCTTCCAAGCCATCGAAATGGGCGAAGAACTGGGCATTGGCGCCCGGAGTGGCGGCGGCGGCCATCACTCGTCCGCCCAGCTCGCCAGACGGCGCTTGATGTCGTCCTGAAGCTTGCGAACGTCGGCGGCATTGCGGCAGGTGTAGCTGTCCCAATCGGGACTGCGCGCGAGCTTGCGGGCCAGCTTCGCGGTGATCTGACCGTCGGCGGCCTGGAGCGACAGCATGTCGTGCCCATCGACGCTGTAAGCGCCGCCGCGCTCCGTCAGCCCTTTCAGGTCGCGCAAGGCGCGTCGGAGCTGCACCAAGGCGTCGTCGGCCTTGAACGGCGGCAACGCGAAGAAGTCCTGGTTCTCACTGCTCATCGCGACTCCTCATCCTCATTCACATCAGGCGAATGCCTGCTCCCTCGTTCCGCAGCCCCTGTCCGGGCGGCCTCTTCGGAACGACCCCACATCGCCACCCGAGCGTGCCGCCTTTGGCGCGCATCCGCAAGCGCCCAGCGTCCCGTGCTTCTGCATTCGCGAGGATGCCGACACGGGGCCGCCTCCACCCAACGGGCCACGCTCGTGGAGCAGCTGGTTCAGGCAATCGAACGTACCCCATCACTGAGCGGCCGTCAGCCCTCAAGGCGGAGTCAAACCCAGCGCTTGCGACGCCGATAGCTTTTCACATCCCGGAAGCTCTTGCGGTCCGTGCCGCCCATGCCGAGGTAGAACTCCCGCACATCCTCGTTCTCCCGCAAGGCCGCAGCGGCGCCGTCCATCACCACCCGGCCGCTCTCCAGGATGTAGCCGTAGTCGGCATAGCGCAGCGCCATGCGGGTGTTCTGCTCGGCCACGAGGAAAGTGGTGCGCTCCTTCTGATTGAGGTCCCGCACGATCTCGAAGACCTCCTCGACGATCTGCGGCGCCAGCCCCATCGAGGGCTCGTCCAGCAGCACCATCGTCGGATTGGCCATCAGCGCCCGGCCGATGGCGCACATCTGCTGCTCGCCGCCCGAGGTGTAGGCCGCCTGCGAGGCCCGCCGGGTTTTCAGCCGGGGGAAGTAGGCATAGACCTTCTCCAGCGTGTGCGCGATCGCCGCCTGGCCGTCGGTGCGGGTGTAGGCGCCGGTCAGCAGGTTTTCTTCGATCGAGAGATGCGCGAAGCAATGCCGTCCCTCCATCACCTGCACCACCCCGCGCCGCACCAGCTCGGACGGCGTGAGCCGCTCGATCCGCTCGCCGCGCAAGGCGATGTGGCCCTTGGTCACCTCGCCGCGCTCGCCGGCGAGCAGATTGGAGATGGCGCGCAAGGTCGTCGTCTTGCCGGCGCCATTGCCGCCCAGCAAGGCCACCACCCCGCCTTCCGGCACCTGCAGCGACACGCCCTTGAGCACCAGGATCACGTGGTGATAGATGACCTCGATGCCATTGACCTCCAGCAGGGTCGGCGCCAACGCGGCGGACGGCCCGTCGGGACGGGCGCCGGCCGCGAGGTCGGCATGAGCGCCAGGCCGCGCCGGGTCGGGCGCATCGGGCGAGGTCAACGCCGTCGACGATGACGACGGTGGCGACGCTATCGACGGTGAGGAAGAAGATGACGGCAACGACGACATGGCGCTCCCCGGCTCAACCGCAGTTGCGCGGCTTGAGGTTCTTGTCCTTGGCGTACTTCGCGGCGTACTCCTTCACCATCGGATCGATGTGGGTCTTGTCCGCCTGGTACCAATCCGACGCGATGTTCCACTTCGCGCCGTCCCACTGGACGATGCGGGCCCAGTCGGTCCCCATGTGATTGGCGCAACTGGTCTGCACCGGGCGCATCACTTCACCGAAGCCCAGCGCCTTGAGCCGGTCCGCCGTCAGGTTGAGGTTCTCGAAGCCCCAGCGCACCTGCTCCGGCGTCATCACCTTGCCCTTGCCGAACTTCTCCTGCGCGGTGCGGATCGCCTCCACCTGCAGCATCGAAATCATCATGCCGCGGGTGTGCGCCAGGGTGCCAACCCCGGTGGCGGGGCCGGTGCCCTGGTTCTTCTCGTAGACGTATTTGCGCAGCTCGTCATGGACCTTGTCCTTGGCCGCGCTGTTGTGCAGCGTGATGGCGTTGTAGCCCTTGGCACTCGCGCCCAGGTCCTTCACATCATGGTCGGAGCCGGCCCACCAGATCGCATAGATCTTCTCGCGCGGATAGGCGCTGGCCTGCGCCTCGCGGATGCCTGCCGGCGTCATCACCCCGGCGGACCAGAACAGCACATAGTCCGGGCGCTGCTGGCGAATCTGGAGCCAGGTCGATTTCTGCTCCACCCCGGGCGGCGTCACCGGGAAGAGAAGCAGCTCGAAGCCCTCGGCCGCCGCGCGCTTCTGCAGCAGCGGGATCGGCTCCTTGCCGTAGGGGCTGTCGTGATAGACCAGCGCGATCTTCTTGCCCTTCAGGCTGCCCTTGGTGTTGCCGGTCTCCTTCTTGGCGATGTCCTGCAGCATCACATCGGCCGCGGTCCAGTAGGTGCCCAGCAGCGGGAAATTCCATTCGAAGACGGTGCCATCGGCCGACTGGGACAATCCATACCCCGGCGTCTCCACCACCACCCGATCGACGAAGGCCTTGTCGGTCACCGCGAAGGTGATGCCGGTGGACTGGGTGTCGAAGCCCGACGCGCCACCGCCCTTGCCCTTCAGGCGCTCATAACACTCCACGCCCTTGGCGGCGTCATAGGCGGTCTCGCATTCCTCGAAGGCGAGCTTGACGCCGTTCACGCCGCCATCGCGGGCATTCACCAGTTTCAGGTAGTCCTGCTTGCCATCGGCCCAGGGCATGCCCAGCGGCGCGAACTGACCGGTGCGATAGACCAGCAGCGGAATGAACTGCTCGGCGCTGGCCGACGCCTGCGCCTGCGCGGCCCAGGGCAGCGCGGCCGCGACCATCGCGGTCAGCACACCACGCGCGCCACGCACAAACGCGGCCGGGGCAAGGGTCTTGGGCATCATGGGCATGTCTCCTGTGAAGGGCACGTCATGCGTGCCCGTGGTGGGTCTTGATCGCCCGGCACGGCACCGTCCGTCCACGGATCGGTGGGGAGCACCAGGCGTCCTGGGGAACGATCCATCACGCGCCGCGCCGCGCCGCACGTCAATGCGGGAACGGCCACAGCCGCAGCTTCTGCCGCGCCGTGGCCCACAGCCGCGCCAGGCCATGCGGCTCGACGATCAGGAAGAACACGATCAGCGCGCCGAAGATCATGTGCTCCAGATGCGACGCGGTGGCGGTGGACAGCGGCAATCCCAGCCAGTGCGGCACATGGTTGAGCAGCAGCGGCAACAGCACGATGAAGGCGGCGCCGAAGAAGGCGCCCGAGATGGAGCCCAGCCCGCCGATGATGATCATGAACAGCAGCTGGAAGGACTTGTCGATGCCGAAGGCGGCGGGCTCCCAGGCGCCCAGGTGCACGAAGCCCCACAGCGCGCCGGCCACGCCGATGATGAAGCTGCTCACCGCGAAGGCCGTCAGCTTGGCATGCATCGGCCGGATGCCGATGACCGCGGCGGCGACATCCATGTCGCGCATCGCCATCCATTCCCGACCGATGGCGCCGCGCACCAGATTGCGGGTCAGCAGCGCGAACAGCAGCACCAGGCTCAGGCAGAGCAGATAGCGCTGCACCGGCGACTCGAACGACAGCCCCAGCCACTGCAGCGATCCGACGCTCACCGACCCCGACGAGGACTCGTTGGTGACCCAGCGCACGCGGTTGGTGAACCAGTCGATGAAGAACTGCGCGGCCAGTGTCGCCACCGCCAGATACAGCCCGCGGATGCGCAGGCTGGGCAGCCCGAACAGCACGCCGAACACCATCGCCGCCAATCCGCCGCCCAGCAGCGACAACGGCAGCGGGAAGCCCTCGATGCGCGCTTGCAGGTTGAACGCCGCATAGGCGCCCACCGCCATGAAGGCGCCGGTGCCCAGCGAGATCTGTCCGCAATAGCCCACCAGCACATTCAGGCCCAGCGCCGCCAGCGACAGCACCAGGAAGGGAATCAGCACCGCGCGGAAGAGGTAATCGCTGCCCAGCGCCGGCACCACGCCGAAGGCCAGCACCGCGAGCGCGGCCATGGCCCAGCGGTCCTGCCGCACCGGGAACATCGCCAGGTCCGCGCGGTAGCTGGTCTTGAACTGTCCGTTTTCACGATAGAGCACCGGAAGTCTCCTGGAAGGTCCGGACCGCGTCAGACGCGATCGATGATCTTGTCGCCGAACAGGCCTTGCGGTCGCACCAGCAGCAGCGCCAGCGCGAGCACATAGGCGAACCAGTTCTCGATGCCGCCGCCGATCGACGGGCCGAGGTAGATCTCCGACAGCTTCTCGCCCACGCCGATGATCAGCCCGCCCACGATCGCGCCCGGCACCGAGGTCAGTCCGCCGAGGATCACCACCGGAAACGCCTTCAGCGCCACCAGCGAGATCGAGAACTGCACCCCGAGCTTGCTGCCCCAGATGATGCCGGCCACCAGCGCCACCAGGCCGCCGACCGACCACACGATCACCCAGATCCGCGACAGCGCGATGCCGACCGACTGCGCCGCCTGATGGTCATCCGCCACCGCGCGCAGCGCTCGACCGGTGCGGGTCTTCTGGAAGAACAGCGTCAGCAGGCCGACCAGCAGCGCGGCGATCACGGCGGAGTAGAGGTCTTCCTTGTTGAGCAGCAGCCCGCCGGGGAAGGCGTTTTCCAGCACGAACATCGGCTCTTTCGGCAGGCCGACCTCGATCTTGTAGGCGGCGCTGCCGAACAGCAGCTGACCGGCGCCATCCAGGAAATAGCTGATGCCCAGCGTGGCCATCAGCAAGGTGATCGCGGGCTGGTTGACCAGGCCGCGCAGCGCCCAGCGCTCCACCGCCCAGGCCACCGCCACCATGCAGGCCATGCTGGCCAGCACCGCCAGGCCATTGGCCAGCCACAGGCTGTCGAAGCCGAACCAGAGCGGGAACCATTCCGAGAAACGTGCCATCGCCAGCGCGGCGAACAGCACCATCGCGCCCTGCGCGAAGTTGAAGACGCCGGACGCCTTGAAGATCAGCACGAAGCCGAGCGCCACCAGCGCATACAGCATGCCGGTCATCAGGCCGCCGATCAGGGTTTCGAGGAAGAAGGCCATGGGCTCGGGCTCCGTTCAATCGCGGGTCGGTCGCGGGTCGGTCGCGGGTCAGTCGCTGGTGCCGAGATAGGCACGGATCACGTCCTCGCTGGACCGCACCTGGTCGGGCGTGCCGTCGCCGATCTTGCGGCCGTAGTCCAGGACCACGACGCGATCGCTGATGTCCATCACCACGCCCATGTCGTGCTCGATCAGCACGATGGTGGTGCCGAACTCTTCATTCACATCGAGGATGAAGCGGCACATGTCCTGCTTCTCCTCGACATTCATGCCGGCCATCGGCTCGTCCAGCAGCAGCAGCCGCGGCTCCATGGCCAGCGCACGGCCCAGGTCGACGCGCTTCTGCAGGCCATACGGCAAGCCACCGACCGGCGTGTGGCGATAGGGCTGGATCTCGAGGAAATCGATCAGCCGTTCGACCTGCTCGCGATGCGCGATCTCCTCGCGCAGCGCCGGTCCGAGCCGCAGCGCCTGCCACAGCAGATGGCGCTTCATGTGCAGGCCGCGGCCGGCCATGATGTTGTCCAGCACGCTCATGCCCTTGAACAGGGCCAGGTTCTGAAAGGTGCGCGCGACGCCGCGCTCGGCCATGCGGCGCTGGCGATGGCGAGGGCTGAAGCGCCCCATGTCCTCGCCGCCCAGGCGGATCGCGCCCTGCTGCGGCTGGTAGACGCCATTGATGCAGTTCAGCATCGAGCTCTTGCCCGCGCCGTTCGGGCCGATGATGGCGCGGATCTCATGCTCGCGGACGTCGAAGCTGATGTCGTTGAGCGCCTTCACCCCGCCGAAGGCCAGCGAGATGCCGCACACCTCCAGCATCACCTCGCCGATGGCGGCACGGCGGTCGTCGCACGATTGCGCCGCGCCGCCGATGGACGCGGGATCCAGCCGATCGGTCATCGCATTCATCAGGCGGCCCTCCGGCGCGCGGCGTTGGCCTTGGCGTGGACGTCTTCCGACGCGCCGGCCGGGAAGGTGCGGGCGTCCTCGATGCGCAGATCCGCCGAGACGCGCCCGGTGCGGCCATCCTCGAAACGCACCAGGGTCTCGATGAACTGCGAGCGGCGTCCGCTGTAGAGCGCCTCGATCAGCACCTGGTATTTCTCCGCGATCGCGCCGCGACGGACCTTGCGGGTGCGGGTCAGCTCGCCATCATCGGCATCCAGTTCCTTGTGCAGGACGAGGAAGCGCGTGACCTGGCTGCCGGCCAGCCGCTCATCGCGCGCCAGGTCGGCATTGACCTGCTCGATGCCCTCACGAATGAGCGCGAGCACCTCCGGCTTCGAGGCCAGGTCGGCATAGCCCGCATAAGGCAGATGGTGACGCTCGGCCCAGTGGCCGACGGCGGCCATGTCGATGTTGATGAAGGCGCAGACCTGCTCGCGCCCGTCGCCGAAGGCCACCGCCTCCTTGATGTAGGGGAAGAACTTCAGCTTGTTCTCCACATACTTGGGCGCGAACATCGCGCCGTCCCACGGACCGCCCGACAGCCGGCCCACATCCTTGGCCCGGTCGATGATCTTCAGATGGCCGCCCGCATCGAGGAAGCCGGCATCACCGGTGCGATACCAGCCATCGGCGCTCAGCACCTCCGCGGTGGCGGGCGGGTTCTTGTAGTAGCCCTGCAGCAGACCGGGCGACCGGACGAGGATCTCGCCCGACTCGGAGAGCCGGATCTCCACGCCCTCGATCGGCACGCCGACGGTATCGGCCCGGGCTTCATGGTCGGGCTGCAGACAGACGAAGACCGCGGTCTCGGTCGAGCCATACAGCTGCTTCAGATTGACGCCGATGGCCCGGTAGAAGCGGAACAGATCCGGCCCGATCGCCTCGCCCGCCGTGTAGGCCACCCGCACCCGCGAGAA
The DNA here is from genome assembly GCA_913776825.1 of Burkholderiaceae bacterium. GTDB lineage: Bacteria > Pseudomonadota > Gammaproteobacteria > Burkholderiales > Burkholderiaceae_C > Roseateles. The sequence continues at coordinate 40,275 of CAJYPV010000009.1, forward strand.
GCCCAGCGTGTTGCGCAGCGGGCCGTAGATCAGCAGGTCGCCGAGCTGATAACGGCAGCGGTCCCAGAGGCTCACCGGCTGGCCATCCATCAACGCGGGGCCGACGCGGCGCGCCAGGTCCATGCACCGATGAAACAGCCCGCGCTTGAGCGCGCCGGCATCCTCCATGCGGATCATCACGCTGGTGAGCAGGCCCTCGAACACCCGCGGCGGCGCGAAGTAGTAGGTGGGGCCGATCTCCTTGAGGTCGATGCTGACCGTCTCCGGCGACTCCGGACAGTTCACGACATAGCCGCAGGTCAGCCACTGCGCATAGCTGAAGATGTTCTGGCCGATCCAGGCGCACGGCAGATAGGCCAGCACCTCTTCCTCGCTGCCCAGCCGATCGAAACGGGCGCCGGCCTGGGCCCGATCGATCAGCGAGGCATGGGTGTGCACCACGCCCTTGGGATGGCCGGTGGTGCCGGAGGTGAAGAACATCGCGGCGACATCGCCGCTGCGGCCGGCCTCGACCTCCGCATCGAGAAAACCGGGATGCCGCAGCGCATGCGCGCGGCCTTCGGCGCGCAGCGCGTCCAGCGAGGCCAGCCCCGGCGCGTCATAGCGGCGCAGCCCGCGTGGATCGTCGAACCACAGGTGCTGCAGCAAGGGGCAGTGCGGGCGGACTTCCAGCAGCTTGTCGATCTGCTCCTGGTCCTCGGCGACGGCGAAGGCGATCTCGGCGTTCTGCAGCGGATAGACGAATTCCTGCGCGACCGCGTCCTGATACAGCGGCACCGGCACCGCGCCCAGCGATTGCGCCGCCAGCATGCAGGCATACAGACGCGGCCGGTTTTCACCGATCACGGCCAGATGCTGGCCCCGGCCCAGGCCCGCCGCGGCGAGGCCATGGGCGAGCTCGCGCACCATCGCGGCCAGCGCGGCCCAGTCGAGCGTCTGCCAGATGCCGAGCTGCTTCTCACGCAGCGCCGGCGCGTGAGGACGCTGCCCGGCATGGGCCAGCAACCATCGGGGGAAGGTCTGTTCCACCGTTGTCTCCTTGTGCATCTCACGTCGCCCGAAGGACGCCGCGGTGCGGTTTGTGCGCGATCGTAGGCCGGTGCTTTGACGCCGTGTTGTCATTGCGACGACATTCCTAGGGAGACTTCGGGGGCAGGTTTTCCCGTAGCGCCGGTCCGTCGCGCCGCCGATCGACCGCTGATCGGCGGCCGATCGACCGCCTCAGTGTGGCGGCCCTGCCCGCGCCACGGCCGCGACTTGCGTACGGTGTCACACAGACAGGGCGGATCGACGCTGATCCCGGGGGGAAGCGGGCCGCCACGTCAGCCTCATGTCATGCAGCGGCGCGATGAATCGGGGATGGACAAGCCCGCCCTCCCCGCCAGCCAGCCCGCGCCGCCGGTGCTGCCGCCCGCCCTCACCGGGGTGCCGATCGAGGCCGCCGCGCCGGCAGTCGGCTTGCGGGCGGTGCCGCCTCCGGTCGAACCGAGCGGCCCGACGATGGCGACGGCGAGCCCTCCATCGTCGGCAGCAGGCGCGGACGCTTCATCGCCGGTCCTGCAGCGCGCGCCTGCGCTCGACTCACGGGCCGATGCGCAGGCGGAGTCAGAGGTCGAGCCGATGACCTCCTCCGCTGCGCGGCCGGGGCTGGGGCCGTCCTCGCCGCTGCGTCAACGGGCGCGCGGTGCCTCGGCGCAGGAGCTGGCCGCCATTCCCTGGCTGCGCACGCTGGAATCGCCCTTGCGCGAGCGCATCGAAGCCAGCCTGCAGGTGGTGGAGGTGGAAGCCGGCGAGCGGATCTGCCGCATCGGGCGCGAGGCCAATTACTGGTTCGGCGTGATCGACGGGCTGCTCAAGATGAGCAATGACGATGCGGCCGCGCGGCCGGTGACCTTCACCGGCGTGCCGCCCGGCGGATGGTTCGGCGAAGGGACGCTGCTCAAGCGCGAGGTCTATCGCTACAACATCCAGGCCCTGCGGCGCAGCGTGGTCGCGGGGCTGCCGCTGGCGGGATTTCATGAGCTGCTGGAAACCAGCATCGCCTTCAACCGCTATGTGCTGAACCAGCTCAACGAGCGGCTCGGCCAGTTCATCGCAGCCCGGGAGATCGATCGTCAGAGCGATCCCGACCTGCGGGTGGCCCGCAATCTGGCGGCGCTGTTTCATCCGCAGCTCTATCCCGGCGTCGGCGGGCTGCTGCGCATCACCCAGCAGGAACTCGGCCATCTGGTGGGCCTGTCCCGTCAGCGGGTGAACGAGGCGCTGCGGCATCTGCAGGAACGCCGGCTGATCGTGGTCGAGTACGGCGGCGTGCGGGTGCTGGATCTGGAGGGGCTGCGGACCTATCCGCATCGGGCCGCAGCGTTGCTGCCGTGAGGCGATGAGGGATGGCGCTGCCGCATGACGCCGCGGCCGCGTGACGCAGCGGTCGGGTTGAGGGCCGCTGAGCGGATGACGCTGCCGTCACGCCGGCATCGGCCGGGCATCGTGAGACGCTTGAGAACCGCAGCCCGGCCGCTCAGGCGCCGAAGGGCGTGGGCTCGGGCAACTGCGGCGGGCGCTCGCTGAACTGGGCGACGTTGATCTCGTAGAGCAGGCTGGCGGCCTCGCCGGGATGGTCGGCCACCGAGCCCTTGAGCCGCAGGCCCAGCCGTTCCACCGTCTTGCGCGCGGCGGTATTGCCCGGCGGCAGCAGCGACTGCACGGCGCCGGCCTTCAGCGTGTGGAAGGCCAGACGCAACGCGCTGAGCGACATCTCCGCCGCATAACCGCAGCCCCAGAAATCCGAGCGGAAATGGAATTCCAGCAGCAGCGAAGGCACGCCCGCCACCAAGGCCCGGCTCAGGCCACCGAAGCCGATGGCGCCCTCGTTGGGCCGGTCCCGCAGCTGCACCGCCCAGGGGCCGATGCCATCGCGGGCCCACAGCGCCTGCCAATCCCGCAGGCGCTCGCTGGCGCACGCGCCATCCGCACCGAAACGGCGATTGGCGGGATCACTCAGCGCCTGATGCAGGAGCGAGAGATCGTCGGCTTGCGGTGCCCGGAGCGACAAGCGCGCCGTCTGCACCACCGCGTCACCAGCAGAAGGAGAGGGAGACCACATCAACATAGGGTTTACCCGGCGATTATGCGCCTCGCGCGCATCCCGAAGTGGGGAGTTCTGTCTATCCCCACGCCTTGCTGGGGCGTGATGCGGACATGTATCACGCAGGGGGCGACATCCCCTGATTGATGTTGTCAGCTGCCTTCCATCCGGAAATCGCTCGCCTATACTGTGCTTCCATACAGTATTTGTTTTGCGCCATGACATCCCTGTCCGCCAGGGAGGACGCCCTGTCCCCGCCTGCGGGATCGCCTCCTCTCCCCCACCCGGTCGATGCCCTCGCGTCGCCGATGCAGAACGCGGCGCGCCCCGGGGTGACGCCGTTGCCGTCGACGATTGCCGAGGTGCTCTGGCGCGGCGACGCGCTGGGCCGCACCACCGCCACCACCTGGCCGAGCGGCTTTGACGCCCTGGATGCCGAACTGCCCGGCGGCGGCTGGCCGGCGCAGCAGATCACCGAGGTGCTGCAGACCCAGTTCTCGCTGGCCGAATGGCGGCTGGTCGGCCCGGCGCTGCGGCGGGTGGTCCAGGGCGGGACGGCGGTGGTGATGGTCGGGCCGCCCAAGCGCCCGCATCTGCCCGGCTTGCGGCATCTGGGGCTGGAGGAACGCCATCTGGTGTGGATCCAGGCCCATGCGCCGTCGGAACGGCTGTGGTGCACCGAGCAGTTGATCAAATCCAATGCCGCCGGTGCGGTGATGGCCTGGATGCCGCAGGCCGCGCCGGAGCAGTTGCGCCGTCTGCAGGTGCTGGCCCAATCCTTTGAAGGTCCGATCTTCCTGTTCCGTCCGCTGGAGGCGCGTCACGATCCGTCGCCCGCGCCGCTGCGTCTGCAGGTGTCGGTGGAGATGGACTGGGCGTTGCAGGTCCAGATCCTCAAGCGCAAGGGCCCCGCGCTGGAATCGCCGCTGCGGCTGCCCTCCATTCCCGGCGGGCTGGACGCGGTGCTCACCCCCCGGGTGATGCAGCCCAGCCAGTGGCGTCGCCGGGCGGCGCCGATCGCCGCACCGGTGCAGGCCTTGGCGTCCGTCACCTCGGATGGCGTCAGCGCGCGCGGCGCATCGTCCCCGGCCGCCACGGTGGCGACGCTGCGGTCTTCCCGTCCGGATCCGGATGCCTTGTTCCTGGAGCGCCACGATGTGGTGGGTCGCCCTGATCCTGTCGCCTCGAGCACCGACGCCGTCCGATGATCCGAAGGCGCCGCCCGGCATCTGTCCGGAGGCGCAGGCGGGCCTGGCGGTGTGGTGTCTGCAATTCACGCCCCGGGTGGCGCGGATGGAGGACGCGGTGGTCATGGAAGTCGAGTCCAGCCTGCGGCTGTTTCGCGGCCGCAGCGCCCTGCAGCAGCGCATCCGCGAGGAAGCGCCGGATCTGGGCGTGATCGGCATCGGCTGGGCCCCGACCGCCACGGCGGCGCTGGTGCTGGCGCGTTGCGGCGTGCCGGACCTGGGCGGACGCTTGCTGCAGGTCGTGCTGGACCCGCTGCCGCTGATGGCGCTCAGCGCCGCGGCCGCCCATGCGGAGCCGCTCACCCGCGCCGGCATCAACACGCTGGGACAGTTGCGCGCCTTGCCCCGCGGCGGCATCAGCCGCCGCTTCGGCGCGGCGCTCCTGACCATGCTGGACCAGGCCTATGCGCTGCGGCCCGAAGCCCATCGCTGGGAGACCTTGCCGGAAGACTTCCATGCGCGCGTCGAGCTGCCCAGTCGCCAGGACCATGCGCCCGCCTTGCTGATGGCCGCCCGGCCGCTGCTGATGCAGCTGTGCGGCTGGCTGGCGGCGCGGCATGCCGGCGCCACCGGTGTGACGCTGCATTGGGTGCATGACTCGATGCGCGCCAAGGACGCCGGCGACGGCGGCAGCCTGACGCTGCGCACCGCCGAGCCCATCCGCGAGCTGGAGCATTTCTGCCGCCTGATGGCCGAGCATCTGGCCAAGACGCGGCTGCTGGCGCCGGTCGGTGAATTGCGGCTGCAGGCGCTGGGCGTGCAGGCCCTGACCGAACAGAGCGCCTCGCTGCTGCCGGACACGGTCCGCACCGGAGAAACGCTGTATCTGACGCTCGAGCGCCTCGCCGCGCGGCTGGGACCGGAGCGGGTGCTGCAACCCGCGCCCGGCCACGACCACCGTCCCGAATGGATGACCCGCTGGCAAGCCGCCGATCCCGGTCGGCGTGGCGGACGAAGCCGCGCCGCCGTCGACACGCCGCGCGCGCCCGAACCCGTCTTCCTGCTCGAGCCGCCGCTGCGGCTGGCACTGCGTGACGATGGTCCGCATTACCAGGGCCCGCTGACGCTGCTGATCGGTCCGGATCGGGTCGAAGGCGGCTGGTGGGATCGGCTGCCCATGACGGCGCCGACCGAAGCGCCCGCGGCATTGGACTCCGACGCCACCGATCAGTCCGCCGCGCCGGCGGACGCCCACACCAGCCCGTCGAAGCGACGGCCCCGGGCGACCGGTTCGCGCGCGTCATCGTCGTGGGCTGCCCCCCCACCCTTCACCCAACTCACGCCGGGTGACGATGTGCGCGCGCAGTCCGCCGGCCATCGCCAGGTGGTGCGCGATTACTGGATCGCGGTGAACGACAACGCCGGGGTGCTGGCGATCTTCCAGTTGCCGCCCGGCAAGGACGACGACCCGGACAGCGGCGCCTGGTTCCTGCACGGCGTCTACGCCTGAAGCGGATCCGCACCATGGCGATCTATCCCCCGACGCCTGCGGGTCCGCCCGCCGTCCCCGATCCTTCCCGTGCCGCAAGACCTGGCCCCATGTCGGACGCCGGCGCGGGCCTGGACGCCCCGGCCGCTCAGGACGCCGCCCTGCCGGCCTATGCCGAGCTGCGCTGCATCAGCAACTTCAGTTTCCTGCAGGGCGCGAGCTGGCCGGAAGAGCTGGTGGAGCGTGCCCTGGCGCTGGGCTATGAGGCCCTGGCGCTGACCGATGAATGCACCATGGCCGGCATGGTCCGGGCCCATGTGGCGGCCAAGGCCAAGGGGCTGAAGCTGCTGGTGGGCAGCCAGTTCCAGATCCAGGGCGAATGGCCCTTCACCCTGGTGGTGCTGGTCTGCAATCTGAATGGCTACGGCAATCTCTGCCAGCTGATTTCCCGGCTGCGCCGTTCCAGCGAGAAAGGCACCTACCACTGCACCCTGGACGACATCGGCCCGCAGGCGCTGGATGACTGCGTCGTCATCGCCTGTCCGGATCGCCATGCCGGCCCGGCGCAGTTGCTGGCGCTGTCGCGCTGGCTGCTGTCGCGCTTCATCGGCCGCTGCTGGCTGGGCGTGGACCTGCCGCGCCGGCTGGATGACGAGGTCCGGCTGCTGCGGCTGCGTGAGGTCCATGCGCTGACCGAGATCCCGCTGGTGGCGGTGGGCGATGTGCTGATGCATGTGCGCAGCCGCAAGCCCTTGCAGGATGTGCTGACCGCCACCCGGCTGGGCCAGCCGCTGACCGACTGCGGTCAGGCGCTGGAGCGCAATGCGGAGCGCCATCTGCGCCATCGGCAGCGGCTGGCGGCCTGCTTTCCGCCGGATCTGCTGGCCGAGACCCTGCGGGTGGCGGCGGCCTGCGAATTCAGCCTGGACGAGCTGCGCTATCGCTATCCATCCGAAGTGGTGCCGGACGGCCAGACGCCCAGCAGCCATCTGCGTCGGCTCACCTATGAAGGCGCGGGCCGGCGCTGGCCGGATGGCATCCCCGCGAGCGTGAGCGAGCAGATCGAACGCGAGCTCAGCCTGATCGAGGACCTGCGCTATGAGCATTACTTCCTCACCGTGGCCGACATCGTCCAGTTCGCCCGCTCGCAGGGCATCCTCTGCCAGGGCCGCGGCAGCGCGGCCAACTCGGTGGTCTGCTATTGCAATGGCGTGACCGAGGTCGATCCCTCGCGCCTGCAGGTGCTGTTCGAGCGCTTCATCAGCAAGGAGCGCAACGAGCCGCCGGACATCGACATCGACTTCGAACACGAGCGCCGCGAAGAAGTCATCCAGTACCTCTACCGCAAATACACCCGCGAGCGGGCGGCGCTGGCCGCAGTGGTGATTTCCTATCGGGTCAAGAGCGCGCTGCGCGATGTGGGCAAGGCGCTGGGGTTCGACCTCGAATCCCTGGAGACGCTGTGCAGCAATCACCAATGGTGGGATGGCGATGAGATCGATGCCGAACGGCTGCGCGAGGTCGGCCTGGATCTGAACGATCTCGCGGTGCGCCAGTTGCTGAGCCTGACGCGCGAGCTGCTGGGCTTTCCACGCCATCTGTCGCAGCATCCGGGCGGCTTCGTGCTGACGCAAGGGCCGCTGACCCGCATGGTGCCGGTGGAAAACGCCTCCATGCCGGACCGCACCGTGATCGAGTGGGACAAGGACGACCTGGATGCGGTGGGCCTGCTGAAGGTGGATGTGCTGGGCCTGGGCATGCTGACCGCGATCCGCAAGACGCTGGACCTGATCAGCCAGCGTCAGCGCTATCCCTTCGAGGTGCAGGACATCCCGAAGGAAGACGCGGAGACCTACCGGATGATCCAGCGCGCCGACACCATCGGCGTGTTCCAGATCGAAAGCCGTGCCCAGCGCAGCATGCTGCCGCGCCTGAAGCCCAGGCAGTTCTACGACCTGGTGATCGAGGTCGCCATCGTGCGGCCCGGTCCGATCCAGGGCGGCATGGTGCATCCCTATCTGCAGCGGCGTCAGCAGCTCGAACCGGTGGTCTATCCCAGCGAGGCCCTGAAGGGCGTGCTGGAGCGCACGCTGGGGGTGCCGGTCTTCCAGGAACAGGTGATGCAGATCGCAATGGTGGCCGCCGGCTTCAGCGGAGGCGAGGCCGACGACCTGCGCCGCTCGATGGCGGCCTGGAAGCGCAAGGGCGGCTTGCAGAAGTACTACGACAAGATCGTCGACGGCATGACCTCGCGCGGCTATGACAAGGCCTTCGCGCTGCAGATCTTCGAACAGATCAAGGGCTTCTCGGAATATGGATTTCCGGAGTCGCATGCTGCCTCCTTCGCGCTGCTGGTCTACAGCAGTTGCTGGCTGAAGTGCCATCGCCCGGCGGAGTTCCTGGCCGGCATGCTGAACTCGCAGCCGCTGGGGTTTTATTCGCCCAGCCAGTTGATGCAGGATGCCCGCCGCCACGGCGTCATCGTGCGGCCGCCCGATGTGATGCACAGCGATTGGGACTGCACGCTGGAGCGCGAGGATGGCCGCATCATCCGCGGCACGCCACGCGGCCCGGCGGCGTTGACGAGCGAGGGCGCCAGCGACGCCACCAGCAATCACGCCACCGATCGCGCGACGGATCGCGACGACCCGATCCAGCCCACCGATGCGCAGCAGGATCCCGACGGTGCGCGGCCGGTGGCGGTGCGGCTGGGGCTGCGGCTGGTCAAGGGATTGCAGCGGCAGTCGGCCGAGCGGATCTGCGCGGAACGCCAGCGCGGCCCCTTCAATGATGCAGAAGACCTGGCGCGCCGCACCGGCCTGAACCAGCAGCAGATGACGATGCTGGCTTCGGGCGATGCGCTGGCGAGCATCAGCGGTCATCGGCGCCAGCAGATGTGGGATGCGGCGGCCCAGCATGCGCCGCCGCCCTTGCTGCGTCAGGCGCCGGTGCAGGAGGATTTCCTGGAGCTGCCGCAGGCGCCGGAGGGCGAGGAGATCGTGTTCGATTACGCCTCGCTCGGCCTGACCCTGCGCCGTCATCCGCTCGCCTTGCTGCGGCCCTGGTTGCGCGAGCAGCGCTGGATGAGCGCGGCGGAGCTGGCGTCCTCACCCGACGGCCGACCGGTGCGCGGCTGCGGCATCGTCACCGTCAAGCAGCAGCCGGCGACGGCCAAGGGCACGATCTTCATTTCGCTGGAGGATGAGAGCGGCGACATCCAGGTCATCGTGCATCGCACCCTGTGGCAGCGCCAACGCCAGGTGATGCTGCAGGCCCGGCTGCTCGGCGTGCGCGGCCGCTGGCAATGCAAGGGCGAAGTGCGCAACCTGATCGCCGGCCATCTGGAAGACCTGACCCCATTGCTGGGTCGATTGAAAACCGACAGCCGCGATTTCCACTGAACGTCGCAAGACACCCTGCTGGCGGAAGCGGTCCATCGACGGCGACCTCGAACAGGCAGACCGATGCGCACACTGATCCCGCATCGTTTCAAAACGCTTCGACACCCGGTGGACCTCATGCCGAACACATCCAGCCCCTACAGCGTTCCGTACAGCGGCTTTGACGCCTTCAGCCGGTCGGAAGATCCAGCCGACATGGAGCTCGATTACGGCGAACACTGCCTCACCGGCGAGCAGCACGCGATCGCCTTGTTCGAGCCGCCCCTGCCGACCGAGCCCAAAGCCTGCGTGGATTTCATCCGCGACTGCCAGGCCTTTCTGTATCGGTTTGGCGACTACATGCACATCTACACGCCTCATCCCACCGACCTCCTCCAGCACCGCGAAATGTTCCAGGCGCGCTGCCACCACCTCGAGTCATTCGCCTCATCCACGACCTCTGCGGAATGGGCTCAGACGTGCGCCCGCGAGGCCCGGTCCCTGGTGGCGTCGATGGTCTTCCGCTTTGGCTATCCCAAGGGGGCGTTGCACCCGAAGGAAGACCTCGCCTGCCCTCCAGGCAACGTGGTCGAAATGCTGAGCTGGCTCGCCCGCAGCAACGAGCGAGAACGAGCCAGCGAGATCGAACTGTCCGACCCGGACGCGATGCCCAAAGCGAGGGCGCTCTTCGAAAAGGCGTGCAAACCACCTGACGGATGGCGCGCCTCGCCGGATGACTTCGACGCCGAAACCAGCCCTACCCCGGACACGCTGATCGAGGCCGCTCGACAAAAGCGCCCCTTCGACGAACTCCGTCGACGGGCCTGGGTCAGGGACTATTACTTCTGATCGTCGACAGCCCGGTTTCAAGGCGCGTTCAATCCTCTCCCCCCACCTGGCCGGAACGGCGTGAGGCCCCACGCCACGGATCCGCCCGCCACCTCTGGAGCCGCCATGTTCCAACCCGCCAACCCGCATCTCCTCAGGTACCGTCACCATGAGGCGCAGCATTGCAGCCATGATCCCGAGGACATCGTGTTCCGCTACAGCGACAGCTGCCTTTCCGCGGAAAAGGACGCGGCGCTCACGCTGTTCAAGCCGCCATTGCCCGAGGCCCCGGCCGCTTGTGTGCATGTCGTCGACGACTGTCTGCACTATCTGCGCCGGTATGAATCGATCACCGATTCCGGCATCTCCCAGGAACTGCTGGCCCGCTGCGGCCATCTGAAGACCCTGGCGCAAGCGACGACCGATCCCCACATGGCGCAGGCCTGTGCCAAGGAAGCCCGATCGCTGGTGGCCTCGCTGGTGTTTCGTTTCGGTGACACCGACGATTGGCTGCGGCCGAAGGCCTGCCGGACGCGCCCGGGCAACGTGGTCGAAATGATGGATCGCCTCTGCCATCTCGGCCTGCACCCGAATCCAAAGCCGCGAGAGATTCCACTAGACGACCCGCAGGCGATGCAGAAGATGTCGGCGCTGTTCGACAAGACCTTCATGCCGCCCGAAGGGTGGGACGCCCCGCGCGCCCCGAACCCGCGGCTGGAAGGCCCCAGCCCGGACGCCCTGATCGAGGCCGCTCAGCAAGACCGGCCGTTCGACGAGATCCGTCGATCGGCCTGGACCCGGCTGTACTGATCACTCATTCGAGAGGCCGGTCGCCGCCGCCTTGCGCACGACCGGGCCACGGCCCTGCCGTGCGCCCGGTCGCGACGCGAATCAGCGGATCAGCGGATCAATGGATTAGTGGATCAGTGGATCAGTGGATCAGTGGATCAGCGGATCAGCAGTGCAGCGCGATCAGCGGAACAGCGCGATCAGGATGATGATCGGAATCGGCACGCCGAGCATGTAGAGCAGGATGGATCGCATCAGAGTCTCCTTGAAGGGGTGAAGATCAAGCCACCTGGTCGCGCTGGCGACCGCCGACCGTGGCCAGCCAGCTGGCCGAGAACGCACCGATCAGCAAGGCGACGAACATCCAGAGCGCCGTCTGCAACGCCACCTTGCGCGCCGCATCGGCCGCTTCGCGGGCCTTGGTTTCCGCCGCCTGCAGCTCGCCACGGGCGCGGTTCAGGCCGTCGGTGACGCGCTTCTCGGCCTCTGCCTGCGACAGGCCGGTGCGCTGCGCCACGATGGCGCCGGCTTGACGGGTGTCTTCCGCCGACAAGGTCCCGCCCTGACGCAGCGAGCGCGCCAGGATTCGGGCCAGTTCCGACTGCGTCGCCGCCGTGCTGACATCCGGCGTGCTGCGCAGCGTGTTCGGATTCGGCGCCACTGCCGTGCCATTCACCATGGCCGGTGCCGTCGCCGCGCTCGCTGCGGGATCACGTCGCAGCATGCCGTCGATGAAATAACCGAGATCCTGGAATTCGCCCTGGCCCGAAGCACCGCTCGCGCCCAGGCCTGACTCGGACGAACCGTCCTTCGCCGGCAGGCCGCTCGCCATCGCACCCGCTCCCGCCGCGCCGCCGCCGGCGACCACCGCCGCCGCCTGCGTGCCGATCCGGGCAATGCCGGCCACCGACGCACCCAACACCGCCGCGGTGACCAGCGTGGCCACCGCCCAGGTCAGCAGCCCGTGTGCGGTATCGCGGAAATGCACTTCATCGGCCGCCGTGTCACGCCAGCGCACCCGCAGACGACCGGCCAGATAACCGCCAAGGCCGGACGCCGCAATCTGCGTCAGCGCCAGCCAGACGATGCCGGTCACGCCCATCGCGGTCGCACCGATGCCCTGCCCGGCCCACGGCGAGGTCGCCGACAAGCCGAGTCCGGCGCCCAGCAGCAACAGGATCAGCGACAAGGCCGCCGCCGCCGCTGCCCCCGCCAGAATCGCCGCCCATGAGACTGCGGACGGCGTGCTCGGCGCACGCGCGCCGCTCGCCTCACCGCCATACCAGGCTTCGTTGGACACCATCACCGTCTCCCTTGCAGTTGGTCTGACCACGACATGGCAAACCGCGCACCTGAGCGTTCGGTCCCGACATCCTGCGCCGGTTGCGCTCAGCGGGATCGATTGCCTCGATCTCCCGGCACGCGCTGACCGCGCCGGTTGCGCCGAAGCTGTAACGCGCGTTACGCCACCCTGGTGTCACGACAGCAGGGTCGCGCGCACAATCGCTCGCCGATGGCTCCTTCAATTGCTCTCGTCAGTCCGGTGCGCCGCGTCCTCCTCAGCGCCACGGGCCTTCAGATCGACGACGCCCCCGCGCTGCGCAGCCGCCTGTTGCCGCGTCTGCTGGGCGCGTTGCTGCAGGCCCATGAACACGGCCTCGCCCGTCCGGACAGCGCCTGCACCCGCGCCGACCTCTGCGCGCGGATGGTCGGCATGGCCGAGCTGCACCGCACCCAGGTGTGGCGAGCGCTGGCGCTGCTGCAACACAGCCCGCTCGATGGACTGATCGCCGCCCATGCGCGCAGCGGCGGTCCGTTCTGGCTGGACGCCGATCGCCTGGCAGAACTTCGCTTCGAGCTGGACGACGGCCGGCCCGCCGAAGGGCCGGCACTGGCGGACTGGCTGGGGCAACAGCGCGATGTCGCACCGCGCGTCGCCACCGCCCTGTTGCCGCTGGCCTATGCGGAAGCACTGGCCCGTGCCGATTACCTGCTCGACCGAGGCGAGCTCTATCCCGCGCGGCTGGCCTTGCAGCAGGCGCTGCCGCATGTGCCGCCGCAGGATCTGGTGGCGGCCGCCGCGCTGGCGCTGCGACGGGCGCGCATCGCGCGGCGGCTCGGCGACTGGGCCGCCTTGCAGGACGAGTTGCGGGAACTCGGCCAGACCGTCAACGACAGCCGCCTGCCCGCGCCCGAGCGGCAACCGCTGCGCGCGCGCCTGGCTATCCTGAGCGCATGGCATTGGTACGGCAGCCTGGGACAGCCGGCCGCGGCGCTGGCGAAGCTCGACGAGATCCCGACCGCCGCACTGAACCAGGATCCGACGCTGCGGGGCGACCACGGCAATCTGCGTGGCATCGTGCTGCGGGAACTGGCAGTGAGCCGAGGCGATGCGGGGCTGGCGCGGGCCGCCATCGACAGCCTGGGCGATGCGCTGCGGGCCGCCTCGCTGGCCGGCCTGCCGGATGCGCTGCAGGTGTGCGCGGCCAATCTGTCCAACACGCTCGGCCAACTGGCGGAAGCCGGACTGTTGCCGGTCGATGGCCCCGCCGTGCCGGAAGCGCTGCGCTGGTTGCTGCTCAGCGACGCGATCTGCACCCGCTGGCAGGTGGGCCGCAGTTCGCTGCTCAACACCATCTTCCTGCTGCGGCTGGCGACCCTGGGCGGCTTGCGCTTCGATGCGCTGCAGCGGCTCGCCGCCGAGCAGGGCCTGCCGCTGCCCGGCGAGTCGTATGCGGCCTTGGCGGCGCAGCGCTGGGCGGCGTGTCGGGCGCGGCAATCCCAGATTCCCGCCGACCAGCGCTGCGCCTTCCTGCTGCTGTGGGCCCGCCATGCGCTGGACGAGGGCGATGCCTTCAGCGCGACCGACCTGATCCGCCAGGCCCGGCTGCAGATGCGCAAGCTGCGCGACGAGCAGGCGCGCCGTCGCTATCAAGCCGAGGCCGATGCGCTGAGCCCGCATCAACAACAGGCCTGAGCCGCAACCGGCGTAACGCGATTTCGCGCGCCGCTCAGGCGGCCGACTCCCGACACTGGCCTCGTCATCCACTTCCTGAGCGACCACCATGAACGCTGGCTCCCTCGCCCGCCAGGGCCTCCTGATCGCAAGCCTGATGCTGAGCGCCTGCCGGGCCGCGAGCGCACAACCCGCCCCACCGGCTGAATCCCAGGTGCGGGCGCCAGCGGCGGCCATCGCCGCCCACAGCGCAGCGCCGCTGATCCCCGCCGCCGAGCGCGAGCGCTGGGAAAACCGGCCGCAATGGCAGCGCCGCTTCACCGACCTGAAGACCGAGGGCACGCTGGTGATGCTGGACACCCGCCAGCATCGCTGGATGGCCTCCGATCCGCGTCGGGCCTTCGAGGGCTTCCTGCCGGCGTCGACCTTCAAGATTCCGATGTCGCTGATCGCGGTCGAAACCGGCGTGGCCAAGGACGACACCGCCGCGTTCGCCTGGGACGGCAAGCGTCGCTCGCAAGCGGCCTGGAATCAGGACCAGACCCTCGCCTCCGCCTATCGGGTCTCGGCCGTCTGGGTGTTCCAGCATCTGGCGCGGCAGGTCGGTCAGAGCACGGTGCAGCAATTCCTCAACGACTTCCGCTACGGCAACGCCGTTGCCGGTCCGGTCGGGGACACCTTCTGGCTGGAAGGCCAGTTGCGGATTTCCGCGGTGGGTCAGATCGATTTCCTGCGTCGTCTGCATGACCGCGCGCTGCCGCTGTCCGACCGCACCTACGACATCGCCCGACGGGTGATGCTGCGCGATGAAGGACCGGGCTGGAAGATCTTCGCCAAGACCGGCTGGGCGGCCGATGCGTCGCCGGCCATCGGCTGGTTCGTCGGCTGGATCGAGCAGGACCAGGATCCGCGTCCGGTCTACTTCGCGCTCAACATAAACATGGCACGGGAAGACCTGGCGCCGCAGCGGGAAGTGATCGTCAAGAAGACCTTGAGCGAGCTCGGCCTGCTGCCGTGACGCGGCGCGATGGGGCGGCGCTCGATCCACCGAATGCAGCCGCCGATCACGGCTGAGCGCCGTGAGGCGCGACGCTCATGACGCGTCCCCGCGCGGCGTGACGACGACCGACTCGGCCGAGGCCTCGAACGGGCCGTGATAGACCGCCTCGATGTTGTTGCCGTCCGGGTCGAGCGCGAAGGCGGCGTAGTAGCCGGGGTGATAGGACCGCTCGCCGGGCGCGCCGTTGTCCCGGCCGCCCGCCGCGAGCACCGCGCGGTGGAAGGCCTGGACCTGCGCCGGATGCTTCGCACGAAAGGCCAGATGCACCCGGGACACCATCGGCGCGGCGTCGGTCCCGTCGGCGGGCGGATCGGCGGCGTCGATCCAGAGCTCGTCCGCCGAGAAATACGTGGCGGCCTCATGAATCGCCTCCTCCCGGCCCAACGACGCCAGCGCTGCGCGATAGAAGCGCTTGCTGGCGTCCAGGTCCCGCACCCGCAGGTGCAGATGGTCGATCAGACGGCCGAAATGATGCGACATAGGTCCTCCGAGCGGTCGAGTGAAGGGTGGGAATCAGCGGCTCCCGACCTGCCGATGCGCGCCGAGCGCCCAGCTCGGTTCAACGCGGTTGGCCTGCGACTCGAGAGCGGCTGGAAGGCGGGCAGACGGGATGCCTGACAGCACGAGCTGACGGCCGACCGGCACCGCCGCAGGGGCGCGGCAGATGGTCGATACTCGGCGCTCCCCGTCCGGGCCGCCGGCCGCGTCTCTTGCCAGATCGGCGCGGCGCCCACCGTGTTTTTTCGGAAACCGTCAGGTGTTGACCATGAAGCTTCGTTCCCTTGCCCTGCCCGCTGTGCTGCTGTCCGTCGCCGGATGGGCGCAGGCGCAGGTCACCGTCACCGCACCCTGGGTGCGCGCCACCGTCGCTCAGCAAAAGGCCACGGGCGCCTTCATGCAGCTGCAATCGCCCAAGGCGGTGAAGCTGGTGTCGGTGAGCTCGCCGGCCGCGGACATCGCGGAAGTCCATGAAATGGCCATGGATGGCCAGGTGATGCGGATGCGCCCCGTGACCGCGCTGGACCTGCCCGCCGGCCAGCCGGTGGAGCTCAAGCCCGGCAGCTTTCATGTGATGCTGATGAACCTGAAGGCGCCGATCAAGGAAGGCGATCAGGTGCCGCTGACGCTGGTGTTCGAGTCCGCCGACAAGCAACGGGAAACCGTGCAGGTGAACGCCGCCGCCAAGGCGCTGAACACCGCCGCCCAGCCGGCCAAGGACGCCCATCAGGGCCACGACCACAAGCATTGATCCCGACGGGCGCGGGTGGCTCGGCGCCCAGCCGCCGCCCACCCTCGCGCTCGACGGTCCGCAGCGGTGTCAGCCGCGACGCCGCACCGGCGCCAGCCGCTGCGCGAGGTGGTCCACCAGCGCCTTCACCCGCTGCGGCAGAAAGCGGTGGCTGGGCATCAGCGCATGCAGCGGCATCGGCTTGCCGACCCAATCCGGCAGCACATTGACCAGCGCGCCGCTGGTCAGGCTGTCGCGCACATCCAGTTCGCTCTTGTAGGTCAGGCCCCGACCTTCCAGCGCCCATTGATGGGCGATGCCGCCGTCGTCCGCGCTGCGGCGACCGTTGACCGCCATCTCCACCGGCGCGGCCTGCAGGGCGTCCGAGCGCCAGAAGCGCCATTCCCGCTCCAGTCGGTCACCGATCTTGAAGCGGATGCACTCGTGGTGAATCAGTTCTTCGGGATGAGCGGGACGGCCGTGCCGTTTCAGATAGTCCGGCGATCCCACCAGCAGCCGGCGGCCGTCGTAAAGGCGTCGCGCGACCAGCCTTGAATCGGCCAGCTCGCCATAGCGCAGCGCCAGGTCGACGTCATCGCGCACCACGTCCTGCAGCAGATCGCCGACATTCAGGTGCAGCTCCACGCCGGGATGGCGGTCGAGAAATTCATCCAGCAGCGGCAACACGACCCGACGCGTCAGATCGCTGGAGGCGCTGATCCGGATGCGCCCACGCAGCGCCGCGCCCGCCCGCGACTTGCCCGGCCCATCGGCGCCATCCAGGCCATCGCTGACCAGCGCGACACCTTCCTCCAGCAGCTCCAGCGCCCGCTGCGCATAGTCGCGCAGCCGCTCGCCCGCTGCGGTCAGGCGCAGGGCGCGGGTGCTGCGCTCGACCAGCCGCACCCCGAGCCGCGCTTCCAGCTTCTTGAGCATGGCGCTGGCCGCGGCGGGCGTGATGCCCATGACCTTGGACGCCGCCGTCAGGCTGCCGCCTCGGGCGCATTCGACCAGCAGCCGCAGCTCCGATGTATTTTCAATGTTCATTTGAAACTCAAAGCCCCGCATTCGACTTCCTTGATTCTGCCGAAGGGGGCAACATCCTGCCCATCTTCGGTTCATGCCGGTCCGCACGAGCGACGTCTTCGCGCTCTCGACCGCCCGCACCGGCGACCGTCCCACAGTACTCAAGTCCGCTCTTCCACTTCCCTGCTTCCCTTCAGGAGTTCACACCATGACCATGAAAGCCGTCGGCTACTTCAAGCCCCTCGCCATCACCGAGAACGAATCGCTGATCGATCTGCAACTGCCGCTGCCGGTGGCGAGCGCGCAGGACCTGCTGGTGGAGGTCAGCGCCATCGCCGTGAACCCGGTCGACACCAAGGTGCGCCGCGGCCGCGCCAGCGCCGACGGCAAGACGCCGGTGATCCTCGGCTGGGATGCCGTCGGCGTGGTGCGGGCGATCGGCCCGCAGGTGCGCGGCTTCGCGGTCGGCGACCGCGTCTGGTATGCGGGCGACATCACGCGTCCGGGCAGCAATGCGCAGTTCCAGTGCGTCGACCATCGCATCGTGTCCAAGGCACCGACGTCGCTGAGCGATGCCGAAGCCGCCGCGCTGCCGCTGACCGCCATCACCGCCTGGGAAATGCTGTTCGACCGTCTGGAAGTGCAGCACCACACCGATCGCCCGGTCAGTTTGCTGGTGACCGGCGCGGCGGGTGGCGTGGGATCGATCCTGCTGCAACTGGCGCGCCGCGCCGCGCACCTGACCGTGATCGGCACCAGCTCCGATCCGGACGGTGAAGGCGGCCAATACCTGCGCCAACTCGGCGCGCATCATGTGATCAACCACCGTGAGCCGATTGCGCCGCAGATCGCCAAGCTGCAAGCGGCCGGCGCGCCGCCGCTGCGCTATGTGACCAGCCTGACCCACACGCCGGAGCACATCGCCGGCATCATCGAGGCGATGGAGCCGCAAGGCCGGCTGGCGCTGATCGACGACTTCGGCCCGTCGGATGTCAACGTGATGGCGCTCAAGAGCAAGTCGCTCTCGCTGCACTGGGAGCTGATGTTCACCCGCAGCATGCATGCCACCCACGACATCGCGGCCCAAGGCCGCTTGCTGGCGGAAGTCGCCGCGCTGGTGGATGCCGGCCAGATCCGCACCACCCTGGCGGAGGTGGTCGGCCCGATCAACGCGGCCAACCTGAAGCGCGCCCATGCGCAGCAGGAAAGCCACCGCCAGCGCGGCAAGCTGGTGCTGCAAGGCTTCTAAGCCCTGTCCCCGCGCGGGAAACCGAACGGCCGGGCGCTTCGCGCGGTCGTCGTCCCTACGAGCCGGTCCCGCCGGTGCTCCGGTGTCTCTCTCTCATCGCCCCGTGTCGCCTCGCGTCACGGGGCGATTTGCATGAGGTGCCCCCAGCGGCGAAGTCACGGATGAAGCGGCGCTGACTCGCCGCTGGCCGCCTCGCCCGTATCCGGGCTGACCCGCATGGGCTGTGGCGCGATTGCGGCAAAACGCACGTCGGCGCTCCGGACCATCCCTGATTTTCGGGAAAACCTGAGTTCGCCCATGACGAAACGCAGGCGATACCCCGTCCCTCGCCACAACAACGTCACAACAGCGACGAGGGAATTCGGATGAACGCCAGACACCTTGACCCATTGCCCGACGCGGCGCGCCCGTCGTCGCCCGACCGCACCGAACTCGCCCTCCGTCCGGGCAACGGCCCGCGCACCCACGCCGCCGCCCCCACGGCCACGCGACGCCATGCGGCCTGCGCGGGCCGGCTGATGCAGCGTCTGGTATCGAGCCTGGCCGTCGGCCTGCTCAGTCTGATCGGCGCGATGGGGCTGGCGACGCCGGCTCGCGCCGCGACCATCGGCGTGATCCTGCCCGCGAGCTGGCCCAGCGCTCAACAGGCGGAAGAACTGAAGCAAGGCATGACGCTCGCGCTCAAGACCTGGCCCGGCGACGCCCAGCCGACGCTGCTGATCAAGGACAGCGGCTGCGATGCCCGCAAGGCGCAGGCGGCGGTGCAGGAACTGATCCAGGCCAAGGTGGATGTGGTGCTCGGCAACTGGTGCGAAATCGGCGGCGGCGCCGATCAGCTGCGCAGCGCGGGCATCCCGTTGGTCTCCAGCAATGCAGAACGCCTGAAAGATCAGGATCTGCAACTGCAGCTGGGCCGCATCGAGCTGTATGCGGCCGAGCGCATCGCCACCGACCTGCGCCGCGAAACCGGCTTGCGCATCAGCGCCCGCACCTCTTGCTGGCTGGACTTCCAGGCCGCGCTCAGTGACCGGGTGGATGCGGTGCTCTGCCCGGTGCTGGCGGTCGACAAGAGCCGCTGGGATCAGGTGGCCAACACCTATGGCGCCGCGTTCCGCAAGCCCTTCACCGCGTCGGCCGCGCGCGGTTATGCGGCGATGGAGGTGGCGCTCAACTACCTGCGACGCGCCAAGGGCAACAAGCCCGCCGCCGCGATCAAGGATCTGCAGGCGATGACGACGTTGTTGGGCCCGCTGCCCGCCGTCGATGCGCCCGCGCCGTCGACCGCCTTGCAACTGGTGTTCGCGCCGCATCTGCCCAAGCTCAATGCTCAGCAAGCGCAGAAGGTCGCCCAGCTGGTGAAGACCAAAGGATGCGGATGCCCCGGTGGCACGCTGCAGAACGGCTGTCCGAAGGAAGCCGGCCCGTGGGGCACGCTGCCGTTCGTGGTGCGCGGCGGCGGCACGCCGGCGGCCTGCTCGGCGCCGATCAACGTGCTGGAACTCTGAGGGCGAGCGCCGGCGCTGCGGCCTCCGTCACGCGGGGCGTCGACGCGCGCCGATGCGCCACCGGGCGTCGCGCACCCGGCCTGGCGCGCCTCTCGCTCAGAGGTAGAAGAGATAGATGAAAAAGATGACGATGAGCACGATCACCAAGACCTGACCCCAGGACAGGTGATCGCGATCCCTGTCGTAGGGATCGTCGCCGTCGAAGCCGTCGCCCAGCACCCGCAGCAGCGCCCAGCCGAGCTTCTCTCCGCGTTCCTCCTCGTCGGTGGTCGACGAGGACGTCTGATGCGAGCGCGACCCCACCGGATCGGCGACGCCCTTGGGCGCCGGCGCGCGGTAGGACGCCTT
Organism: Burkholderiaceae bacterium; assembly: GCA_913776825.1. Taxonomy (GTDB): domain Bacteria; phylum Pseudomonadota; class Gammaproteobacteria; order Burkholderiales; family Burkholderiaceae_C; genus Roseateles. The sequence continues at coordinate 60,405 of CAJYPV010000009.1, forward strand.
GCGCTCGGCGCGGGAACGCTCGCGCAGCGCGCGGTCGTCGTGCCACTCGCGCTCCAGCGCATCGAGCATCGGCACCAGATCGATCAGCGAGGGCACGACCACCGCATGGTCGCAACGCCCGCAACGGGTTTCGCGGACCGGATCCATCGGCGCACCGCAGCCTCGGCAGGCCCAGGCCAGCGGGCGGCCGTCCGAGGGCGAGAGCAAGGGCTCATCGCGCTGCCGGACCCGCAAGGCATGGTGCAGACGCGGCAGATCCACCATCACCAACGGCGCGGTGCAATAGCTGCAGGCGTCGCCCTGGCCATCGCTCGGCGCGCCGCAGCTCAGGCACAGCAGTTGACGGCGCTCTTGCTGCAGGGCGCTGCGCTCGGGCGGCAGCAGCGGTCGCACCAGGCCGCGTTCGGCGAGCATGCCGGCCTGCCGATGCAGATGGCCGCAGCAGCTCGGGCATTCCAGGGTCGGGAATCGACCGAAACGCGTCCGGTTGTGGACCGCCTTCAGCGGCACCCGGCACAGCGGGCAGGAGAGCCGCGCCGCGTGGCCGTCGGGATGCGCCGACGGCAGGCCCATCTGCAGCTCCCGCAGCAGTTGCACCCAGCCGAGTCCGGAAAGATGGACCGATTCCATCGCGTCGAACCACACCAGGCCGCAGGGGCGGCAGTGGTCCAGATCGACCTGCGCGCCCTGATGGCCAGGCGCCCGCAGGTGATGCATCGGCGCCGCGCACTGGGGGCAGTTGATGCTGGTGCCGACACGCGGGGCCGCGTGCGTGGGACGGTCGTGGACAGGGGTGGGAGTGAGTGTGCTCATGAACCTTGATTCAGCCGAAACTCGGCACGGCTGGATTCTGGGGGCGACGGGCGTGATTCCTGCCAACTCCCCCAAAGGAAGGTGGGACGTCTCGCACGGATGGACCGGTGGCGCAAAGAACGGGCGGCCAGCGGACGATTCGTGCGGTGGCAATTCCTGCCGAGCCGGACAGCGTCACCCGGCGGCACGGATAGAGCCGCGGGCCTAGGAAACCTGCGCGCTGTGCGGGACAGGCCACCTATAGTTCGAACTCCATCAGCGCCCAGCGCACCGCACGAGGAACGTCCATGGTCAAGAAGGTTCAGAAAACGGCCGAGTTCGAACAGGCCGCCAAGACCGACCCCACCAGCCCGGCCGCCGGTGCCGGGCCCGCCAGCCTGCTGGACGGACAGTTCGCGCAACTGGTGAAGGAATCGGCCCAGCAGATCTGGTCCGCCGGCCTGGCCGCCTTCGCCAAGGCGCAGGGCAACGGCGGCAAGGTGTTCGATCACCTCGCGGCGGAAGGCGCGAAGCTGCAGAAGTCGTCTCAGCAGGCGCAAGCCAGCGCGGAGGAACGACTGGGCGCCGTCGCCAGCCGCATGACCGACATGGCCGGCCAGGTCGGCACCCGCGCCGGTCAGCATTGGGACAAGCTGGAATCGATCTTCGAAGACCGCGTCGCCCGCGCACTGCATCGGCTGGGTGTGCCGAGCGCGCAAGACCTGGCCACGCTGTCCGCGCGTCTGGATGCGCTGACCGCCGCGCTGGGACCTTCCGCTGACGAGGCCGCGTCCGCCGCTTCGACGGTGCGGACGAAGGCAGCGAAATCCGCGAAGTCCGCCAACACGGTCAAGACGACGACATCGGTGAAGCAGGCGAAGCCAGCGAAGTCGGCCGAACCCGCCAAGCCAGCCAAACCCGCCAAATCTGCCAAACCCGCCAAGTCGACGGAAGCCGCTGCAGGGGGCGGAGCGAAGTCCAAGGCCAAGGCCAAGTCGACATCCCAAACCGAGACCGCTGCGCCGGTTCCAGGCAAGGACAAGGCGACCGCCAAGTCGCCCCGGTCGCCCAAGTCGCCCCAGTCATCGACGTCCTCCGCCGCCCGCGCACCCGTTCGGTCGGCGACGAAGAAGACCGCTGCCGCACCCAAGTCCCGGACCCGCGCCAGCGCCAGCTGAGACGGCGCCCACCGCCGACACCAAGCCCCGCCAGCGGGGCTTTTTCATGTCCGGACGTGATGAGGCGATGGGCCGCGCCGGCGGCGAACGCTCCGCCGTTCTCGGGTTCTTTTCGGGCGCTCAACGCCCAATCGAGAGGCGATGCGTCGCAGTGCGCACGCACTGTTTCCGACACCGTGGACTGCGTCACGAAACATCTTGTCACCCCCACCGGGCACGGGGATGGCGGGGCCATGCCGAGCCTGAACAATCCGACGCCTGCGCAGATGTCTCTGCGCGCCCCTGTTCGTCGAAGCCTGGGCTTCGCGCTAATTCTTTCGATATGAACCGCCTGATTGCTTCCGCCCTGCTCGCCGCACCTCTGTTCGCCATGGCCGCGACTGGCGACAACCTGCTGACCAACGGCAGCTTCGAATCCAATGCGCTGCGCAGCGGCACCTGGACCACGCTCAGCCGCCTGGACGGCTGGACCGTCGGCCGCCACGGCGTGGAAGTGCGCAACAACGTCTCCGGCAGCGCCATGGACGGCCGCAACTTCATCGAGCTGGACACCACCGGCAACAGCAGCATCAGCCAGAGCTTCGCGACGCTGGCCGGCGCGACCTACGAGCTGAGCTTCTTCTTCGCCAACCGCGCTGACCAGCGCGGTGCCGCCAGCAACGGCCTGGGCTGGTCGGTGGGCAGCCTGACCGGTGAGGTCGGCCGCAACACCAGCACCCAGTGGGCCAACTACACGACCCAATTCATCGGCACCGGCAAGCCGATGACGGTGAGCTTCGCGGCGCTGGGTCGCAGCGACTCTTACGGCACCTCGCTGGACGGCGTCAGCGTGCGCATGCTGTCGGCCGTGCCGGAGCCGCAAAGCCTGGCCCTGATGCTGGCCGGCCTGGCCGCCGTCGGCGTGATGGCTCGTCGCCGTCGTCGCCAGGACTGATCGGCGCGTCGTCGTCCGCACCAGCGCCCGCACACCGCGGGAGCAGCACACCAAACAAAACGCCCCGCGGCTCATCACCGCGGGGCGTTTTTTCTGAGGCGCTGGTCGGGCTGGGCCGCCCGATCGGATCGGGCAGCAGCCGGCGCGGCGCCGGATCAGGTCGGGCCGACATCGGCCCGGGCGATCAGTCTTCCTGGAAGGCTTCTTCGCGCTTGTTCTTGATCGACGGCAGCATCACCACCACCACCATCAGCGCGGCGGCGATCAGCAGGCCTGCCGACAGCGGACGGGTCATGAAGGTGCCCCAGTCACCGCGCGACAGCAGCAGCGCGCGACGCAGGTTCTCTTCCATCATCGGGCCGAGGATGAAGCCCAGCAGCAGCGGCGCCGGTTCGCAGCTCAGCTTGTAGAACACATAACCGACCACCGCGAACGCCGCCGTCATGTAGACGTCGAAGTTGTTGTTGTTCAGCGTGTAGGTGCCGATGCAGCAGAACACCGCGATCGCGGGGAACAGGAAGCGGTAGGGCACGGTCAACAGCTTGATCCAGATGCCGATCAGCGGCAGGTTCAGGATCACCAGCATCAGGTTGCCGATCCACATTGAGGCGATCAGGCCCCAGAACAGCTCGGGGTTGCTGGCCATCACCTGCGGGCCGGGCTGGATGCCCTTGATGGTCATCGCACCCACCATCAGCGCCATCACCGCGTTGGGCGGAATGCCCAGCGTCAGCATCGGGATGAAGGAGGTCTGCGCACCGGCGTTGTTGGCCGATTCCGGACCGGCCACGCCCTGGATGGCGCCCTTGCCGAACTTGCTCGGATCCTTGGCGACCTTCTTTTCCAGCGTGTAGGCCGCGAAGGAGGCCAGCAGCGCACCGCCGCCCGGCAGCACGCCCAGCAGCGAGCCCAGCGCCGTGCCGCGCACCACCGCCGGCCAGGCTTCCTGGAAGTCCTGCTTGGTCGGCCACAGCCCCTTTACGCTCTTGGTGAAGACCTCGCGCTGCTCGGCCGGCTGGCCCAGGTTCGCGATGATTTCACCGAAGCCGAAGATGCCCATCGCGATCACGACGAAGTTGATGCCGTCGGTCAGCTCGGGAATGTCGAAGGAGAAGCGCGGCGTGCCGGAGATCACATCGGTGTTGATCTGACCCAGCAGCAGGCCCAGCACGATCATCGAGATTGCCTTGAGCAGCGAGCCCGACGCCAGCACCACCGCACCGATCAGGCCCAGCACCATCAGCGAGAAATACTCGGCCGGGCCGAACTTGAAGGCCAGCTCGGTCAGCGGCGGCGCGAAGGCGGCGATGATGATCGTGCCCACGCAGCCGGCGAAGAACGAACCCAGGCCGGCCGCAGCCAGCGCCGGACCCGCCCGACCCTGGCGCGCCATCTGGTAGCCGTCGATGGCGGTGACCACCGACGACGATTCGCCGGGCACGTTGATCAGGATGGCGGTGGTCGAACCGCCGTACTGGGCGCCGTAGTAGATGCCGGCCAGCATGATCAGCGCGGGCGTGGCGTCCAGCGCATAGATCGAGGGCAGCAGCATCGCGATGGTCGCGACCGGGCCGAGGCCCGGCAGCACGCCGATCAGCGTGCCCAGCACCGCGCCGCCGAAGGCGTAAAGCAGGTTCTGCAGCGTTGCCGCCGTCTGGAACCCGAGCATGAGGTTGTTCAGCAGATCCATGTGGCTTGTCTCCTCAAAGGCCCAGGAATTGCGGCCACACAGGGATCACCAGATTCAGGCCCCAGACGAAGATCGCCCAGCTGCCCACGGTCAGGATGACACTGCTCAGAAGGGCGTCGCGCCAGCGGAATTCATCGCTGGCAAAGGACGCGGTGGTGATCAGCAGCGGCAGGGTGACCGCCAGGCCCAGACGCGGCAGAGCCACGCCGAACAGCACGATCGCGCCGACCACGATCAGCAAGGGCCGCCAGGCCACCGGACCGATGGGCTGGCCGCCCTCGGATTCGATGGTCAGCGCCTTGAAGAGCACGGTGGCCCCGAGGATGGCGAGCAGCACGCCCAATCCGAAGGGGAAGTAACCAGGCCCGGGACGGGCCGACGTGCCAAAGCTGTAGTTGCTGATCGAGCCCCACGCAAACGCGACGCCGACAATCACAAACAACAGCCCTGACCAGAAGTCGCGTTGACTCTTGATCTTCATCGAGGAAACCTCTTGCGGCTTGAATGGCGGCGATTCTAGGCAGCGCGATTCAGGCCTCTTCTGTGGTTTCCACGTAAAACCGCAACGCGCGAGAAGATCGACACCATCGGGCCTCCCGGCCGTGGCGAAATCCCCTTCCCGGCCTAGCGCAAACCCCGATCAGGTCTCCCAGCTCGGCGTGCTACGCAACACCTCATCCAGCGTGGTGACGCCTTCGGCGACCTTCATCGCACCGGCCAGACGCAAGGGTCGCAAGCCTTCCTGCACCGCCAGGCGGCGCATCGCCGGGATGTCGGTGTGCGGATGCAGCTGCTTGCGCACGGTGTCGCTGAGCATCAGCAGTTCATACAGGCCGGAGCGGCCCCGATAGCCGGTGTTGCGGCAGTCCAGGCAACCGACCGGCTTGTAGGGCTTGATGGCGCCATTGAGGCGCCAGGGTTTGAACATCTCGTCCAGCGATTCGCGCGAGACCTCCGGATCCGGCTGCTTGCAGTTGGGGCACAGCGTGCGCACGAGCCGCTGAGCCAGCACGCCGATGACGGTCGCATCGATCAGGTAGTTCGGTACGCCCAGGTCGGTCAGCCGGGTGATGGCCGAGATCGAATCATTGGTGTGCAGCGTGGAGAAGACCAGGTGGCCGGTCAGCGAGGCCTGGATCGCCATCTCGGCCGTTTCCAGGTCGCGGATTTCGCCGACCATGATGATGTCGGGATCCTGCCGCATCAGCGCCCGCAGGCCTTCGGCGAAATTGAAATCCAGCACCGACTGCACCTGCGACTGATTGAACGCGGGCTCGATCATTTCGATCGGGTCCTCGATGGTGCAGACGTTGACCTCGTCGGTCGCCAGCCGCTTGAGCGTGGAATAGAGCGTCGAGGTCTTGCCGCTGCCGGTCGGACCGGTCACCAGGATGATGCCGTGCGGCCGGCTGGTGAGCCGGTTCCAGCGCTCGGCATCATGGTTGGAGAAGCCCAGCTGGGCCAGGTCCTTGACGGCGGTGTCGGGATCGAAAATCCGCATCACCATTTTTTCGCCGAAGGCGGTCGGCAGCGTCGACAGACGCATTTCGACTTCCTCGCCGGCGGGGTTGCGGGTCTTGATGCGGCCATCCAGCGGGCGGCGTTTCTCGACCACATCCATGCGGCCCAGCAGCTTGATGCGCGAGGTCATCGCGCTCATCACCGACGGCGGCAGTTGGTAGACCGTGTGCAGCACGCCGTCGATGCGGAAGCGGATCACGCCCATCTCGCGGCGCGGCTCCAGGTGGATGTCGCTGGCGCGCTGGTCGAAGGCGTATTGCCAGAGCCAGTCCACCACCTGCACCACGCCCTGGTCGTTCGCGTCCAGCTGGCGATTGCTGCGGCCAAGCTCGACCAACTGCTCGAAGCTGGCCGGCTGGTTCACCTCGCCCGAGGATTTGGTGGCGGCCCGCACCGAACGCGCCAGAGTGAAGAACTCGGTGGTGAAGCGGGCGATCTCCTGAGGACTGGCAAGCACCAGCTTCACCCGCTTGCGGGTGTGCGATTCGATCTGCGGCAGCCAGCCGGTGTCCAGCGGCTCGGCGGTGGCGATGGTGACCTCGGTCAGTCCGACCTGGATCGGCAGGCAGCGACGCGCTTCCGCATAACTCGCCGACATCACATCCGCGACCCGGCCCACATCGACCTTGAGCGGATCGATGCGCACATAGCCCAGCTTGAGCCGACCGGCCAGCCATTCGGTCAGCGCCTCCACATCCATGGTGCGCTGGTTGTCTCGGCGCACCAGGCCCGCATTGGCCAGCCGCACCAGCGGATGCAGGGCGCTGTGCCCGGCGGCGAAACGCGTTTCGGTCTGCTGCGATTGTTCGGCGTCGATGACGCCGTCCTCCACCAACCAGCGCAGCAACTGGCGCCATTCCAGACGCTGCCCAACGCCCGCATCACCGGCCCGTTTCGCGCCTGCCGCAGATCCCGCGGCGGTCGTCGCGCCCTGTCCGGCGGACGAGCCGGACGAGGCCGCCGCACCGCTGGCCGTGCTCGCCGTGCTGGCGGCGCCGGTGGCGCTGGGACTCAGGTTGGAGCTGGGGCTGGGGCCGGCCTTGAGGCTGGGTTCGATCTTGGTGGAGGGAGTCTTCATGCGCTCAATCCCGGATCTGGTTGATGATGTTCATCGGCAGCGGACGCACCAGCTTCAGCCACTTCTGCGCGGGCAGGTCGTAGCGAGATTCGATGTGGGCGGCGCGTTGTTCCAGCACCTCGCGCTCGGGCACGCTCACGCCGCGGCCGGCGACCACCACGGTGTTGCCTTCGCGGGTGGGCGTGAGATGCCACACCTGGTCGGAGCCGAAGGCCCGCGCGATGCGGGCCGCGCTGCGGGCGAAACTGGCGCTGCGGCCGAACAGGTTGACCGTCATCAGGCCGCCATCTGCCAGCACGGCGCGGCAGTCGCGGTAGAAGGCTTCATCGTCGAGCACCGGCGCGGCGGCCTCGTGGTCGTAGAGGTCCACATTGAGCACTTGCGCCGTGCCCCAGTGATCGGCATCGGCCACCCAGGCGCCGGCATCGGCATTCACGACCTGGAAGCGCTCGTCATCGTCCGGCAGATGGAACCAGTGACGGCAGGCGCTGATGACGGTCGGATTGATCTCGACCGCCGTGGTCTTCATCTTGAGCTGCTTGCGGCAGAAGCGGCTGATCGCGCCGGCGCCCAGGCCGAGCTGCACCGCCTGCCCCTGGTTCAGCTCCCGGCTGTCGCGCCAGAGCATCCAGGCCATCATGCGCTGGACATACTCCAGCTCCAGCCGATCGGGCTTCTTCACCCGCATGGCGCCCTGCACCCAGATCGAGTCCAGATGCAGGTAGCGCACGCCGTCGAATTCGCTGAGCGTGGCTTCGACCCAGTCCACCTTGTTCTTGTTGTTGTCGCGTTTGTTGCTCACGGTGAGAGTCCGTTGTTCGGTGTCGGGCGTCAGGCCGATGGAGCGTCTCCAGCGGCTGATGGTGGCGTGGGTGATGAGATCGGCAGCGGCGCGATGTCGACAGGCAGCAGGCCGCGCCGACGCGTTCGCTTCAGCGCATCAGTGCATCCACGCCTGCGTCGGTGATGCCGGCGAGGCCTGGCGTCAACGATCGATCGACAACCACGATGTCGCCGGTGCCGCCAGTTGCTGCCACGCTCGCAGCTTCTCATCGTAGGGCATCGTGTAGGCCGGGCTGGACGACGGCAGCGCCAGGATCCGGTAAACCTTTGCAAGCGGGCCCAGTTGCCGCACGCCGAAGCGCGCGGCCGTGCCGCCGTTGAAACCGATGGTCTGCAGGTCCGGCAGCCGGGCGATGAGCCCTGCCAGGTTGCTGGCGTCCGGGCGGCGGATGGCGCTGTCCAGGCTGCCGGCGCGTTCGGTCTCGGTGATCACATCCCAGACGGCCACCCGATGGCGCCGCAGCGCGTCCAGCCGGTCCGGGTAGGACAAGGCGACCAGGTCCACGCCCAGCACATCGCCGACCAGGCGCCAGAACTGATTGCGCGGATGACCGTAATACTGCTGCGCGCGCAGCGAGGCCACGCCGGGGAAACTGCCGAGCAGCAGCCAGCGCGCATCCGGCGCGGCGACAGGCGCGAGCCCTTGCCAGCGCGGCTCGCGGGGGATCGTGGCGGCGTTGTCAGCGTCGTCGGCGTCGTCGTCGTCGGCCTGCATGGCGGCGGGACGCGGTTCCCTCGACCCCGTCATGTCAGGACGTGGATGACGGCGATGGCGCAGCGGGCGCGCCCTCCGCCAGCGCCGCCAGCCGCGGCAGCGCTGCGTGCGCGTTGCGACGGGTCACGGCCTGCGCTTCTTCGAGCGTCCAGCCGCGCAGGGCCGCCAGGCTGGCGCCGATGCGCGGCAGCTCGCCGGGCTCATTTCGGGCGCTCGCGCCGTGGGCGCGTTCGTCGGCGGTCTTGTAGAGCCATTGGGGCGGGATGTCGGGCGCGTCGGTTTCGGTGACCAGCGCCTCAGGCGGCAGCTCGGCAGCGAGACGGCGGATCTGCAGCGAGCGCTCAAAGGTCAGCGTGCCGCCAAAGCCCAGCCGGAAGCCGAGATCGATGAAGGCCTGCGCCTGCTGCTGACTGCCATTGAATGCATGCGCGATGCCACCCGTGGTCAGGCCGACGCGGCGCAGCCCGCCGAGCAATTGATCGGCGCTGCGGCGCACATGCAGGATCACCGGCAACTGATGGCGCTTGGCCAGCTTCAGTTGCGCGAGGTAGATCTGCTGCTGCCGCTCGGCGTCCAGCGACTTGACGAAGAAGTCCAGGCCGATTTCGCCGATCGCCACCAGCCGTGGATCGTCCCGGTAAGTCGTCAAGGCCTGATCGAGCTGGGTCAGGTCCTCGTCGGTCGCGGACATCACATACAGCGGATGGATGCCCAGCGCGTAGGCAAAACCATGCTCATGCGCGAGCGTGCGAACGACTTCGAAGTTGGACGCCGACACGGCCGGGATCACCACCTGCGACACGCCCGCCGCCCGCGCCCGCGCCACCACGGCGGCGCGGTCCGCATCGAACTCGGCGGCGTCGAGGTGGCAGTGGGTGTCGATCCACATGGTGGCAGGCGAGGTGGACGCAGTGGGCGCGGTGGGGGGGCGGGGCGTGGTGAGGTGTGCTGAGGCGTGATGTGGGACGTCGGGAATCGCGCGTCGCGTCGCTCAGCGGAACACGACGGTGCGATGACCGTTGAGCAACACCCGATGCTCGGCATGCCATTGGATCGCGCGGGCCAGCGTCACGCATTCGACGTCGCGGCCGATGGCCACGAGCTGGTCGGGCGTCATGCTGTGATCGATGCGGGCGACGTCCTGCTCGATGATCGGCCCTTCGTCCAGATCCGAGGTCACATAGTGCGCGGTGGCGCCGATCAGCTTGACGCCGCGCTCATGCGCCTGGTGGTAGGGCCGCGCGCCCTTGAAGCTGGGCAGGAAGCTGTGATGGATGTTGATCGCGCGGCCTTGCAGGAACTCGCACATCTGCGGCGAGAGGATCTGCATGTAGCGGGCCAGCACGACCAGGTCGATCTGCTGTTCCTCGATCAGCTCGCGCATCTTGCGTTCCTGGGCCTGCTTCTGGGCGTCGTCGGCCTGGAGCAGCGGCAGATGGTGGAACGGAATGTCGTGCGAGGCGGCGAGCTGATAGAAGTCGCGGTGATTCGAGACGATGGCGGGAATCTCGATGGCCAGGTGTCCGGTCTGGACCCGGAACAGCAGGTCATTGAGGCAGTGACCGAGCTTGGACACCAGCAGCAGCACCCGCGTCTTGCGCCGCGCATCGACCAATTCCCAATCCATCGCCAGGCGCTCGGCCAGCGGGGCCACGGCCTCGCGCAGGCGGTCCGCTGTCGTGCCGGCGTCGCATTCGAATTCGATGCGCATGAAGAAGCGGCGGTGGTCCGCATCGCCATGTTGGGCCGAGGTCAGGATGTTGCCGCCCTGCGCCAGCAGCACGCCGGTGACGGCATGGACGATGCCGGCCTGATCCGGGCAACTCAGCTTCAGGATGAAGCGCGCGCCGCTGCCGGTGGCGGCGGACGACGAGGTTGCGGCAGAAGCGACGGAAGTGGCGGAAGTGGCGGGCCCGTGGGCGGCAGCGTGGCGGACGGTCATGATGCGCTGATCCTAAAGCAGCCCTGCGGCGACGGGCGGCGGGCGCCGGCTCGGGCGCCTCGCCATCGGACAAGTCTGGGTCGCGCGGCGGTGAATGCTGCGCGCGGGGTCGGCCTCAGGAGAGCGTCTGCAGCACGCCTGCCACCAGGCGGCGCTGGTGTTCGCAGCGCATCGCCAGGTCCTGATCGTGGGTGACCATGACGAAGGCGGTACCGGATTCGCGGGCCATTTCCAGCATCAGGTCGAACACGGTGCCGGCGGTGGTGCGATCCAGGTTGCCGGTGGGCTCATCGGCCAGCACGCAGGCGGGTCGGGTGACCAGGGCGCGGGCGATGGCGACCCGTTGGCGCTCACCGCCGGAGAGCTCGCCGGGACGATGGTCGACGCGCTGCGCCAGTCCGACCCGCGCGAGCACCTCGGCCGCTTGAGCGCGGGCCTGCTCCTGCGGCATGCGGCGGATGCGCAGCGGCATGGCCACGTTGTCCAGCGCGCTGAATTCCGGCAGCAGATGGTGGAACTGGTAGATGAAGCCCAGGTGCTGGTTGCGCCATTGGCCGCGCGCGGATTCACCGAGCGCGGACAGCTCGCGGCCCATCAGCTCGACGCGGCCGGTCGACGGCTTGTCCAGCCCGCCCAGCAGATGCAGCAGGGTGCTCTTGCCGGAGCCCGAGGCGCCGAGGATGGCGAGCGTTTCGCCGGCCTTGACCGTCACATCGACGCCCTGGAACACCTGCACATTGAGCGGGCCTTCCTTGAAGCGCTTGCTGAGGCTCTGGCCTTGCAGCACCACCTGGCCGTGCATCGGGTGGGTGGACGGGGCGGTGGCGGTCATCGTCGTCGACTCATTCATAACGCAGCGCCTCCGCGGGCTGGACCCGGCTGGCGCGCATGCTGGGATAGATGGTGGCGGCAAAGGCCAGCAGCAGGGACACCACGGTCACCGGGATGATGTCGGCCCATTGCGGATCGCTCGGCATGGTGCTGATCACGTAGATGCTGGGCGGCAGGAAGGTGGTGTGCAGCAGCTTCTCGATGAAGGGCACGATCACATCGAGGTTGTGCGCGATCAGCAGGCCCAGCCCCAACCCGCCGAGCGTGCCCATCACACCGGCCAGCGCGCCCTGGATCATGAAGATGCCCATGATGGAGCTGGGGCTGGCGCCGAGGGTGCGCAGGATGGCGATGTCGGCCTGCTTGTCGGTGACGGTCATCACCAGCGTGGACACCAGGTTGAACGCAGCGACCGCGACGATCAGCGTCAGGATGATGCCCATCATCCGTTTCTCGACCTGCACGGCGTCGAACCAGTTGGCGTTGGTGCGGGTCCAGTCGCGCACATGGACCGAGGGGCCGAAGCGCTGCTGCAGTTCGGCGCCGACGTCGCGGGCGCGTTGCACATCCTGCAGCCGCAGTTGCACGCCGCTGGGCGTGACGGTGCGGAACAGCTTGGCCGCGTCTTCCACATCGATCAGGGCCAGGCCGCTGTCGTATTCATAGTGACCCGCCTGGAACACGCCGACGAGGGTGAACTGCTTGAGCGTCGGCAGCACGCCGACCGGCGTGACCTTGCCGGCCGGAGCGACCAGGGTGATCTTGTCGCCCTTTTGCACGCCGAGCTGGCGGGCCAGTTCGACGCCCAGGATCATGTTCCATTCGCCGGGCTTGAGCTGCTGGAGCAGGCCTTCCTTGGCGAGTTGCGCGGCGATCGGCGTCACCGACGGCTCATAGGCCGGATCCACGCCACGGACGATGGCGCCGCGCATGTCTTCGCCGCGCGCGATCAGGGCCTGCGCGGAGACGAACGGTGCGGCGCCGATCACGGCGGGATGTTCCTTGGCCTTGGCGGCCAGCGACTGCCAGTCGGCCAGGCCTTCGCCGGTGTAGTTGGACAGCTCCACGTGGGCGAGTACCGACAGCATGCGGTCGCGCACTTCCTTCTGGAAGCCGTTCATCACCGACAGCACGATGATCAGCGCCGCCACGCCCAGGGCAATGCCCAGCATCGAGACACCGGAGATGAAGGAGATGAAGCGGTTGCGTCGCCCCCCACGTCCGGCCCGGGTGTAGCGCCACCCGACCTGCAACTCATATGGCCAATTCATAGGGACGGGATGCTAACCGTAACCGGCGGGACGGGGCGCGAGGTGGGGGGTGGGTTCCCTCATCCGTGGGTTGGACGGACGAAGCCGGGCGCCACCGCCGCGCAGCCGATTCCGGCCGAATGTCACGCCCACGTCATCACGCTGCCACCGAAGGCTGCGTTGTAGGCAATCGCCCGACAGCAGCAGTGCTTCAATGCATACATCGTCCGACGACTTCCCCCGGCAGATGGCACACGCGCTGCGCGAGAGACTGGCTGCCAGGGAGTTGAGCCACCATGAAAATCGCATTGATCGATGGATCCGAGATCTTCCGCCGTCAGGTGAGTGAATTGCTTCACGACATCCCCGGCGCGACCGTCGTCTGCCAGGCCGAACATGAAGATGTCGGCGTGCTGACCGTGGGCCTGTGCGCACCGGACGTGGTGCTGCTGGATCTGACCCTGACCAGCGGGTCGGGACAGTCCGTCCTGAAACGGCTGCGACGCGCCGGCTACACCGGCACGATCTATGTCGTCTCCGCCTGCGATGAGACCGAACACGGCCCACGCTGCGGCGAACTGGGTGCGGATGGCTTCTACGACAAGCAGTACGACCTGCATCGCCTCATGACCGCGCTGAACGTGCTGGCCACCGCACCGCGACTCGGCGGCCAAGCCCGCCTTCGCATCGCCAATCTCTGGAGCTGACGCCGGACGGCCGCAACGCACGATCCCGTCCCGCTCGTCCCGCCAAACCACCCCAGCTTCCAGCCCTGCCTCCAGCCCCAGCATCGCCCCCCGGTCCCGCAGGGTGCGAGCCAGAGGCCGCGCGGAGGAATGTGAACACGCCTGACGACGCGCGGCCTCTGGCTCGCGCCCTGGCGCTCGGTCGACCGCGGGACAGTCCCACCGAACGAACACACCACACCCCAAGCGCCGCCAAGAACAACACCCTCTCACAGGGTGAGAGCCAGAGGCCGCGCGGAGGAATGTGAACACGCCTGACGAAGCGCGGCCTCTGGCTCGCGCCCTGGCGCTCGGTCGCCCGCAGGACAGCCCCACCGAACGAGCACAGCACACCCCAAACGCCGCCAAGAACAGCACCCTCTCACAGGGTGCGAGCCAGAGGCCGCGCGGAGGAATGTGAACACGCCTGACGAAGCGCGGCCTCTGGCTCGCGCCCTGGCGCTCGGTCGCCCGCGGGACCAGCAGACGACCGACGAAACGCCCCGAAACCAGCCGCTCAGTGCGCCTCGTCCCAGTTCGCCCCCACGCCGACTTCCGCCAGCAGCGGCACCTTCAGCGCGGCGACGCCGGCCATGAGCGTGGGGACCTCGGACTTGACCCAGTCAAGTTCCTCATCCGGCACTTCGAAGACCAGTTCATCGTGCACCTGCATGACGACGCGCGTCTTCTTGCCTTGCTCGTCCAGCGCCTGTTGCACCGCGATCATCGCGAGCTTGATCAGGTCGGCGGCCGTGCCTTGCATCGGTGCGTTGATGGCCTGGCGCTCGGCGCCGCTGCGGCGCGGGCCGTTGCCGGAGTTGATCTCCGGCAGCCAGAGGCGACGGCCGAAGACGGTCTCGACATAGCCCTTCTCCTTGGCGAACTGCTTGGTCTCGTCCATGTAGCGCCGCACGCCCGCGAAGCGGGTGAAGTAGCGATCGATGTAGTCCTTCGCCGCCTTCTGCTCGATGCCCAGCGATTGGGCCAGCCCGAAGGCGCCCATGCCGTAGATCAGACCGAAGTTGATCGTCTTCGCATACCGGCGCTGTTCCGGCGTGACCGCCTCCAGCGCCGCGCCGAAGACCTCCGACGCGGTGGCGCGGTGAACGTCCTGGCCTTCCTGGAAGGCGCGCAGCAGGCCGGGATCCTCGCTGATGTGGGCCATGATGCGCAGCTCGATCTGGGAATAGTCGGCGCTGACGATGTGGTGGCCCGGCGGCGCGATGAAGGCCTCGCGCACACGGCGGCCTTCCGCGGTCCGGATGGGGATGTTCTGCAGATTGGGTTCGTTGCTGGACAGCCGCCCCGTCACCGCGACCGCCTGGGAATAGGTGGTGTGGACGCGGCCGGTCTCCGGATTGACCATCAGCGGCAGCTTGTCGGTGTAGGTGCTCTTGAGCTTGGCCAGCGCTCGGTATTCCAGGATCTTGGCCGGCAGCGGGAAGTCGGTGGAGAGCTTCTCCAGCACCTCTTCGTCGGTGGACGGAGCGCCCGTCGCCGTGCGCTTGACCACCGGCAGACCCAGCCGATTGAACAGGATCTCGCCAATCTGCTTGGGCGACCCCATGTTGAAGGGCTGGCCGGCGATGTCGTAGGCCGCCTGCTCCGCCGCGACCATGCGCAGGCCGAGCTCGGCGCTCTGGGCCTGCAGCTTGGCCGAGTCGATCAGCACGCCGGTGCGCTCGATGCGCGCCAGCAGGCCAGAGACCGGCATCTCGATCTTCTCGTAGATGAAGTTCAGCCCGTCATCCGCCTGCAGGCGCGGCATCAGGATCTGGTGCACATGCAGGCACATCTCCGAGTCCTCGCAGGAATACTGCGACGCCTTGGCCACTTCGACCTGCGCGAACGGAATCTGATGCGCGCCCTTGCCGCACAGGTCCTCATAGCTGAGGCCCTTGCGGCCCAGCACCCGATCGGCCAGCGCTTCCAGACCATGGCTGCGATGCGCTTCCAGCACATAGCTTTCGAGCATGGTGTCGTAGGCCGCGCCCTGCACCGCGATGCCGTGGTTGGCCAGCACATGGGTGTCGTACTTCAGGTTCTGGGCGACCTTCTTCTTGAGCGGATCTTCCAGCCACGGCTTCAGACGCGCCAGCACCGCGTCCATCGGCAGTTGCTCCGGCGCATCCGGCCCTTCATGCCGCAACGGGATGTAGGCGGCCTGACCCGGCTTCACGCTGAAGCTGATGCCGACGATGCGCGCCTTCATCGCGTCCAGCGAATCGGTCTCGGTGTCGAAGGCCGCCAGTTCGGCGTCCTGCAGCCGCTCGATCCAGGCGTCCAGGCGGCTCATGTCGACGATGGTCTCGTACTGCTTGTCGACCGGGATCTCCGGTGTGGGCAGATTGGCGTACGGGTCGCGCGGGTGCGCCGCGCCGATGTCGGCTTCCGCCGGCACATGCTTGGGCGCAGCGCCGCCAAGCTTGCCTTCCAGATCGCGCTTCCAGGTCTTGAAGCCATGTCGGTTGAAGAAGTCCAGCAGCCCGGCTTCATCGACCGGATTGAAGGCCAGCGCTTCCAGCGCCGGCCAGCCGGCCACATGCATGCACAGGTCGCAATCGACCTTCACCGTGACCAGCTGACGGCCCATCGGCAGCCAGTCCAGCGCCTTGCGCAGGTTTTCGCCCGCCACGCCCTTGATCTTGTCGGCGCTGGCGATCACGCCGTCCAGCGAGCCGTGCTCGGCGATCCATTTCGCCGCCGTCTTGGGACCGACCTTCTCCACACCCGGCACGTTGTCCACCGTGTCGCCCATCAGCGTCAGGTAGTCGATGATGCGCTCCGGCGGCACGCCGAACTTGGCCAGCACGCCCGCTTCGTCCAGGCGCTCGTTGGTCATGGTGTTGATCAGTTGCACGTCCGGCGTGACCAACTGAGCCAGATCCTTGTCGCCGGTGGAAATCAGCACCTGATGCCCGGCCTGGGCGGCCACGCGGGCCAGCGTGCCGATGCAGTCATCGGCTTCAATGCCCGGCACCGTGAGCACCGGCCAGCCCAGCAGCTTCACCACCTCATGGATGGGCTCGATCTGTTCGCGCAGCGCATCGGGCATGGGCGCGCGCTGGGCTTTGTAGTCCGGATACCACTCATCGCGGAAGGTCAGGCCCGGCGCATCGAAGACGCAGGCGGCGTGTTCGGCGCCGGCATCGTCGCGCAGGCGCTTCAGCATGGCCACCATGCCGTGGATGGCGCCGGTGGGCTGGCCCTGCGGACCGCGCAGGTCCGGCATGGCGTGGAAGGCGCGATAGAGGTAGCTGGAGCCGTCGACCAGCAGCATCAGGGGTTTGCTCATCCCCCCATTGTTGCAAACGGCGCCGCCGGTCCTGTCAGCATGCCGCCCGGAACTCGCGACAGGCGCTCCCCCTTGGGAATCTCACCGACATGGCGCGGCCCGCCGGCGGCGAGAACGCCGCCCTCCCCCATCCGATGGCCCCCGCCGCTCCCCGATTCGACGGGCCCTGGCGGCCGATCGGCGGGCCGGCCCCAGGGGCATAATCGGCAGCCATGAATACCACCCGCCTCGCCATGTTGCTGAGCCTGTTGGGCGCCTGCCTGGCGGGCCCATCCGCCCACGCCGCCAACCCATCCCCGGAACCGCCCGCCAACCTGCGCGATGTACCGGAGGTGAAGGTCGAGCGCATCGTCCAGGAAGACGACCAGGTCCGGATCGAGGAAACCCGCGTGCGCGGCTTGACCCAGAAGGTGGTGGTCAAGAGCAAGGACAGCAAAACGCCCGAGTACGAAATCCTGCTCGGCGACACCGGCCGCGACGTCCCGGTGCGCCAAGGCGCCGACCGCGGCAATGCCGGCCAGCGGGTCTGGCGTTTGCTGAGCTTCTGAGCGGGCGCGCTGGCAGAGGGTCCCGGGCTGGCGACGTGTCCCTGCCCCCCACGACAGCGCATGGCGCCGCCATCGATCCCCGATTGATCCCTCTTTGATCCCCGACTGACCTTCATCCGTTCATGGCCGTATTTACCGACGTCACGTCCGACCAGGCGCAGGCGCTGCTGGACGCGCTCTCCCTGGGCGAACTCCAGTCCCTCAAGGGCATCAGCGCCGGGATCGAGAACACCAACTATTTCGTCACCACCGCGCGTGGCGAGTACGTGCTGACACTGTTCGAGCGGCTGAGCTTCGAGCAGCTCCCGTTCTATCTGGAGCTGATGCGCCATCTGGCCGCCAAGGGCCTGCCGGTCCCGGCGCCGCAACCGGATGCGCAGGGGCGCATCCTGCACCGCCTGAACGGCAAGCCGGCGGCGGTGGTGAACAAGCTGCGCGGCGGTCATCAGCTCGCGCCGGATCAATTCCATTGCGAGCAGGTCGGCGCCGGCCTGGCGCGCATGCATCTGGCCGGTCAGGACTTCCCGATGCATCAGGACAACCTGCGCGGCCTCGCCTGGTGGCGGGAGACGGTACCGGTGGTCCTGCCGCATGTCTCCGCCGCCGAAGCGGACCTGCTGCGCACCGAGCTGGCCTTCCAGGAACAGCTCGGCCCCGCCGCTGCCGCCCTGCCCCGCGGCCCGGTGCATGCGGACCTGTTCCGCGACAACGTGATGTTCGAAGGCCTGCCCGGCCGTGAGCAGCTCAGCGGCTTCTTCGATTTCTACTTCGCGGGCGTCGACAGCTTCCTGTTCGACCTGTGCGTCTGCCTGAACGACTGGTGCGTCGACCTCAACAGCGGTCGTCTGGACGAGCAGCGCGCTGCGGCGTTCGTCGCCGCCTATGAATCGGTGCGGCCGCTCAACGGCGCGGAACATCGGCTGATGCCCGGCCTGCTGCGGGCGGCCGCGATGCGCTTCTGGGTCTCGCGCCTGTGGGACTTCCATCTGCCGCGCGAAGCCAGCCTGCTCAAGCCCCACGATCCCACCCATTTCGAGCGCATCCTGCGCGAGCGCATTGCCACGCCGTGGCATGCGCTGGAGTCCTTGCCATGATCCTGCATCTTCAAAGCGTCCCGCCGCGCAACGGTTTTGTCTGGGTGCGCCACGGCCTGAAGGTGATGCAGCGCAAGCCCTTCGCGCTGATGGGACTGTTCGCGCTGGCCATCGTGGTGCCGGGGCTGGTCAGCATCGTGCCGGTGATCGGCCCCCTGCTCGCGCTGGCGGCGCTGCCGTTGATCTCGCTGGGCTTCATGCTGGCATCGCATCAGGTGCTGCAGTCGCACACGCCGACGGCGTCGGTGTTCGTGCAGCCGCTGCAGCTCACGCCGGAGCGTCGCAAGGCCCAGCTGATGCTGGGCTTGGCCTATGCGGTGCTGTTCATCCTGATCATGCTGCTGAGCCAGTGGGTGGATGCCGGCGCGACCGAACGGTTCCGCACCGTGATGCAGGCCGGCCCCAAGGCCGATCCGCAGGCCGTCGCCGCGGCCGCCACCGATCCGAATCTGCTCGCCAGCATGCTGACCCAATCGGTGCTGCTGACCTTGATCTCCATCCCGTTCTGGCACGCGCCCGCGCTGATCCATTGGGGCGGCCAGAGCGTGCTGCAGGCGCTGTTCTCCAGCACGCTGGGCGTGTGGCGCAACAAGGGCGCGTTCGCGATGTCGGGCCTGGCCTGGATCGGGCTGGTGTTCGGCGCATCGATGGTGATTTCGCTGGCGCTGGCGCTGCTGGGATTGGCGAATCTGATGTTCATCGCCTCGGTGCCGCTGGTGCTGGTGATCGGCACCGCGTTCTACTGCTCGCTGTACTTCACCTTCATCGACTGCTTCATGTTCGGCGCGCCCCGCGACCTGCCGGTGCCGCCGCCGCACCCGCCGGTGCCGCCGACCTCCGGCGGATCGGGACCCGGAACGACCACCTCCCAAGCGCTGCCGCCGTCCGATCCGCCGCACTGACGCGCGGTCGACCTCGGGCCGCTCACGGACATCGAAGGAAGCTCTGCAAAGCGCTTCGCTGGAGCGATGCAGCGCTTCCCCTGCCGGTTCCGGATTCAGGCCCGCCGACACCGCCGCGCGCACAGTGATTCTTTTCGACACCGCCGTCACGGCGTTGACATGCTGCGTTTACAGAATGCGCCCGCAACCAATCTTTGCGGAGCGTTTCCATGAGCATGCAGCAGCCAGGCGATCAGTCCAGCCAGGTCAATGAGTACGACGAAGAGGCGATCGTCAACACCTCCAGCAACGCGCATTTCAGCGACGTGCTGGCAGCGCGACTGAGCCGTCGCGTCGCGCTCAAGGGCGGCATCAGCACCACCGCCGTCGCCCTGCTCGGTGGCGGCATGCTGAGCGCCTGCGGCGGCGACAGCTCGTCGGATCCGGTGCCCGCGCCGGCGCCAGCGCCCGCCCCCGCTCCGGCCACGCCGCCGAAGCTCGGCTTCACCGCTGTGGCCAAGAACAAGAACGATCTGGTCACCGTGGCCGAGGGCTACAACGTCAGCATCCTGCATGCGCTCGGCGACCCGATGCACTTCGGCGACGAGTCCTGGAAGGACGACGGCTCCGAAACCGCGGAGTCCTACAACCGCCGCATCGGCGACGGCCATGACGGCATGTACTACTTCGGCCTGTCCGAAGCGGGCGGCTATCAGGCGGATCGCGCCGATCGCGGTCTGCTCGCCGTCAACCACGAGTATGTGGTCGCCCCGTACGTCATGCATCCGGCGGGCCGGGCGGCCGGCGCCGCGCGCAATGCGACGGAAGTCGAAAAGGAAATCTACGCCCACGGCGTCAGCGTGGTCGAGACCAAGCGCGACAACGCCACCGGCGCCTGGTCGATGGTGCGCGGCTCGCGCTTCAACCGCCGCGTGACCTCCGCCACCACCATGGACATCACCGGTCCGGCCCGCGGCCATGCGCTGCTGGCGACCAAGTTCAATCCGGCCGCTCAGCAGACCCGTGGCACCAACAACAACTGCGCCAATGGCTACACCCCGTGGGGCACCTACCTGACTTGCGAAGAGAACTATCTCAACGTGATCAGCCGTGCCGCCGGTGACGATGCCGCGCGCAGCGCCAAGGAAATCGTCAGCCTGGGCCGTTACGGCCTGCCGCAGAACCGCAAGAGCCCCTACCAGTGGGAAACCGCAGGCACGGATGACCTGTTCTCGCGCTGGAACTCGTCGGTGACCGGCGCCACCGCGGGCGACGACTATCGCAACACCATCAACACCTTCGGCTGGGTGGTGGAGATCGACCCGTTCGCGCCGGCCTCGGCACCCGCCAAGCGCACCGCGCTGGGCCGCTTCAACCATGAAGGCGCCTGGCCGGCACCGGCCGTGGCCGGCAAGCCGATCGTCATCTACATGGGCGACGACTCGCGCAACGAGTACATCTACAAGTTCGTCTCCAAGGCCGTGTGGGATGCCGCCGATGTCGGCAAGGGCATGGCCGCCGGCGCGAAGTATCTGGACGAAGGCACGCTGTATGTCGCCCGCTTCAATGCGGACGGCACCGGTGACTGGCTGGAACTGAGCTTCGGCAAGAACGGTCTGGACGCCACCAACGCGACCTACGCCTTCGCCGACCAGGGCGATGTGCTGGTCAACACCCGCCTGGCGGGTGACAAGCTGGGCGCCACCAAGATGGACCGTCCGGAATGGGGTGCGGTGAATCCCACCACCGGTGAGGTCTACATGACCCTGACCAACAACAACGAAGCCAACCGCGTGCCGCCGACCGCGACGCCGACCGGCCGCCAGGCACGCCCCGACGCCGCAAATCCGCGCTACTACGAAGACCCGAAGGGCAGCAACCTGCAGAAGGGCAACCCGAACGGCCACATCATCCGCTGGCGGGAGAACGCCTCCGACGTCACCAAGATGAACTGGGACATCTACCTGTTCGGCGCGCAAGCCGATGCAGCGTCCGATGTGAACCTGTCCGGCCTGACCGACGTGAACGACTTCTCCAGCCCTGACGGCCTGTACTTCGACAAGCGCGGCATGCTGTGGATCCAGACCGACGACGGCGCCTACACCGATGTCACCAACTGCATGATGCTGGCCGCCGTGCCGGGCAAGGTCGGTGACGGCGGCGTGGCCACGGCCGTCGGCGGCACCACCACGATCGCCGGCGCCAAGGCGACCGCCGACACGGTGCGTCGCTTCCTGGTCGGCCCGAAGGAGTGCGAGATCACCGGCATCGCCATGACGCCGGACAACAAGACGCTGTTCTTCAACGTCCAGCATCCCGGCGAGGACAGCGCGCCGGACTGGGCTGGCCGGACCTTCGGCAGCTACTGGCCGGCCAACCAGGCCGACGCCACGGTGAAGAAGCGTCCGCGCTCGGCCACGGTGGTGATCACCCGCAAGGATGGCGGCGACATCGGCATCTGAGGTCGTGCACCAGCGGGCGGATTCGCCCGCTTCCACGAAGGCCCGCCATCGAGCGGGCCTTTTTGCATCGGCACCCATGCCGCGACGCGTTCATCTGCGGCGGGGTGCGCTGCTGTCAGAGGTTTCCATCGATGCGGCTGACACGCCGCGGCGACGCGGGTCGATCGTGCTAATCGCGGATGGCCATGATGGCCTCGCGCACCACATCGCGCTCCATCGCGGGCACGGCGAAGAGCGTGACGCCCAGCTCCTGCGCAGCGCGCAGCACGGTCGGCAAGCCGACGCCGGAGACGCCCTTCTCGATGTTGATCATGGTTTGCCGCGAGATGCCCAGGGCGTCGGCGGCTTCAACCAGCGGGATGCGGCGGCGGGTGCGCGCCGAACGGATGGCCGCACCCAGCGAGGCGGCATCCAGGACCGTGGGGTCATACGGAGGATCAATGGGAATGACTGTTCGCATGGAGATTCCAGAACGCTGAAAAGTTTCACTGCAAGCTCCCTCCCAGCGTCGAGTCGAATTTCCTGGTGACCGGAAATGTCGCTCGCCCCACGCCTCGTCTCTTCACTCCTTGCCTACTCCAACCCAACTCTAACCGTTTCCGAAAACCGTCGTCGAGAGGCGCTTCATGCCTCGCACGCCAGGCCATGGCGTCGCCCCCGCGCCCCGCCCGGAACGCGCAGGGACGAGCCCCAGCACCGATGTCAGCGCTGCCGGCCAGCCGTTCGGACCGTTCGGGCCGTTCGGACTCTTCGGACCGCCCAGCTCAATCGATCGGCGTGAGCTTGGCCACGCTCAAGGCCAGCCACTTCACGCCGTGACGGCCGAAGTTCACCTGAGCGCGCGCATCCGGGCCGCTGCCCTCCAGCGTCAGCAGCACGCCTTCGCCGAACTTGGTGTGGAAGACGCCCTTGCCGACGCGCAGGCCGCCATGCTCATCGCCGGTCTTTTGCGCGGCCGATTGCTTCATCGACTGCGGCACCGGCGCCGACGCGAAGGACGGCGCCTCCACGCGGCCCGCACCCACCATCGACTTCAGACCTGACCCTCGCTGCCAGGCTTGTTGATAGTCGCGCGCGAAGCCGGAGCCGAAGCCCTGGTTGCGCGGGGTCAGCCACTTCAGCGCCTCCTCGGGCAGCTCTTCCAGGAAGCGGCTCTTGATGTTGTAGCGGGTCTGGCCGTGCAGCATGCGGGTCTGGCAGAAGCTGATGTAGAGCCGCTGCCGCGCACGGGTGATGGCCACATACATCAGGCGGCGCTCTTCTTCGATGCCATCGGCATCGGACATCGCGTTCTCGTGCGGGAACAAGCCTTCTTCCAGGCCGGTGATGAACACGGCATCGAACTCCAGACCCTTGGCGGAATGCACCGTCATGAGCTGCACCGCGTCCTGCCCCGCCTGCGCCTGGTTATCACCCGCCTCCAGCGAGGCATGGGTGAGGAAGGCGGCCAGCGGCGACATGATCTCGCCGGTCTCCGCATCGGGCGTCGCCGCATTGGCGGCCGCGATCGCGGTGGGCAGGCCGTCCGCGATCTGGCCGGGCGAATGCTCGTCCACCGGCAGCGCGATCGCGTCCTTGCCGAAGCCCTCCTGGGTGACGAAGGCCTCGGCGGCATTGACCAGTTCGCCGAGGTTTTCCAGCCGCTCTTCGCCTTCCTTCTCGGCGCGATAGAAGTCCGCGAGGCCGGAGGTCTCGATCACATGCTCGATGATCTCGCGCAGCGTCAGGCCGGTCGTGGCTTCGCGCATCGCATCCACCATGGCGACG
The DNA here is from genome assembly GCA_913776825.1 of Burkholderiaceae bacterium. Lineage (GTDB taxonomy): Bacteria > Pseudomonadota > Gammaproteobacteria > Burkholderiales > Burkholderiaceae_C > Roseateles. The sequence goes on from CAJYPV010000009.1 coordinate 83,951, forward strand.
AAGCCGCCCAGGCTCGCGCCGCCGCGACCACTCACCGCACCGACGCTCTGATAGAGCGATCGACCGCTTTGGCGCGCGCCATCCTGCAGCAGCTCGATGGTGCGGGCGCCAATGCCGCGCGCAGGGAAGTTGACCACCCGCAGGAAGCTGGTGTCGTCGTTGGGGTTCTCGATCAGCCGCAGATAGGCCAAGGCGTGTTTGACTTCGGCACGCTCGAAGAAGCGCAGGCCGCCATACACCCGATACGGAATGCCGGCGTTGAACAGCGCCGACTCGATCACCCGCGACTGCGCATTGCTGCGGTAGAGCACCGCGATCTCGCTGCGCGACAGGCCCTGACGATGCAACGCCTGCGCCTCTTCCAGCAGCCATTGGGCCTCGGCGAAATCGCTGCTGGCCTCGTGCACCCGCACCGGTTCGCCGGGGCCGGCTTCGGTGCGCAGGTTCTTGCCCAGACGGCGGCTGTTGTGGCTGATCAACGCATTCGCCGAATCCAGGATGTTGCCGAAGCTGCGGTAGTTCTGCTCCAGCTTCACGACCTGGCGCACGCGGTATTCGCGCTCGAAGTCGCTCATGTTGCCGACCCGCGCGCCGCGGAAGGCATAAATGCTCTGGTCGTCGTCGCCGACCGCGAAAACGCCCTGCCCGTTGCCGGGCGGAGCGAACATCTTCAGCCACGCGTACTGCAGCTTGTTGGTGTCCTGGAACTCGTCCACCAGCACGTATTGGAAGCGGCGCTGATAGTGCTCGCGCAGCGCGGCGTTGTCGCGCATCAGCTCGTAGGAGCGCAGCATCAGCTCGGCGAAATCCACCACGCCTTCGCGCTCGCACTGGTCTTCATACGCCTGATAGATCTCCACCAGCTTGCGGGTCTGCTCGTCGCGCAGATCGATGTCGCGCGGGCGCAGGCCGTCTTCCTTGGCGCCGGCGATGAACCACGAGACCTGCTTGGGAACGAAGCGCTCCTCATCCAGCTTCATCGCCTTGATGACGCGCTTGACCGCCGACACCGTGTCGCCGGCATCCAGGATCTGGAAGCCTTGCGGCAGGCCGGCGAGCTTCCAGTGCGCGCGCAGGAAGCGGTTGCACAGCCCGTGGAAGGTGCCCAGCCACATGCCGCGCACATTGACCGGCAGCATGGCGGACAGCCGCGTGACCATTTCCTTGGCGGCCTTGTTGGTGAAGGTCACCGCCATCACGCCGGCCGGCGTGGTGAGGCCTTGGCTCATGAGCCAGGCGATGCGGGTGGTCAGCACCCGGGTCTTGCCCGAACCGGCACCAGCCAGGATCAGCGCGGGCTCTTGCCCCAGCGTCACGGCGGCATATTGCTCGGGGTTGAGGTTGTCCAGCAGTCCCCGCGGCGCGCGCGGGCTGAACAGGTCATCTTGAGACGCGCCGGGCGCACCGAAATCCTGGGAATTCATCCAGCCATTCTAGGGAAGTTATGGATCGCCACGGGGCGCTGGGGTCGCGTCGGATCGAAGCACGACTCAAGGCCCGCCCGCAGGCGCTCGACAGCGCCCACCCCAAACGATGTCCGTCCGGCACACAGGGTCCAAACCACTCGCCGCTTTGAACGATGCGCCCCACCGCGCACACGGCCGAGGCTGGCATCATGCGCCCTCCATGAAGTCAGAAAAATCCCGTGGCGCCGGCGCTGCCTCGCCGCACGCGCCCTCACCGATCGCCTGCCCGTGCGGGAGCGGTCAGCCCTACGACCCCTGCTGCGGCGCGCTTCATCAGGCCTTCGCGGCCGACGGTCGACTGCCGGCCCCGCATGCCGAAGCGCTGATGCGGTCGCGGTACAGCGCCTTCGTGCTGGACCGGATCGACTACCTGCTCGCCACCTGGCATCCGGACACCCGGCCCGCCGCGCTCACGCCCAACGAGCCCGGCCTGCAGTGGCTGGGGCTGTCGGTCAAACAGCATGCGCAGCAGGATGCCGACCATGCCACCGTGGAGTTCGTCGCACGCAGCAAGCTGGGCGGACGCGCGCATCGGATGCATGAGCTCAGCCGCTTCGTGCGTGTGGACGGCGCCTGGTTGTACGTCGATGGCGACCAGCGATGAACGCCCTGGCGCCGCGCCGGCCATCAGCGGCATGAGCGCCATCCGTCGTGGCCACGACTTGAGCGCCGGCGCCGTGCGGGCGGATGCCGCCTCGGAGGCATCGCCCCCCGCCGCAGCGTCGCCGCCACCCGCGCCGCTGACCGTGCTGCATCGGGACGACGCGCTGGTGGTGATCGACAAGCCCGCCGGACTGCTGGTGCACCGAACCGCGCTGGACGCGCATGAGGACGCCGCCGCGCTGCAGCGCTTGCGGGATCAGCTCGGGCGACCGGTGTGGCCGGTCCATCGGCTGGATCGCGGGACCTCGGGCGTGCTGGTGTTTGCGCTCAGCGCGGAGGTGGCCAGCCAGATGGGCGTGGCGCTGGCGGAGCGTCGCACCCGCAAGCGCTACCTCGCGCTGGTGCGGGGCTGGCCTGCCGCCGACGAGGGCGTGATCGATCATCCGCTCGCCCGCGATCCCGAGTTGCCGTCCGCCGCGCAGCCGCATCTGGACGCGCAAACCGGCTGGCGCTGCCTTCAGCGCATCACCGTGCCGGTGAGCACCGATCCTCGCTTCCCCAGCACCCGGCTGAGCCTGCTGGCCTGCGAGCCGGTGCAAGGACGACGGCATCAGATCCGACGCCATCTCAAGCACCTGGCCCATCCGATCATCGGCGACGCCAACCACGGCAAGGGCCCGCTGAATCGCACCCTGGCCGCGCATTGGGGCCATCAGCGGCTCTGGCTGCATGCGCATCGACTGCGCTTTGACCATCCGCTCACCGGCCAGACGCTGAGCCTGGAAGCGCCACCCAGCGCGGAGTGGGCGCCATGGCTGACCGATGTCGACGCGGAGGCGCTGTCGTTCTGAAGACCTAAGGCGTGCGGCGCGTCGGCGCGGCAGTCTCAGGCGAAACGCACGGCGTGGATCGGCGGCAGCGTGTGCGAGACGTTATGCCAGTGATCGCCGCCATCCGCGCTCGACCAGAGATTGCCGGTGGTGCTGCCCATCAGCAGATGCTGGCCCGATTCGTCCACCGCCAGACCATGCCGATAAATCAGGTCGTAGCAGTGCTGCTGAGGCAGACCGTGGCGCAGCGTGTCGAAGCTGCGACCGCCATCGCGGGTCCGGTTCACCACCAACGCCCCGTCGACCGGCACTCGCAGCACATCCTTGGCGCCCGGCACAAACCAGGCCGTCAACGGATCACGGGAATGCGCGGCGACCGCGAAACCGAATCCTGAGACCGGCGGCTGCAGCGGCTGCCAGGTGGCGCCGGCATCCTCGCTGCGCCACACGCCGTTGTGATGCTGGCACCAGAGCACGCGGGGATCGGCGCCGCAGCTCACGATGCGATGCGGATCCTGGGTGTTCTCCTCGCCGGCCTGGTCGGGCGGCATGAAGTCCGCGTGCATGCCTTTGGCGCTCAGTCGCCAGGAGGTCCCGCCATCCTCGCTGCGCCAGGCGCCGCCGCAGGAAATGCCCAGCAGCAGCCGGCGTGGATCGGCCGCATCGATGCAGATCGAATGGATCCCGGGCGTGTCGTAGCCGCCGCCGAACCAGGCCAAGCGCTCCGGCCGATGCCACAGCGCGTCGACCAATTGCCAGGAGCCGCCGTCGTCCTCGCTGACGAACAGCCCGCCCGGCAGCGTGCCGGCCCACAGCCGTCCATCCGTGCCGCGCTCGAGCGACCAGATCAAGCGCACCGTCCATGACGGTCCTTCGGCCTCGGCGGGTTGAGGCGGAAAAGCCGGCGCCGGCAGTTCCTGCCAGTGGACGCCGCCATCGTCGGAGGCCTGCAGCTTCACGCCGAAATGGCCCAGGTTCAACGCAGCCAGCAGCCGTCCGCCGCCCGTCGACGCGGGCAGGATCATCGAGACCGGATCGCCCGGGAAGCTGTGCCGTCCAAGATGCCAGGCGCCGTCCTGCCGGTGAAGCTCGAACAGGCCCTTGCGAGTGGCGATCCAGGCCGTGGTGCTCATGCTGATCTCCTGAAACGACTGTCCATCGCTGCCGCGCCCACGTCACGCGCGGTCAACCGCCTGACAGCGCCTGCAGCACGTACACCTTCGCCGACGGGGCCAGCGGATCGGACATCCGCTGGCGATCCCGGGCGCGATGCCCATCGATGAACACCGCCACATGATGGCGGAGTTGTCCCTGTTCATCGAGGATGTAGCTCCGCAAGCGCGGGTTGAGGTCGAACGCCTGATCCAAGGCTTGTGCCAGCGTCGTCGCCTCGCAGTCCAGCTTGGGCGTATCGACAAAGCGATGCAGTTGCGCCGTGAATTCAAGGTGAACCATGAGCGCCGATCCTGCGTCCCGCGCCCGCGAATGACCAGTGCCGGAAGCCAGTTCGCCCCTCAAAGACGGGGCACCGGTTCTCCTCAAACAGGACGACCCGCTCGATGGGGCCGGCTCGCGGCGATTGCCGAGCACGCCGCGCCGCGCCGTGCATCGCCCGCCGCCCGCCTCCCGGCGTCGGCGTCGTCGGCGACGACCATCTCGCGCCCCGCAACGAAAAACGCCGCACGAGGCGGCGTTCAAAGCGCGCGGTGTCCGCGAAGGGGTGGCGGGGAGTGGCGCATCGGGCCCACCCGTCCCCACCGGCCGCGCACCGGACCGTTGCCGGTCTGGCGCGCTCTCCGCGAGATCAGTCGCGGATCAGTTGCGGATCAGGTGATCGAAGGCGCTGAGGGCCGCCTTCGCGCCGTCGCCGGCCGCGATGATGATCTGCTTGTACGGCACCGTGGTCGCATCACCTGCGGCGAACACGCCGGGCACCGAGGTCTGGCCCTTGGCATCCACCATGATTTCGCCGTGCTTGGACAGCTCGACCACGCCGCGCAGCCATTCGGTGTTGGGCACCAGACCGATCTGCACGAACACGCCTTCCAGCTCGATGCGCTTGGCCTCGCCGCTGGCGCGATCGGTGTAGTTCAAGCCATTGAGCTTGCCGCCGGCACCGGTGAACTCGGTGGTCTGCGCCTGCTTGATGATGGTGACGTTGGAGAGGCTCTCCAGCTTCTTCACCAGCACCGCATCGGCACGCAGTTGGTCGCCGAATTCCAGCAGCGTGACGTGAGCCACCAGCCCGGCCAGGTCGATCGCCGCTTCCACACCGGAGTTGCCGCCGCCGATCACCGCAACCCGCTTGCCCTTGAACAGCGGACCGTCACAGTGCGGGCAGTAAGCGACGCCCTTGTTCTTGTACTCCTGCTCGCCCGGCACATTGACATTGCGCCAGCGCGCACCGGTCGACAGGATCACCGTCTTGCTCTTGAGCGACCCGCCGTTGGCGAGCTGGATCTCGATCAGGCCACCCGGCGTGGCGGCCGGGACCAGCCGGTCGGCGCGCTGCAGGTTCATCACGTCGACGCCGTAATCCTTCACATGGGATTCCAGGGCCATCGCGAACTTGGGGCCGTCGGTGGACAGCACCGAGATGTAGTTCTCGATCGCCAGCGTGTCATTGACCTGACCGCCGAAGCGCTCCGCCGCCACGCCGGTGCGGATGCCCTTGCGCGCCGCATAGACCGCGGCCGCCGCGCCGGCCGGGCCACCGCCGACCACCAGCACATCGAAGGCGTCCTTGGCGGACAGCTTCTCGGCGTCCTTGACTGCGGCGCCGGTGTCCAGCTTGGCGACGATCTCTTCCACCGTCATGCGACCGGAGCCGAACTCCGCGCCGTTCAGGTAGACGGTCGGCACCGCCATGATTTCGCGGGCATTCACTTCATCCTGGAACAGCGCGCCGTCGACGATCACCGTCTTGACGCGGGGATTCACCACCGACATCAGCGACAGCGCCTGCACCACGTCCGGGCAGTTGTGGCAGGACAGGGACATGTAGACCTCGAAGGCATAGTCGCCATCCAGGCCCTTGATCTGATCGATGGTCGCAGGCTCCACCTTGGGCGGGTGGCCACCGGTCCACAGCAGGGCCAGCACCAGCGAGGTGAACTCATGGCCCAGCGGGATGCCGGCGAAGCGCAGGCTCTGTTCGGTGCCCGTGCGCTTGAGGCTGAAGGACGGGCGGCGCGCATCGGCGCCATCCAGCTTCAGCGTGATCTTGTCGGACATCGACGCGATGTCCTGCAGCAGCTGCTTGAGCTCTGCGGAGCTCTCAGAGTCGCTCAGCGAAGCCTCGATCTCGAACGGCAGCGTCACCCGCTCCAGGTAGGCCTTGAGCTGCGCCTTGAGGTTGTCGTCCAACATCGTTACTTCCTTTCTTCAATTAAGCGACTGTGAGAACCGGCCCCCCTGGATCACGACGATCCGACTGAATCACGTCAGGGCGGCCAGATTCACACCCACGGACCGACACGGTCCGCGGGTGATGCATTGGCATGCAAAGGGTGAGGAACATCCTCAACCGGGGCAGAGATTTAGATCTTGCCGACCAGGTCCAGCGACGGAGCGATGGTCTTTTCGCCTTCCTTCCACTTGGCCGGGCAGACTTGACCGGGGTGGCTGGCGACGTACTGGGCAGCCTTGAGCTTGCGCAGGGTTTCGGTCACGTCACGGGCGATGGCGTTGTCGTGGATTTCCAGGGTCTTGATGACGCCGTCCGGATTGATCACGAAGGTGCCGCGCAGAGCCAGGCCTTCTTCCGGGATGTGCACGCCGAAGGCATTGGTCAGGGCGTGGGTCGGGTCGCCGACCAGCGGGAACTTGGCCTTGCCGACGGCCGGCGAGGTTTCGTGCCACACCTTGTGCGAGAAATGCGTGTCGGTGGTGACGATGTAGACCTCAGCGCCCAGCTTCTGGAATTCGGCGTAGTTGTCAGCGGCGTCTTCGACTTCGGTGGGGCAGTTGAAGGTGAAGGCGGCCGGCATGAAGATCAGCACGGACCACTTGCCCTTCAGCGACTCTTCGGTGACGTCAATGAACTTGCCGTTGTGGAAGGCTTGCGTCTTGAAGGGCTGGACTTGGGTGTTGATCAGGGACATGTTGTCGTCTCGCTGTAGGGGTTGATGGGATGGATGGAATCATAGGGTGATCCCCCCACGCCCGGCTTTGAATTCCCCAATGAGGACTATTGCCATTCCCTATTGATGGAGACTATCAGGTCATATTTTCTTGATAGACAACATTGATAGACGCCCGACACGCGTTTTTCAAGCCCTGACGCCGGTCCCGATCGGCGTTTCGACGGCGATACGGGACAAGCGCCGGCTCAGAACCGCTCGAGCGCCAGCAGCTCTTCCACCGTCTGGCGGCGGCGGATGACGCGGTCGGCGTCTCCATCGATCAGCACTTCCGTCGCCAGCGGTCGGCTGTTGTAGTTGCTGGACATCGACGCGCCATACGCGCCCGTGTCGTGAATCACCAGCAGGTCGCCGATCCTGGCCTGCGGCAGTTCACGCGTCAGCACCACGCCGCCATCGGCCTGCGTGAACACATCGCCGGACTCACACAGTGGCCCGGCCACCACCACCGATGCCAGCGCGCGCGGCGTGGCGTCGGCGGGGATCAGGCTCATCGCATGGAAGCTGCCGTACATGGCGGGACGCATCAGCTCGTTGAAGCCGGCGTCGACCAGCACGAACGGCTGCCGTCCCTGCTGCTTCACCGCACGCACCTCCGCGAGCAGCACGCCAGATTCCGCGACCAGATAGCGCCCGGGCTCCAGCTCCAGGGCCAGCGTGTGGCCCATGACCGCCTCAGCCTCCTTGCGCGCGGCGTCCCACAGGCTGAAGTAATGCGCGATGTCGATGCCGGCGTCGCCCTCGCGGTACGGAATGGACAAGCCGCCGCCGGCCGAGATCGCGTGCAGATCGTGCCCGGCCGCTTTCGCCTGGCGCACCAACGCCACCATCGCGCCGCTGACCTGGGCGAGATGGCCGTAATCCACCCCGGAGCCGATGTGCATGTGCAGACCGATCAGCCGCAGGCCCTGCGCACGGATCACCTCCAGCGCCTGCGGCAGTTGCTCGTGCCAGATGCCATGCTTGCTGTGTTCGCCGCCGGTATTGGTCTTGTTGCTGTGGCCATGACCGAAGCCAGGATTGAGCCGCAGCCAGACCGGATGCCCCGGCGATTGCGCGCCGAGCTGCGCCAGCATGTCGATCGATCCCGCATTGACCGGCACCTGGTGGGCCACCACGGTCTCCAGGGTCTCGCGATCCAGCAGGTCGGCGGTGAAGACGATGTCCGAATGCACCGCCTGGGAGCCCTGCCCCACCGTGTAGCCGGCCGCGAGCGCGCGCAGAATCTCGCCGCGCGAGACCGCATCCACCTTGACGCCCTGATCCCGCATCAGCCGCAGGATGTGGGTGTTGGAGCAGGCCTTCTGAGCGAATCGAACGGTGTCGAAATCCCTCAGCGAGGCAATCCGGTCGCGGATGACGGCCGCGTCATACACCCACAGCGGCGTGCCGTGGCGTTGCGCGAGTTGCTGAAGGCGCTGCTGGCGCGCCGGGGTCAGGGCTTGAGGCATGGGGCCATCCGATCGGAACAAGGGTGCGTGGCGGCGACGGCGCTTCGGGCGCGTCGACTCACCGTCAACGATGACGGCAGCATCGCGCGTCCCGCTCATTCAATCAAATGCTTTACCTTCATCAGAGCATTCAGCGTTGATATGCTCTCCAGGTTGGCGGCGCTCGTTGCGTCGTCCCTCAAGCATTGGCGCTTGGACCGCGCGACACCCCCTCCGACCGATGCCGCTTTCCCACCGACACATCGAAGTTTTCCGCGCCGTCATGACGGCTGGCAGCGTCACCGGTGCCGCGACGCTGCTGTTCACCTCGCAGCCCACGGTGAGCCGCGAGCTGGCGCGCATGGAATCGCTGCTCGGTTATGCGCTGTTCGACCGCAGCGCCGGACGCCTGCGTCCGACCTCGCGCGCGTTGGCGCTGTTCGACGAGGTCCAGCGGGCCTATCAAGGGCTGGATCAGGTGATCGCCCGCGCCCAGTCATTGGGACGCGCCGAGGATGAACGCCTGCGCGTGCTGACGCTGCCGGCGCTGGCCCATGCGCTGTTGCCGGCGGCGAGTCAGCGCTGGCTGGCGCGTCATCCGCAAGCCGGACTGTCCTTGACGCCGCAGGAATCGCCGCTACTCGAGGAATGGATGGCGGCGCAGCGTTTCGACCTCGGCCTGAGCGAGGTCAGCGCGGCGGTGCCCGGCACCGACTGCGACACGCTGGTCGAGCTGGACGAAGTCTGCGTGCTGCCGACCGGCCATCCGCTCAGCACGAAGGCGGTGCTCGAGCCGCGCGATTTCGAGGGCGAGCGCTTCGTCAGCCTGTCGCCGGAAGATCCCTATCGGCGGCAGTTCGATGCGATCTTCGCCGCCGCCGGGGTGCAGCGTCGCCTGCAGATGGAAACCCACAGCGCCATCGCCGTCTGCGCGCTGGTGCAGCAAGGCTTGGGTGTGGCGTTGGTGAATCCGCTGACCGCCTGGGCCTGCGCGGGTCCGCAGCTGCAGATCCGGCGGTTTTCCGTCTCGGTGCCGTTCCGGATCCAGGCCCTGCGTCCGGTCCATCGACCGCGCCACGCGCTGGTGGACGATTTCATCGAGGCGGTGAAACAGACGCTTCAGGCGCTGCCGGGCTGACTGCGCGGTCAGCGGTAGGCAGCGGTGGGCAGCGGCGCCCGGGCCGGCGTCAGGGCGGGCGTCGACACGGCACGGCCGCTGCGCTTTGCAGCAGGATCTTGGAACGCCGTCGTGGACGGCGCGCAAAGACGTTGAAAAGACGCTGAAGACGCCGCAGACGCGCTTGGAGCGCGTCACATGTGCGACGCCTCAACAGCGCCGTCGTCCCGATGCGATTTCGCGATCTCGCGGACCACAGGGCCGACCCATCGGGCCGGCCGGGCCGCTCACTTGTTGACGACCGAGCGCAGCGTCGTCGCCGTCGCCGTGGCGAGGAAGCGCTCGCGCACCGAGCGCTCGATGCCCGCGGCATCCAGCCCGCACTGGGCCATCAGCTTGGCCGGCTCGCCGTGCTCGACATACGCATCGGGCAAGCCCAGTTGCAGCACCGGCAGCGCCAGGCCCTGCGCCTGCAGGCATTCCAGCACCGCGCTGCCCGCACCGCCCATCACGCAGCCGTCTTCGACCGTCACCAGCGCATCATGGGTGCGGGCGAGTTCGGCGACCAGCTCCGCATCGAGCGGCTTCACGAAACGCATGTTGGCCACGCTGGCGTCCAGCGATTCGGCAGCCTTCAGCGCGGGATACAGCAAGGTCCCGAAGGCCAGGATCGCGATGCGCGGCGCGCCATGACCATGGGTCTGCGGCTGGGCCGAATGACGGCGCACCTCGCCCTTGCCCCAAGGCAAGGCGACCATTTCCTTCTGGATCTCGGTGCCCGCGCCGGCGCCTCGCGGATAGCGCACCGTCACCGGACCATCATGCAGATGACCGGTGTAGAGCGCCTGGCGGCATTCGTTTTCATCAGCGGGCGTGAGCACGCTCATGTTGGGAATGCAGCGGGTGAAGGCGATGTCGTAGTTGCCGGCGTGCGTGGCGCCGTCGGCGCCGACCAGGCCCGCGCGGTCCAGCGCGAACAGCACCGGCAGGTTCTGCAGCGCGACGTCGTGGATCAGTTGGTCGTAGCCGCGCTGAAGGAAGGTCGAATAAATGGCGACGACCGGCTTCAGGCCTTCGCAGGCCAGGCCACCCGCGAAGGTCACCGCGTGCTGCTCGGCGATGCCGACGTCGTAATAGCGGGTCGGGAAGCGCTTGTGGAACTCCACCATGCCCGAGCCTTCGCGCATCGCAGGCGTGATCGCGACCAGCTTGGGATCGGCTTCGGCCATGTCGCACAGCCAGTCGCCGAACACTTGCGTGAAGGTCTTCTTGGACGGAACGGTCGCCGGCTTGATGCCTTCGGCGGGATTGAAGGGCGTCGGGCCGTGGTACTTGACCGGGTCCGCTTCCGCCAGCTTGTAGCCCTGACCCTTGCGGGTGACCACATGCAGGAACTGCGGGCCTTTTTTGTCGCGCAGGTTTTCCAGCGTGGGGACCAGCGCGTCCAGGTCGTGGCCGTCGATCGGACCGACGTAGTTGAAGCCGAATTCCTCGAAGATCGTCCCGGGCACGAACATGCCCTTGGTGTGTTCCTCGAAGCGCCGCGCGAACTCATACAGCGGCGTGTTCTTCAGCACCGACTTCGCGCCTTCGCGGGCGGCGGCGTAGAACTTGCCGCTCATCAGTCGGGTGAAATACTTGTTCAGCGCGCCGACCGGCGGGCTGATCGACATGTCGTTGTCGTTCAGGATCACCAGCACGTCGCCCAGCAGGCCGCCATGGGCGACGCCCGCGTTGTTGAGCGCCTCGAAGGCCATGCCGGCGGTCATCGCGCCGTCGCCGATGATGGCCACCACGCGGCGGGATTCGCCCTTGAGCCGCGCCGCCATCGCCATGCCATGGGCGGCGGAGATCGAGGTGCTGGAATGCGCGGTGCCGAAGGTGTCGTATTCGCTCTCGTCGCGGCGCGGGAATCCGGAGATGCCGCCCTGCTGACGCAAGGTGGACATCGCATCGCGGCGGCCGGTCAGGATCTTGTGGGGATAGGTCTGGTGACCGACGTCCCACACCAGGCGGTCGCGCGGCGTGTCATAGACATAGTGCAGCGCGAGGGTGAGCTCCACCGTGCCCAGGTTGGACGACAGATGGCCGCCGGTTTTGGACACGCTGTCCAGCACATGCGCGCGCAGTTCTTCCGCCAGTTGCGGCAGTTGCGCCCGCGACAGGCGACGCAGATCCGCCGGGCTGTCGATGCCCTGGAGCAGGGAGGGGGACGTCGCAGAGGGTTCGCTCATGACCGGACCTGTTTTCTCAGTTGTCTCGTTCGACCACCTTGTCAGCCAGCAGGCTGAGCCAGGCGGTGTCGGCCAGTCCGCTGTCGGACAGGGCCTTGTGGGCCTGGTCACGCAGCTGCAGCGCGTAGGCGCGCGCGGCATCCAGGCCGAGCACGCTGACATAGGTGGGTTTGTTGCTGTCCTGGTCCTTGCCGGCGGTCTTGCCGAGGACTTCGGAATCCTGGGTCACATCCAGGATGTCGTCGACCACCTGGAAGGCCAGGCCGATCGCCGCGCCGTAATCGCTCAGCGCGGTCCAGGCGTTGTCGCTGATGTCGCCGCAGGCGGCGCCCATCAGCACGCTGGCCTGAAGCAGCACGCCGGTCTTGCGGCGGTGCATGTCGCGCAGGGCGCGCTCATCCAGCGGCTTGCCGACGCTGGCGAGGTCGATCGCCTGACCGCCAGCCATGCCGTCATAACCGCTGGCGCGGGCCAGCAGACGGCACAGACGCGCCTGCAGCGCGGGGGCCACGCCTGTGTCGGGCGTCAGGACATCGAAGGCCAGGGCCTGCATCGCATCGCCGGCCAGCATGGCCTGGGCTTCACCGAACTGCACATGCAGCGTCGGCTTGCCGCGGCGCAGGACGTCGTTGTCCATGCAGGGCATGTCGTCATGGGCCAGCGAATAAGCGTGGATCAGCTCCACCGCGCAGGCCGCGCGCATGGCGGCCTCGCCTTCGCCACCGACCGCTTCGGCGGCCGCCAGCACCAGCAACGGACGCAGCCGCTTGCCGGCGCCCAGCACCGCATACCGCATCGCCTCGCCCAGGCCGGCCGGGGCGGCTTCGGGCACCCAGGCCTCCAGCGCCAACTCGACATCCTGCAGCGACCGTTTCACCCAGTGCTCGAACACGCCTGCATCCACTTATTCTTCTCCCCAAGACCTCATGTCGCCGCCTTCCACCACCTGTACTTGTTGTTCGACAGCTTGAAGCCTGGAGCGACAGAACTTGAGCAGCTCCGCGCCTCGCTGGTAACTGGCCAGTAACTGGTCCAGCGGCAGTTGGCCGGCTTCCATCGATTGGACCAGCCGCTCCAATTCCTCCACCGCCTGCTCATAGCTGGCAGGTTCCGGGGTCGGGGCGGGCTGGGTGGCCGCTTGGGCACTGGCGGAAGGCTTGCTCATTTCAAAACGCGAAAAGGGCGATTGTAAGCACCGGGACAGGGCGCCCCGGCATCAGACCTACGGGGGGAGTGTGAGCCCCGCGCCACAGGCGGGCCCACGTCACCCGGGAGAGCGACTTGCCCCGCCGACGCCCGTTGGCATGCGGCGATCGAACGACGCCTGAGCCTGTCGACCGCGCTTGAAGTTCCATGTTGACGCCCCCAGTTGATCATGTGCTCGTACCGTCCTCCGTCGTGCGCGATGACCGGTAAATGGTCAGGGTGAACGACTCTTTTTTTGCCGACGTCCGGATTGGGCGCCAATGGGCGCGGCTCAGGGCAAACGCAAGGCCCGACCCTCCGCCGCAGCGACTGCTCGATTCATTCTTCGCCCCGGTCCGCGACCGGCCCGAAACTGCCTTGAACTCCGTCAGATCTGAACACCCCTGCGCAGGCTCGTCAGAGTTGCCCCCGGGTACAATCACCGGTTCCCCTTCCCGAGCGCATGCCCTGATCAGGGCCGCGCGCGTCCCTTACTCGTCCATCATTCCGGCCCGCCCGTTCTGGGGGGCGCCCGGTCACGGTTGACATTGGTGTCTTGGAGACCCTCTTGGATCATGTCCGACCTGAGCATTCCTCTCAGCGCCCTTGACAGCAGCACGGCCCACAGCCAAACCCAGCTGCCAGTTTCTTCCTATTTCGACGAGGACCTGTTCCGCCGGGAACAGGAACTGATCTTCCAGCACGGTCCGCGCTACCTCGGCCACACCCTGGCGTTGCCCGAGGTCGGCGACTATTACGCGCTGCCCCAGGAGGGCGAAGGCCGTGCGCTGGTGCGCCATGCCCACGGCGTCGAGCTGATCTCCAATGTCTGCCGCCACCGCCAGGCGGTCATGCTGCGCGGTCGCGGCAATACCCGCAGCCACATCGTCTGCCCGCTGCACCGCTGGACCTACGACCTGAAGGGCGAACTGGTCGGCGCGCCGCATTTCAAGCAGGACCCCTGCCTGCACCTGAACCGCTACCAGGTGCGGGAGTGGAACGGCCTGCTGTTCGAGGACAACGGCCGCGACATCGCCGCCGACCTGGCCGCCCTGGGCCCGCGCGCCGCGCTGGACTTCAGCGGCTACCAGCTGGACAAGATCCATGTCCACGAGTGCGACTACAACTGGAAGACCTTCATCGAGGTCTATCTGGAGGACTACCACGTCGGCCCCTTCCATCCGGGCCTGGGCCAGTTCGTCACCTGCGAAGACCTGGCCTGGGAATTCGGCCGGGATTACTCGGTCCAGACGGTCGGCGTGAACAAGGCGCTCAGCAAGCCGGGCTCGTCGGTCTATCAGAAGTGGCATGAGCAGGTGCTCGGCTTCGCGGGCGGCACCGCCCCGGAGCAAGGCGCGATCTGGCTGACCTACTACCCGCACATCATGGTGGAGTGGTATCCCAACGTGCTGGTGATCTCCACGCTCTTCCCGCAGGGACCGCAGAAGACGACCAACATCGTCGAGTTCTATTACCCCGAGGAAATCGTCGCCTTCGAGCGTGACTTCGTCGAGGCCCAGCAGGCCGCCTACATGGAAACCTGCATCGAGGACGACGAGATCGCAGTGCGCATGGACGCCGGTCGCAAGGCGCTGATGGAGCGCGGCGACAACGAGGTCGGCCCCTACCAAAGCCCGATGGAAGACGGCATGAAGCACTTCCACGAGTGGTATCGGGCGCAGATCAAGCGCTGATGGATCGGCCGGGACGCCCCCCTTCGGCGGCCGCCCCCCCTCGCATCGCCCACCGGTGCGCACAACGCCCTGCTCTTGCAGGGCGTTTTCGTTTTCCCGCCCGGCGGTAGCGGCCCGGACGGGTCTACAGGGTGAGAATCGGCCGCATGTCTGCATCCCTGTTGATGGTGCTGGCGACCTTGCTGTTCGCCACCATGGGTGTCTGCGTGAAGCTGGCTTCGGCCTACTACAGCGCCGGCGAGATCGTCATGTATCGCGGCCTGGTGGGCACGCTGATCCTGTTCACGCTCACGCGGGCGAAAGGGCTGTCGCTCAAGACGCCTGTACCAGCGATGCATTTCTGGCGCAGCCTGAGCGGCGTGATCGCGCTCTCGCTGTGGTTTTTCGCGATCAGCCAGTTGCCGCTGGCCACCGCGATGACGCTCAACTACATGTCCTCGGTCTGGATGGCCCTGTTCCTGATCGGCGGCGCCGTCCTCATGGGTGCAGCCAAGGTCGATCCCCGCCTGGTGGTGACCGTGCTGATCGGCTTCCTGGGCGTCGGCCTGGTGCTGCAGCCGGCCATGGCCGATCAGCAGATGTGGCACGCGATGGCCGGTCTGGCGTCGGGCATGCTGTCGGCGATGGCCTATCTTCAGGTCACCTCGCTGGGCCGCGTGGGCGAGCCGGAGTACCGCATCGTCTTCTATTTCTCGATGGGCGGTGCGGTGGCAGGTGCGCTGACCGCGCTGGTCGCTCAGGGCGGCTGGCATCCCCACACCTGGACCGGCGCCGCGCTGCTGCTGGCCGTCGGCTTGCTGGCCACCGGCGCCCAATTGATGATGACCCGCGCCTACGGCACCGGCAAGCCGCTGGTCAATGCGTCACTGCAGTATCTGGGCATCGTGTTCTCGGCGCTGTATGGTGTGCTGCTGTTCGGCGACCGGCTGGGACTGGCTTCCTGGCTGGGCATTCTGCTGATCGTGGTGGCCGGCCTCGGCGCGACCCTGCTGCGCGCCCGCAGCACGCCCAAGGATGCCCAGCATTCGGTCAACGAGTCCTGACACCGCCGCCCCGTCGATTCCTTCGCTTCTGCACGCACCATGAGCCAGCCTGATCACCGCCCTCTTGTGTCCGTCGATGAACTGCAAGCGCGGATGGCCTCGCCGACGCCGCCGCTGGTGATCGACGTGCGTTTCGATCTCGCCGACACCGCCGCCGGCGAGCGCGCCCATGCCGCCGCGCATCTCCCCGGCGCGTTCTATCTGCATCTGGACCGCGACCTGAGCGGCCCCCGTCAGGTCGGGCCGGTGTTTCGAGGCCGGCATCCGCTGCCGGAGCGCGAGACCCTCGCGGACACGCTGCGCGCCCTCGGTCTGCGTCAGGGTCAGCCCGTGGTCGCCTACGACGCCGCCGATGGCATGTATGCCGCGCGGCTGTGGTGGCTGCTGCGCTGGCTGGGGCATGAGGCCGTGTCGGTGCTCGATGGCGGCTTCGCGGCCTGGCAACAGGCCGGCGGCGCGACCACCGCCGCACCGACCTCGCCGCCCGCAGCGGGCGATTTCGCCGTGGCGGAAGCGCTGGAGCAGCCCCTCACCGCCCAGGCGCTGCTGGCCGAGCTGGGACGGGTCCGCCTGTTCGATGCCCGCGCCGCGGAGCGTTTCCGCGGCGATGTCGAACCGCTGGACCGGCAAGCCGGCCATATTCCCGGCGCGACCAACCGCTTCTTCAAGCACAACCTGGCGTCCGACGGCCGATTCAAGCCTGCCGCCGAATTGCGCGACGAGTTCCTGAGCGCGATGGGCTCGTTCGACAGCGCCCGGACGGTGCACCAATGCGGCTCGGGCGTCACCGCCTGCCACAACCTGCTGGCGATGCATCACGCGGGGCTGACGGGCAGCCGGCTCTATCCCGGATCCTGGAGCGAGTGGAGCGCCCAACCCGGCCTGCCGCTGGCCAAGGGCTGAATCAGGGCCGATCCGCCGGTCGATCGGGCGGTGGCGGCCGCGCATCCCACCGTGGCGGGCCGATGCGCGATCCGGCGCCCGCCGATCGACAGTGAAGGCCAAGTCGCCGTCATGGTCATGGTCATGGCCATGGGAATGGGCATGGGCATGGGCATAGGCATGGGGCTTGCTGAATGCGGGCGATTCGGTTTGCTCAGGATTGACTTCGCGCAGAAGCGGCGCACCATGAAGCGGTCAGACTGAGCAGGCAAGTCTTGACCCTGTGCGGGCGTCCCGCCGCAGCGATCACCTGCGCGGACCCGCACTTCCTTCACCCGGAGGCACGCCATGTTCCAACGCATCCTGATCCCCACCGACGGCTCGGACATCACCACCAAGGCGGTCGACACCGCGGTCCGGCTGGCCCGCCATCACGGCGCCAAACTTTTCGCCATCAGCGTGAAGGAGCCCTTCCCCTACAGCGCGGTGTCGGAAATGCAACCGACGCCGCCGCAGGAGTTCTTCGATGCGCAGGAACGCATCGCGCAGGAACGGCTGGGTCAGGTGCTGGCCGCGGCGCGCGCCGAGGGCGTGGAGATCGAAGCCCACAGCGTGGAAGCGCTGCATGCGTGGGAGGCCATCATCGAGCACGCCCAGCGCGTCAATGCCGACCTGCTGGTCATGGCCTCACACGGCCGACGCGGCTTCCAGGCGCTGCTGCTCGGCAGCGAAACCCAGAAGGTGCTGACGCACTGCGAGTTCCCGGTGCTGGTCGTGCGCTGAGAGCGCTCGCCGGCCCTGCGCCAACGGCTCTGGGCCAACCGACTGGCGCCGACGGGCTGGCGCTGTCGGTCAAGCGCGCCACCGGTTGGAAGCAACGGGCCCCGCCGGCGCGGTGCCGCTCAATGCGCGTGGCCGTGGCCGTGCTGACCGCCCACGATGATCAGCACGAAGCCGATGCCCAGACCCAGCCACAGCAACTGCAGCGCGGTGTCCTTCCAGGGCAGCCGGCGCTGCAGTTGCGGGATCAGGTCGGCGACCGCCACATAGACGAAGCTGCTGGACGCGGCGACGAGCAGGTAGGGAAACAGCGACTGCCACGGTCCGACGACGAAGTAGCCCAGCAGGCCACCCGCGACCGCCGCGAGGCCGGACACCGCATTGAACAGCAGGGCCTTGCCGCGTGAGAACCCGGCATTCAGCAGCACGATGTAGTCGCCGACTTCCTGCGGAATCTCGTGCGCGATGATCGCCATCGCCGTCACCCAGCCCAGGTGGTGATCGGCCAGGAAGGCCGCGGCGATGATGATGCCGTCGCAGAAGTTGTGGATGCTGTCGCCCACCAGGACCGCCAGACCCCCGCGACCGGCTTGCTCGCGGTCGAAATGATGGTGATGGTGGTGACCGTCGCCCTCGTGATGATGGGTGTGACGGTAGAGCTCCGCCTTCTCCAGCAGGAAGAAGAACATCAGCCCGCCCAGCAGCGTCAGGAACAGCGAATGCGGATCGGCCCCGCTCTCGAAGGCCTCCGGCAGCACATGCAGCAGCGCGGTGGACAGCAGCACGCCAGCGGACAGACTGACCAGATGCTTGACGATGCGGCTGAGCAGACCCACGGTCAGCATCGCCGCGATGGCCACCGACGCCAGGCCGCCGGCCAGGGTCACAAGCAGGATGTAGAGCAGAGTCATGGACAAAAAAGGCGCACCTCAATGGGTGCGCCGGTAGGGATGCTGAAATTGTCTCAGACTCGTCAAGCCCCCGCCCCGGCAAGGCCGTGCGGCGATCGCCCAACAGAGAGAGGAGCGATCCCGCCGCGCGGCTCGCGCCTCGTGATCTGACTGGCCCATGGCCGCCACGGCTCGCCGCCAGACGGGCGTCGATGCGCGGGGCCCGTCACGCGCCGGGCCGCGCGCTCACGGACCGGCGCCGAGGCGAGCCCCGGCTCAGCGAGCTTGGCTCAGACGCCGTGCGACTTGAACCAGTCCAGGCAGCGCGTCCAGCCGTCCTTGGCATCGTCGGCGCGATAGCTGGGGCGGTAGTCGGCATGGAAGGCATGGCCGGCGTCCTTGTAGACGACGAAGTCGCTGGCCTTGGCTGCGGCGCTGCCCTGCTTGAGCGCTTCCTGCATCGCCGCCACGCTGGCCAGCGGGATGCCGCCATCCTGACCCCCGTACAGGCCCAGCACCGGCGCCTTGAGCTGGCCCACCACATCGATCGGATGCTTCGGCGTGTTGGCATTGGACTGGCCTTGCAGCCGGCCGTACCAGGCCACGCCGGCCTTCACCGCGGTGCTGTGCGCCGAGTAGAGCCAGGTGATCCGTCCGCCCCAGCAGAAGCCGGTGATGGCCAGCTTGGCGGTGTTGCCGCCGTGGGCCTTGGCATACGCGACAGTGGCATCCAGATCGCGCATGACCTGCTCGTCGGGCACCTTGCTGATGACCTCGGCCATCAGTCGGCTGATCTCGGTGTAGGCGCGGGCATCGCCCTGACGGATGAACAGATCGGGCGCGATGGCGAAGTAGCCGGCCTTGGCGAAGCGGCGCGCGACATCGGCGATGTGTTCATGCACGCCGAAGATCTCGCTGATCACCAGCACCACGGGCGGGTTCTTCACGCCAGCCGGGCGCGCGCCGTAAGCCGGCATCTGGAAATTGCCGACCGGGATGCTGAGCGGCCCGGCTTCCAGCCCCTGGGTGTCGGTGCTGATGGTCTGAGCCTGCACCGGCAGCACGGCGGCGGCGAAGCCACTGCCCACTGCGGTGCCCACGAATGCCCGGCGGTTGAAACCGCGTTCGGGCAACAGGCTGTCGAAGTCCGCTTTCGTCATGCAATGCCTCCTTGGCTGCTGCTTGCGATGGATCGGGCCAGCCGCTGCGGTGCGCGTCGCGCGCGGGGCGCGGGCACCACGGCTCGAAGCCGGCCAAACGCCTGGCGACGGCTGGGCGCGGCTGATTCTAGTGGCGTGTTTCGCACCCCATCGAGGACACGGGAAAGCGCCGTTCCACGACGCGCGCCCACCCTGCGTCGATGCCCTCGAAATTGGGCGATCCGAGGGGCCGCAACACCTCGAAACGCCGCGACAATCGCGCCCCATGAGTCAAGCGCAAGTTCCCCTCTCCCTGGCCGCCATCGACATGGGTTCGAACAGCTTCCGGCTGGAGCTGGCCCACCTGCAACTGGGCCAATACCGGCGGCAGGACTATCTGAAGGAAACGGTGCGCCTGGGCGCCGGTCTGGATGCGCAAAGCATGCTCACCGAAGAAGCGATCGAGCGCGGCCTGGACTGCCTGCGCCGCTTCGCGCTGCGACTCGATGGCCTGCCCGGCCGCCAGGTGCGCGCGGTCGCGACCCAGACGCTGCGCGAAGCCCGCAACCGCAATGCCTTCCTGGCCCGCGCCGAAGCGGTGCTCGGTTATCCGATCGAAGTCATCTCCGGCCGCGAAGAAGCCCGCCTGATCTACGCCGGCGTGGCGCGCCTGCAAGAGGCGGAAGATCCGCGACTGGTGATCGACATCGGCGGCCGCTCCACCGAAATGATCCTGGGCCGCGGCACCGTGCCGCTGCGCGCCGAATCCTTCCAGGTCGGCAGCGTCAGCCTGTCGATGCGCTTCTTCCCCGATGGCCGCTTCACGCCGGAGGCTTTCCGCGCCGCCCAGGTGGCCGCGGGCGCCGAGCTGGAAGAAGCGCTGACGCAATTCGCCCGCCACACCTCGCAGCCGCGCTGGGAGCAGGCGCTGGGCTCGTCCGGCACCGTCGGCGCGGTGGCGCAGATCCTGGCCGCCAATGAAGTGACCGATGGCCGCATCACGCTGGATGGCCTGCGCTGGTGCATCGAGCAATGCCTGAGCGCCGGCCATGTCGATGCGCTCAAGCTGGCCGGCCTGAAGGACGATCGCCGCGCGGTGGTCGGCGGCGGGCTGTGCATCCTCTACACGCTGCTCACCCATTTCGACATCGACCAGCTCCAGCCCGCCAAGGGCGCGCTGCGTCAGGGCGTGATCTTCGATCTGGCGGAACGGATCGATCCCAGCCTGCTGGGCAGCGGACGGGACATCCGCGAGCAATCGGTGACCGAGCTGCAGCGCCGTTTCGATGTCGACCGGGCGCAGGCGCGGCGGGTGCGCGAGCTGTCGCTCAAGCTCTACGCCCAGCTCGATGCCAAGGCGGACGAGGAACGTCGGCGCGAGCTCGGCTGGGCCGCCGCGCTGCATGAGATCGGCATGATGGTGTCGCACCATGATTACCACCGCCACAGCGCCTATCTGCTGTCGCATGTGGATGCGGCCGGCTTCTCGCAAAGCCAGTTGCGGCGTCTGGGGGATCTGGCGCTGGGTCAGCGCGGCGGGCTGCGCAAGCTCGACGATCAACTGACCGACGAAGCGCTGACCTGGCAATTGCTGTCCTTGCGCCTGGCCGCCATCAAGTGCCATGCGCGTTGCAATGTCGATGCCGGCGCGATCAAGCTGGAGCGCGATGGCGCCAAAGTGGCGATCCGGATCCGTACCGGATGGATGGACGCGCATCCGCGCGCCCATTACCTGCTGCGCGAGGAAGTCGACGCCTGGTCGAAGGTCGGCCGCGTGCAGCTGAGCCTGGACGCCTGAGGCCTGGCGCCTCAGTCTGGATCCGGGCACTCGGTCCTGATCCGTCGACTCTTCGACTCTTCGACCCTTCGACCCTTCGATCGAGGATGAAGGCCGGCGGCCCCACGCCGTGGCGTGAGGCCGCTTTCAGCGCGTGTCGCTCAGCTCAACGGACCGCGTGCTGGCGTCCGTTTTCGTCCACCCAGTAACGGCCACCGCGGCCGTCGGAGTAGACCTCGCGCTCGCGGCCATCGATCACCAGACGACCGATCAGCGCGCCCGCCACGGCGCCGACCACCGCACCGGTGACGGCACTGCCGCCGGTCACGGCGCCGATCACCGCGCCACCCACGGCGCCGACCGCCGCATTGCGGCCGTCATTGTGCTGACGACCATCGGACGCGCAGCCCACCGTCAGGGCCGTGCAGACGGCGCCCAGCGCCGCAGTTCTGAGAAGGGAGTTCATGGGGAGACCTTTCCGTGGAAGCACTGGGGAGGAATCCACGCCATGCCTCGGACATCCCACGCAGGGACGCCGCACAGGCAACGGCGAGATCCGGTGTTCCTGGAAAGGGCAAGCTGTGTGCCGTCCCCTCGCCCACCAAGCGCGCGGGGGGCGAGGATTGGCGGAAGCGGACGGCTTACTCGGCGTACATCCGCATCAAGGCCTGCTGGGCGCTGATGCCGGCGGCCGGATCGCTGTTGACGCACTGCGAGGTGCCGTCGGGGCCGAGCTGCCAGGCGTCCTGAGTGTCGTGCAGATAGGGCGTCAGGCCCTCGTCCAGCACCCGCTGGCGCAGCTTCGGATCCAGGACCGGCCAGGCCACTTCGATGCGCCGCAGCATGTTGCGGCTCATCCAGTCCGCGCTGGAGAGGTAGAGCGCTTCCTGCTCGTCCGACTTGCCCCAGCGGAAATAGAAGATCCGCGAGTGCTCCAGGAAGCGTCCGACGACCGAGCGCACCAGGATGTTGTCGGTCTGGCCCGGCAAGCCCGGCGGCAGCATGCAGGCGCCCCGGACGATCAGATCGATGCGCGCGCCGGCTTGTCCGGCCTTGATCAAGGCATTGATCAGTTCCGCATCGGTCAGCGCATTGATCTTGAGCACCACCCGCGCGGGCTGGCCCTCGCGCGCCGCCGCTTCGACCTGACCCAGCAGCTCGCACATGGTGCGGTGCAGGTTGAACGGCGCCAGCAGCAGCTTCTTCGGCGCCTTGAACTTGGACAGCGAGGCCAGCTGGCGGAACACCAGGTCCATGTCGGCCGTCAGCTCCGGATCGGCGGTCAGGTAGCCGAGGTCGGTGTAGAAGCGCGCCGTCTTCGGGTTGTAGTTGCCGGTGGAGAGATGGCCGTAGCGCCGCAGCTTGCCGCCTTCGCGCCGGGTGATCAGCATCAGCTTGGCATGGGTCTTCAGGCCGACGATGCCGTACACCACCTGCGCGCCGACCGCCTCCAGCCGCTCGGCCCAGTTGATGTTGGCTTCCTCGTCGAAGCGGGCCTTGAGCTCCACCACCGCCAGCACTTCCTTGCCTCGGCGCGCGGCCTCGATCAGCAGGTCCGCCAGCACCGACTGGCTGCCCGTCCGATAGATCGTCTGCTTGATGGCCAGGACATCCGGATCCTCGACCGCCTCCCGCAGCATCTGCACCACCGGATCGAAGCTCTCGAACGGATGGTGCAGCATCACATCGCCCTTGCTGCGCAGCTTGTCCAGAATGGATTTGCCGCGCGGCAGCCGGCCGCCCGGCCAGCTGGGCTCGTAAGGCTGGAAGCGGAGCTCATCGGCATCGGTCTGGTCGATCAGCTCATTCAGGCGCACCAGGTTGACCGGCCCGTTGACCCGATACAGCGCCGCTTCCGGCAGGCCAAACTGCTCCAGCAGGAAGCGGGACAGCTCTTCGGGGCAGGTGTTCACCACCTCGATGCGGACGGCGCGCCCGAAGTGGCGGGTGGTCAGGCCAGAACGCAGCGCATGGCGCAGGTTGGCGATCTCTTCCTCGTCCACCTCCAGGTCCGAATCGCGGGTCACCCGGAACTGCGAGAAGGCCTCGACCTGGCGCCCCGGGAACAGCTCTTCCAGATGCGCGCGGATCACGCTGGTCAGCAGCACGAAGCACTGCCGTCCGCCGGTGATCGCTGCCGGCAGCTTGATCACTCGCGGCAGCACCCGAGGCACCTTGACGATGGCGATGCGGGTGTCGCGGCCCAGCGCATCCTTGCCAGACAGGCGGGCGACGAAGTGCAGCGACTTGTTGGCCACCTGCGGGAACGGATGGGCCGGGTCCAGGCCCACCGGCACCAGCAGCGGCCGGACCTCCCGCTCGAAGAAGCGCGCCACCCAGGCGCGCTGCTCTTCATTGCGGTCGGCATGGTTCAGGATCTGGATGCCGTAATCCCGCAGGACCGGCATCACCTGGTCATTGAAGATGTTGTATTGCTGATCGATCAAATCATGCGCAGCGCGCGCCACCCGTTCCACATCCCGCTGCGAGACCAGCCCGCTGCCGTCACGCTGGGCGTCCAGCATGTCGGCGAAGCGGACTTCAAAGAACTCGTCGAGGTTGCTCGAGACGATGCAGATGTAGCGCAGGCGCTCCAGCAGCGGCACATCGCTGCGTTGGGCCTGGGCCAGCACGCGTTTGTTGAACTCGAGGATCGCTTGTTCGCGGTTGAGCAAGGGCACGGCGGGCACAGTCATGGAATCATTCTATGAAGCTATCGTGACAGTCCGGTGACCCTCATTGGAGCTATCCGGTCCGGGAAATCCATCAGCGGCGTCCGGCCCAGCGCACGCCGACCGCCGACCCGGATCGGCTGATTCCGGACTCGGGACGCGTGGGGGAATCGGGCGCGGGCGATTCAGGCCGTCGTGCGCATGGCCGTGGCCAGGGACTGGGCGGCGGTCTGGGCTTCCTGGCGGCGCCGCTCGCCCCAGTCCAGGATCTCCAGGTGACCGTCGGCATGCTCGACCAGCGCGGTGAGGCTCTCGACCCAGTCGCCGTCATTGGCGTAGAGGATGCCGTCGATATCGCGCAGCTCCGCATGATGGATGTGGCCGCAGACGACGCCCTGCACCCCGCGCTTGCGGGCCTCGCGGGCGAGCGCTTCCTCGAAGTCGCTGACGTAGGAGACCGCGCGCTTGACCTTGAGCTTCAGGTACTTGCTGAGGCTCCAGTACGGCAGCCCGAGCCGCGCCCGCAGCGAGTTGAGGTAGCGGTTCAGCTTCAGCGTGAATTCATAGAGCGTGTCGCCCACATGGGCCAGCCACTTGGCGCACTGGATCACGCCATCGAACAGATCGCCGTGGGTGACCCAGAGCTTGCGGCCGTCCGCCGTTTCATGGATCCACTCCTGCGCGACCTCGATCCCGCCAAAGCTGTGCTGCAGGTACTTGCGGGCGAATTCATCATGATTGCCCGGCACGTAGATGACGCGGCAGCCCTTGCGGGCCTTGCGCAGCAGCTTTTGCACGACATCGTTGTGGGCTTGCGGCCAATACCAGCTGCGGCGCAGTTGCCAGCCATCGACGATGTCGCCGACCAGGAACAGCTGGTCGCACTCCACCTCGCGCAGGAAGTCCAGCAGCGCGCGGGCCTGACAGCCCGGCGTGCCCAGGTGCAGGTCGGAGATCCACACCGTCCGGAATCGCAGCGAACCGCCCTCGTCCGGCTCCGCGGCGGGTGGCTCGTGGGAGACGGCGGCAGACAGGAGGGTGTCGGTCAGCATGGCCCCACAGCTTGGGGCTGGCTGATGAAAGCTTGATGACCGTGAGGACCGGCCGCGCTCAGCGGCGGATGGGGACAAGCGGTCCCCCGCGCACCCCCTCGACGGCGGGGGTCGATAATTGCGCCCCATGCACCTGATGATTTCCCATGCCAGCGCGCTGGAGCCCCACTTCGAGGCCGCGCTGCACGAGCTGGAATTGCCCGCGCTGAGCCAGTTGCTCGGCCTGCTGGGCGCCCCGGTCCCCGAGGCCGATGTCGGCGACGACGAACTCTCCCTCCTCCCCCCGCATGAACGCGCCCTGGCGCAACTGCGTGGCCTGTCGGTGACCGCAGACGGCCCGGTGCCGCTCGCCGCGTGGCGGATTCGGGACGCCGCGCCCGACACGCTCAATCCCGCCGACGCCGCGAACGGCCTCCCGGCCGACCTCGCGATCGATTCCGCTGCCCGGCCGGTCTGGGCGCTGCTGACGCCGCTGCATCTGTCGGTCGGGACTGATCAGGTCACGGCGATGGATCCGGCCTCGCTCGATCTGGACGAAACCGAATCGCGCGCCTTCCTGGCCGCGCTGGCGCCGGTCTTCCCGACCGACGAGGGCTGGCGCGTCCGCTGGCTGGCGCCGGACCAGTGGGCCATCGCCCATGAGTCGCTGGACGGCCTGCCGGCAGCGAGCCTGGACCGCATCGTCAACCGCGGCGTGGAAACCTGGATGCCTCGCGCGCGCCGGCTGCGCACGCTGCTCAACGAAATCCAGATGGTGCTGCACAACCATCCGCTGAACGAGGCCCGCGAAGCGCGCCGCCTGCCGGTGCTGAATGCCGCCTGGATCAGCGGCTGCGGCCGTGACGGGGGCCAGGTCTTGCCGGCTGATCTGGTGGTCGATGATCGACTCGCCGCGCCGATGCGCGCGGGCGACCTCTATCGCTGGAGCGAAGCCTGGAAAGCGCTGGACGCGGGTCCGCTGAGCGAGGCGCTGCGCCGGGTGCGCGCGGGCGAGTCGCTGCGGCTGACGCTGAGCGGCGAACGGCTGGCCCGCACCTGGGAGCGGCGCCCCGCCGGTGCCTGGCAGCGGCTGCGAGAGCGCGTGTCGCCACCGCAGGCACGCGTGTCCGACGCGCTGGGGGCGCTGTGAGCGCGCCGCGTCTGCTGATCCGCGATGTGCCGCCGGATTCCGCCTTTGCGCTCGAGCAGGCGGGCATCTCGCCGCTGCTGGCTCGCTTGTTTGCGTCGCGTGGCGTCAGCCAGGCGGAGGAACTGGCGCCCAGCTTCAAGCATTTGTTGCGCCCGTCCGGACTGAAGGACATCGACCGCGCCGCCACGCTGCTGGCCGACAGCCTGCAGGCCGGCGAGCGGATCTGCATCGTCGCGGATTACGACTGCGACGGCGCGACCGCTTGCGCGGTGATGCTGCGCGGACTGGCCATGCTCGGCGCGCGGCCCGACACGCTCAGCTATGTGGTGCCCGATCGCGCGGTGCACGGGTATGGGCTGACGCCGACCATCGTCGAACT
This sequence comes from Burkholderiaceae bacterium, assembly GCA_913776825.1. GTDB lineage: Bacteria > Pseudomonadota > Gammaproteobacteria > Burkholderiales > Burkholderiaceae_C > Roseateles. The sequence goes on from CAJYPV010000009.1 coordinate 110,395, forward strand.
GGCGCTGCAGCATCGGCCGCAGTTGCTGGTGACGGTGGACAACGGCATCGCCAGCCATGCCGGCGTCGCGCATGCGCGGGCGCTCGGGTTGAAGGTGCTGGTCACCGACCATCACCTGCCCGCGGCCGATGCCAGCGGTCAGCCCACCGTGCCGGACGCGGATGCGCTGGTGAATCCCAATCAGCCCGGCTGCACTTTCGAGAGCAAGAGCCTGGCCGGCGTTGGCGTGGCGTTCTATGTGCTGTGGGCGCTGCGGGATGAGCTGATCCGGCGCGATCCGTCCGCCAAGGACCGGCTGCCGAGTTTGCTGGGGGTGATGGACCTGGTCGCCCTGGGCACCGTGGCCGACGTGGTGAAGCTGGATGCCAACAACCGTCGGCTGGTGGCGCAAGGGCTGCAGCGCATGCGCGAAGGCCGGCTGCAGCCCGGGCTGGCCGCCTTGTTCACCGCGGCGGGCCGTGAGGCCGCGCGGGCCAACAGTTTCGATCTGGGCTTTGCGCTCGGGCCGCGCATCAACGCAGCGGGGCGGCTGGCCGACATGACCATGGGCATCGGCTGCCTGACCTGCGAGGACGCCGATCAGGCGCTGACGCTGGCACGCGAGCTGGACCGCATCAACCGGGAGCGCCGTGAGATCGAAGCCGGCATGCAGGAGCAGGCGCTGGTGCTGCTGGATCGGCTGATGGCCGATCCGCGGCTCAACGGCACCCCGCCGCCCGCGCTGGCGCTGTTCGATGAGGACTTCCATGAAGGCGTGGTCGGCATCGTGGCGTCGCGCATCAAGGACCGGCTGCATCGACCGGTGTTCGTGTTCGCCGAAGGCGCGGATGGGCAATTGAAAGGCTCCGGGCGGTCGATCGCTGGCTTCCATCTGCGGGATGCGCTGGATCTGATCTCCAAGCGGCATCCGGCGTTGTTGCGCAAGTTCGGCGGCCATGCGATGGCGGCGGGTTGCACCCTCACGCCGGGCGGCGTGGAGGCGTTCGCGGCGGCCTTCGAGCAGGTCGCGCGCGAATGGCTGGATGACGGCGCCCTCACGCGCACCCTGCGCACCGATGGCCCGCTGCCGCCGGAAGCCTTCTGCGCGGAAACGGTTCAGGAGCTGGAAGCGCAGGTGTGGGGACAGGCGTTCGAAGCGCCGCTCTTTTGCGATCGGGTGCAGGTGGTGAATCAGCGGCTGGTCGGGGAACGGCACCTCAAGCTGCGGTTGCGGCAAGGGGCACTGCTGCGGGACGCCATCTGGTTCGGGCGCACCGAACCGCTGCCGGAGCAGGTGACGCTGGCCTATCGGCTCAGTCTGGACGAGTACCAGGGGCAGAAGCGGGTGCAGATGGTGGTGGAAGCGATGGCGGAGTGAATCCGCGGCGGGGCGTGCGGCTCGCGTCTTGCAAGGTGAGGCGCGGGCGTCGCGATGTGCGGAAGCGGGCGCCCGTGTCGCGGTCCGCCTGGTCAGCGCATCACGCCGGAAGGCTGCGGCGCACCCAGTCCAGGATCGCCTGCGCCGGCATCGCGCCCGACTGTCGGGCCACCTCGCGTCCACCGACGAACAGCAGCAGCGTGGGAATGCTGCGGATCGCGTAGCGGGCGCTCTGCTGCGGGGCGGCGTCGGTGTCCAGCTTGACGAAGCGGACCATCGGCATCGATTGGGCCGCCTTCTCGAACTGCGGCGCCATCGAGCGGCAAGGGCCGCACCAGGCGGCCCAGCAGTCCACCACGATCGGCAATTCGGTGCCGGCGACGACGCGGTCGAAGATCTCTGCCGTCACGTCCATCGGCTGGGCCGCCATCAGCGCCGTGCCGCAGCGGCCGCAGTCGGGAGACTCGGTCAGGCGCTCGCGGGGGACGCGGTTCTTGGCGCCGCAGGCGGTGCAGACCAGGTGCAGGCTGGCGGCCTGGGACGCGGCGGCGCTGGATGCAGCGGCAGCGGACGCGGAAGAAGCAGGTGAATTCATGAGGCAGGACCCTACGCCGAGATCGATGGGGCAGCAAGCGGCATGCCCTGCAGATTCGCCTATGCCATTCGGGTGTTGACGCGGCAGAGCGGTCGGCCGGGCGCGCGCTGGCTTGGGTACGAGGATTGCCGCCCTGGGCTCATCTCCCACTTCCCAGAAGGACTGACCCATGCCGAACTACAAAGACGACGGAAAAGTCTGGGTCCTCGTCGCCGATGAAGGCGTCGCGCGACTGCTCCGATTGCCCGAAGAAGGCGGTGACCTCGAAGACGTCACCACCCTGACCGACGCGGCCGCCCACGCCGACAAGGCCGACCTGCGGCGGGACGCCGAAGGCCGGCGCGGCGGGAATACCACCACGTCGGCGAGCGTGGATGAATCGCATCAGGAAGCGATGTCGTTCTCGGCGCGGGTGGCGAAGACGCTGGATGAGGCGCTCATCAAGAACGAGTTCACCCAGTTGCGGGTGGTGGCGGCGCCCAGGTTCCTGGGGCTGCTGAGGAAGGCGCTCAGCCCGCAGGTCGCCAAGGTGGTTCTGGATGAGACCAATGTCGATGTGGTGCATGAGAGCTTGGGGCAGCTGACGACGAGGTTGTTTCCGGAGAGGGACTTTAGTAAGACATGAGGATGAGGGCGGGGGCGGGTTTTGGGCCGTCCTCGTCCCCTCGATACACGGCGGGGGCGGCCCAGCAGCGGTCCAAGATGGCCCTCTCCTCGATGCACCCCGCCGGGTCTCGCCCCGGCTGGCGAGTAACTTTCTTGGCGCGCCAAGAAAGTCACCAAAGAAGCGCTGGCGGACTTTGATTTGGCTCGCTGCGATCGCTCGCTATCGCTCGGTCACTGCTACTAGCACCGCGACCACTGAGGACGCTTGGCCCGCCAAGCGGTGACCTTGCCCGCATTCGCGGGTCGCGGGCGCCTCTCAACGAGGTACTGCGATATGCATGACAGCGCGAAGCGCCGCAATTTGGCGCAATGTCGGCAATGCAGTCTGGGCACCGCAGTGTCAGCACCGGGACGTCAGCGCTGAGACGTGAGCGCTGGGATGTCAGCGCTGGGATATCGGCGCTGCGGTGTCGGCGCTGCGGCGTCGGCGCTGCGTTACCTGTCCTGCGATGACGGTCAGCATCGCCTGAGCAACAACTGCGCGGCGACTTGGGATGATTGTTCGTCCCGATGAGGGGCTGTGGTCAGGGCGCGGCTGAAGGTGATGTGCACGTTGAGAGGCGCCCGCGACCCGCGAATGCGGGCAAGGTCACCGCTGGGCGTACCAAGCGTCCTCAGTGGTCGCGGTGCTAGTAGCAGTGACCGAGCGGATGCGAGCGATGACAGCGAGACAAATCAAAGTCCGCCAGCGTTTCTTTGGTGACTTTCTTGGCGCGCCAAGAAAGTTACTCGCCTGCCGGGGCGAGACCCGGCGGGGTGCATCGAATGGCGGGCAGTCTCGAACTACTGCACGAGCGTATCCGCCATGCCCGCGACAGGCGAGCCGCATCCCCAACCGCAGTAAGCCGTTGAGAGGCGCCCGCGACCCGCGCATGCGGGCAAGGTCACCGCCGGGCGGGCCAAGCGTCCTCGGTGGTCGCGGTGCTAGTAGCAGTGTCCGAGCGGATGCGAGCGATTACAGCGAGACAAATCAAAGTCCACCAGCGCTTCTTTGGTGACTTTCTTGGCGCGCCAAGAAAGTTACTCGCCAGCCGGGGCGAGACCCGGCGGGGTGCATCGAGGAGAGGGCCATCTTGGACTGCTGCTGAGCCACATCAAAAAGCGCAGTACGCCATCGAGAGGCGCCCGCGAACGCGGGCAACGTCGCCGCTTGGCGGACCAAGCGGCGTCGGTGGTCGTGGTGCTGGTATCAGAGCCCCAGCGAAGCCATTCGCAACCGGCCATCCACCACGTCTAGTGACACCCCCCGACAGCAGACACGCCCTCATGGCCATGCCATCGCTCCTAGAATCAACCGCGTGAACCCCCAGTCGCTCGACCCCTCCATCCCCACCGCCTCCTCCCAACCCAGGCGGCGCCCCCCGTTGCACGCGCAGACCAACGCCGACCTCCACTGCCATTCCACGGTCTCCGACGGCACGCTGCACCCAGAAGCCCTGGCCGCTCGCGCCAAAGCCAATGGCGTCGAGCTCTGGGCCCTGACCGATCACGACGAAGTCGGCGGCCAGCAGCGCGCGCTGGACGCCGCACGCTCGCTCGGCCTGCCCTACCTCACCGGAGTCGAAATCTCCGTCACCTTCGCCGGCAAGGTGGTCCACATCGTCGGCCTGGGCTTCGACCACCGCCATCCCTCGCTGGTCGATGGCCTGCGCGCCACCCGCCAGGGCCGCGGCGCCCGCGCCCGGGAAATGTCGGATGACCTGGCCAAGGTCGGCATCCACGGCGCCTCTGAAGGCGCGCTGAAATACGTCGGCAACCCGGAGCTGATCTCCCGGACCCACTTCGCCCGCTTCCTCGTTGACGCCGGCCACTGCAGCGACGTCTCCGATGTCTTCCGTCGCTACCTCACCGAAGGCAAACCCGGCTACGTGCCCCACAAATGGGCCGCCCTGGGCGACGCCATCCGCTGGATCCGCGAAAGCGGCGGCATCGCCGTCATCGCCCACCCCGGTCGATATGGCTTCACGCCCACCGAGGAATACGCGCTGATCACCGAATTCATGGGCCACGGCGGCCGCGGCATCGAAGTGGTCACCGGAAGCCACACCAGCGCCGACATCCTCACCTACACCAGCACCGCGCAGGAATTCAACCTGCTGGCCTCCCGCGGCTCGGACTTCCACAGCCCGCAGGAAAGCCGGATCGATGTGGGCAAGCTGCCCGATCACCTCTCCGGACAACTCCAGCCCGTCTGGATGGCGCTGCAAGAGCGCATTCATTGGCCGGACTGAGCGAACGCGGCGCTCGTCACCCCCTGATGGCGTCTGCAGGACGCCCACAGACCCTCCTCCGCTCAGCAGTGGAAGGGACAGATCATTCAAAGCGAGCGCCCTTCGCGGCTCAGCCCCCTTGAATGAACGGGGCCAGACGTGATCGCGGGTCGCGAGGACGCAGCGGCCGCAGAGCGTGGCGCTCAGACAGGTGACATCGCCCGCCTGCCCAACCCGTCGGTGCCCATTGACAACACCTCTGGTGGCTAAAGAAACTCAACCGACCGTCTGACATGCCGCGTACGGGGTCGCGGCGATCGGCCGTCAAACAACTACCGTCGACGCCCACATCGCGAGGGCCCTGGGATGCGTCGTTTTTCCGTCAATCCGCCCGAACGGCGGTCGGCTGCATGGCAAACGTGGACCGCGATCTCATTGCTGGCGCTGGCCTTCGGCTGGGCGGTGAGCGTCGGACAGCGATGGAAGCTGGAGCGCGAGCTGCATGAGCAGTTGCGCCACGTCGCGGAGCGGCAGGCCGTCGGACTGATCCAGGCGACGCTGACCGGGCCGGACATGGGGGCGGTGACGATCAGCGGCCTTTTCGATCCAGACATCAAGACCCTGGCGCTTGCGACCGACGTGGCGCGCGCCCGCCGGGAGAGACCCGGCGAAGCGCACTTGAGCGCCATCGCGGCATCCATGACGGGGGATGAAGCCTTCGTCGTCAACCGGGACCAAGTGATCATCGCCGAGTGGGTCCGCCTGGCCAATCAGCAGGCCATCGGACTGAACCTGGCGCATCGGGGCTACGTGCAACAGGCACTCCAGGGACGGGCGTCGGTCTTCACGACGCTCAGCACTCGCCTGCAGGAACCGGTGATTTACTTCGCCGCTCCCATCTATGCTGGGTACCAGCAGGCCAGCGGCGTCATCGGCGTCATGGTGGGGCGCAAGCTCCCGGAGATGCTGGAACCCTTCCTGAAGTCGGACGGTCGACAGGACTCCTTGCTGCTGTCACCGCACGGCGTCGTGTTCGCTGCCAGCCGCCCGGACTGGGCGCAAACACTGGTCGGCGCGGCCACAGACGAACGTGCACGCCAGCTGACCGCGACACGCCGTTACGGAGACCTGTTCAAGGACCCGTCGGCTTCGCGCGTGTTGCCTTTTGATCCAGAGCCCGCCCCCGTGATCGCACACCAGGGCCGACGGCTGGCTCGTGCCGTCGTGCCCATCGAATGGAACGATCCGGACGGGCCCTGGCGCCTGGTACTGCTGGAGGACCTGGGGCCCGCCGTGTCCGGCCATCAGCAGCTCGTGGTACCTGCTTTGGCGACCGGTCTGCTCGCGGGATGCCTCGCGCTCGTGCGGCAATTCAGGGCCAGCCGAAACGCGCGCGCCCGTCAGGCCGCCACCATCCGGGCGCGCGCCGACCAGCTCCGGGAGATCTTCCGCCTGGCGCCGATCGGCGTCGCGGTGCTGCTCAATCGCCAAGCGGAATACGTGAACGCCGTGTTGGCCGCACAGCTCGGCGTGACCCTGCATGGCTCCTGGCCCGATTGCGCCGCCAACCCCGAGTCCGAGACCTTGATGGCGCGCGTGCTGGATGAGCGACAGGAACTGCAGCGCGCCGACGTGTGCCTGCTCGACATCGATCACCAGCCGCGCGACTTCCTTTTGTCGACCATGCGCTTCGACTATGAAGGCGACAAGCCGGCCCTGGTCCTGTGGCTGACGGATGTCACCCGCCGCCGCCAAGCCGCCCGGGAGGCGCTGCGCGCCAAGGAGGCGGCCGAGGCCGAGGCGCGCGCCAAGGCAAGCTTCCTGATCAGCATGAGCCACGAGATCCGGACACCGATGAACGTCATCATCGGCATGTCCGACCTCGCGCTGCGTACCGGTATGGACGCTCGTCAGCGCACCTTCCTGGAGAAGGCGCACGGCGCTGCGATCAGCCTCCTCGGCCTGATCGACGACCTGCTGGATCTGAGCTGCCTGGAATCGGGTCGGCTGACGCTGGAGGCCACGCCCTTCGATCTGATCCAGGTCATGGATCACATGGTCAACCTGATCGGGCTGCGCGCCCAGGACAAGGGCCTCGAACTGCTGTTGCACCTGCCTAACGACGTACCGACGGCGCTGGTGGGTGATCCTGCACGGCTCGGTCAGGTTCTGGTGAACCTGGGCAACAACGCTGTCAAGTTCACCGATGAGGGCGAGGTGATCGTGCGCGTGGAACGCGTCGCGCTGCCGTCAGCGCCGCCTGACGACGCATCCGCGCCAGTCGGCGACGTGATGCTTCGCTTCAGCGTTCAGGACTCGGGTATCGGCCTGAGCGAGGAAGCCTGCGCCCGGCTGTTTTCCAGCTTCGTCCAGGCCGACACGTCCACCACGCGAAAGTATGGGGGCAGCGGACTGGGCCTGGCCATCAGCAAGCAACTGGTGGAAGGCATGGGCGGGACCATTGGCGTTCATTCACGGCCCGGCGAAGGCGCGACTTTCTCCTTCACCGTGCGACTGGGGCTGCAATCAGGCGCCTCAGAGGTCGCCGCGGCGCCAGTCGACGTCGCCCGGCTTCGCGTGCTGGTGGCGGACGACCACCAGGTGGCTCGGGAGATCCTCGGCTCGCTCTGCGAGGGCTTCGGCATGCGGGTGGCCCACGCGGTCAACGGTGCGAACGCCGTTCAATGCGTGCTGGAGGCGCAGGCCGACGGTGATCCTTTCGATCTGGTGCTGATGGATTGGCAGATGCCCGTCCTGGACGGCCTGGAGGCCGCGCGACTCATCTCGGACGGACACCTGCACCCGCCGCCGGCCATTCTGCTGGTGACGGCGTTCGGCCGCGAGGAGGCTCTGACGGCCGCGCTGGCCGCCTTCGATCCTCACGGTCGCCCCGGCCTGTTGAACAAGCCGGTGACAGCCTCGACGCTACTGGCCGCGATCGCGGCCGCCAAGGGTCACGATTACCGGCCGCCGCCTGCGCCGCGGCTCCGCGCCACGACCCGGCAGGCCATGCTGCAACTGGAAGGCGCGCGGCTGCTTGTGGTGGAGGATGATCCGGCAAGCCAGGAGCTCGCCGCCGAGTTGCTTCGCGCGGCGGGTCTGGACGTGACCCTGGCGGGGAACGGGCGGGACGCGCTGGACCTGTTGGCGATGTCGCCTGGGGGTTATGACGCGGTACTGCTGGATTGCCAGATGCCGGTGATGGACGGTTACGAGACCACACGCCGAATTCGTCGCCATCCCGCCTGGCGCGACCTGCCGGTCATCGCCTTGACCGCCAGCGCGACGAGCGTCGATCGGGAGCGCATCCTCGCCGCCGGAATGGACGATCACCTGCCGAAGCCGCTGAATGTGGAAAGGCTCTTCGAAACACTGGCGAGGTGGCTGGCGCACGGGGACGAGGCCGCCACCAGAGGCACGACGATGCATCGGCAGCCGATCGCCGAAGCCGGTTCACCGCTCGACGCGCTGCTGCGCGATCTCATGCGACTGCTGCTGGCCGATGATGCGGATGCCGTGCAGGTCGCTGCGGCACTGCTGCAAGAGATGGAAGCGCGACCGCCTGCCGCGCCCCGCGCCCGGCTGCTGCACCGCGTGGTCGTCGCGACGACCGGTTTCGCCTTCGACGAGGCGCTCTCGCTGCTGCGATGGGGCGGCGGCGCGACCGATGCGGAGGCGGCGCGATGATGCGCGTCGCTCGCCTGCTCGTGCGCCGCCGGCTGGCCTATTGGCTGGTCGCCGCGTTGCTGTCGGTCGCCGCCGGCTGGCTCGCGGTGAGCCAGTTTCGACTCCACCTCAACAAGCAGCTTCGGTCCGATCTGGCGGCCTGGAGCGACCGCGAGGGGCTGGTCCTCAAGGGTCTCACCGAAGACAGTCTGGCCATGGGCGCCGTGCGCCTGGCCGGTCGCGTCAATCCGGTCATGAAGAAGGTGGTGACGGTCACCGACGTCAACATCGCACGGCGAGAACGTCCCGGGGCCGACGTCCTGGCGGTGTTGACCGACCACATCGGTGCCGAATTGAGCTTCATCGTCAACGGCGACGGCGTGGTCGTGGCGGACTGGAACCGCGGCATCCAGGCGACGCCAATCGGACAGATCGTGCGCGGCCGCCAGTATTACCGCCAGGCGATGCTGGGCAAGCCCAACGTGTTCATGGGGCTCAGCGTGACGGCGTCGCGTCGCTCGATCTATCTGAGCGCGCCGATCTACCCGACCTCGGACCTGAACAGCCGGCCCATCGGCGTGCTGTCCGCGCGCTACCTTGCCGAACGACTGGACGATTTCCTGGGGGCGCGACGGGACGTGACCGGGTTGCTCATCTCGCCTCACGGGGTGGTCATGGCCTCCAGCCGACGAGACTGGATCATGGCGCTGGTCGGTCCCGCCACCGCGGAACGGAGCCGCCTGCTGACGGCGACGCAACAGTACGGCCGCAGTCTGGAGGATCCCGACCGTGCCACGCTCCTCCCCTTCGATCCGAGCCAGGAGACCGTGACCCTGCGAGGCCATTCGCATCTGGTCATCTCCAAAGAGGTCGACTGGAGCGATCCCGCCGGCCCCTGGCGGCTGGTGTACATGACGGATCAGGAACTGGCCCTGAGTCGCCCGGAGCAGGCCATCCTGGGCGGACTGACGGCTCTGGTCACCTTCGCTCTGCTTGGCGTGCTGTGGCGACAGATGGCGGTCCGCGTGGTGCGCTCGCAGCGCGAGCGCGAGCTGGCCGCCCAGGAACAACGCTACCTGCACCTCATCGAGCAAACGCCGGTGGGCATCGGCGTGATTGCCGACCACCAGGTCCTGGTGGCCAACACGGCCCTGCGACGGCTGGTCGATGTCCATGTCGGCCAGCCCTGGCCGGAGACTTATGCGGATCCGGACAGCCGCGCCCGCGCCGACGCGATGCTCAGCGCCGACGCGTCCGGCGGGGACACCGCGCTCTCGCTCGTGGCGCCGGACGGCCAGACGCGCTCCTGCCATGCGGTCTTCGTGCCCGTGGAATTCCATCGGTGCGGCACGCTGGTCTGGCTCACAGACCTCACGGAGGAGCTGGCTGCCGAGGCCGAGATACGCCGTGCGCAAGACGCCGCCGAGAACGCCACGCGGATGCGAGCCGACTTCCTGGCCAACATGAGCCACGAACTGCGCACGCCCATGAACGCCATCATCGGCATGTCCGACCTGGCGCTGCAGACCGACCTCGACGCGCGCCAGCGGAACTACGTCGGGAAGGCACGCGACGCTGCCGACAACCTGCTCAGCGTCATCGACGACATCCTTGACTTCAGCCGCATCGAAGCCGGCCGAATGACACTGGAACGCATCCCCTTCGACCTGCACGACGTGCTGGACCACACGGCGCGTGTGCTGGGCCTGGGGTTGGAGCAGAAGCGTGTCGAACTGCTGGTCAGTGTGCCCGCTGACGTGCCGACGGCGCTGATCGGCGACCCGCTGCGGTTGGGCCAGGTGCTGACCCAGTTGGGCAAGCGCGCCGCCCGGGTGACCGAACACGGCGCCGTGGTGATCGCCGTCAACCTGGCAGAACCCATCCGGACGTCGATCGATGCGATCTATGCGACCGATGCGACCGATGGGGCGGATGGGGCGGATGCGTCGGAGGCCGCCGCTGATCAGGCCGTGCGGGACGTGTGGGTGCGGCTGCAGTTCAGCATCCAGGACAGCGGCCCGGGCATGACACCGATCGCGCTGGCGCAGTTGCGGCGCCGGCTGGAGGACTGCGACCCCGCCGCGCCTCACGTTGGAGATCTGGGCCTGGCCGTCTGCCGGCAGTTGCTGGCACTCATGGGGGGTCGCATGTGGCTGGAGTCGATGCCCCATGTGGGCTGCACCTTTCACTTCTGCGTGCCTCTCGCCCTGCAGGACCCCGACGCGTGCGACGACGGGATGCCGCCCGCGCGCCCCGCCGGCGCCCGAGTGCTCATCGCCGACGACAGCCGCGTCGCGCGCGAACTGCTGGCAGGCCTGTGCCGCGATCAAGGGCTGACCGCTGATCTCGCGAGCGGGGGGCGTCAGGCCTTGCGCATGGCGCACGCCGCGGCCCAGGCGCAACGCCCTTACGCCTGGGCGCTGCTGGATTGGCGCATGCCGGACATGGATGGACTGACCGTCGCTGCACGCATGATCGACGCGCTCGATCCCCTGCCGCGGCTGGTGCTGGTGACCGCGTTCAGCAGCGAAGAATCCCTGTACGAGAAGCTCTCCAGCCTGCCGGATGGGTGGCGGCCGCCGGTGCTCGCCAAGCCGGTGACGGTCGCCGCGCTGAGTGCCACCCTCGGCGCCCGCGCGACCCACGGGGAGATCAGCGCCAGGGCCCGTCGGCGTGACGAGAGAGACGCCGCGATTCGCAGCTTGGCTGGCGCAAGGCTGCTGGTGGTGGACGACATCGCCGTCAACCGGGACCTCGCCGAGGCGCTGCTCGCGGGCGCCGGCATCTCGGTGACCACGGCCCACAACGGGCTCGTCGCGCTGGACCTGATGCGCGAATCCCCGCACGCCTTCGACGGCGTGCTGATGGACTGCCAGATGCCCGAGATGGACGGCTATGAGACCACGCGGCGCCTGCGCGAGGATCCGCAGTGGCGGACCTTGCCCGTCATCGCGCTGACCGCCAACGCCACAGTCGCGGATCGCGCCCGCATCCTGGCCGCCGGAATGAACGACCACATCGCCAAGCCTCTGAATGCGGATGCCCTGTTCGAGACTTTGGCCCGCTGGATCCGTCCCAGGCATCCGACGCCCGATGGCGCGCGCGCGGCGGATGCCGACGCGGAGGCGCTCGCACCGACGCTCGCCGTGGACACCAGCCTCGGCGGCACCGATTTCGGAGCGTTCGTCCCCGCCGGCCTCGACACGCATTCGCCGATGCCTGACGTGGAGGGCCTGGAGGCGGGCGCCGGTCTCGCGATCGCCGCCAACAATGTGTCGCTGTACCTGCGTCTGCTCCGCGTCTTCCATCAATCCCAACAGACGACCAGCGAGCGCCTGGCCCAAGCGGCGACCGAGGAAGATCCGGATGCCCTGGCCCGCCTGGCGCACGGCCTGAGGGGCTCCGCCGGCACCATCGGCGCGATCGCGTTGAGCGAGACTGCGGCACGCCTGGAGGAGGCCTGCCATGCCGGAGCACCGGCCGCGCAGCGCCAAGCGCTGGCCGTCGACGTGGCCGCTGCGCTGGATCGGCTGCTGCGGGGACTGGACGGCCCGCTGGCAACGCTGCCGCCGTCACCGATGCCGTCGGTGCAGGCGCTGGTCTTCGCCGGAGCCCCGTCGCCGTCGGACGAGGCACGCGGCGCAGCGCCCATCGTGAGCGCCTCGCGGCTGCAACTGCTGCACCGCCAACTCCGGGATCACGACGGCGCCGCGATCGAGACCGCCGAAGCGCTGCTGGCCGAGCTCGGGGCAGCAGTGCAGGGTGACGACGCCGGCCGGACCCGGCTGCGTCAGGCGCTGACCGCTGCGGTGAACGTCGATTTCGACACCGCGTCGCGGCTGCTTGAACCGCAGGCCGGCGGCGCGCCCCGACCTCCAGCGGGATGACACGAGCCATCAGGAGCCCCCATGAACCCTGCCTCCCCTGTCCCGCCTCCAGCCGCCATCGACAGCCCGCTCGACGGCAACGCGCCAGCGACGCCGGACGATTTGCGCTCGACCATCCTGATCGTCGACGATTCGCCGGAGATCCTCTCCCAGTTGTATGGGCTCCTCAAGGAGCGACACCGCGTGAAGGTCGCGACGACCGGCGACCGCGCGTTGCGAATCGCCGCCGAAGTGCCGCATCCCGACCTGATCCTGCTGGACGTCCTGATGCCCCACATGGATGGCCACGAGATCTGCCGCTGCCTCAAGGCGGACGCCGCCACGCGTGACATCCCGGTGCTGTTCCTCACCGCGCGCTCGGACGTGGCCGACGAAAGCCACGGCCTGGCGCTGGGCGCGGTCGACTACATCACCAAGCCGATCAGCCCGCCCATCCTCCTCGCGCGCGTGCGCACGCACCTGCAGCTCAAGGCCGCCGCCGACGTGCTGCGTGAACGGGCGGCCCATCTGGAAGCCGAAATCGCGCGCCGCATCGGCGCGCCGGACGGTTCGGCCTGAGCCACGGCGCCAAGCCGCCAAGCCGCCGAGCCGCGGCCACGCGCGCTGGTCCGGCTCAATGAGTCGAAGCGGATCAAGCCGGGCAGAGACAAGCGCCACGGTTGGCTCGTCGAATCGAAGCGGATCACTCGCCTGTCACCTACGCCGTCGACGCGGTTAACACCGCGCTTCCCCACGCCGCTGGCGCCACGGCCGCACAACCGGCCCCATGGCTCAAATCTTCGAAGTCCACCCCGACAACCCTCAGGCCCGTTTCCTGCGCAAGGCCGCGCAGATCATCGACCAGGGCGGCATTGGCGCGATTCCCACCGACTCCAGCTATGCGCTGGTCTGCCGGCTGGATGACAAGGCGGCGGCCGAAGCGCTGCGGCGCATTCGGGGGGTCGATGA